>NZ_JAMDGS010000018.1:0-99281 GCF_028657055.1 Pseudomonas aphyarum
CACCCACCATTCGTTTCAAGCGTTTCGCGCAGCGGTAGTTCAGTCGGTTAGAATACCGGCCTGTCACGCCGGGGGTCGCGGGTTCGAGTCCCGTCCGCTGCGCCATATTCGGTAATCTGGAACACTGAACGCCAGATCACCACAGAAAGCCCGCCTTGTGCGGGCTTTTTGCTGTCCGGGATTTGGCTTTTGCCGGGCCTAAACATGAGAAAGCGACCGTTGACGGTCGCTTTTTTCGTTTCTGGCGCTGCTATTGCGCCGAGTTGCGGTTGTGCCGGTAATCGCTGACCGCTTCATACACCGCTTTACGCAACCGGTTGATCCCGCCAATCGGGCGATGAGCGTCGATGCCGAACCAGGGATTGAACGACAGGTTGTCGCATTGCAGGTTCAGCGCCGGGGTGTCGAAGTCCTGCGGGGGCAGGGTGATCCTCGCCACTGTCTGGAATGGGCTGTCCTGCTCGCGCCATTCGATACTGGTGTCTTCGATCGGCATGTACTTGTTCGCGTCCTGCCGCTGGATCTGTAACACGAAACACGCCGGAATCCGGTCGGTCGACAGCTGTTGATTCAATGCATTGCGCAGGAAGTTCGGCAGATCCTGGTTCTGTTTCGGCAAGGTATAAGCCGGGCAGCGCTCCGGATCCGGCATCACCCGGAATTTGGCATTGGCCTCGCCGAACTTGTAGGGGGATACCGAGAAATAGGTCGTGCGGGTCGGGCTCTCCGGCGGTGGCGATAGGGTCGCCAATGCAATGAACAGATGTCGGATCTGCCAGTTACGCGGATCCCACCCCGGAAAAAACGCCATGACCTTCTTGCCGTCAGCCTGCGCCGCCACATTCTGACGGTACTCGGCGACATCGCTGACAAAGAAGTTCGGGTGACTGAACATCACGAAATCCTGCTCGTGCAGCCCCTGACGGTCGGCCAGCAAAGATTTGCCCGGCACATCGAGCAATTTGAGCGCCATGCCCCGGGCATCGCGGATGCTGTCGAATTGCGGATAGGCGTTGCCGTTGGACAGGCGCATTGTCGCTTTCCACAGCTTGCCCGGTTCGCTGAAGACGCCCTGGCGCAATTCCTGAGCCAGATCCGGCATCACCTGAACATCGGCCTTCACGCAGCCATGGGCCTTGGCATGCGCGTCGCGCAGGTAGCGGGTGCTTTCGCGGTGCTGATCGACGATGCGCACGGCGGTCTGAATCACGTCCTGGGTCATGGCGGCTTCGCCGTCCGGAGTCTGCTCCAGCGCCGACACCGGACCACGGTGCTGCCAGGCGAACCACGCGGTGGTCAGGGCCCAGCCGATCAGACCGATCACCAGCAGAATCAGCAGGGTTTTGCCCAGTAACCGTCCCAGCCAGTGCCAGAAACGCGCCAGCATCGAAGGTCTTTTGAAGGAATTGAAGATCATGGCAATTGTGCCTCCAGCGGGCCGCCCAGCACTTTCAGGTATTCGAGCAGCGCCCAGCGCTCTTCTGGCTGCAGCAGTCGGCCGATGACGCCGTTGCCGCGTTCGCCGGCGCGGAATTCGTGGCCGCTGTTGTGGTTGCCGGTGATGCGGGTGTCGAACAGGAAACCGTTGGTGAAGGCTTCGGTGCGGTAGCCCAGATGGCGCGGGTCGTATTCGAAGGTGCCTTTATAGAAGGTGGTGGCGCGCTCGTCCTGAGGTGACAGCAACTGATAAAGGCTCGGCACCGAGCCGTTGTGCAGGAACGGGGCCGTGGCCCATACGCCGGCAAGCGGACGCGCCTTGTAGGCGACTTTTTCGCGAACGCCGATCGGCAGACCGAAGCCGTCGAGCTGTGGTTTCTCGGCAGCGGTGACGCCCGCTTCACGGTACGCACGGTTTTCCACGAAGGCGGTGACGTAAGCCAGCCCCTTGGCCACTGACAGCTGGCTGAGATCCAGCGGTTCCTTGGGCTTGGGGTGCAACTTCACGTCCATTTGTTCAAGCTCCGCCGGGTTCCATTGCAGGGCGGTCAGGTCGAAACGGTGATTGGCAATGTTGTTGGCGGCATTCGGATCGGTGCCGATGACGTCCACCGGGAGCATGTGCAGATGTTGCACCCAACGCTCGCCGTCCTGGGTCTGGCGCGGTACGTGGCACCCGGCGCAATTCTCGGCGAACAGGGCTCGCCCCTTGGCTGCCAACGGTTTGTCGATCACGCCGAGCACCTCTTCAGGCCATGCCGGCGATCGCAGTTTTTGCAGGGTTTCTTCGATCTTGTGCAGATCACGCACACGTACGCTGGAGGCATAGCGCTCATCGCCCTGCAACGGCTGGCCGTTGGCGTCGAAGAAATTCAGAGTGGCGCCGACGCCCAAAGCCTCGCCGATATTGCGCGCCATCGGTTGTTGCGCCGAACCGTTCCACTGCACCCAGTCGAATGTCCACATGTCCCAAAGCTGCGGGTAATCCACCGGGGCGTTGGCCACGCGGTAATTGCTTGGGGAGATCGCATCGCCGAAGGTCGCGTTGGCGATACGCCCGAATGCATCGGTTCGGCCAGGGCCTTCTTCGGTGGGGTAGAGGCCGCGATGGGTGTCGTTCCAGGCCACTTTGATGAAGGTGTTGAGTGAGCTTTTGAAGTCTTTGCGCAGTTGTTCGTGGCGTGCGTCGTAGTCGTTGCCCAGCACGTGGCGGGCGAAGCGCTCGAATTTCCACGGGTTGTAGTAAGTCGAGGTGAGACTGGCGACCAATGCCTGTCCGAAACTGCCGCCGCGCAATGTAGGAACGCTGGAGGGCAACACATGCTGGGCCGAGCCGCCGTCGATGCGTATTGCCTGGCCATTGAAGTGCAGTTCACCGGTGTGGCAGGCCGCACACGTGATGTCGAGATATTGCTCGGAGCTGCCGGGATTCTGGTGCCGGGCGAAACCTACCGGCAGATTGCCTGGGTTGTCCGGCGTGGCTTTTTGCTGCGGATCGATCAGAAAGCCGAAGCGCGCGAGGTATTCCGGGGAGGCAAAGCGTTGCTGCGAAAACGGCAGCTCCAGCGCCTGAAACCATTCGTAACGAAGGCCTTTGACCTGCGTTCCCTGCGGAGTGAAGTAGTAGGTCTGGCGCTCTTGCTCAGTCCACTGGTTCAGGTAATGCACCTGTTTTGCGGGCGCGGGGAAGGGCAATCTCGGATTGGCGACATAGTAAAGAACCACCGCCAGAACCAGTCCCAGCAGCACCACGATCAGCGTCAACACACGGTATAAGAGGCGCAAGATGAACATCCTTGTCGAGTTGTTGCGCTGTTATGCCTGAGCCAAGCCATGTGCGGCAAGTGGCCATTA
Source organism: Pseudomonas aphyarum (assembly GCF_028657055.1). NCBI lineage: Bacteria > Pseudomonadati > Pseudomonadota > Gammaproteobacteria > Pseudomonadales > Pseudomonadaceae > Pseudomonas > Pseudomonas aphyarum. The sequence continues at coordinate 3,292 of NZ_JAMDGS010000018.1, forward strand.
CGCCAAGTGTTGTGGGAAGCGGCATCAATCGCTGTCGGCGAAAGATGACAGAAGCTTCATCGTGCCTTTCGCCAAATGCTTTTTAATCCCTGAACTTATCGGAAGATTCCTGCTCTCATGCCGGTAGCCATTGGTCGTGGCGGCCTGATAAGCTCGCGGCTTTACTCGATTGCCCTTTCGGCGCATGAACAAGGAAATAGCATGAAACAGCATCGGTTGGCGGCGGCGGTTGCCCTGGTTAGCCTGGTACTCGCGGGTTGTGACTCGCAGACCAGCGTAGAGCTGAAAACCCCGGCGCAAAAAGCTTCCTACGGTATCGGCCTGAACATGGGCAAGAGCCTTGCTCAGGAAGGCATGGATGATCTGGACTCCAAAGCGGTAGCCCAGGGCATCGAAGATGCCGTCGGCAAGAAAGAACAGAAGCTGAAAGATGAAGAACTGGTCGAAGCTTTCGCCGCGCTGCAAAAGCGTGCCGAAGAGCGCATGGCCAAGATGAGCGAAGAGTCGGCAGCCGCCGGCAAGAAATTCCTCGAAGAAAACGGCAAGAAAGCTGGCGTGACCACCACCGCTTCCGGTCTGCAGTACGAAGTGGTCAAGAAAGCCGACGGCCCACAGCCTAAGCCTACCGACGTCGTGACCGTTCACTACACCGGCAAGCTGACTAACGGCACCGTATTCGACAGCTCCGTCGAGCGCGGCAGCCCGATCGATCTGCCGGTCAGCGGTGTGATCCCGGGTTGGGTCGAAGGCCTGCAACTGATGCACGTTGGCGAGAAGTACAAGCTGTACATCCCTAGCGATCTGGCTTACGGCGCGCAATCGCCAAGCCCGGCAATCCCGGCCAACTCGGTTCTGGTTTTCGACCTGGAACTGCTGGCCATCAAGGATCCAGCCAAAGAAGACGCCGCCGCCAAGTAATCTGCGCCGGTTTCAACAACAACGCCTCGCTTATGCGGGGCGTTGTTGCATCTGGACGATGGTCGGCGTAAACAGACCGAACCGACGCCGGTCATGGCAGTCCTAGACTTTAAGGTTGCCCGCGCTAGACGCCCGGAGCCGCCAAGTCAATGAAATATTGGGTTTTTTTATGTGAGTAAAAAACGCCCGATCTGAGCGCAGCCCTTATGAAACGGGGCTCTCAGCGCTGAAATGCAGCTCTGTTCACAAGGTTATCCACAATTTGTGTGGATAACATTTCAACGGGAGAAATAAATGAAAGCGCCGTGGAATTTCGCCCGATTCCTGCCTTTGGCCGGACGCTTGCTGGCTCGAGGCCGCTTGCCGACTTTGTTGTTCGCCGTGGCCAGCAAAGGCGCCGCCCAAGGCAATCGCCTCGGCAAACTGAAGGACGATCTGCGTCTGTTACAGGCACTGTGTCTGGCGTACTGGCGCGGCGAGTACCGTGCGATCAGCGCCAAGGCGATCGTTTCGGTAGTGGCCGGTCTGATGTACTTCCTCAGCCCGGTGGATGCGATCCCGGATTTCATTCCCATGTTCGGCATGCTCGATGACATCGCCGTCCTCGCCTGGCTGATGAAAACCCTCGACGATGAACTGAATGCCTTCCGCCTGTGGCGTCAGCGTCAGGCGCCGGAAAAGCTCAGAGTGGTCGAGCGTTTGCCCGATACGCCCGAACAACTTCAGCTTCAGGGGCCGAAAAAGTCCTGAATCACGACAGCCTCTTACACAGATAGATACCCCCCACGACCTTGGCCGCTGTTAGGATTACACTTCTAGGGAAAAGTGCCGACTCGCTAAGTGTTGTTGTCCTACGGGGTAGTCATGGATATTCAGATAATTGCACGCGATGGCGAACCCGAATATGCGGTTCTGCCATGGGCTCAGTATCAGGCTCTACTGAAAGCAGCAGGCATCAACGAAGCACCGTCGCAACCGGCTCCAGCGCCACTTGCGGCAACCCCGGACCCGATTCTTCCAGGTCTGGATCAGTTACGCAGTTTGCGCGAAGGGAAGGGCATCGCCATCGAGGCGCTGGCCCGCACGGTAGGCATCAGCCCGTCTTACCTGGCCATGATTGAAAGTGGCGAGCGTCTGCCCGACGCCGCGATTCGCCGCAGCCTGGCCTGGGAGTTGACGGTGCCAGGGTGGAGGGAACAATCGTGAGCGTACGCATCAGTCGTCAACATTGGGACGGATTGCTGGGGGAGCTGGATCAGGCGCGCAGGCAGCGCCATCTTTTGACTTATCGAGCCTTGCTTGAACGCCTGCAACTGCCCACGCCGGCCATGCAGACATTGACCGCTGCACTGGAGCATCTCGCCGCACTGGACGCGAAAGCCGAACAACCGTTGCGCAGCTCGCTGGTGATCAGCCAGGGTGCAAGCCGCCTGCCACGCACCGGTTTCTTTGAATGTGTCGAGCGTCTGGGGCGTTTTTCCGGGCCGTCCGACGGTGTCGCCGCCGCCTCCTGGCATGCCTCGGAAGTGGTGCGGGTCTTTGAGTACGAGTACCCGGAATCGGCGGAGGCCTGAGTGTTTTTACGACTCAAGGCGCGGGCAAGTTACTGGCTGGCCCGTAGGCTGTTTCACTGGTCGTGGTTTGTCCGTCAGCCCCGCGGCTGGCGCTGGCTCGAAGGACAGTTTGCGCGCATGGCCAATTTGGGCGATGTCGGCGCGCAAAGCTTTTACGGGCACATCCTGACGTTTCGCGGGGTTGGCCTGGGCGCACGTGAAGAAGGTGTGCGCTTGTTGCGACTGGCGGCGCTGGCCGGGGATGGCAAGGCGGCGTATCAAGTCGGTGTCATCAGTCTTGCAGGTACGCCGAGCAAAGCGCCAGATCCTTCGGAGGCCGCTCGCTGGTGGACCATGGCCGCGAAGGCCGGGCATCCGTTGGCCGAACTCAAGTTGAAAGAGCTGGCCGGCCGAGACTCCTCTCAATAAGCAAGTCATCTGTTCCGTGAACGGGGCGCGAGGGAAACCTCCCGCCCCGTTTTTGCGTCTGCAATTCGATAAAAATCAGTTACAGACTTGTCCTACATCCTCTGCCTACTTACCTGACTTCTTTTCTGATTGATCCCCCGCAAAGTCCCTCGCCTGATTTTTGCGCGAGGGAACGCACATGTTTGACCCGGTTTTTCGTTTCGCCATGCGCATGGAAATGCGCTGATGGATGCCGTCACCCGCATCGAGCAAGAACTCGACAGCTTTCCCCGCACCCTTGATCTCTATCGCGAACAGCTCAAGCACTGGCTCAGTCGCTCGGCAGACAGCGTCAGTCATGCGGCCGACCTGCCGTCGCTGATGGGGATGGAGCGGATCATCCGTTTCGGCGAGCACAGCACGGCGGTTGCGATTGACGACGGCCGTTTTACTTCTGCGGTCGTGCAATGCCCGGAATCCGGGCCGATGGAGATCGAGAGCAAGTTCGAGTCGGCGTACGACATCCCGTTGGGCGACATCGTTGTCGATGTGGTGGCGGTGGAGGGCGGTGCAGTCAAGTCGGTCACCCTCGATGCTCAGGGCAAAGGGGAGTTCACCGGCGAGGCGGGCAAGTTCTACCGGGTGGTGGTGCACGGCGGCGCCAGCGAGAAGCAGGTTGATGCGCTGTTCGAGTCCTACGATGGCCTGACTCGGCAGCTGGATGGCTGGCTGCGCAGCGAGTGGCAGGGTTTCAAGCCGCAGTGGTCGCAGTCGGTGGCCACAGCAGCCGGGAACGGCATGCTGGCCGGGAGCTGGGCGGCGATCGAGGGGGTGTGGGACAGCATCGGGTTGTTGTCGGAGATTCTCCAGGAACCCGGAAAGTTTTCCGGGCGGTTGGGCAGTGGCGCCGCGCAGCTGATCGCGCTGGCAGAAACAGCGCCTGAAATGATGGAGAAGCTTCAGTTATTGGTCAGTGACGAGGCGGCGCTGTGCCTGTTGTTGCGTACTGCCAGCCTCTGGCTGGAGATGCTGCCACCCAATGAAATTGCCGGGAAAACCGCCGAGGCGGTCTCGATGGTTGTGGTGCACCTGCTGATCGATGTGTTGATCGGCGTTGTGCTGACCTTTGTCGGCGCCGGGGCGGGGATTGCGTATCTGACCTTGCGGCTGGCGGAGCGTGGCGCTCAGTTGCTGTCGGCGGTGGCGCGACTGGTGAAGGCGATGTTCGGCATCGTCAGCACCTTCATCGGCTACGTGAACCAGTACAAAGCCGTCGCCGCACGGGGAATCGCCGCCGGGGTGAAAAAGGGCCGTATGCAATTGCGCTGGGATGCCCGGCGTAATGCTTCCCTGAAAAAAGACGAGCCCCATGACGACACGCCGGATCAGGCAAAGAACCCCAACGGCGACAGCGCCGATTGTGCGCCGCTGACCTGCACCAATGGGTGTCCGGTGTCGATGGTCACTGGCGAAGAATTGTTGACGCTGACTGACGGTGTGCTTGATGGACTGCTGCCGTTCGAATTCAGTCGGTTGTACCGCACCAGTGCGGCCGAGATTGATGTTGGATTGGGGTTTGGCTGGAGTCATTCGCTGGCGCATCGGCTGGAGGTTGATGGCGATGGCGTGGTCTGGGTTGACCATGAGAACCGGCGCACGCGGTTTCCGTTGCCGAGCGTTGAGCGGCCGGCGATTCACAACAGTTTGTCGCGGGCGGCGATCTTTCTCGGGGATGAGCCGGAGGAGTTGATTGTTGCGCTGGCGGGGGACGCGGCGCGGTTTTATCACTTTCGGGCTGGGCGTCTGACTGCTGTCAGCGATGCCTACGGTAACCGGTTACGTATTACGCGGGATCGTCTGGATCGCGTTGAGCGCCTCGACAACGGCGCTGGTCGTTCCTTGTTGCTGCGCTACGAGCGGGCGCATCTGGTCGCGGTCGATTATCAGGTTTGGCGCGATGCGGCCTGGCGCACCGAGCAGACGCTGGTCAGCTACCGCTTTGATGCTCGCCATCGATTGATCGAGGCATCCAACGCGGTCGGCGAGACGGAGCGTTACGACTACGACGACCAGCACGTCATCCTGCAACGGCAGTTGGCCGGCGGTGCGAGCTTCTTCTGGGAGTGGGAGCGTACCGGCAAGGCGGCGCGCTGTGTGCGGCACTGGGCGTCGTTTTCGCAGATGGATACGCGTTATGCCTGGGACGACGCCGGCTCTGTTCGGGTGCAGTACGTCGACGGTCGCGAAGAGGTTTATGTCCACGACGACACGGCGCGACTGGTGCGTCAGGTGTCGGCGGACGGTGGCGAACAGCTCAAGGCCTACGATTCGGCGGGCCGGCTGGTCGCCGAGCAGGATGCGCTGGGGGCGGTTACCGAGTACCGCTATGACGACGCCGGTCGGCTGATCGCGCTGATTCCGCCGGACGATGCGCCGACGTCCTACGAGTACCGCAATGGTTTCCTGCACAGCCGTTCGCGTGGCGATGCGGTGTGGACGTACCGGCGTAATTCGCAGGGGGATATCACCGAGGCGGTCGATCCCGACGGCCATGTCACCCACTACCACCGCGATGCACAGGGGCGGTTGCTGTCGATCCGTTATCCGGATTCGGGCCGGCATGTGTTCGTGTGGAACGACCTCGGGCAACTGGTCGAAGAAAGCCTGCCGGACGGTGGGGTTCGCAAGTTTTCCTACGACGCTTTGGGGCGGCGGATTACTGCGCAAGATGAACACGGTGCGGTCACTCGCCAGGCGTGGGACGCCGTTGGCCGGCTGATCCAAACAACGCTGCCTACCGGGGCCACACGGGCATTCAGTTACAGCGCCTACGGCCAGATTACCGCCGAGCGCGATGAACTGGGGCGGATCACCCGCTACGAATATGACGACGATCTGCACCTGGTCAGTCGCCGAATCAATCCCGACGGCACGCGACTGCAATACCGCTACGACCATGCGCAGCTGCTGCTCACGGAAATCGAGAACGAGTCCGGCGAAAAGTACCTTCTGGACTACACGCCGACCGGATTGATCCGACAGGAAACCGGCTTCGATGGCCGGCGCACCGCCTACGCCTACGACCACAACGGCCACCTGCTGGAAAAGACCGAGTTCGGCGATGACGGCTCGACGCTGGTCACTGCTTACCAACGCGATAATGCTGGGCGTCTGCTGCTCAAGACCCTGCCCGACGGGGTCGAAGTCAGCTACCGCTATGACCGTTTAGGCCGTTTGGTCGGCGTCGATGACGGCCAGGATCACCCGCTGGCCTTCGAATACGACCTGCAGGACCGGCTGGTGCGCGAGCACCAGGGCTGGGGCACCTTGCGTTACACCTACGATGCCTGCGGCCAGCTCACTCGCATGCGTCTGCCGGACAACAGCAAGCTCGACTACCACTACGCCAAGGGCGGCGCGCTGACCGCGATCGACCTCAACGGCGCCTTGCTCACCCGTCACGTCTACCAGAACGGCCGCGAACAGCAACGCCAGCAAGGCCTGCTGCTCAGCGAATACGCCTACGACGAACAGGGCCGGTTAAGCGCCCACGCCGTAGGCCATCAGCGCAACTCGCTGTACCGCCGCGACTTTGCCTACAGCGCCAACGGCAACCTCGAACACATCGCCGACACCCGCCACGGCCAGCGCAGCTATACGTACGACGCCCTCGACCGGCTGATCCGCGTACGCCACACCCGCGACGATGTGCCGGAAAACTTCGCTCACGACCCGGCCGGCAACTTGCTGATGCAGGACCGCCCCGGCCCGACACAGATCAAAGGCAACCGCCTGCAGATGCAGGGCGACCGCCACTACGACTACGACGCCTTCGGCAACCTGATCCGCGAACGCCGCGGCCGCGCGCAACAACTGGTCACCGAATACCGCTACGACAGCCAGCACCGCCTGATCGGCCTGACCCGCCCGGATGGCAAAACCGCCACCTACCAATACGACGCCTTCGGCCGGCGCATCCGCAAAATCGTCGACGGCCAGACCACCGATTTCTTCTGGCAAGGCGACCACCTGATCGCCGAAAGCAGCCAGGAACAACACCGCAGCTTTATCTACGAACCCGGCACCTTTCGCCCGCTGGCAATGCTCGACGGCAAAGGCCCGAAACGCGCCTGCCCGTTCTACTACCAACTCGACCACCTCGGCACCCCGCAGGAGTTGACCGACTACAGCGGCGACATCGTCTGGTCCGCCAAATACAGCGCCTACGGCAAGGTCACCTCGCTGGAGCTGGCGACCGAGGACTACCTGAACCAGCCGCTGCGCTTTCAGGGGCAGTACTTCGATGACGAAAGCGGGCTGCATTACAACCGGCACCGGTATTACGACCCGGACGTTGGACGCTATCTGACGCCAGATCCGGTGAAACTGGCGGGTGGGCTGAACCAGTACCGGTATGTGCCGAATCCGACGGGGTGGGTGGATCCGTTGGGGTTGACGTCCAATTGTCCGCTGCCGAATAAGCCGGGTTGTTCGGTGCCGGATGGGGTGGGTGGTTCGGTTGTTGATGAGGGCGAGCCGCAGCTGCCGCGCATGACAGCGCAGGAACGGCGGGCGAAGATTGATGAGTTGGCAGAGGCGAATGCTTATCGGCGTTTGGATGAAATGGAGAAAGCTACGCGAGACGCACACTCCTTAGAGAAACATGGCAAACAGACCACACTGGCTTCTCAGCAGGAACGTTCGATGACGGGTAGAAATCCAACAACTGGAGTCATCGAGGTTTACACCAACGGGAGACGAGCAGGTCAGCCAAAAATACCCAGTGCTGCCACTCATTTTTTTAGCTATCGAGACCAATTGAACGCGATACATCGTGCTCAGCTTATTTTCAGGCGAAATGGGCAAATGGCGTCTAAGGAACCGATGAATATGGGCAAGGTAGTTGGTGAAGGGTACAAAAGAGGTGGAGTAATTTACGGACAGCAAACACATGCGGTAGTCATCCTTGATAGAGCAGGTATGCCGATAACCTCTTATACGGAATTTATGGAATGAAACGTAAGCCTGAATATTTTGTTTTGCGTGGTCTTCTTTTTCTGTTTGATATAGAAAACACTCATGATGATGCACGTGAAAAGATCATTGTTTCAAAGAATGTTAATGACAAGAAGGAGCTTGCTGAGCTGTTTGATATTCTTATGAAGCCTGAGTTTCTTTCTTACACTTTTTATGAGCGCGAGTGGTGTATTGATACGCTGAAGCACTACTTGGAAGCTGGTGACAGCTTTGATGCCGTATTCACAAAAATCACAACCTATTTTGATGACGATGTAGAGGATCAACGTCAGTTTATGCAGGTTTTGTTAAGTTGCTTGTTGAGGTATCACATCGATGACTCAACAGAGAGTTAAGGATGGCAAAGGGAATGGCCGTACTTTGACAGTCAGCGTTGGCCAATAACTTGCGGTTTATCAAGGTCAGGAGCCGTAAGACTATCAATCAAATGCACGCTATACCCCGGAACATTCTTCGCATGATGCTTCGCCTGCGAAGCCATCTCCGCCAACTGACTCGCATCCAGTTGCGCACACGCTTCAGGATGCAAATGCACCACGCCAATGGACAGTGACAGCAGCGGAAACTCCTGACGAATCCCTTGGCGATTCGGCGCAACAAAACACCCAGCTTCAAGATGCTCAGGACGGTAGAAACGCCGGCATTGGCTCTGGAAGTCATCAAGCAATTGGTTCAGCCGTTTGCGCCAATCCTCCGGGCCGAGCACCAACAGAAAATCGTCACCACCGATGTGGCCAACGAAATCGCGGGACGGGTCGACGCGTTCGTTGAGGCATTGCGCCAGACACAGCAACACCTCATCCCCACGCCCATACCCATAGATATCGTTAAACGGCTTGAAGCTGTCGATGTCGACATAACAAATGACCGACTCGCGCCCCTGTTGCAGCAGGCGAGTCAAACATTGCTGAATCGGCACATTCCCCGGCAGCAAGGTCAGCGGATTGGCATAGCGAGCCTGCTGGATCTTCAGTTCGGTAATCAGTTTGAGCACGTCAATCACGCGGCCCAGGCCCAGGTAGCTGCCGTTGAGGGTGATGATGAAGTCCTCTTCGATACGTTGCCGGGCGCGGCTGGTGATCAGGCGGCTGACCTGTTGCAGCGACTGGCTCATTTCGACGGCGAGGAAGTCGTCGTTCATCAGACGGCTGATCGGTTTGCGGGCGAACAGGTCAGTGGCAAAGGGTTTGAGCAGCGCATCGGATAGCGAGTGACGATGAACGATGCCGCAGGGCTGACCCTGTTCGTCGAGCACCGCCAGCGAGTTCAGGTTGGCCTGACGGCGGAAGGCTTCCAGTACGGTAGCGGTCGGTGTGTCGCGATTCACGGCCGGTTGATCGTTGAGCAGGGCGCTGAGATCGCTGCCTTCATCGTTCAGTGCAACGGCGCTGCTGTCGTGCTTGGGCATCAGGGCGCGGGCATCGCGCGGCGGGTGTTCCTGAGGGCGGCCGAGCAGGTAGCCCTGCACCAGATCGACACCCATCTCGGTCAGCACTGCCAGTTCTTCTGGCAATTCGATGCCTTCGGCAATCACCTGCGCCCTTGAGGCCTTGGCGATTTGCAGGATCGATCCCACAAACTCGCGCTTCAACGCATCCTGATGAATGCCGTCGATAAAGTGCCGGTCGATTTTCACATAATCCGGCCGCAACTCCGACCACAAGCGCAGGCTCGAATAACCGGCCCCAAGATCATCGAGGGCAATTGAAAATCCCATGGCCCGATAGTGATGCAGTGCTGTTTGCAGCAACTGGAAATCATCGATCGGCGTCTGTTCGGTGAGTTCGATCACCACCTGGCTCGGCGGAATACCAAAATCCTGCAGCAGCTGCAGCGTTCGCCCCGGCTGGTGCGCGGCTTCGAGCAAGGATTCCGGAGAGACGTTGAGAAACAACTTGCCCGGCAATTGCTGTTCGTTGAAACGACGACAGGCGCTTTGCCGGCAGGCGATTTCCAGTTCGCTCAAGCGCCCCGCCTGGCGGGCCACGGCGAACAGGGCGATGGGGGAGTGCAGCGGGCTGTTGGACGGGCCGCGGGTCAGGGCTTCATAGCCGAGAATGCGCCGTTCGGAGAGGCAAATGATCGGCTGGAACAGGCTGTGTAAACCGCTTTGAGTCAGGATCGAGCTCAAGGCACTCAGCTGTTCGGTCGTGGTCATGGCAATCTCTGGCGATAAAAAAAGGACTGGGAGCGTTCTCGATCAAGAGAACAGCTCCCAGTCCTTTATTGCACGACAGAATGATGACTGTTTGATGACGATCCGGGGATCGTCAGCATTAAATTGCCATCACCTTACTTCTTTGCGACCTGGTTGCTCAGCTTCAGGTAATCCAACAGTACGCGCCCGGTCTCGCTCAGGTAGGCGTCGTCTTCCGGTTTGACCTTGTCCGGCTCGGCGGCTGCCAGGGCGTCTTCGTCTTCTTTCTTCAGCTCTTTGAGCGGTTCTTCGCCTTTGGCCTTGCGACGGATGTTTTCCATCGCCAGTTGCTTGGCGTCGATGTCGGCGTGCTGGGCGCGACGTTCGGCTTCATTGAGGCTGACGGTTTTTTCTTCCAGCAGCTTCTGCGCCAGGGCCAGCTTGTCACGGATGAACACGAACTCCGCGTCCTTGGCGGAGCGGCTGTCATGCTCGGATTTCAGCTGGGCCAGGTACGGCTTGAATGGATCGCTCGCCGGTTTGATCGCCGCGCGGATGGTGTCCCACGGCATGGCTTCCGGCAGGGCGCTTTCGCCGATTTCCTTGGTGTCGATGATCGACGGGTAATCGATGTCCGGCAGTACGCCCTGATGCTGGGTGCTCTGACCAGAAACCCGGTAGAACTTGGCCAGGGTCAGTTTCAGTTCGCCATGGTTCAGCGGCTGAATGGTCTGCACGGTGCCTTTGCCGAAGGTCTGGCCACCGATGATCAGCGCACGGTGGTAGTCCTGCATGGCGCCGGCGAAGATCTCCGAAGCCGAGGCGGACAGGCGGTTGACCAGCAGCGCCATCGGGCCTTTGTAGAACGCGCCCGGGTTTTCATCTTCAAGTACATCGACCCGGCCATCGGCGTTACGCACGAGTACGGTAGGGCCCTTGTCGATGAACAGGCTGGTCAGCTCGGTGGCTTCCTGCAGGGAACCGCCGCCGTTGTTGCGCAGGTCGATGACCACGCCGTCGACTTTCTCTTTCTGCAGTTCGGTCAGCAGTTTCTTGACGTCGCGAGTGGTGCTCTTGTAGTCCGGATCGCCGGCACGGAAGGCCTTGAAGTCGAGGTAGAACGCCGGAATCTCGATCACGCCGAGCTTGTAGTCGCGGCCGTCCTGTTTCAGGTTCAGCACGGACTTCTTCACGGCCTGGTCTTCGAGCTTCACCGCTTCACGGGTGATCGGCACGATCTTGCTGGTCTGGTCGTTCGGCGCATTGCTGGCCGGGATGACTTCCAGGCGCACCACGGTGCCTTTCGGACCACGGATCAGCTTGACCACTTCATCCAGACGCCAGCCGACCACATCGACCATCTCTTTGTTGCCCTGGGCAACGCCGATGATCTTGTCGGCCGGAGCAACCAGTTTGGTCTTGTCGGCCGGGCCTGCCGGCACCAGACGCACGACTTTCACCTGGTCGTTGTCGCTCTGCAACACGGCGCCGATGCCCTCGAGGGACAGGCTCATGTTGATGTCGAAGTTCTCCGCGTTATCCGGCGACAGATAGTTGGTGTGCGGATCGTAAGACATGGCGAAGGTGTTGATGTACGCCTGGAAAATGTCTTCGGCGCGGGTCTGGTCCAGACGCGCCAGTTGATTCTTGTAGCGCTTGGTCAGGGTTTCCTGGATCTGCTTCGGCTCTTTGCCGGCGATCTTCTGCCGCAGCACTTCGTCCTTGACGCGTTTGCGCCACAGGTCGTCGAGTTCGGCGGTGGACTTGAGCCACGGAGCGTCCTTGCGATCGATCAGCAAGGTTTCCTTGGTGGTGAAGTCCATCTTGTCGACGCCTTTGTTCAGCTCGGCAAGGGCGAAGTCCAGACGCGCCTTCACGCGGTCCAGGTAGCGCTTGTAGATGGTGAACCCGGCGTTGAGGTCGCCGCTCTTGAGGAAGTCGTCGAACTGGGTCTTCCACTTGTCGAATTCGGCGATGTCGCTGGCCATGAAATAGCTGCGCGACGGGTCGAGCAGCTTGATGTAGCTGTCGTAGATGATCACCGAGCGCGCATCGTCGAGCGGCGGCTTGCTGTAGTGGTGACGCTTGAGCAACTCGACGACGTTCAGACTGGCGATCACTTCGTCGCGATCAGGCTGCAACTTGTCCCAGCTGTTGGCTGCGAATGTGGTGCCCGACACCGGCAACAGACCGATACCGATGAAAAGAGCGAGGGCGGTGCTGGGGAGCAGATGCTTCATGCTGATTCGACGCGGGGACAATTGATAACGCATATTAGGCCGTCTTTGAAGTCGCCGGTACCTCTACGCTCTGTACGATAACTGCTGTTCAGCGTTCGTTCAGACCCCAGGGCCGGTCGCATAATGCAAAAAGCCCGGCGCTATAGCTTCGGGCTCAGTCCAGACTCACTATGGAGGCACTGTGAAGGCATTGCAAGGCGTTGAAGGTCAAGTGGCATGGGTTGATGAACCAAGTCCTACATGTGATGTAGGACAAGTTCGCATCCGGGTGGCGGCAGCGGGCCTCAATCGCGCGGATTTATTACAGAAAGCCGGACTTTATCCACCCCCTCCGGGTGCCAGCCAGGTGCTGGGTCTTGAGTGTTCCGGGGTGATCAGTGAGGTCGGCGCAGGTTCGTCCTGGCAGGTCGGTGACCGGGTCTGCGCCTTGCTGGCCGGGGGCGGGATGGCGCAAGAGGTGGTCGTCGACGGACGGCATGTGCTGCCGGTTCCAGAAGGTGTATCGCTGATCGAAGCCGCGGCCTTGCCCGAGGTGTACGCGACCGTCTGGCTGAATGTGTTTCAACTTGCGGCGCTCAAACCGGGTGAGAAAGTTCTTCTGCACGCCGGGGCCAGTGGCATCGGTTCAGCCGCCATTCAACTGTGCAAGGCGTTCGGCAATCCGTGCTGGGTCAGCGTCGGCTCGGCTGAGCGGTTGGCCTACTGCGAATCGCTGGGTGCCCAGGGCGGGGTGGTTCGCACCGACGATCTGGATAGCCTGCGGGATTTCGGGCCGTTCGATGTGATTCTGGATCCGGTGGGCGGCAACTATTCGGCTCTCAACCTCAAGCTGATGGCTCAGGACGGACGTTGGGTGCTGATCGGGCTGATGGGCGGGCGCGAGGCGAAACTGGATCTGGCCCAGGTATTGGCCAAGCGCGTGCAACTGCTGGGTTCGACCCTGCGCAGCCGTGATGATCAGTTCAAGGCCGATCTGTTCAGCGATCTGAGCCAGCACGTGTGGCCGCTGTTTTCCGAGGGGCGACTGAAGCCGCAACTGGCCAAGGCGTTCCCGATCAAGGATGCCGAGGCTGCGTTTGCGGAGCTTGCGAGCAACACCGTGGCCGGGAAGCTGGTGCTGGTGATCGACGAAAGCCTGAGCTGATCATCGATGCTTGTGGGAGCAGGCCTGCTCCCACAAGACCATCGCTTATTTCCAGAGATGAATCGGCCAGCCGGATTTCTCGGCCTCTGCAAGCAACACCGGATCCGGATTGACCACATGCGGGTAATCCACTTTCAGCAGCAGCGGCAGATCATTGCGTGAGTCGGAATAGAAACTCGCGCCCTCAAGGTTTTCCTCTTCGGCATCTAGCCATTCCAGCAAGCGGGTGATCTTGCCTTCGCGGTAGGTCAGGGTGCCCACGGTGTGGCCGCTGTACACGCCATGCGCCACTTCCAGTTCGATCCCCAGCACCTCATCAATGCCCAACCGTTCGGCAATCGGTTTGACCAGGTGTGTGCCCGAGGCCGAGATCACCAGAATCCGGTCGCCGGCCTTGCGGTGGGCGGCGATGGTCTTGGTGGCGTCGCTGAAGATGATCGGCTCGATGAAGTCTTCAACCCATGGGCCGACCAGATGCTCGACTTCTTCCGGGGTGCGGCCGATCAGCGGTTCGAGGCTGAAGTCCATGTAGTCTTCCATGCGCAACTTGCCATGGCTGTAGGCGTCCATCAGCTCGTTGTTCCTGCGCATGAACGACTCGGGATCGACCCAGCCCAGGCGCCCCATCTGCTCGCTCCAGAGGGTGGCGCAGTCGCCGTGGATCAGGGTTTCGTCCAGATCAAAAATTGCCAGGGCCATCAGTTCAGTTCCCCCTTGGGTGTCAGCAAAGTCATCAGGCTACCTCACACAGGGCGGTGGGATCGATGGAAAGTGACAGGCGCTGACCGTCGGGATGCAGGTCCGCCGCCGAACGGTTGAGCACATCCACCACCAGTTCCACGCCCCGGGCTTCGATGCGGTAGCGGATCACGTTGCCCAGCAGGCTGTGGCTGCGAATCTGCGCATCGAGTTCGCCGTCCAGGCTGAGTTCGATGGCCTCCGGGCGAATGGCGATGCGATGGTTGATCGGCCGCTGCAACAGCTTCGAGGCACTGTCGGCATCCAGCAGGTTGTAGTTGCCGATGAAACCGGCGGCGAACACGTCGACCGGTGCGGTGTAGAGGGTTTCGGCGTCGCCGCTTTGTACGATCTTTCCCTGATTCATCAGGAAAATCCGGTCGGACATGGTCAGGGCTTCTTCCTGATCGTGTGTGACGAAGATCGTGGTCAGTCCGAGTTCGCGCTGGATCTGACGGATCTGTTCACGCAGGTGTTTGCGAATCCGCGCATCAAGGGCCGACAGCGGTTCATCCAGCAGCAACAGGCGCGGGCGGGTCACCAGCGAACGGGCGAGGGCAACACGCTGGCATTGACCACCGGACAGCTGATGTGGAAAGCGACTGGCGAAATCGTTGAGTTCAACCAGCTTCAACACTTCGGCAACCCGTTTGTGGCTGTCGTCGGCATTGACCTTTTGCATGCGTAGGCCGAAGGCGACGTTTTGCTCGACGGTCATGTTGGGGAATAGCGCGTAGCTCTGGAACACCATGCCGATCCCGCGTTTCTGTGGGGTGAGCGGCACGATGTCGACGCCATCGAGCAGAATCTTGCCGCCATCCACCGGCGTCAGCCCGGCGATGCAACGCAGCAGGGTGGATTTGCCGCAACCCGACGGGCCGAGCAGGGTGACGAATTCACCCTTCTGGATTTCGCAGTTGATGTCGCTGAACACCGTGGTGCCCGCGTAGTTTTTCTGAAGGTGTTGGACGCTGACATAGCTCATTCGCTTTTGTCCTTGTTCAAGATGTTGGCGACCCAGGTCAGGACCAGCACGAAAAAGAAGTAGGAAATCACCAGCGCACTGGTGAAGTGGCCGCTGCTATTGCGCATGTTGTTCAGATAAACCTGCAGGGTTTCGTAGCGGGTGCCGACCAGGATGTTGGCGAACACGAACTCACCGAACAGGAACGAGAACGACAGCAGCAACGCGACCATCAGGCCTTTGCGCAGGTTTGGCAGCACTACCAGGAAGGCTGCCTGAAAGGTGCTGGCGCCGAGCAGTTGGGCGGCGTCCATCAGGTCGCGCAGGTTGATGGCTTGCAGGTTGTTGGTGATCGCCCGGTACATGAACGGCAGCGCCACGGTGAAGTAGCAACCGATCAGGATCCATGGCGTGCCGACCATCGCGAACGGCCCGGAACCGTAGAGCTGCAACAGGCCCACCGATGACACCACCGGCGGTACGGCGAAGGGCAGCAGGATCAGGATGTTCATCAGCGCATCGAGTTTCGGGAAGTGGTAATGCACCACGAACAGCAGAGGCAGGATCAGCACCACCGACAGGATCAGCGCGCCGACGCACACCAGCAACGACTGACCGAAGGCGTGCAGAAAGCGTGGATCGCTCCATAACTGGATGTACCACTTGAAGGTGAAACCGCTGGGCAGGATGGTGGCGGACCAACTGCTGGCGATCGAGTAGACCAGCGTGCCCACCAGCGGCAGCAGCAGGATGGCGAACAGCAGATAGACCACGACGCGGTGGTAGACGCCGGCCGGGCCGGATTCAGCGCGAGACATGGTAGCTCCTCTTCAGCAGCAGTTGATGCACGACGGTCACCAGGGTCATCAGCGCCACCAGCACCACGGCCAGGGCACTGGCCAGGTTTGGATCGAGAGAAATGTCGCCAGAGACCATCGCCGCAATCCGGATCGGCAGCACGTTGAAGTTGCCGGTCGTCAGCGCGTAGACCGTGGCGTAGGCGCCGAGGGCGTTGGCCAGCAGGATCACGAAGGTGCCGAGCAGGGCCGGGGTCAACACCGGCAGACCGATGTGGCGCCAGAACTGCCAGCCGTCAGCGCCGAGCAATGCGGCGGACTCGCGCCAGTCTTCGCGCAGGGCGTCGAATGCCGGATACAGCAGCAGGACGCCGAGGGGAATCTGGAAGTAGGTGTAGAGGATGATCAACCCGGATTTCGAGTACAGGTTGAAGTCCTCGATGATCCCGGCCTGCTTCAGCATGATGGTGATGCTGCCGTTGAAGCCGAGCAGGATGATGAACGCAAACGCCAGGGGCACGCCGGCGAAGTTGCTGGTCATGTTGGCGAAGGCGTTGACGAAGTTGCGCAGCTTCGAATCGACCCGGCGCAGGGAGTAGGCGCCCAGCACCGCGATGATGATGCCGAACACACTCGACCAGAAACTGATTTCGAGGCTGTACTGGATCGCCTGCAGATAGAACTTCGAACTGAAGATTTTGCTGAAGTTGGCGAAGCCCCAACCGAATTCTTCCGATTGCAGGCTGTTGATCATCACCCAGATCAACGGTGCGATTTCGAACACGATAAAGAACAGCGCGAATGGCACCAGGCACAGGGCCGCCAGCCATTTGCCGCGAGTCATTGAGTTCACTTGAGCAACTCCCGGCACACAGGTTTGTCGTGGGGCACGCCGAGCAGTTCGCAGACGGTGCCGCAGATGTCGGTCTGCTTCGGTGTGGCGTCGGCGTTCAGGCTGAAGGCGTCACCGAGCACGAACAGCGGCACCTGGCGTTCTTCCGGCAGCAGGCCGTTGTGCGAGCGGTCGTTGTTCATGCCGTGGTCGGCGGTCACCAGCACCTGGCAACCGGCGTCGAGCCAGCCTTGCAGGTAGTCGGCGAGGATGATGTCGGCGCTGCGCGCGCTGTTGCGGTATTGCGGAGTGTCGAGGCCGTGTTTGTGGCCGGCGTCGTCGATGTTCATCGGGTGGATCAGCAGAAAATCCGGGGCGTGGCCCAGGCGCAGGTTTTCCGCGTCGGCGAACAGGTGCGAGTCCGGGTAGTGATCGTTCCAGTAGAAGTGGCCGTGCTGAATCGGTAGCGCCGGGTCATCGGTATGCCGATCCCGTGCCGCCACGAATGGGGAGCGGTTGTAGAGCTCGCTGACCCAGTGGTACGCCGCAGCGGCGGTTTTCAGACCGGCATCGCGGGCGTAGTGATAGATGCTGCGCTGGTTGGACAGGCGCGAGACGTTGTTGTGGACGATGCCGCTGTCGATCGGCGGTACGCCCGTGAGGATACATTCGTAAAGCGGTCGGGACAGGGCCGGCAGCTCGCACTCCAACTGGTAGAGCGCGGCGCGTCCTGCGCCAACGTAAGCCTGCAGATGCCCCATGGCGTGACGCGCGACCTCGTAATTGAGGCCGTCGAGCACGACAAGGATGACGGTGTGCTTCATAGGGGCAAAAACTCCGCGAAACAGAAAATTTCAGATTCAGTCGGGAGCCCTTGTGGGAGCGAGCTTGCTCGCGAAGGCGTCGTGTCAGCCAACATCAATGTTGAATGAAAGACCGCATTCGCGAGCAAGCTCGCTCCCACAGGGATCTCCAGCAATCCCGGAAGCGGGACTTACGGGCTTACTTCATCTCGACGATGACTTCTTCGTTCCACTTCTGCGGCAGGGCCTTGGAGGTTTTTTCCCACGCATCGGCGTCCTTGATCGGCGTGACCTTCTTGTACTGTTCGTTCGGCAGCAGCTTGGCTTTCACGTCTTCCGGCAGTTGCAGGTGCTCGGCGCGGATCGGGCGAGCGTTGCCACGGGCGAGGTTGGTCTGGCCGGCGTCGCTGAAGATGTATTCGCGGGTCAGCTTGGCGGCGTTCGGGTTCTTCGCGTATTTGTTGATGATGGTGGTGTAGCCGGAAATCACCGAGCCGTCGGACGGGATCAGCACCACATAGTCATCCGGGTTGGCCATCTTGGCCTTGTAGCTCAGGCCGTTGAAGTCCCAGACCACGCCGACTTCGATCTCGCCTTTTTCCATGGTGGCGATGGTCGGGTTGGCCATCGACAGGCGACCCTGCTTGGCGATGTCTGCGAACAGCAGCAGGGCAGGCTGGATGTTTTTCTCGTCGCCGCCGTTGGCCAGTGCAGCGGCGAGCACGCCGTTTGCTGCTTGTGCAGCGGTGCTCACATCACCGATGGAAACCTTGTATTTGCCGCCCTTGAGGTCAGCCCATTTGGTCGGTACTTCGGAGCCGTGCAGCAGCTTCTTGTTGACGATAAAGGCGATGGTGCCGGTGTAGGCCAGTGCCCAGTTGCCGTCCTTGTCTTTGGCCCATGCAGGCACTTGATCCCAGGTGGTCGGCTTGTACGGTTGAACCACGCCTTGCTTGACCGCGATCGGGCCGAAGGCCGCGCCAACGTCGCCGATGTCGGCGGTGGCGTTGTCTTTTTCAGCGGCGAACTTGGCGATTTCCTGGGCCGAGCTCATGTCGGTGTCGATGTGTTTCAGGCCGTAGTTCTTGGCCAGGTCTTCCCAGGTGCCTTTCCAGTTGGCCCAGTCATCGGGCATGCCGACGCTGTTGACGGCGCCTTCCGCTTTCGCAGCGGCTTCGAGGGTTTTCAGATCATCAGCCGCCATGGCGGCGGTGCACATGGCAATGGTCGAGCCTAACAGTGTTGCCAGGAAAAGCTGTTTCATTCCGAAGCTCCTTGGTCGTGTTCAACGCTGCGATTGCGGTTTGTGTTGGTCTAGGTCAGCAATACCTGAGCCAATGTAGGGGGGCTGGATGACACTTTGATGTCGGCGGATACCCGACCCGCGTTTTATTTCTCCGGTATCGACGGCTGCCCGCTAAGCGTAGACCACCCGCAAAGTCCCGGTGGGCAAGGGACTTGGCCGATGTATTGCAAGTTGTCAGGGCGACCGTTCGGTAGTTTTGTCATCTCTCGGTCATCTGCACTGCCTAGGCTTGCAACACCACCAAACGGCGCAATAGCTGTGCGGTTTTGCCCCGAAACAGTGCTGGTCTAGTCCAGATAGGTAACGTTGATGCGCGATGAGGCAACAAAAGCGGTGACAGCGATTGGCCAGATCCTTCAGGAGCAGCTCGACCATGGATTGCTGGCGGCGGGGAGCAAGTTGCCGGCCGAGCGCAAGCTCAGTGAGTTGTTCGGCACGACGCGGATTACGGTACGGGAAGCCTTGTTGCAGCTGGAGGCGCAAGGGCAGATTTATCGCGAGGAGCGGCGGGGCTGGTTCGTGTCGCCGCCGCGTCTGGCTTACAACCTGATGCAGCGCAGTCATTTTCACGCGATGGTCAGTGCGCAGGGGCGGGTGCCGTCGACCGAGGTGATTTCGGCGCGGTTGCAGCCGGCGTCAGCGGCGGTGTGTGCGTGGTTGCAGTTGCCGGCGTTGTCGAGCGTGATTCAGATTTGCCGGTCGCGGCGGATCGATGGGCGGCTGGTGTTGTATGTGGAGCATTATCTGAATCCGCAGTTTTTTCCGGGGATTCTGGAGTTTGATTTGAATCAGTCGATTACCGAGCTTTATGCGCGGCATTACGATTTGCATTATGGGCGGGTACGGTTCGAGATTGTTCCGACGTCGTTGTCGGTGGAGGCGGCGGCGGGGTTACGGGTTTCGGTGGGGAGTCCGGGGTTGAGGATTGCTCGGGTCAATTATGATCAGTTTGGGCGGTTGATTGATTGTGATCTGGAGTTTTGGCGGCATGATGCGATTCACGTAGGGGTTGATGTGGTTTGATCGCTTTGCGTGAATATCCGTTGCTTCGGGTGTTGCGGATTATGGTTCCGCCCTTACGGCGGGTCACTTTTGGCAAACGCCCCAAAAGTAACCAAAAGGTCTGAGCCCCTGCGTTCGGCCCCTCGCTGAGGCTCGGTGTTCCTTCGTTACGGGATTCATCCGGGGGCATCGCCTACGGTTTGCTTCGCTGCACCTCCTCTCGATGCATGCGGCTGCGCCGCACGGTCGCTGCGCTCCCACCCCCGGATAAATCCCTCCACTCAGCCTTCCGATGGGGCCAAAAGATCAAAAGCTTTACTCGAGCTAACGCTCATCGTGGTGAGTGGTGAGTGGTGGGAGTTGGCTTGCCAGCGATGGCGGCCTGAAGTCGGTCAGATTCTCCGGATCTATTCTTGAGTTTGGCCACCACCGCCTGCTGTGATCACCTGCACGTTCATCCTCGGCGTCGCCAGGTCCAGGCCTGCCTCATCCAGATGCCGTTTGAGCGACAAATTGAACGCCCGTGAAACTTCCCACTGTTTGATCGGTGCGGTCTTGAATCTTGCGCGCAATATCGCGTTGCCGGATTCAAAGCTTTCCACGCCCTGAAATTCCAGTGGCGACCAGATGTTGCGGCGTTGCAGAGGGTCTGTGCGCATTTTCTGGCCGACGTCGCGCATCAGTTTGATGGCTTCGTCGATGCTCATGTTGAACGGCACGGCCACGCGGAAGATCGCGTAGCCGAATTCGCGGGAGTAGTTTTTGATGCTTTTGATTTCGCTGAACGGGATGGTGTGGACGATGCCGTCAATGTCCCGCAGGCGGACGGTGCGGATGGTCAGGCCTTCGACGGTGCCCAGGTGGCCCCCGACGTCGACGTAGTCGTCGATGGCCAGGGAGTCTTCGATGATGATGAACAGGCCGGTGATCAGGTCTGCTACGAGTGACTGGGCGCCGAAGCCGATGGCCAGGCCGATCACGCCGGCACCGGCCAGCAGGGGCGTGACGTTCATGCCCATGTTCGCCAGCGCGACGATCAGGGCGATGATGAAGATCGCCACGAACAGCACGTTGCGGATCAGCGGCATCATGGTTTGCGCGCGCGCGTTGGCCAGGCCTTTGCGGGAGCGGGTGAGGGCGTGGTGGACGGCGGTGTCGCTGAGGATCCAGATCAACCAGGCGAAGATCAAGGTGCCGATCAGGCTGAATATTTTGACGCTGACGTCGTGGCCTTCGCCTTCGGTGAAGCCGATCAGGGACATGCCCCAAACCCGCAGGCCGAGTTCGATGAAGGCCAGCCACACCAGCAAATGGGCGAGGGTGTAGAAGAAGCTTTTCAGGCGTTCGGAATACAGCGCGTGGCGTTTCGGCCCGCGTTGGGGTTTGAGGGCGTGGCGGCGGACGAGGCCGTTGATGACCATGCACAACACCAGCAGCACGGTGCAGATCAGCGACTGTCGCAGGGCGGTGCTGGTGTCGCCGGCGGAGACGAAGGTGGCGAACAGGGAGATGCCCACCAGCACCAGTGCCGGGACGTACCAGAAGGTGCCGAGGATTTCGATGGTGTCGCTGAGGGCGCGGCGGGTCAGGCGGCGGGACAGCGGCTGGTTGCGGATCAGGTGGGCGATCGGCCGGCGGAAGCGCAGGATGAACAGGCCGGTCGACAGCGCCGCGAGGACGTTGGCGACGGTCGCGGCGGTATGGGCCAGGTGCACGCCGAGGCCGGCCACCAGTCGCGGATCGCTCAGGGCTTCACCGAAGGCGGCGAAGCTGCCGATCAGCCACAACGGGCGGAAGGCCTGGTGACGCAGGATGTACAACGCGCGATGGCGGTGCGGGCCGTCGAGTACGGAGAAGGCGATCACGCAGATCGCCGAGAAGCAGGTGCCCACCACCAGCGCGTAAGCCAGCACCATCGCCAGGCTTTTGCCCAGCGACGAGGGCAGTGCATAACTCATGTAGACGGTGATTACCAACGCGATCAGCCAGGGGCCGAGCTTGCGCAGGGCGAAGCGCAACATGTCGAGGGCTCGGGGGTTTTGCGGCAGTTCTTCGGTCAGGCCGAAGCGCATGCGTACCCGGTGGCCGAGCCAGATCAGCGCGGCTGCGAGCAGGCTCCAGACCGCGAGGATCACGGCGAAGGCGAAGATGATCGGCAGCCATTCGCTGGCCGGCAGCATCAGGCCTTTCAATTCGTCCTGGGCCATGTCGAATTCGGCGGACCAGCGATTGAGCGGGCTGTCGGCGCCGGTGAACTGTTTTTCGAAAGTGGCGAGGGTGCCGCCGATCAGTCCCAGCACACCTTCTTCGGGGCTGACCTGGGCTTTTTTCGTGGCGTCGCGGAGTTTTTTCAGGTCGGTCAGCAACTGGGCGCGTTGCTTGTCGTTTTCCAGCGACTTGATGACTTCGTCCAGCGACTGGCCGAGCGGTTCCTGAGCCTCGGGCTGAGCCTTGCCGGAGCCCGTGAGCAGTCCCGGCAGACCGGCGGCGTCGGCAGGTGCCGGCGACATCAGGGTCATCAGGCAGACGAGAAACAGGCAGGGCAGGGCAAAAAGACGAGCGAACACTAGGCGGTCAACCTCGCAAGGGGCGGATCGGGCGAGTGTACGAGCCCGCCAGATTCAATGCGAGCCGGGCGCGGATTTATTCGTTGAGTTTGGCGAGGATCTTGTAGACCACGGTGGCCAGGATCATCAGCATGCCGATCCACATGGCGAACACTCCGGCATTCTTGTCACGGAAGTTGAAGCCGATGGCCAGCAGAATCATTCCGCACAGGATGGGAATGAGCATGGAGTGGAACGCAGACATCGAGATCATGGCGACAGCCTTGTCGAAGGGAATGATTCAAGTCTAGGTGGGTTTTCGATGGACGGTGCTGATGTGTATCAGAAATGAGCCGGTTCTACAGGCCGGAGGATCGCAGCTCCACGCTGCGATCCCGGCTGTTTCCTACGGCAATTCGCGACTGGCGTAGAACGCGCTCAGCACTTTGACCAGGTGGGCCAGGTCATGGCTGCCGCACAGTTCGCGGATCGAGTGCATGGCGAACGTTGGCAGGCCGATGTCGACCGTGCGCACGCCCAGGTGGCTGGCGGTGATCGGGCCGATGGTCGAGCCGCAGCCCATGTCGCTGCGCACCACGAAGCTTTGCACCGGCACTTCTTCGGCCATGCACAGATGACGGAAGAAACCGGCGGTTTCGCTGTTGGTGGCGTAGCGCTGGTTGCTGTTGACCTTGATCACCGGTCCGGCGTTGAGTTTCGGGCCGTGATTGGCGTCGTGCTTGTCGGCGTAGTTCGGATGCACGCCGTGGGCGTTGTCGGCCGAGACCAGCAGGGATTTCTGGATGGTGCGTACGAATTCGTCACCTTCCGGGAGCAGACGGCGCAGGGTCTGCTCGAGCATCGGGCCGTCGGCGCCGCACGCCGAGCAGGAGCCGACTTCTTCGTGGTCGTTGCACACCAGCACGCATGTTTCTTCGGTGTCGGCGGTAAGCAGGGCTTGCAGGCCGGCATAGCACGACAGCAGGTTGTCGAGGCGCGCGCCGGCGATGAAGTCGCCATGCAGGCCGATGACGGCAGCGCTCTGGGTGTCGTAGAAACTCAGCTCGTAATCGAGCACCACGTCGGCGTTGAGGCCGTGTTCGCGAGCCAGTTGATCGGTGAGCACCGCGCGGAAGTCAACGCGCTCGTCACCGGCGAACTGCGCGAGAATCGGCGGCAGTTCGGTCTGGGCGTTGATGGCCCAGCCCTGGTTGGCTTCACGATTGAGGTGAATCGCCAGGTTGGGAATGATCGCGATCGGGGCATTGAAGTCGATCAGTTGGCTTTCGACCTTGCCGTCGCGGCGGAAGGTGACGCGGCCAGCCAGCGACAGGTCGCGGTCGAACCATGGCGCCAGCAGTGCGCCGCCGTAGACTTCGACACCCAGTTGCCAGAAGCCCTGGCGCTGCAATTCAGGCTGCGGCTTGACCCGCAGGCACGGGCTGTCGGTGTGGGCGCCGACCAGACGGATGCCGTCGTGCAGCGGCGAGTTGCGGCCCATCTTGATCGCGACGATCGAGGAATCGTTACGGGTGACGTAGTAACGACCATTGGCTTCGGTGTGCCAGGTTTCGCGCTCGTCGAGGCGCACATAACCGGCGGCCTCCAGGCGTTGAACAAGGCTGGCGGTGGCGTGGAACGGGGTAGGGGAGGCCTTGAGGAAGTCGATCAGGCCTTGGTTCAACTCTTCGCGCATAAGAAGCTCCAGACAGCAATGGGCGGGAGTTTAACGCATCGGCCTGATGCTTGGGACATGACATGTTGCGCTCGGGTCAGCGAGCGGCTTCCACGCGTTTTTTCAGGTAGTTCATGATCACTTTTTCGTCTTCAGGCTTGTCCGGGCGAGGCAGTTGCTTTGGCCAGCGGCTCTGTTCCAGAAGCTTCTTCTGACGGCTTTCGTCCCAGCGCAGGATTTCCCGCGAGGCGCATTCCCACCATTCATGACGACAGACGCTGTAGTAAGGATGATCCGGCGCGGCGCTGCCGTACAACAGATCCCGGCCGACCTTGCGCATGGCGCCGCTCTGGTTGCGCAGTTTCCACTTGATCTTCAGGCGTTGCCAGGCGGACGGAAAGGGTTTGACCCGAGGCACGTCAGTGCACAGCTCCACCAGTCGCTGGCTGAATTTCTCGCCGTGCTGGGAGAAGAAGAACGCCTGCATCGCGTGGAAGAAGCGTTTTTCCGCGAAGTAGTGGTAGACGTGTTTGCGCGCCTCCACCACTGGCCGTTCGCGCATCGCGTAGGACAGGGCGATCTGCTCGATGGTGTGGATCTCGAACCCGTCGGCCGTCCACTCATCGATCAGCCGGATCGACTCTTCGAACAATGCCGAGTCGCGGTCGGTGATGCCACACAGGCCGCTGTTGTAGAGCTTGAAACCGTTCTGCGGGGAAACACCGTGGACGCTGAGGTCACGGGCGAGCTTCAGGTAGTCAGGCCGTTCGAAAACGTCTTTCCAGTCGTATTCGAAGCGGTCCATCACCGACTGATTCACATCGATGTGTTTGAACAGGCTGTTCGGGTCACTGGTGAACAGCGTATCCGTGTCGACGAACAGGGTTTTCTCGGCCAGTTGCATGCCGGCGGCAATCGCGCAGGCCTTGCGCCGGTGGTGATAGCCGTTCTGTCCTTGCCAGCGGGTCAGGGTCGCTTCGTCGAGCAGCACGGTGTCGACCGGCCAGCCCTCGTAGTCTTGCGGCCGGTCAGTGAGGATCCTGATTGCCGGACGTTTGCCGTTTTTAGCCTGGGACAGGACGGTCAGGATGCTGAACTTGGCTTCGCGCCGGTAGACATCCTGATTGCCATAAATCAGGTAAAGCAGCTGATGTCGGGCTTTCTTGACCGGTGTTACCAGAGTATCGATACAACTCATCCTGAACAGAATCCTTTAAAACGGTGCCGGGCATTCGAAGCGCAAACGCTCGCCGGACTGTGGATGGGTGAAACTGAGCATGCTCGCATGCAGGCACAGTCGTGGCCAGGCCGCCAGGGCTTGCTCGTGGGCGTAGAGGCCGTCACCGAGCAACGGGTGACCGATCGACAGCATGTGCACGCGCAACTGGTGCGAACGCCCGGTGATCGGCGTGAGCTCCACGCGACACCAGTCGCCGCAACGCTCCAGCACGCGCCAGAAGGTCAGCGCGTGCTTGCCGAGTTCGTGATCGACCACGTGGCGCGGTTTGGTCGGCGGGTCGTAGCGCAAGGGCAGGTCGATGCTGCCGCTGTCCAGTTCCGGCTGACCCCAGCAGAGCGCAGTGTAGGCTTTCTCTGTTTCACGGTCGTGAAACTGCCGTGACAGTTCGCGGTGGGTGTCGGCGTCGCGGGCCAGCAGAATGATCCCTGAAGTTTCCCAGTCCAGACGATGGACGATACGCGCTTCCGGGTAGCCGTTTTCCTGCAGGCGGGTGATCAGGCAGTCCTTGTTGTCGTCGGCCCGGCCGGGCACGGAGAGCAACAGGGTCGGTTTGTTCACCACCAGAACGGCGGCGTCCTGATGAATGATTTGGACGTTGGACAGCGGCATTAAAACAGCCTCGTAACAAATGCCAACGGCGGCTCAGGGCCCCTCCGGTGTCGGAAGGGCCCTGAGCCGCCGTCGTTCCTGCCGGATCGACTCAGCGGTCTGGCAGGGTGATGTTGAGTTCCAGAATCGAGCAGCTGCCCTGGCTCTCCAGTGCCACGTGTACGTCGTCGTTGCCGATGTTGACGTATTTGCGGATCACTTCCACCAGTTCCTTCTGCAAGGATGGCAGGTAGTCAGGGGTGCTGCGCTGGCCGCGTTCATGCGCCACGATGATCTGTAGACGCTCTTTCGCGACCGAGGCGGTACTTGGCTTTTTGTTGGCACGAAAGAAGTCAAAAAGGTTCATTACCTACCTCCAAACAGACGCTCGAAGAATCCCTTCTTCTCGACATTCAGGAACCGGTGTTCTTTTTCCTTGCCCAGCAGGCGATCAACGGTATCGCTGTAGGCCTGGCCGGCGTCGCTCTGATCATCGAGGATCACAGGCACGCCCTGGTTGGAGGCCTTGAGTACGGCCTGGGATTCCGGAATGACGCCCAGCAGGCGCACGGCGAGGATTTCCTTGACGTCTTCGACGCCCAGCATTTCGCCTTTCTCTACACGCTCCGGGTGGTAGCGGGTGATCAGCAGGTGTTCCTGGATCGGCTCTTCGCCGCGTTCGGCGCGACGGGACTTGCTGGCCAGCAGGCCGAGCATGCGGTCGGAGTCACGTACCGAGGACACTTCAGGGTTGGTCACGACGATCGCTTCATCAGCGAAGTACATGGCCAGGTGGGCGCCTTTTTCGATACCCGCCGGGGAGTCGCAGACGACGAACTCGAATTGTTCCTTGAGCTCCATCAGGACTTTTTCCACGCCTTCCTGGGTCAGCGCGTCTTTGTCGCGGGTCTGGCTGGCGGCCAGCACATAGAGGTTTTCCAGGCGTTTGTCTTTGATCAGGGCCTGTTGCAGGTTGGCTTCGCCGTTCACGACGTTGACGAAGTCATACACCACGCGGCGCTCGCAACCCATGATCAGGTCAAGGTTACGCAAGCCCACGTCGAAGTCGACGATCACTGTTTTGTGGCCGCGCAGAGCGAGGCCGGTACCGATAGCGGCGCTGGTGGTGGTCTTACCCACACCACCCTTGCCGGATGTAACCACGAGAATCTTGGCCAAGGTGTTTCACCCCTAAGGAAGAAGGACTGTTCAGCCCCTGAAAAACATCTCTAGAAAACTACTGCAGTCGGACAGCCTTGGCTGGAATTCGGCTTTTGGCCTTTTTCCTACTTCGTTTGAGCCGTTTTCGCTACGTTTTAGAGATGCTTGGAAAATGCGGCAGTATCCGTTAAAGCCGAATGATGTTCAACACGTCGCCCGACAGGCTGACCTGTACGCCCGAACCCCACATCGGATCGCGACGCAGGTCCTCGGAAACCTTGTAATGGCCTGCGATGGAGATCAGTTCAGCGCTCAATTGCTGACAGAAAATCCGCGCCTTGGTGTCGCCCTTGACCCCGGCCAGCGCACGACCGCGCATCGGGCCGTATACATGGATGTTGCCATCGGCGAGAAGTTCCGCCCCCGGACTGACCGAGGAAACCACCACCAGATCGCCACCTTGCGCATATATCTGTTGGCCACCACGTACTGGCGTGGTGATGACGCGGGTCGGTTTGACGGCCGGCTCCGGCGGTTTTTCCGGCTTCTTCGGGGCGACGGGTTCGGCGCCTTCCAGCGGTCGTTCGCGGGCGCCGGACGGCGGCAGCACCGGGATGTCGATGGCGATGGCAGCGGCGATGTCTTCGATGCGGCTGGCACGGATCGCCAAGGTGCGCAGGCCGTGCTGGCGGCACACGCGCATCAGACCCGGCAGGTCGACAGCGCCCTCGCTTGGCGGCAGTTTGTCCAGCGCCAGAACCAGCGGCGCATTGCTGAAAAAATTCGGTGCCTGGGCGACTTTGGCGGCCAATTGCCGATCGAGGCTGTCCAGGTCGTTGCGGGACAGCTCCAGCACTGTAATGGCGAGCATGCTGCCCTTCAGCTGGAACACGGGATCTTGGTCTTTCGGTTCGGTTTGGCTCATGTCGGCATACAACGGCTTGTCACTAAAAGTGCCGAGACTTATAACGAGAACGCCCGCAGGCCGCAAGCCGGGTCGAACAATGTAGAATGCGCGGCCACTGTATTTACGGAAGCTTTAATGGATCGCCCGCGTTTTCGAAAAGCATTTCTTGCCCCACGCTTCTGGCCGCTCTGGTGCGGCCTCGGGCTGTTGTGGCTGATCGTGCAGCTGCCGTATCCGGCGTTGCTGGCCATCGGTCGCTTTCTCGGTGCCTTGATGTATCGCTTCGCCGGCGACCGGCGGCGCATCGCCAAGCGCAATCTGGAACTGTGTTTCCCGGAAAAATCCGCCGCCGAACGCAAGCGCCTGCTCAAGGAAAACTTCGCCTCCACCGGTATCGCCTTCTTTGAAATGGCGATGAGCTGGTGGTGGTCGCGTCAGCGCCTGGCGAAACTGGCTCACGTCGAAGGCCTGGAGCACCTGCAAAAGGCCCAGCGCGAAGGCAAGGGCGTGATTCTGATGGCGGTGCATTTCACCACCCTGGAAATCGGCGCGGCGCTGCTCGGCCAGCAGCACACCATCGACGGCATGTACCGCGAACACAAGAACCCGTTGTTCGACTTCGTCCAGCGTCAGGGCCGCGAGCGGCACAACCTCGATTCGCTGGCGGTGGAACGCGATGACGTGCGCGGCATGCTCAAATTGCTGCGCGCAGGCCGGGCGATCTGGTACGCGCCGGATCAGGACTACGGCGCCAAGCAGAGCATCTTCGTGCCGCTGTTCGGCATTCAGGCTGCGACCGTCACCGCCACCAGCAAGTTCGCCCGATTGGGCAAGGCATTGGTGGTGCCGTTCACCCAGGAGCGTCTGGCCGACGGCAGCGGTTATCGTCTGGTGATTCATCCGCCGCTGGAAGGTTTTCCGGGCGAGACCGAAGAAGAAGATTGCATCCGCATCAATCAGTGGGTCGAAGGCGTGTTGCGTGAGTGCCCCGAGCAATACCTGTGGGCACACCGACGCTTCAAGAGCCGGCCACCGGGCGAGCCGAAGCTGTACGCCAAACGCGGTTGATTGACCCATCCCCATAAGCACCACGGAGCGTTGCGATGAGCCCAGCTGAACCGGTCACAGGTTTGATTCTTTCCGGCGGCGGGGCTCGGGCGGCGTATCAGGTGGGGGTGCTGGCGGCGATTGCCGAATTGCTGCCGCTGGGGGCGGACAATCCGTTTCCGGTGATCGTCGGCACCTCGGCCGGGGCGATCAACGCGGTCAGTCTGGCCAGCGGTGCGACGGATTTTCGCGCCGCCATCGAACGCCTGACGCTGTTCTGGCAAGGCTTTCGCAGCCATCGCGTGTTGCGCAGCGACTGGCCAGGAGTGATCCGCCAGGCCAGTCGTTTCGTCAGCCACAGCCTGTTGGGCATGGGCCGGCAAATGCCGGTGGCGCTGCTCAACAGCTCGCCGCTACGTCATCTTCTCAACGAAAAACTGCACATGCCCGGCATCGCCGAGTCCATCGCCCGCAAGCAACTGCACGCGGTGGCGGTGACGGCGTTCGGTTACGAGTCGGGGCAAGCCGTGACCTTCTATCAGGGCGGCGGCACCATCGATTCCTGGCTGCGTCATCGGCGCATCGGTGTGCCGACGCAGTTGTCGGTGGAGCACTTGCTGGCCAGTTCGGCGATCCCGCTGTTGTTCGCGCCGGTGAAGATCGGCGATGAATATTTCGGCGATGGCGCGGTGCGACAGTCGGCGCCGATCAGCCCGGCGCTGCATCTGGGCGCGAGCCGGGTGCTGGTGGTGGGCGTCAGCGGCAACCCGCGCGGTTTTGATCCGGCGCAACCGCTGGAGCGCACCTACACCGGGCAGCAGCCGACGCTGGCGCAGATCGGCGGGCACATGCTCAACAGTACGTTCATTGATAGCCTGGAAAGCGACATCGAGCTGCTTCAGCGTCTCAACCAGTTCAGTCATCTGATGCCCGAAGGCACGCCGACTCGTGCGCTGGGGGTGGCGCCGGTGGAGGTGCTGGTGATTTCGCCGAGTCAGCCGATCGATGAAATCGCGGCGCGGCATCGCCAGGAGCTGCCGGCGGCGTTGCGGTTGTTTCTGCGTGGGCCGGGAGCGACCAAGACGAGCGGGGCAGGGGTGTTGAGTTACTTGCTGTTCGAGGCGGGGTATTGCAGCGAATTGATCGACCTTGGACGGCGCGATGCACTGGCCAAGCGCGATGAGCTGTGCCGGTTTCTCGGGATTGGCGAGGCGCTGGTTCCGGCCTGAGAACGATGGCGCCCGAGCGGGCGCCATCTGAACCTTCATCAGAAGTGGAACTTCACCAGGAAGCTGGTCACGTTCTGATTGGTGGTGAAGGCCTTGGTGTCGTCGATACCGTACTTGTCTTTCCAGTAGTCGTATTCAACACCGACGTACAACTGCTTCTCGCCGAAATTCAGCGCCTTGCCCAGGTCGTATTTGACCTGCGGGTTGAAGTGCAGGTTGGCGTGGTATTCGCCTTTGTTGTTGACGTCGTTGTCGACCACCCAGTCCATGTAGCCGTCGATCAGGATGTTCGAGTCGCCCACCGGAATGGTGTAGGACCAGACCGGCGTGATCTGCCAGACGTTGTCACCCGGACGCGAGCCTTCGGTGTGACGCTGGTAGAAGTTCAGCTGGAAGTAGTCGAAGCCCGGAATGGCCAGGTCGAAGCCCGGGCCGATCAGGTAGGACTCGGTGTCACCCTCGCCGAACTCGTAGGTCATCGCCAGCAGGACGTCCTTGATCGGGCCGAACTCGATCTTCTGGTCGAGAACCTTGCCCAGCGAGATGCGTGGCTGGAACTCGCCGTAGTAGGTGTTCGGACCGTTGTTGAAGTCCTTGTCACCGTTGTAGAAGATCTTGTCGAGGAAGAAGAAGTTGTCCCCGTACTTCCACGCATCGGCGTGCTCGAAGGTCACGGTCTGCTGGATGGCCGGGTTGACCTTGAAGTCCTTGCCGTAGAGGTAGGTCAGGCTGTTGTTCTGCCATTGCAGCAGGCCGTCGGCCATGGCCTGACCCCCTGCCAGCAGCGATCCCGCAAGCATCAGGCTGGTGCACATACGTTTCATTCGGTTGCTCCCAAAGTAGGTGTTCCACGTTTATTTTTTTGAGTCGGCGCTCTGGTGTGGCGCCTTTTTTCGTTGCTGCAAAAGTCATCCATCCGGTCAGCTTTAGTGCTGTTAGCAAGAGCTGAGCCAAGGCTTTTCGAAAAGCAAAAAAACGCCCGTCGGCTGCTGAAAAACAGTCGATTGAGCGTGTTTTCGGGATGCCTCGGTACTGACCGCGGCCGGGATAAGTTGGCTTTTCGGTCAGGAATTAAATTCGGGCTTTTTTTTAGACCGAATTCAGGAGGCCGCGGAGAATACTGACTCAACGGCCAGGCCTCAAGTGCCCCGCAACAGAGCACCGACGACAGGTAGGGGGCACGGTTGCGGGTCATCTTAGAAGTGCACCTTCACCAGCAGGCTGGCGGTGTTCTGGTTGGTGTCGAAACTGTGGGTGCTTTCGACCCCGTATTTGTTTTTCCAGTAGCTGTATTCGGTGCCGACGTACACCTGCTTCTCACCCCAGCCGAGGGCTTTGCCCAGGTCGTATTTGATCTGCGGGTTGATGTGCAGGTTAGCGTGATAGGTGCCGCGCGAGTTCTGATCGTTGTCGACCACCCAGTCCAGATAGCCGTCGATCAGCAGGTCGGAATTGCCCACGGGAATGCTGTAGGACCAACCGGGGGTGATCTGCCAGACGCCGTCGCCGGGGCGCGGGCCTTCGGTCTGGCGGCGATAGAAATTCAGGGTGAAATAGTTGAAGCCCGGCACCTTGAGGTCGAAGCCGGGGCCGATCAGATAGGCCTCGCTGTCGCCTTCGCCGTACTCGTAGGTCATGGCCAGCAGCACGTCCTTGATCGGGCCGAACTCCAGCTTTTTGTCGAAGATCTTGCCGAACGACAGGCGCGGGCTGAATTCGCCGTAGAAGGCGTGGGGCCCTTTGTTGCGGTCTTCCTGGCCGTTGTAGAAGATCTTGTCGACGAACAGGAAGTTGTCGCCGTACTTCCACTTGTCGGCGTGCTCGAACGTCACCGTCTGCTGGATCGACGGGTTGATCGCGAAGTTCTTGCCGTACAGGTAGCTCAGGCTGTTGGTCTGCCACAGCAATAAATCGCCGGCCATGGCTTGCGATGCGGCCAGCAGGCCGCCGCTCAACAACACGTTGGTTTGAGTCCGGATCATCTGTTGCTCCCTCTTGTTTTTATTGTTTGAGGCAAAGCTGTCGCGAGGGGGCAGGCTTGGGCGAGCCCCCTTTTTTACTCTTCGGATCAGTGCGGGTGTGCGTGGCAGTCGTTGATCGCGGCGCGTTCGGCGCCACCGAGAATGTTGAACAACAGGTTCAGCGTCAGCGCGCTGAGGGTGGCCATGGCGATCCCGCTGTGGGTGATCGGGCTCATCCACAACGGCAGGTGGGCGAAGAATTCCGGGCGCACCACCGGGATCAGGCCCATGCCGATGCTCACGGCTACCAGCAATTGATTGCGACGGTCGCCGATGTCGGCTTCCTGCAGGATCTTGATGCCGGTCGCCGCCACCATGCCGAACATCGCAATCGCCGCGCCACCGAGCACCGCCGGTGGAATCGACGCCACCAGGAACGCGGCTTTCGGCAGCAGGCTCAGAACGATCAGCAAGCCGCCGGCAACGATGGTCACCGAACGGCAACGCACGCCGGTCATCTGCACCAGGCCGATGTTCTGCGCGAAGGAGGAGTGGGTGAAGGTGTTGAAGAAGCCGGCGAAGAACGACGCGCCGGCATCACACAGCAGGCCGCGACGCAGCATGCGCGGGCAGACTTCCTGGCCGGTGATCTTGCCCAGCGCCAGAAACATCCCGGTGGACTCGACGAAGATGATCACCACCACCAGACACATCGACAGGATCGGTGCCAGTTCGAACTTCGGCATGCCGAAATGCAGCGGGGTGACGAACTGAACCCATGGCGCGTTGGCCATGCCGCTCAGGTCGACCATGCCGATGGCGCCACAGAGCACGTAGCCCAGGCACATGCCGATCAGCACAGAAATGTTGACCCAGAAGCCGCGCATGAAGCGGTGGATCAACAGAATGGTGGCCAGCACCAAAGCGGCGATGGCCAGATAAATCGGTGAACCGAATTGAGCGGCGCCAGCGCCGCCACCGGCCCAGTTCACGGCCACGGGGAACAGCGACAAACCGATCGAGGTGATGACCGTGCCGGTCACCAGAGGCGGGAAGAAGCGTACGACCTTGGACATGAACGGCGCGATGATCATGCCGAAGAACCCGGCGGCGATGGTGGCGCCGAAGATTCCCTGCAGACCGATGCCGGGCATGCCGGCCATGGCGACCATGCTGCCGACGGCGGCGAAACTGGCGCCCATCATCACCGGCATGCGAATGCCCATCGGGCCGATCCCCAGGGACTGCACGATGGTGGCGATGCCGGCGACCAGCAGGTCGGCGTTGATCAGGAAGGCGATTTCTTCACGACTCAGGCCAGCGGCCTGTCCAATGATCAGCGGTACCGCGATGGCGCCGCCGTACATCAGCAGTACATGTTGCAAACCGACCAGGATCAGTTGCAAAAGGGGCAAACGCTGAATGGCGGGTGCGTCGGGGATGCGCGCTTTGGACAGCTCGGACATGCAACACCTCGGATCTTTTTTATTCTTGTGATTAACAGCTGCCGGGTTGCTCACAGCTGTTTCTTTGCATCAGGTAAACCGCGTTGCGGCTAATCGCTGGCAAGCCAGCTCCCACACAGGCAGTGCAAAACCCTGTGGGAGCTGGCTTGCCAGCGATGCTTTTACTGCTTAGTTGGTCTGGGCTCCCTGGGCGATCCATGCACCAATCAGGTCACGTTCCTGCTGGGTCATCTGTGTGATGTTGCCCAGTGGCATGATCTGCGTGGTGATGGCTTGCGCCTGGATCCGCGCCGCGTTCTGGCGGATCTGCTCGGGGGTGTCGAACATCACACCGGCCGGTGCAGCGCTGAACAGCGGGCTGGTCGGTTTGGCCGAATGGCAGACCGCGCAGCGTTCCTGGATCACGTTGTGCACCTTGTCGAACGCAGGGCCGGCGTTGGACGCCTGAGCCGGAGCGGCGGCCGGTGCAGCAGGAGCTGCCGGTTGTGCAGCTTCAGCCGGTTTCGCGCCACCACCCAAAGCCGTTTCCGGCAGCGGCTGGTACTCGATTTTCGCAGGCGCCTTGGCCACGTCCGGAGCGGTCGACATCGGCGCAGGGCCGGTGACGTACGCCAGACTGATCATGCCTACCGCTGCAACCGGCAGGGTCCAGGCAAACTTGTGGCTGTCGTGACGGGTGTTGAAGTAGTGACGCACCAACACCGCCAACACTGCGATCCCGGCCAGGATCAGCCAGTTGTACTGGCTGCCGTAAGTGCTCGGGAAGTGGTTGCTGATCATGATGAACAGCACCGGCAGGGTGAAGTAGTTGTTGTGACGCGAACGCAGCAGGCCTTTGGCCGGCAGCGCCGGATCCGGCGTGCGGTTCTCGGCAATCGCGGCGACCAGTGCGCGCTGCGCCGGCATGATGATGCGGAACACGTTGCCGACCATGATGGTGCCGATGATCGCGCCGACGTGCAGGTACGCACCACGACCGCTGAACACCTTGCTGAAGCCATACGCCGCGCCGATGATCAGCACGAACAGGATGAAGCCGAGCAGGGCCGGTTTCTTGCCCAGAGGCGAATCGCAGAGGAAGTCGTAGATGAACCAGCCGGCGATCAGCGAACCGATGCCGATGGCCACGCCTTCAGGGCCGGTCAGGCCGCTGCCGGGTGCCACGAGGTAGAGCACGGGGTTGGAGTAGAACACCACGCACAGCAGCGCGATCCCCGACATCCAGGTGAAATAGGCTTCCCATTTGAACCAGTGCAGGTTCTCCGGCATCGACGGAGGGGCCAGTTTGTATTTTTCCAGGTGATAGATACCGCCGCCGTGGATCGCCCACAGATCACCGGCAAGACCGGTTTTCGGGTTGACGCGGTTGAGGTTGTTCTCCAGCCAGACGAAGTAGAACGACGCGCCGATCCAGGCCACGCCAGTGATCATGTGAACCCAGCGCACGCTCAGGTTCAGCCATTCCAACAGATGTGCTTCCACAGTCTTTACCTCTCGCCCGTCACTCTTGTTGTCGAGTGATCGGACCTTCTCTTATTGGTGGGGGGCGAGGATCAAACGCTCATCCTCTTTGAAAAAATGCTCATCGCAGTTATTGCCTGTGCCACTGCGATCAACCACCAGGAAGTCATCCCGCTTTTCGATCGTCAGCACCGGGTGGTGCCAGACGCCGCGATGGTAATTGATGCCCTGCCTGCCGTTGGTGACGAAGGCGCGGACCAAGCCTGATACAGGTACATCGCCAAGTGGCGCGACCACGATCAGAAAGGGGTTGCCGAGCAGCGGAATGAAAGCCTGGCTGCCCAGCGGATGGCGTTCCAGCATGCTGACGGTCAGCGGCATGTCCTGCGCGTCGGCGCGGAAGATGCTGATGATCGCGTTGTCCTCAGGCGTCGCGGTTTCGACCGTCGCCAGTTTGTGGAAGCGCATGGTCGAACCGTTGTTGATCATGAAGTGATCGCTGCCGTCGGTTTCGATCACGTCACCGAAAGGGGCGAAGGCTTCTTTGGTCAGCGGTTCAATCGTCAGTGTGCGCATGCTGTTCTTCTTATCCAAAATTCTGTGTTGTTAGAACTATCGCCATCGCGGGCAAGCCCGCTCCCACAGTGGACTGTGGCGTTCACAAAACCTGTGGGAGCTGGCTTGCCAGCGATTGGGTTCAACCTTATTTAGCGACCTTGCCCAGTACGCGCAGGCGGCTCACACCACCGTCCGGGAACACGTTCAGACGGATGTGGGTGATCGGGCCCAGCGCCTTGATCTGCTCGACGAAGGTGTGTTCGGCGTGCATTTCCAGCTTCTGGCTTGGCAGCAGTTCGCGCCAGAACAGCGACTGGGTTTCGATCTGGCTGTCGGTGCCGCCCTTGACGAACGCGCCCTGGATCGAGCAGGTGTCCGGGTAGTTGCCCTTGAAGTGCAGGGTGTCGACGATGATTTTTTCGATCTCGCCCGGGTGGCCCAGCGCGACGATCACCCAGTCATTGCCCGGGGTGCGACGACGTGCGGTTTCCCAGCCGTCGCCCATGTTGATGCCACGGCCCGGGTTGAGGATGTTGCTCATGCGGCCGAAGTGTTCGTCGGAGCAGGCGAGGGCGCGGCCACCGTTGAGGGCTGCGGCCAGGTCGACTTGCTCGTTGTCGCCAACAGCCGACCAGTCGCGGAACGGAATGCCATACACGCGCAGACGAGCCACGCCGCCATCCGGGTAGATGTTGAAGCGCAGGTGGCTGAACGCCTTGTCGTTGCTGATTTCGTGGTAGTGGTGGCTGTTGCCCTGCAGCTCGACGGCCGACAGCACTTCAGTCCACTGGGTGTTTTCGTCCGGCTCGCCCGACGCCAGGAAGCAGGCTTCCAGCGAGGCCGATGGCGGGAAGTTGCCGGTGAAGAATGAAGTGTCGATGTCCACGCCTTTGATCGAACCCGGTACGCCCAGGCGGATCACCGCGCTGTCGTAGCCTTCGAAGCGCTTGCGGCGGGACTCCCAGCCGTCCATCCACTTGCCGTTGTCATCGAACACGCCCTCCTTCCACACGGCCGGGGTCGGCTGAAACAGACGATTGGCGTCTGCGAACCAGTCATCGGTGACCGAGATGATTTTGGTGCCCAGACGGGCATCGGCCAGGTTGACGAACTTCTCGAAAGGTACGGCGTAAGCTTTCATTCTTCTTGTCTGCCTTTAAATAAGTGGCTTGGGATGCTTGCGAGGCCCTGGGTGCTCTCCGCGTTTGATGCACTCGGGCCAGGCTTGCTAGAGAGTCAGTAATCGGAACAGGGCGATCTTGTTGATCTCCGCCAGCGCACATTTGAACTCGGTGTCGACCGGGTTGTGAATGCGCGTTTCGAACGCCGCGAGGATCTGATGCCGGTTGCTGCCTTTTACCGCCATGATGAAGGGAAACTTGAACTTGGCTTTGTAGGCGTCGTTCAGCTCGGTGAAGCGCTGGAACTCTTCGGCCGTGCATTGGTGAATACCGGCGCCAGCCTGTTCATTGGTGCTGGCTTCGGTCAACTCGCCCTGGACGGCAGCTTTGCCGGCCAGGTCCGGGTGAGCGTTGATCAGTGCCAGCTGGCTGGCGTGATCGGCGCTCAACAGGATGTCGCTCATGCGCTGGTGCAGGGTTTCGATCTGGTCGATCGACGCGTCCTGGCCCAGGTCGAAGGCCTTCTCGGCCACCCATGGCGAATGTTCGTAGATGTCGGCGAAGGCTTTGACGAAGGCGTCGCGGCTCAGGGTCGACGGTTTCAGGGTTTGAAAGGTGCTCATTTGGCAGCCCCTTGGTACGGGTGGGTTTCGTGCCAGTGACGCGCGATGTCGACGCGGCGGCTGAACCACACCTGTTCATGACTTTTAGCGTATTCGATAAAGCGCTTGAGCGAAGCCAGACGCGCCGGACGGCCCACCAGACGGCAGTGCAGGCCGATCGACAGCATCTTCGGCGCTTCGGCGCCTTCGGCGTAAAGCACGTCGAACGCATCTTTGAGGTATTCGAAGAAATCGTCGCCCTTGTTGAAACCCTGGACCTGGGTGAAGCGCATGTCGTTGGTGTCCAGGGTGTACGGGATCACCAGGTGCGGCTTGCCGGTCGGGTTGTTCGGTTCCCAGTAGGGCAGGTCGTCGTCGTAGGTGTCGCAGTCGTAGAGGAAACCGCCTTCTTCCATCACCAGGCGACGGGTGTTCGGGCCGGTGCGACCGGTGTACCAGCCCAGCGGGCGCTCGCCAGTGAGTTCGGTGAGGATGCGGATCGCTTCGAGCATGTGCTCGCGTTCCTGCGCTTCGTCCATGTACTGGTAGTCGATCCAGCGGTAGCCGTGGCTGCAGATCTCGTGACCGGCTTCGACCATCGCGCGGATCACGTCCGGGTGACGCTGGGCGGCCATGGCCACGGCGAAGATGGTCAGCGGAATGTCGAATTCCTTGAACAGTTTCAGGATCCGCCAGACGCCAGCACGGCTGCCATACTCGTAAAGCGATTCCATGCTCATGTTGCGCGCGCCTTGCAGAGGCTGGGCCGCGACCATTTCCGAGAGGAAGGCTTCCGATTCTTTGTCGCCGTGCAGAATGTTGCGCTCGCCGCCTTCTTCGTAATTGAGCACGAACGACAGGGCGATCCGGGCATTGCCCGGCCAGTGTGGGTGAGGAGGGTTACTGCCGTAACCGATCAGGTCGCGTGGGTAGTCAGCGCTCACTGCAGTCTTCCTTCTTATTCGTTGACAGATTGTGTGGCGCCCTGAAGTTTGGATGGCAGGCTGGCGTCACAGCGATGGGCTGATTGTATACAACTTTATTCTCAATTTGTAAGCCTGAATTTTCGCATTTTTCACCGGCTGTCATCTTTTGCTGTTAATGGCGTGAACCTGCAAGAAACCTGCCTGACCAGTCAGCTAATGGATTGGGGGTTCAATGAATGCGAGGTGACGGGGCAAATCACCGGGAAATCGAAGGATGGCGGGGGTAGGAGGAAAAATGTCGTTTTTATTGTGTACAATTTTTTTGAAAAGTGTCTTAATCAATCGCTCGCCGCAGCTTTTCGTGCTCCGAAACGGTGCGGTCTCCTTTTCAACTGACTTCGGGAGGCGCGAAGTCTGACTGCTCCACGCAGGCAGGCGCGCAGAATCAATGGGACGTTTGACAACACACGTTTTGGACGCTGCACACGGTTGCCCGGGCAGCTCGATCAAGGTCGAGCTGTACCGCGTTGAAGGTTCGCACCTGGAATTGGTCGCCAGTGCGCTTACCAACAGCGATGGCCGGGTCGATGCGCCGCTGCTGCAAGGCGATGACTACCGTACCGGTGTCTATCAGGTTCAGTTCCACGCCGGCGATTACTACCGCGCCCGTGGCGTCCAGTTGCCGGAGCCGGCATTCCTGGACGTGGTCGTGCTGCGGTTCGGCATCTCTGCCGAACAGGATCACTACCACGTACCGTTGCTGATCTCGCCTTACAGCTATTCCACCTATCGGGGCAGCTGACCCCCAAGCAGCTGCCCCCACCGGGAAGCGACTGCGCATATAGCTTCTTTGGTCTTTCGCCCGCTCACACTGCGGGCTTTTTTTTGTCGGTCATCGGGTGGTCAGGATCAGATCTGAGCCTGTCCGTCACGCACGATCAACACCGTATCGTCGGCACCGGCCCTTATCTGCGTGCCACCCCGCAGCCACACGACCTTGTTCTCGGCATGCGCAGCAATGACCGCCGTCGCGGCAGGCGCGCCCACCTGAACGTGCAGGCGCAGGCTGGCGCTGTGCTGATCGGATGTGAGCGCCTGTTTGATGTTTCGTCCTCGGATGCGATGCAGACTGATGAAAAATACGTAGTCATGTCCCGAGCGCTTGAACACCAGGGCCGGGTAGGAATTGGACGGACTGGGGTCGAACACGCTGTAGCCGTTTCGGGTGAGCAACGATGCCATGAATCGTTTGATCTCCACCCCCGATTGGGTGGAGGTGTAAAAGTCCCATTCCCGGTGGAAAAGCACTGGATCGAAATCCAGTCGCTGCAACGGACCGCCCGGTGACGGCGTCGGCAATTCGATGAGGCGGGTCGTCCCACTGCCCGACGTCGGCAGAATCGGCAGCATCAGCAATGGATCTGCCAGTTGCGGGCGCGGATAGACATTGCCGGCCTTCCAGTCATTGAAGGTTTGTCGCAGAAGGGTCAAACCCGAGCCGGTGGCGGTGTGGCTGCCATTGGCCATTACAAATTGATGGAAGGCGACATTCTCCAGTGAGGTCGCCGATAACTGCGGAAAGTACTGACGGACGTAATCCGTCAATGGGCGTTCGAACGGCAGCGTCGGATCAATTTGCCAGTGATGGGCGGGTGGAACCTGAATGGCGCCTCGCGGCTGTTGCTGCAGGTCCGATCCGAGCGTGCGGTTCAGCAGGTCGAAGTCGTAAATCATGTGATTCGGGTTCTTGATGTAGACGATCGGATCGCTCGCATCGCCTCGCGGAATGACTTTGTACTGAATCCCGTCGACCCGGATGTCACCCGTGGTGGCGTGTTGCGGGTCGATGCCCCAGCTGTTCCACCGTTCAGGCGTCTCATCGGGGCGACGACGTTTGGGTGGTACGGCTGACTGTCCATCATCCGGCAAGGGGTGGCGCGTGATGATCAGTCGCGAAGTATCGGCATCCGGTGTGTTCTGCGCCGGGACCGGCCGCCACATCAGCGTACCTTGAACCCGTTCCAGCAATGGACCCGACGCGAGAAGCTCGTTCGATAACCGGGCCCTTGTTCCACTCTGTGCATCCGGACCGGTCAGCACTGTCCCGCCTTCGACAAGATCGACATAGGCATGGCGTCCCGCGGATCGAATGCCGCTTTGCACGTCGGGAGGCGGCAGTCTGCTGACCAGTCCGGGTGCGAGAAAATAACTGCCGATCGGCCTTTGTGCAGTGCTGTCGCGAACATGCGTGTCGGCGGGGAGTTCGTAGATTTCGATCATCTGCCGGCGGGGCACGGGGGGCGCAGGCAATTGCCAGGCCGGGTGGGTCAGGGTCGGATCGATCAGGCTGTCAGGCACCCGACGCGGGGGGGCTGGAATGTCCGGCGTGGTATTCCGGACGACAGGCGTGGTATCCGGTGCATCTGTTTTCGGTCGGGTGGGGCGTTTGGGGCTCATTGACGATCAGCCTTCTCGAAGAATAAATAGGGTGGGGCGGTCCGGAGTCGGTTGTTGAATGCCGCCCACCAGATAGTTGATTTTGTTCTGCGCCAGCATGGTGTTCAGCCGTTGTTTCCCGGCGTCGTCGAGTTTCATCAGCGAGGCCGAACTGATCAGCTCGGAGCCCGGTTTGGTGTAGCGAGAGATAAAGCCCGAGGACAGGGGAGGGAGTTTCAGAATGAAAAGTGTGTCGTGCCCTTCCCGATTGAACACCAGCGCGTTCTCCAGCAGCGTGGGATCTGGCGGGTTCACCGTATAGCCGCTCTTGAGCAGGACGCTGTGGAAAAGTCTTTGCAAGCCCGCAGATCCTGGTGCCGACGTATAGTCCTGCCATGCCTGGCCGGTTTTCTGCGGATCGAAGTCCAGTCGCTGCAGATGCGGCTCGGACGTTACAGGCAGCACGATTCTTCCGCCGAAAGTCCCGTCGCTGATGACGGGCTGTACCGGCAACAACAGCAACGGGTCTGCGAGGTGCCTGGGGGCCGGGATGGACCTGTCTCTCCAGTGGCGCAATGTCTGGCCCAGTGCCTGCAGCCCTTCACCGTTGATCACTTCCGCACCACGGGACTGGAAGAACATGGTCTTTGCCACTGCTCTGGCTGATGCCTCGGACAGGCACTCGAAAGTGTCGGTGACGTACTGTGTCAGCGGTTTCTCGAACGGCAGATGATGTTCGACAACCGTCCAGTGGTTGTCCGGGCCTCGCGCTGCCCAGCGCGGCTGCAGCGTAAGATCGTCATTGAGCATCTGCTCGAATGCTTCAAAGCG
The DNA here is from genome assembly GCF_028657055.1 of Pseudomonas aphyarum. NCBI lineage: Bacteria > Pseudomonadati > Pseudomonadota > Gammaproteobacteria > Pseudomonadales > Pseudomonadaceae > Pseudomonas > Pseudomonas aphyarum. The sequence goes on from NZ_JAMDGS010000018.1 coordinate 44,926, forward strand.
TTCCGGGCTGAAGCGCGGATTTTTGATGCAGACAACAGGCGTATTGGAGCGGACGATCTGCGACACGATCGGATAATGCAGCCCGTCTATTTCTATCGATTGTCCGCCGGCGGGTTTTGTCGGTTCGCCCCAGTTCCGCCACAGGTCAAGGGACAGATTCAGCGGCTGATGGGGGAGGGGTGAAGACTGTTCGGTGGTCGGGCTCGAATCCGCCGGATGGTCCTCGTTATCCAGGCGCGAACGTTTGCCTGAACCGGCTTCGGCGTCTGATTCGTCGACATGTGGACGACGTGTCGCAATCGCTGGTCGTTTTTGCCACAGATACGTATCCCGGATCCGCTCAACCAGGAAGCCGGATGGAATCAGTTCGCTGGCCGAGGTCAACTGAAAGCGCCCGTCAGGGTGTTGATGGACCATGGCCGTGCCTTCACGCATGTCCACGTAGATTCGCTCGCGACCGTCACGGCGGATGCCTTGCGCAGAGTCCGTTGCCGGGGTCAGCCTGGTCGCCAGATGCGCCGCAATGAACACCGGCGATGCGGGCCTTGCGGATGTTTCCGGCTCAGTGACTGACGCGTGTAGTGGCTGACGGGGCAGCATGTCGCTGACTTCGACAGAGGGTTGTCGGGGCGAGCCATCAGGCTGCGCCGTGCGCTGCGACGAAGGTCCGGAAGCATCTGGCACCCTGGCCTGCAAATGCAGGCCGGGGTGAATGTTCGAAACGTTGTCGACGTTATCGACATTGACACGGGGCGTGTCTGTTGTCGTTCTTTGAGTCGACGAACTCGCTGGAGTCATCGGCTTGGGTGGCTTGGCCATTTGAAGTGCTCCGGTAAACGACTGATTCAGCCTGGCTAAAGGGGGCTGAATGATCGTCAAACCGGACTTGCGGCATGTGGTATATAAATCAATTGGCACACGTGACTGATGCAAAGCGTTTCCGGCTGAGCCCGTACTTTTCCGGGCATCAGTTGTAGTGCGATTGTCCGGATAAAAGCCAGGCAAGTCGTTTTGCCTTCGACAGTTTCGCGGGGTAATCCAGTGAGAGGTCGCCCAGCAGTCTGACGCATTGATCACGCAGGGTTCTCAAGGCTTGTTCGCCGAGGGGAGGCGAGTAAGCAAGAGCGATCTGTGCCACTTCCTGGAACAACTTCAGTTGGTGGTTACAGTGGTTGCCCGTCTGCAGGTCTTTGCGATCAATGTCACGGGACTTATCTGTGTCGAGTATCCATTTGCGCTGCGTCAAGTGAAACCGCAGTGCACCGACGCTGCCATCTTTCATGGCAATGTTGCGCACCAATATGTGGTCCTCCGTGTATTGCTCCAGTTCGGCGGGTAATGGTGTTGATACATCGGTTGCCGGTACAAGGAACCGTGCATCTATCGCATCGATGTAAACCGCCTCGAAGATCAGGTCCACTGCCCAGACAATGCCTTGTGCGGTAATCACGCGAATCTGGTCGATAAGGTCGTTGGCGTTCTTGTATTCCGGCAGGTAAATGATCGTCTGGCCGATTTGTAACTGGTTGTCGACGAGCCTGATGTCGATGCTGCCCAGGCCGGAGGCGTCGAATTCCCATGTGGAAGAAAATGCCAGTTGCCGGCTCGCGGTCGCCAGTGCGTCCGGCGTAGAAATACGCAACGACATGCCGGGGCTGAGGTGGACGAGGTACTTCGAACCTTCACCTGTCAGGTTTTCCACGGCTGTCTGTTGCGCAGCCGCATTAAGCTTGACGCACTTCTCACGGCTGCCCAGCGTATGCGCTTCGTTATCGAGTGGTTGCAGGTATTGATGCGCGCCCTCCCTTGGCGACAGCGGCAACGGTACGGTGCTGCTCCATTGCATCGGGCCGCTTATTTCAAAGGTGTCGCTCAAAAAGAGATTATCGGCTGCGGGAGGCAGGACGAGCCGATAAGACACGCCGTCGTTCATGATCAGAATGAACGAGTGATTGAAGGCCAGTTCAGGTGCTTTTAACCGGGGCTTGAGGTTACGCAGGCCCGCCCTGATCGAAGAGGCCAGATTTTTGACCGATATCTGTTTGCTGCCGAAATGCAGCGTCATCCCGCATTCCTTGAACATGATGTAGTTGAAGTGAGTTCCGTAGGTAAGGTCGGCGTTGTAGTGCGCTTCTACGCAAGTCAGTTCGGTACTGGCATGGTCGACGTGCAGTGAGGTGGCAATCTTTTTTCCGGGTTGCCCTGACCGGAAAACAGTCTTGGTCTTGTTGCGGGACACCCAGTAGCTTGAGCTTTTGTCATGAGGAACAGTGCACTCGGTATCAAACACTATAACGGGCAGATGACGGATTCCCTGTCGCAGGATCACCACTTCCACATCGACCGGTTGCGCTGTTTCGATGCTGGCTGGAAGTTCTGGCGAAAAGTGAAATCCATCCTGGGTGATGAACGTCAGCTTTCCATTGCGTAACGTTCGTTTGTCGGCGGTTTGCTGATAGACATTCTTGATAATGACAACTTTCTTGCTGGTATCGTCGAATTCGAATCCCGAGGTGATGACCAGTTCCCGGTTTTCAATCTTCCAGCTTTCGATCAGGTCGGATCGCCAGTCCAGTGCAATGATGCTCGGGTCTGTCCCGTCTTCAATAATCGATACGATGCCGGGAACATGAGCGATCGCGTAGGCATCCTTTCCCGCACCGCCATTGGCCGATGCGTAACGGTCGAGTAAGTAAATCTGATCTTCGCCCGCACCGGCATCAATGTCGTCCCTGCCTCGGGACTTGATAATGTTCGGGCCATCGCTGCCGACGACTTCGTTGGTTGCGCCGGCCAGGGTCTCGACGTTTTCGATACCGTGCAGATTTGTGTGCGGCTTGTAGGCCCGTTCTTTTCGCGTTGGCGGTTTGACCAGCAACGACATTTCGCCCTTGTGCAAATCGACTCTGAAACCGTAGCGATCGTCGTTGGTTTCGGGGAAGTCTCCCGCCAGTTTCAATGTGTCGTTACCCGCGCCACCTTTCAGTTCACAAATCAGAGTTTCGTCAGTGCCGGTTTTCAGCAGATCGGCAGCGCCCTCGAAAACGAACTCATCGGCGTTATCGCCTCCGACCAGGTTTTTGTGGCCGGCGCCGTAATAGAACCTGTTGGATTTCTTTTCCACCCCCACAATCGCGTCGTTACCGCCACCGATGAACCACAGAATGTCCTTGTCGTCAGCGCAAGTTCCAAGCACTGCGCCGGGTGTGTCGTTGGTGACGCCTGCACTCGCGTCGATGTTGTCGTTGGTATCGCTGATTCGTGGACGCTTGATCGTCTTGTACTTCGGATTCTCCCGGGTCCACTCATAAGTCGCGACCTGGAGTGATTCGATATCCACCTGGAAACTGCCATTGACGATGGCTTCGGTCTGATCTTTCAGCGTTTCGTCCAGCAACTTGCGGGCAGTGTTTTGCAGTTGTGTTGAATGCTGGGCGGCTGATTTGGCAATGAGGTGACGATCCTCAATGCTTTCATCCGGGCTGATGCCCCAGAACGCAAACCAGCCTGTACGCAGACGCTCTTCGGTGGTCAGCGTGATGTAATCGTCAATGTCATCGACCACATTGATCGCCGCCCAGACTCGCGATCCCGCGACCAGCAGCAAGCCTGCGACCAGCCCGATCGGGCCCGCCGAGGAAAATCCGGCGAGGGCTGCGGCACCGAGCAGCACGGTCATGGTCGCGCTGGTAACACTCAACCCGGCATTTACATAGTGATTGATGGCTTCTTTGCCGGTTGTCCTGGCTGCCGCCTTGAAACCATCGACGGCAGAAATGATATCGAAGGGCAACGTCAGGGCGCCGCCAATCAAGCCACCGCCGCGCCCCAGCTTGAGGGCGAAACTGGTTTTGGCAAAACCCTTGAAGGCACTCTCGCTGGCCTTGAGCATTTGTGTGGCTTTGTGGGCGACGGCCAGATCAACCGCTATCGAAGCAACGTCAGCGGTGAACGCCGAACTGTTGAACACGATGCCATACGAATCCTTGTCTCTGATTGCATCTTGCAGACCGCGCAGACCACTGTAGATCCCGAACGCCTGAAGTCCGATACCCGTGCTGGCCATGGTGCGGCTGGTTGAGCGTTTGACCCAGTTCGGGAGTGTCTCCTCGATATGGGCATGGCGGATGTCGAGTTTTTGCGCCGAGTTCAGAAGTTTTTTCAGTTTGGCCTGATAAGCCGCTGGATCGGTGAAAGTATCGAGTGAGTCATTCAACAGCGGGGGCGCTGTCAGGGGACGACGGCTGGCCAGTTCAAAGAGCAGGGCCGGCAGCAAGTAATCGTCGGCTCCTGATGTTGTTTTCATCCGCGCTTCAATGGCGGCCGGGTCAAACTGCAAGGCGTTGATAAAGCGCTTTCCAGGTGTGCGGAAAAACGTGTTATCGCCATTCAACGGAAGCCCGTCAACGGTAGCGCCCAATGCATCCAGCGCTCTGCGGGTGATTGAATATCCGCCTATCTGGAGTGGGCCGAAGACTTGATCCACGGTTTTCAACTGCGCTCTTTTATTTTTGAGCACAGGAGAGGACGGCTGGGAGTTGTCGTCATAGTCGATCGTTGAAGGTTGCCGTTCATTGGCGACAAGTTGCATGTCGGCAATGTCTACATCGTTATGTTCGATCGATGACGGGAGGATAAGGGTAGCCATTTGAACATCCTTGTTCTGAAGATGAGGTCGCGTTGTGCCGTCATCTTAGGAAGAGGGTTCAAACGAAGTACATCGGCGGGGTGTTGCGGTGTGTTGCGTTTTGGAAGCGGAAGTTGCTGCCAGTTTCGATGCATGAATCGAGTGTCGAAACTGGCAGTCAGAATGAACTATCTAAAGCTCGGAACATTGTCTGCAAGTATCAGTGCCCGCTGAGCAGCGATGCAGCACCGGCACCGCCGAACAATCCGGCGCTGATGCGGTTGAACCAGCTCTGGCCCTTGCCGCTGCGCAGGTAACGCGCAGCGCCGTGGGCACCGAGGCCGTAGGTCAATTTGCACAGCAGATCGAGCAGCGTCCAGGTGGCGATCATCACCAGCAGTTGGGGCAGGAACGGTTGCTCGGCGCTGAGGAACTGCGGCAGAAACGCGGCGAAAAACAAAATGTCTTTAGGATTGCTCGCGCCCAGCACGAAGGCCCGGCTGAACAATGCGCGGAATTTCGGAACCGGTGCGGCCTGAGGCACTTCGGCACCCACCGACGGCTGGCGCGATTGCTGCCAGCTCTGCCAGGCGAGGTAGAACAGGTAAATCGCGCCGACGATCTTCAGGGCGCTGAACAGTTTTTCGGACGCCAGCAGCAGGGCGCCCAGCCCCAGCGCCGAGGCACTGAGCAGGCAGATCGAGGCGAACACGCCGCCAAGAAACGCCGGGTACGAACGACGCAGACCGTAATTCAGACTGTTGCTGATCATCAGCAACGACAGCGGCCCCGGAATCAGGATCACCACCAGCGCAGCGCCGCTGAACAGCAGCCAGGTTTCCAGACTCATCACTTGCTCCTTTTTATCGTTATCAAGAATGTGCAAAAGCCCCACCCGGTGGGGTGAGGCTGTTTTGAAGCTTGAACCGCTTAGCGCTTACAGGAAGATGAACTTGGCGATGAAGATCGCGCAGAGCACCCACAGGCTGACGGAGATCTCTTTGTATTTACCGGTGCCGGCCTTCAGCGCGACATAGGTAATGAAGCCCAGCGCGATACCGTCGGCGACCGAGAAGGTCAGCGGCATCATGATCGCGGTGACGATCGCCGGAATGCTGTCGGTCGCTTCGTCCCATTCGATGTGCGCCATGCCGCCCATCATCAGCATCGCTACGTAAATCAGCGCGCCGGCGGTGGCGTAAGCGGGAATCATACCGGCCAGCGGTGCAAAGAACATCGCGGCTATAAATAGCACACCCACGGTGACTGCGGTAAGACCAGTCCGACCACCAGCCGCTACACCGGCCGCGCTTTCCACGTAGCTGGTGACCGGCGGAACGCCGACGACCGCGCCGAAAACACTGGAGGCGGAGTCGGCTTTCATGGCGCGGGACAGGTTTTCGATGCGACCGTCAGCGTTCACCAGGTTGGCGCGCTGGGCGACGCCCATCAGGGTGCCGGCGGTGTCGAACATATGCACGAACAGGAAGGCCAGCACTACGCTGATCATGCTGACGTTGAACACGCCCGCGACGTTCATGGCCATGAAGGTTGGCGCCAGGCTTGGCGGGGCGGACATGATGCCCTCGTAGTGCACCAGACCAATCCCCCAGCCGGCCAGGGTCACGGTGATGATGCTGATGAGGATCGCGCCGAACACTTTGTGGTAGCTGAGGATCGCGATCATCAGGAAGCAGATGGCGGCGAGCAGCGGGCCGGGTTCACGCAGCGAGCCGAGTTTGATCAGGGTGGCCGGGCTATCGACGACGATGCCGGCGGTTTTCAGGCCGATCAGCCCGAGAAACAGACCGACACCGGCGCCCATCGCATAGCGCAGGCTGACCGGAATACTGTTGAGCAGCCATTCGCGAATCCGCGAAAAGGTCAGGATCATGAACAGCACGCCCGAGACGAACACCGCACCAAGGGCGGTTTCCCAGTTGTAGCCCATGGTGCCGACCACGGTGTAGGTGAAGAACGCGTTGAGGCCCATGCCCGGCGCCAGGCCTACCGGCCAGTTGGCGTAGAGACCCATCAGCAGGCAGCCCAGCGCGGCGGCGATACAGGTAGCGACGAAGGCTGCACCGTGATCGATCCCGGCATCGGCCATGATGTTCGGGTTGACGAAAATGATGTAGGCCATGGTGATGAAGGTTGTCAGACCGGCAATCAGCTCGGTCTTCACCGTGGTGCCATGCAAGCTGAGTTTAAAGATGCGCTCAAGCAGGCCATTGCGTAACGGCGGCGAGAGTTCCAGCGTCGATGCTTCGGATTTGCGGCTTTCCACAGCGAGTACTCCTCAAGAGTTTTATTGTTATTTCAGGGCCGGACCCATGAGGGGTGGCAGCGGCCCTTTGAGGCATACGCGAATTTGTTGACCATGCGGTCAGGAACTCGCACGCTGTGGATTATGCTTTTGTGTACAAATAAAGCAAATATTGTTTTTGGTTTTGTAGACGAAAATACTGGCGATCAAGCTATATCACTCGTACGGACGATGTGTTCCCAGTGCAAGATTCACCGCCAGCCAGCCGTTGACCGCCGTCTCGCCGGCTTCAGCAAAGACACGCTCGAGCAATTTCACCTGTTCGCGGCGCAGCGCCTGTTCAAGTTTCGCGCCTTCAGCGGTCAGCTCCAGCAGGCGTTTGCGCTTGTCAGTCTCGGACGCCACGCTGTCCACCAGATGCATTTCCTGCAATTGCCGCAACGGCATGTTCAACGCTTGCTTGCTGACGCCGAGCAGCGCGAGCAATTCCTTGACGCTCAAGTTCGGGTAGCGAGCGATGAAAAACACGATGCGTTGATGCACGCGGGACAAGCCGCGACGCTCGAGCATTTCATCGGCCTTGGCGGTGAACGCCTGGTAACCGAAGAAAAACGCTTCCATGGCTTGTTGCTGGCTGGCGCAGTTTTTAAGGTCAAACATATTGACGTTTCCAGAGAGGGTGTCGTAATTTCAGTCAACAAGTTTGACTCATTTTCCCCATGCCTCGCTAGCGGTGACTTCCATGGCTTTTTCCGAACGTGTCTCGCGCCTCAAAAGTTCTCTGATCCGTGAAATCCTTGCCGCGGCCCAGCGCCCGGAGGTCATGTCATTCGCCGGTGGTTTGCCGGCCGAAGCGATGCTGCCGAAAGTTGAATGGGCTGAGATGCCGCTGTCTCTCGGCCAGTACGGCATGAGTGAAGGCGAGCCAGCACTGCGCGAAGCGCTGGCAGCAGAGGCGAGGGCGCTGGGTTTGCCGTGTGAGGCGAGTCAGGTGCTGGTGGTCAGTGGCTCCCAGCAAACCCTCGACCTGGCGGCCAAGCTGTACATCGACAAGGGCACCGAAATCCTGCTTGAAGCGCCGACCTATCTGGCGGCCTTGCAGATTTTCCAACTGTTCGGCGCCGATTGCCTGACCGTGCCGCTGGAGGCTGACGGCCCGAACCTCGCCCAGTTGCGTCAGCGTCTGGAACAGCACCGCCCGGCGTTCATCTATTTGATTCCGACCTTCCAGAACCCGTCCGCCGTGCGCTACAGCGAAACCAAGCGCGAAGCCGTTGCGGCACTGCTCGACGAATTCGGCGTGACCCTGATCGAAGACGAACCCTATCGCGAACTGACCTTCGACGGCGGCAGTGCCCAACCGATTGCCGGACGCCTGAAAAAATCCAGCTGGATCTACACCGGCACCGTGTCGAAAACCCTGCTGCCGGGCCTGCGCGTCGGTTACCTGATTGCCAGCCCGGATCTGTTTCCGCACCTGCTCAAACTCAAGCAGTCGGCGGACCTGCACACCAACCGCATCGGTCAGTGGCAGGCATTGCAGTGGATCGGCAGTGAGAAATATCAGCAGCACTTGAGTGAACTGCGTGGCTTCTACCGTCAGCGCCGCGATGCCTTTCAAGCAGCGCTGGAAACTCACTTCGGCGATCTGGCGGACTGGAACACGCCGCAGGGCGGGCTGTTTTTCTGGCTGACCCTGAAGCAACCGCTGGACACCCGCACGTTGCTGAACACCGCGCTGGCCAACGATGTGGCGTTCATGCCGGGCGAACCGTTCTTCCCCGAACCGGATCGCAATCCCGGTCATCTGCGCCTGAACTTCAGTCACATCGACCCGACCCGACTGGACGAAGGGCTCAAGCGGCTGGCGGCGGTGGTGCGCCAGGCACAGGCCGCGCAGGCGGCATAAAAAAAACGGCCATCAGGCCGGTTTTTTTGATTCAGACTGCGGCGAACCGCTTGTTCAGATATTCGATGATCGTGTTGGACTCATACATCCAGGTGGTCTGGCCGTTCTCTTCGATGCGCAGGCACGGCACTTTGATCTTGCCGCCCTGTTCCAGCAGGGTCTGACGATCCTGCTCGTTGTTCTTCGCATCCTTCAGGGCCACCGGAACGTTCAGGCGGCGCAGGCTGCGGCGGGTCTTCACGCAGAACGGGCAGGCGTGGAACTGATACAGGGTCAGGTCTTTCGCGGCGGCGTCAACCTGAGCCTGGGCAGCGGCGGGGCGCTGTTTCTTGCCCGGGCGGGTCAGGAAATCAACGAAGATGATCAGTTGGCCGAGGCCGACACGAAGCGCTTTGACGAACACGTTACAAGCCTCACAGGGACATTGAAGAAGGCGCGCAGCTTACCCGATTTTTCAAGGACGAAAAAAAACCGGCGATCAACGCCGGTTTTTTTTGTGTCACGAGTTACTTGATCAGGCTGAGAAACTCGCTGCGGGTCGCCGCGTTTTCACGGAACTCACCGAGCATCACCGAGGTGATCATCGAGGAATTCTGTTTCTCCACACCGCGCATCATCATGCACATGTGCTTGGCCTCGATCACCACGGCCACGCCCAGCGCGCCGGTGACCTGCTGGACCGCATCGGCGATCTGGCGGCTGAGGTTTTCCTGAATCTGCAGGCGGCGGGCGTACATGTCGACGATCCGCGCGACCTTCGACAGGCCCAGCACTTTGCCGCTCGGTATATACGCGACGTGGGCCTTGCCGATGAACGGCAGCAGGTGGTGTTCGCACAACGAGTAGAGCTCGATGTCCTTGACCAGCACCATTTCGCTGTTGTCGGAGCTGAACAGGGCACCGTTGGTGACCTCTTCGAGCGTCTGTTCATAACCGCGGCAGAGGTACTGCATGGCTTTGGCGGCACGCTTTGGCGTGTCGAGCAGGCCCTCGCGGGAGACGTCCTCGCCCAGTTGGCCGAGAATCGCGGTGTAATTCTGTTCCAGGGACATGAAACTACCTGTGGGGATTTTCGCAAAGGGCAAGGGTACGGTGGCGGACACGACCCTGCAAGTTCGGTGTGACGGGATTATTCGTCGCGGCCTTCCATCATGGTGCGTTTGAGCATCACATACACGGCGCCGGCGCCGCCATGTTTCGCCTGGCACGAGCAGAAGCCGAGTACTTGCGCATGCTGGCGCAGCCAGGTGTTGACGTGGCTTTTGATCATCGGCCGCTTGCCGTCCAGACGCACGGCCTTGCCGTGGGTGACGCGCACGCAGCGGATTTCGAATTTGGTGGCTTCGGCCAGAAAGGCCCAAAGGGTTTCGCGGGCTTTTTCTACGCTCATGCCATGCAGGTCGAGGCTGCCTTCGAACGGAATCTGCCCGATCTTGAGCTTGCGCATCTGGCTTTCCTGCACCCCGTCGCGGGCCCACATCAGCTCGTCTTCGGGACCGACGTCGATCACGAACTGATCGGACAGGCCGTCAACGGTAGTGGTGTCGGTGCGCACGGTGGCGGATTGGCGCAGCTTGGCAATTTGTGCGCGGTCAGCCTTGGGTTTGCCGGTGTCGGCGCGGTCGTGCTTGATCGGCTTGACGCCTTGGATCGCACTTTTGAACAGGGAAAAATCGTCGTCTTGCATGTCAGCCTCCGCGAAGGGCGGCCAGTTTACCCAAACAGACACAAAACGGCCCGGCAAAAAGCCAGGCCGTCGATCAATCGTGTTTTTTCATCAGGTGCGGGGACATGTTCAGCTCCCGCGATTGCCGTGCGCGACGCCGGCAACGGCGCCACAGGGCCACGCCGAAATACAGGAACAGCAGGCCGACCGCCAGAATGATCGCCGAGCCGAGCGGTGTTGCGTTCAGATCGCCGAGCGCCGGTGGGCGCCCCAGCAGGCTGGCGGCCCCGGCCATCGCCAGCAGCACGCCGAACGTGGCCAGAATGGCCGCGATCGCCGCGCCGAATCGAAATCGCCAGTTGCTTTGGCCTTTGGGCCGCAAGCGGCGTGCGTCAAATCCATCGGATAACTTCATTCCGACCTTCCTCAATGGGTATCGGCCCTTCGACCGGGAGTTGACCGGGTTGTTCCTGAGGCTAGGGTAATTGAAGCAAATGCGAGGTTTTTGCAGATGAGCGGCGGGCTGAGCCGCTCATTTACGGTCGATCAGATCAGATCCTGGGTCAGCGCGAGGGTGGCGAAGTTGTCGGCCATGATCGCCATTTCCGCTTCCTGCACCTGTTCGGCGCTGAGCACCCGGCCCTTGAACGGCAGATCGCGGGTGGCGCAGGCGTCTTCGACGAGGGTGCAGCGGAAACCCAGGTTCTTCGCCGCGCGCACGGTGGTGCTGACGCTGGAGTGGCTCATGAAGCCGCAGACGATCAGGTCCAGCGAGCCGATGGTTTGCAGACGATCGTAGAGTTCGGTGCCGTGAAAGGCGCTCGGCAGCAGTTTGCCGATGATGGTTTCATCGCCCTGGGGTTCCAGGCCGGGGATGAACTCGCCGCGTTCGCCCTGCGGGTCGAACAGACCGCCGACGGTGCCGAGGTGGCGCACATGCACGATCGGCCGGCCGGCTGCGCGGGCGGCGGCAACCAGTTGTTTGATGTTCGCGACAGCCGCGTCCATGCCGCTCAGGGCCAGCGGGCCGCTGAGGTACTCTTTCTGGGCATCGATGATGACCACGGTGGCATGGCTCAACGTGGCCGCTGCGTAACCGCGACCGCTGAGTTGAAACATCGTTTTTGGAACGGACATTCTGGGGCTCCTTCGGGTGGGGCTTTTGCGACATTGTCCTCTGGCTGAGCGGTTCTGTGAATCGCTACCATCGTAGGCACCGTCGTTGCTGGCCTGCAGCCTTGTCAAGTTACACGATCTGTTCAATAGCCGAGTGGAAAATCGGAAGAGTCCTACCGTCGCCCCGGAATCTTTCCTGCGTCGTCGCGGCGCGTTTTGGCTGCTAGAATCGCCAGTCGTTTTTCTGGAGTTCTGCCCCGTGATCACTTCCCGACTTCGTACCCTGCGCGACCACATCCGTTGGGCCGTCAGCCGCTTCCATGGGGAGGATCTGTTTTTCGGCCACGGCACCGACAATGCCTGGGACGAAGCCCGGCAGCTAGTGCTCGGTGCCTTGCACCTGCCATGGGAAATCGCCGACAGCTATCTGGATTGCGCGCTGGAAGACGACGAACTGGTCAACCTTCAACGCCTGCTCAAGCGTCGCATCGAAGAACGCATTCCAACCGCTTACCTGCTGGGCGAAGCCTGGTTCTGCGGCATGTCGTTCATCGTCGATGAGCGCGTGCTGATCCCGCGTTCGCCGATTGGCGAGTTGATCGAAAACCGTTTTGCCCCATGGATCGGCGACGAACCTGCGCGGATTCTCGACCTGTGCACCGGCTCCGGCTGCATCGGCATCGCGTGCGCCTACGAGTTCCAGAACGCCGAAGTGGTGCTGGCGGATCTGTCGTTCGAAGCGCTGGAAGTGGCGAACCAGAACATCGAGCGTCATGGCGTCGATGAGCGTGTGTTCACTGTGCAGGGCGATGGTTTTGATGGTCTGCCGGGTCAACGTTTCGACCTGATCGTGTCGAACCCGCCCTACGTCGATGCGGAAGATTTCGCCGACATGCCGGACGAATACCAGCACGAGCCGGAACTGGGCCTGGCCTGCGGCGACGACGGTTTGAATCTGGTACGCCGGATGCTCGCCGAAGCGGCGGATCATCTGACCGAGAAGGGTTTGCTGATTGTCGAGGTGGGCAACAGCCTGGTACACGTCGAGGCGCTGTACCCGGAAGTCGATTTTGCCTGGCTGGAATTCGAACGCGGCGGGCATGGCGTGTTCATGCTGACCGCCGAACAGTGCCGCGCCCATCAGGCACTGTTCGCTTCCCGCGTCTGACCCTTAAAAGCTTCGCGGGCAAGCCCGCTCCCACAGTTTCCGTGTGTGCCGCAACGTCCGGATACGACACAAAACCTGTGGGAGCGTGGCTTGCCCGCGATGGGGGCGCCTCGGTCTGAAGTTTTTACCGGTGCGTCGCAATCCAGATCAGCAACCCGGCCTGAAACACCGCAAACGCCACCAAGCAAGTAATGGTGAAACGCAACCCGGCATCTTCACGTTTGAACTTGCTGACCTTGTCTTCCTGCTTCTTCAGCTTCACTTCCTGCTCGGCCAGATTCTGCTCGGCCTGTTGCAACATCTGCGCAGCTTCGAGAATCTCGACGATCTGCAGCTTTTCGCTGTTCCAGTCGCCCAGCAAGTCGCCGACCTGCACTTCCTTGACGCTGCCCTTCAAATGCTGGGCGTCGGCGTAAACCACATCAAAGCCGTGCACCCGCAGAAAGTGATCGCGGCGCAGGCGAGTGTCTTCGTTCAGCGCGTCCTTGTTGTTCAAGTCCATGCCGTCGACGGTGTAGGTGGGCCAGCGCTTTTTCGCCCAGTTGATGCCTTGGGCAGCCATGAAACGGCCGATGCCACGGTTCATCGGTTCGATCTGCAAACCGCTGTCCGGGCCGAAATGCACGCGTTTGGTCGTGTGATCGACCCACACGTCCAGGTGATTCTGTTCTTTACGCACGCGCTGAGCGGGCAACTTGATCGCCATGCGCATCAGGCTGTGTTCTTTGCCGTTGCGTTCTGCGTAACCGAATTCAACGAAGCGCAGCGGCCGCCCGCCGGTGTTGCGGTCGGTCTGCAACGGCGCCAGGCGGAGCATCTTGTGGTGCTCGACGTGGACATCCGCCCATGGCAGCTCGACCGCTGGCGGTGCGTCTTTTTCAGCGGTGGTGTCGGGTGAAGTCTGGGTATCAGTCATAACGGCGAGATCCTGTCCAAGCTGCTTGCCGCCAGCCAGTACGCTGGCGACAAAGGCTTATCGGCCGTTTTTTTCAAGACTGGAGGGTAAAAGAGCTCAACGGGTGCGAAGTCCGTCAATAAATTCAAGGACGCGTGTCCCCAGTTCAGCCGCCAGGGGCAAATTCGGGTCCTTGTAGGAGGCCAGTTGCCGCTTCACGTCATTGGGCACGATGCGCAACACGTGGTTCATGCCTTCGATCAGCGCCAGTTGCGCGTCCGGTTTGGCGGCCTTGAGCAATTTCGCATCATCGACCTGGACCTGAATGTCGTTGCTGCCTTGCACAATCAGCGCCGGCATTTTCAGCTGGGCGAAGGCCGCTGCCGGATCCTGACGGAACAGCGAAATCAGGTACGGCTGCACACTCGGACGGAAAATCACCTGCAACGGCGCCGGCACATTGTCGTCGGTATGCCCGGCCTTGAGGCTGTCGAGCAGTTCGTTGCTGCGCAGCATCAGCGGAGGAGGGAGGCTGCGGGCCAGTTGCCGACGCAGCACCTGATCGATCGGTCGGGCTGTGCCGGAGAGCGAGATGACCGCCGCCGCGTCGACCTTTGGCGCCGCCAGGCTGGCAATCAGCGCGCCTTCGCTGTGGCCGAGCAGGATCAACGGGCCGAAGCGCGGATCGGCTTTCAGCTTCTGACCCCAGGCCACGGCGTCCGCCACGTAGGCTTCCACCGACAGGTTTCGCTCGTCCGGGGTTGCCGCCAGGCTGGCGGCCACGCCGCGCTTGTCGAAACGCACGCTGGCTACATTGTGTTTGGCCAGCACCCAGGCCAGTCGCTTGAGGCTGTCATTGCGTCCGCCATCGGGGTTGTTTCCGTCACGATCGGTAGGACCCGAGCCGGAAAGGATCAGGACAACCGGCACGGGGTTGTCGGATTTCGGCAGCAACAGCGAGCCGAAAAGTTCGCCGTTGTCGGTAGTCAACGTGACCGGTCGTTGCAGGACAGTCGCCTGAACAAAGCCGGTAAACAGGGAAAGGCTCAAGATCAAAACTCGCAGCATCATCACGCCATCATTTGCCAAGGTGCCGGTTGGACTCACCCACACCGCTAAGGTTCGAGGATGAACTACTCGGTTAGCCTGCGTATACTGGCGCGCATCACGAATTTGGGTTCGATTTCACGGAGCGTCCTGCATGTCCGGCAATACCTACGGCAAGCTGTTCACTGTCACCACCGCGGGCGAAAGCCATGGTCCGGCGTTGGTCGCCATTGTCGACGGCTGCCCGCCGGGCCTGGAGATTTCCCTTGAGGACCTGCAACGCGATCTCGACCGTCGCAAGCCGGGCACCAGCCGCCACACCACCCAGCGCCAGGAAGCCGACGAAGTCGAAATTCTCTCCGGCGTGTTCGAGGGCCGCACCACCGGCTGCTCCATCGGCCTGCTGATCCGCAATACCGACCAGAAGTCCAAGGACTACTCGGCGATCAAGGACCTGTTCCGCCCGGCCCACGCCGACTACACCTACCACCACAAATACGGCGAGCGCGATTATCGCGGCGGCGGTCGCAGCTCCGCGCGGGAAACCGCCATGCGCGTCGCGGCCGGCGCCATCGCCAAGAAATACCTGGCCAGCCAGGGCATCGTCATTCGCGGCTACATGAGCCAGCTCGGCCCGATCGAAATCCCGTTCAAGACCTGGGAGTCGGTCGAGCAGAACGCCTTCTTCAGCCCGGACCCGGACAAAGTGCCGGAGCTGGAAGCCTACATGGACCAGTTGCGTCGCGATCAGGACTCCGTCGGGGCGAAAATCACCGTGGTTGCCGAAGGCGTGATGCCGGGCCTGGGCGAGCCGATCTTCGACCGTCTCGACGCCGAACTGGCCCACGCGCTGATGAGCATCAACGCGGTCAAAGGCGTGGAAATCGGCGCCGGTTTCGCCTGCGTTGCCCAGCGCGGCACCGAACACCGTGACGAGCTGACCCCGGAAGGCTTCCTCAGCAATAACGCCGGCGGCATTCTCGGCGGGATCTCCTCGGGTCAGCCGATCGTCGCGCACCTGGCGTTGAAACCGACCTCGAGCATCACCACCCCGGGCCGTTCGATCGACATCGACGGCAACCCGGTCGAAGTGATCACCAAGGGCCGCCACGATCCGTGCGTCGGCATCCGCGCCACGCCAATTGCCGAGGCGATGATGGCCATCGTGCTGATGGATCACCTGCTGCGTCACCGTGGCCAGAACGCCGATGTGCGCGTGAGCACTCCGGTGCTGGGTCAGCTTTGATGGGTGATCTCAAAGCCGCCGCGGTCTGACCGTGGCGGCGCTCCCGTACTGGCGGCTGTCCAGTTTCTATCTGTTCTATTTCGCCTTGCTCGGTTCGACGGCGCCGTTTCTGGCGCTGTACTTCGATCACCTCGGATTCAGTGCGGCGCGCATCGGCGAGCTGGTGGCGATCCCGATGCTGATGCGCTGCGTGGCGCCGAACATCTGGGGCTGGCTCGGCGATTACACCGGCAGACGCCTGGCCATCGTGCGCTTCGGCGCGGTGTGTACGCTGCTGACGTTCTCATTGATTTTCGTCAGCAAGACCTACGCCTGGCTGGCGATGGTCATGGCCTTGCACGCGTTCTTCTGGCACGCGGTGCTGCCGCAGTTCGAAGTCATCACCTTGGCGCATTTGCAGGGCCAGACCTCCCGCTACAGCCAGATCCGCCTCTGGGGCTCGATCGGTTTCATCATCACCGTGGTCGCCCTCGGTCGCCTGTTCGAATGGCTCAGCCTCGACATCTACCCGGCGGCGCTGGTGTTGATCATGGCCGGCATCGTCCTCAGCAGTTTGTGGGTGCCGAATGCGCAACCGCCTCAGGGCAACCGGCCGACGGGCGAGGGCTTTCTCAAGCAGTTGCGCAATCCCGGGGTGCTGGCGTTCTACGGTTGCGTGGCGCTGATGCAGATGAGCCACGGGCCGTATTACACGTTTTTGACCCTGCACCTCGAACGACTGGGCTACAGCCGTGGCGTGATCGGCGTGCTCTGGGCGGTCGGCGTGGTGGCGGAAGTGCTGATGTTCATGGCCATGAGCCGGATCCTCGCGCGTTTTTCCCTGCGGCGGGTGCTGATGGCGAGTTTTCTGCTGGCGGCGCTGCGCTGGTTGCTGCTAGGTTCGTTCGCCGAGTTCCTGTGGGTCTTGCTGTTTGCCCAGGTGCTGCATGCGGCGACGTTCGGCAGCTTTCATGCGGCTGCCATCGCGTTCGTGCAACGTAGCTTCGGCGCGCGCCAGCAAGGGCAGGGCCAGGCGTTGTATGCCGCGCTGGCCGGTACCGGCGGTGCGCTCGGCGCGTTGTATTCCGGTTACAGCTGGAATGCCCTCGGCGCGACATTGACCTTTAGTATTGCCAGTCTCGCAGCGCTCGCCGCTGCCGTTATCATTGCCATTCGAATGCAAGAGGACAGGCCATGAGCCTTACCCGTGAACAGCTTGCCCAGCAAATTGTCGACGCCGGGCGTTTTCTTTATGGTCGCGGCTGGTCGCCGGCCACCAGCAGCAATTACTCGACGCGCCTGTCGCCGAGCGAAGCGCTGCTGACCGTGTCCGGCAAGCACAAGGGCCAGTTGGGCCTGGACGACGTGCTCGCCACCGACCTGTCCGGCAACAGCCTGGAACCCGGCAAAAAGCCGTCCGCCGAAACCCTGCTGCACACCCAGCTCTACAGCTGGCGTCCGGAGATCGGCGCGGTGTTGCACACCCACTCGGTGAATGCCACGGTGCTGTCGCGCCTGACGCCGCAAGATTTCATCGAGTTCGAAGACTACGAACTGCAAAAAGCCTTCAGCGGCATTTCGACCCACGAATCCCGGGTTCGGGTGCCGATCTTCGACAACGATCAGGACATTGCGCGCCTCGCCGCCAAGGTGCAGCCTTGGCTCGACGCCCATCCCGATTGCGTCGGTTATCTGATTCGCGGCCACGGCCTCTACACCTGGGGCGCGCAGATGAGCGACGCGTTGCGCCAGATCGAGGCCTTTGAATTTTTGTTTGAATGCGAGTTGAAGACCCGCAGCGTCATGAACCGCCAAGGCTGACTTCACCAGAACCAGCCCATTTGCCTGATGAATGCAGTGCCCGACCGGTCTCGAAGAACCGGACGGCAAGGCCGATACCGAGGAATGCCCCATGAGCAGCCTGTCCGTCTATCACGTTTCCAGCCCCGAGATTCCGAACAAGGTGCTGACCCATTTCGAAGACATCGCCTCGACCCTGGCCGAGCAGGGTGTGCGCTTCGACCGCTGGCAAGCCGCCGCGAAGATCCAGCCCGGCGCCAGCCAGGAAGAAGTGATCGGTGCCTATAAAGAGCAGATCGACAAACTGATGACCGAACGCGGCTACATCACTGTCGATGTGATCAGCCTCAACAGCGACCACCCGCAAAAAGCCGAATTTCGCGCCAAGTTCCTCGAAGAACATCGCCATGGTGAAGACGAAGTGCGTTTCTTCGTCGCCGGTCGTGGCCTGTTTACCCTGCACATCGACGATTACGTCTACGCCGTGCTGTGCGAAAAGAACGACCTGATTTCGGTGCCGGCCGGCACCAAGCACTGGTTCGACATGGGCGAGAACCCGCATTTCGTGGCGATCCGCCTGTTCAACAACCCTGAAGGCTGGGTCGCCAACTTCACCGGCGAAGACATCGCCGGCCGTTTCCCGCGTCTGGAGGACTGAGCCGATGTCGATCAAGGTCATTCTCACCGACATCGAAGGCACCACCAGCGCGGTGAGTTTTGTGTTCGACGTGCTGTTTCCGTACGCCGCCAAACACCTGCCGGATTTTGTTCGCCAGAACGCTCAGCGCGCCGACGTTGCCGAGCAACTGGACGCCGTGCGCCGCGACAGCAACGAACCGCAGGCTGACGTCGAGCGGGTCGTGGAAATTCTGCTGGCCTGGATCGCCGAAGACCGCAAGGCCACGCCGCTGAAAGCGTTGCAGGGCATGGTCTGGGAACAGGGTTATCAGGCCGGGCAGTTGAAAGGCCATGTTTACCCGGACGCTGTCGAAGCGCTCCAGCGCTGGCATCAGGCCGGTTATCAACTGTTCGTTTACTCGTCCGGTTCGATCCAGGCGCAGAAGCTGATCTTCGGCTGCTCGGAGGCGGGAGATCTGACACCGTTGTTCAGCGGCTACTTCGACACCACGTCGGGCCCGAAGCGCGAAGCGCAGTCGTACAGCAATATTCAGCAGGCCATCGGGGTCGAGCCACAGGAAATCCTGTTCCTTTCCGACATCGTTCAGGAACTCGACGCCGCCCAGGTCGCCGGCCTGCAAACCTGCGGGCTGGCCCGTGAGGGCGGGGAGCTGGAAGGCCACGTGACCGTCGACAGCTTCACCGGGATCGAACCGGAAGCGTTCTGATTACACACAATCGCCGCGCAAAAAAACAGGCCGTGAAGCGAAAGCTCCACGGCCTGTCTGTTTAGACGGTGTTCGAATTACATCGAGTGATAGGTCGGCAGGGCAAAACGCTGCTGGCTTTGCAGCATGCCGATCTGCGGCAGCTCGCTGGCTTGTTCCGCCAGATCACGACGGATTGCGCTGATCGCCCACGACAGTTGATCGCCGGCATGCAGTTGCTGATAGGTCAGCGCACGTTTGAACACTTTGCCGTCGGCACTCTTCAGCGTCAGCAGAATCCCGCCATCGGGACGTGGCGCAGTGGTGACGTTGAAGTTGGAGAACAGGGAGGTAAATTTTTCTTGGATCAGGCTCATGTCTTTCAGCTCCGTATGCACTTGAATGGCAAGCATGCGTAGGGAGTTGCAGCGATTGTGCCAGTATTTATGTTTTTAAAAATCGTTATAAATCAATAAGTTATAAAATTGGTTCGTTTAGGCTGTCGTGCAATCTGCATGAATGGCCATCGTGCATCCTGCATTTTGCGGGATCGCTGTCGATCCGATGGAACCATTCCGGCGGGCCGCAATCCCCTTCGCCTTGTAGCGCTGGCGGATACAAAACATTGCAAAAACCGCGTGTACAGTCCGCGAAGCCCTGACGTATTTTCGGCCTCGACCCTCGCTTAAGAAGCGCCGGTTGCCTCACCCGATTGCCCGACAATAAAAATCCGGCCTGCACGTCAAGGTCGAACGGGAGCTGCCATGCGCCACGCGCCGAGCGACACGATTACCTGGGGCATGATGCTCCGCAAACTGCCGATGATTGCCAAAGCCATCCCCCGGGTGGTGAAAGGCATGAAGGTGGCCAACGTCAAGGATCCGACCCAAACCTGTGGCCTGGGCTGGACATTCGAGCAAGCGACCCTGCGCAATCCCGAAGGCCCCGCGCTGCTGTCGGGCGAGGTGGTGCTGAGTTATTCACAGGTCAACCAGTGGGCCAATCGCATCGCCCACTATTTGATCGGGCAGGGCATCGGCAAGGGCGATGTGGTGGCGGTGTTCATCGAGAACCGTCCGGAACTGCTGGTGACGATTCTGGCGCTGGCCAAAGTCGGCGCCGTCAGCGCGCTGCTCAATACCTCGCAGACCCGCGATACGCTGATCCACAGCATCAATCTGGTGACACCGGCGGCGATTGTGGTCGGTGAAGAATTGCTGCCGGCGTTTGCGGCGGTACGCGAGCAAGTGTCGATCCCGGCAGCGCGCGCCTGGTTTGTCGCCGATCAGGATACCTTCAGCCATCCGGGCATCGCGCCCGAGGGCTACATCAACCTGATCAGCGCCAGTGCCGACGCCTCGGGCGACAACCCGGCCAGCAGCCGGCAGATTTTCTTCGACGATCCCTGTTTCTATATCTACACCTCAGGCACCACCGGTTTGCCCAAGGCCGGCGTGTTCAAGCACGGACGCTGGATGCGCAGCTCGGCGAGCTTCGGCATGATCGCCCTCGACATGCGTCCGGACGACATCGTCTATTGCACCTTGCCGCTGTACCACGCCACCGGGCTTTGCGTGTGCTGGGGTTCGGCAGTCAATGGCGCGTCGGGTTTCGCCATCCGCCGCAAATTCAGCGCCCGGCAGTTCTGGAGCGATGTGCGCCGCTATCGCGCAACCACCATCGGTTACGTCGGCGAGTTGTGCCGGTATCTGGTGGATCAGCCGCTCAGCACCGACGACAGCCGTCACGACGTGCGCAAGATGATCGGCAACGGTCTGCGGCCCGGCGCGTGGGCCGAGTTCAAGACCCGCTTCGGCGTGGATCACATTTGCGAGCTGTACGCGGCCAGCGACGGCAATATCGGCTTCACCAACATCCTCAATTTCGACAACACCATCGGTTTCTCGCTGATGGCCTGGGAACTGGTGGCCTACGACCAGGACAGCGGCGAACCGATTCGCGGCGATGACGGATTCATGCGCAAGGTCGGCCGGGGCGAGCGGGGCCTGTTGCTGGCGCGTATCGATGACAAGGCGCCGCTGGATGGCTACACCGATCCGCAGAAAACCGCCAAGGTCGTGCTGCAGGACGTGTTCACCAAGGGCGATCACTTCTTCAACACCGGCGATCTGCTGCGCAACATCGGTTTCGGTCACGCGCAGTTTGTTGATCGCCTCGGTGACACTTACCGCTGGAAGGGCGAGAACGTCTCGACCACCGAGGTCGAAAATCTGCTGCTCCAGCACCCGCACATTTCCGAAGCGGTGGCCTATGGCGTGGAAATCCCCAACACCAACGGCCGCGCCGGGATGGCGGCGATCACCCCGGCCGAGTCTTTGGCGACCCTGGATTTCGCCGAGCTGCTGGCTTTCGCGCGCCAGCGCATGCCGGCCTACGCGGTGCCGCTGTTCTTGCGGGTCAAGGTGAAGATGGAAACCACGGGCACCTTCAAATACCAGAAAACCCGCCTGAAAAACGAAGGTTTCGACCCCGGCCAGACGGGCGATGACCCGATTTATGCCTGGCTGCCGGGGACCGAAACCTATGTGCAGGTCTCGGATGAAATCCTTGCAGACATCCGGGCAGGCAAGTTCCGTTATTGATATTGGCTATCGGCGGTCTTGGAAAAAAGGGGATGACAGCTATCGCCGCGCTCGGGAAACTATCGGCTTTCCGATTGACCGAAAGTGGAGTTGCCCCATGTCCGACCAAAGCCGCCAGATGACCCCCGAAGAAGCTGCCGAATTCACCGAGCAGGTATTCAACAAGGCGCGCGAGGGCGATGCGGTGATGCTGGATCGCCTGATCACTGCCGGTCTGCCGGTGAACCTGACCAACAGCAAGGGCGACACCCTGCTGATGCTCGCCAGTTACTACGGGCATGTGGACGCGGTGCAAGTGCTGCTCAAGCACAAGGCCGATCCGGAACAACGCAACGGCAACGGCCAGAGCCCGATTGCCGGCGCGGCGTTCAAAGGTGACCTGGCCGTGGTCAAGGCATTGGTCGCCGGCGGGGCGCAGATCGAAGGCGCCTCCTTCGACGGCCGCACGGCGTTGATGATGGCGGCGATGTTCAACCGGGTTGAAATCGTCGACTTCCTGATCGACCAGGGCGCCGACCCGAAAGCCAAGGATGCCAACGGCATCACCGCGCTGGACGCGGCCCGCACCATGGGCGCCGTGGACACCACCGCGCAGCTGGAAAAACTGCTGGGCTGACGCCGCTGGCCGGAACCCGCTCTGTGGCGAAGGCGAGAATGCGCTATCCTTCGCGCCCTCAAAATTCCCTTCGCCACAGGATCCGCCCCCATGAAAGCCGCACTCGCCGAACTCATCAGCAAAATCAGCTCCGGCTGCATGGGCGAAGACGAGATCCTGAAGGTCGCTGATGAAGCGGCACAGGCCTACGCCGATGCCGACGCATTTCTGACCGCCAACCCGGACATCAACTACGACGACACTTTCCCGATTCCGCTGGGCGAGTGGGTCGTGGTCGGCAGCCTGCCGGAGACCGTGCTGTTCCAGGCCGACACCTACGCCGACCTGTTCGCGCAGATCGTTGCCTCGTTCGGCCCGGGCGTCGACTTCAACCTCAAGCCCAAGCAACTGGCCAAGACCGAGGCGCTGACCGCGCTCAACCGCATCCAGGTGCAGATGAGCAGCCTGAACAAGGAAAACGGCGGTTACACGCTGATGAACTTCAGCCAGTTGCTCGACGACGAGCTGCAAGTGGTGCTGGTCTACGGCAACGACGTGCCGCGCGTGCTGGAACTGTGCGCCGAAGTCGGCATTGCCGCCGCGCCGTCGCTGGAAGCCCTGAAGGTCGCCGTTCACGTCTGAACGCAATAAAAGGGAACCCTGTGCGCGACCGTCTATCCTAAAAGTGCATGCCACTATTCTGGAGCGACACCATGGGTTCCACGTTCAACGGCCTGGTCGGCCTGATCATTCTTGCGCTCGACATCTGGGCGATCATCAATGTGCTGAAAAGTGGCGCCGAGACCGGGATGAAAATCCTCTGGGTGCTGCTGATCATCCTCCTGCCGGTGCTGGGCCTGATCATCTGGGCGATTGCCGGGCCGCGGGGCAATGTGCGGATCTGACCGTTCGCACCCTGATTGGGTCGGGCCGATGAACTGAGGTTCGACCTGTCATCTTCGGCAACGTAGAATGCGCGCCTTTCCCGGGCAATCGAACCTGACGATTGGCGCCCGCGCATTCATCGGAGCACTTCACCATGACCGTCACCAAGACCAGCGAATACCTGGAAACCCTCTACGAAGGCTACGGCCAGCGTTTTCGCATGGAAAAACTGCTGCACGAAGTGCGCACCGAACACCAGCACCTGGTGATTTTCCAGAACCCGCGCATGGGCCGGGTGATGGCGCTGGACGGCGTGATCCAGACCACCGAAGCCGATGAATTCATCTACCACGAAATGCTCACCCACGTGCCGATCCTTGCCCACGGCACCGCCAAGCGCGTGCTGATCATCGGCGGCGGCGACGGCGGCATGCTGCGCGAAGTGACCAAACACGCCAGCGTCGAGCACATTACCATGGTCGAAATCGACGGCACCGTGGTCGACATGTGCAAGGAGTTCCTGCCGAACCACTCCAAGGGCGCCTACGACGATCCACGCCTGAACCTGGTGATCGACGACGGCATGCGTTTCGTCGCGACCACCACCGAAAAGTTCGACGTGATCATTTCCGACTCCACCGACCCGATCGGCCCGGGCGAAGTGCTGTTCTCGGAAAACTTCTACCAGGCCTGCCACCGCTGCCTGAACGAGGGCGGCATCCTCGTGACCCAGAACGGCACGCCGTTCATGCAGATCGAAGAAGTGAAAACCACCGCTGGCCGCCTGCGCAGCCTGTTTCCGGACTGGCACTTCTATCAGGCGGCCGTGCCGACCTACATCGGCGGTTCGATGACCTTCGCGTGGGGCTCGACCAACCCGGCCTACCGCAAGCTGAGCCGCGAAGTGCTGCAACAGCGCTTCATCGGCAGCGGCATCGTCACCCGCTACTACAACCCGGAAATCCACATCGGCGCTTTCGCCTTGCCGCAATACGTGCTGCAAGCGGTGAACAAGCCAAGCAACGACTGATCGTCCGCGGGTCAGAAAAAGCCGAGGCCGGTGTGCGAAAACACACCGGCCTCGGCTTTTTTCATGTTGCATCGGTGTAAACCTTTTGAACGATCAATCCTGACAAAAGTCGAGATAGGTGTAAGCCCATTTGCGGGTTTGATCGAGGAGGCTCCGATGTCAAAGTGGAAAGTCACTTTCGTGGACGATCATGGTGAAACGATCGACGAAGTCTTCGAGTGCGAGGAATGCCCCAGTCATGAACGGGCAGCCCGCCTCATCAAGGAACGGTTGCTGCCGGTCGCCGCCGAGCTTGACCTGAACGATCTGGAAGGGCGCACCGCCGATGCCGGCGTGAAAAGCCTGAAAACCCAGAACAGCATCGAAATCCGCAGCATCACCCCAATCTGAATCTTCCTTTACATTGCTTACCAGGCCTTGGCAGCGGCTCTATCTTGGGGCTACTCTGCAAGCGAGATCAGCGAACGGATCGCTAAGGTCTGGTCTTGTCAGCTACATGCTTGTTTCCCGCCGGCAACGCGGTTGCCGTAAGCACCCGGGCCCTGTGGGCCAGTGCAGGGAATACGGAAAGTCTATCCATCTATGCGAGGGGGACGATTCATGAGCACAGCCTATCAAGAAGACATCAGCAGCAGCGTGCTGCGCCGCATGAAAGAAGGCGGTTTCGATTTTTCCCGATTCCATCCCATCGAGTTCTACGCCATTTTCCCGGACGAGGAGCGGGCGCGCAGGGCGGCAGGCAAATTTCGCGGTGAATCCATCAATGCTCAGGTCAGTGCGCGCGACGACGGCGCCTGGTCTCTGGAATTGAGCAAGGTGATGTACGCAACCTACGACGACATTGGCGATTTCGAGCAGGGCTTTTCGGCGGTGGTCGAGCCCCTGGGCGGCATCATCGAAGGCTGGGGCGTGAAACAGGAGATCCGCAACCGGCACCGTTTGAACTGATCACTCTCGCAACACATCGAGCTACGGCTGACCTTCGGGTCGGCCGTTGTCGTTTCTGCTGCCCCGAAAGCGCATGGCAAAACCCTGAAACAAGAAACCGGCGCAAAAAAAAGCCACCTGAAAAGGTGGCTGAAAGGGAAGACCGGAAGGAGAGGAAACCGGTCAGGGTTACGGCCGGGAGGGCTGCCGAGGCAAGCCGGATCAGTGGGGCTGCGTACTTCGTCAGCGACGTTTTTGCAGCGGATGCGCGGATTATCCGCAGCGGTCGGCGGGCAGTGAAATCAACTCTGACTATGCTGGTGATAGGCGACGGGACTGCGTCGCAATGAAGCGGGGGCGATCAGGTTGGGGCATTTGCCGCACAGGAATGGTGCGGTGCGTGTGGCGTGAATATCCAACCGATTGAAATCAAAGCGTTTATGCCGATGGCACGGGCCTTGCGAAGGCCTGTATGTCCGGGGTGACAAGGAGTACGGCATGATCCGCACCTATTTTGATGAAATGTACGATGCCGGCGGCCAGGTTCGCCCGCATTACCGGGAGTTTGCCCGCTGGCTGGCCGAAACGCCTGACGAACTGCTGGCCCAACGGCGACGCGAGGCCGATCTGCTGTTCCATCGTGCCGGGATCACTTTCACGCTCTACGGGGACGAGCAAGGGACAGAACGCCTGATTCCCTTCGACACCATTCCGCGCAGCATTCCCGCCAGCGAGTGGCGGATCGTCGAGCGCGGCTGCATTCAGCGGGTCAAGGCGCTGAACATGTTCCTCGCCGACCTTTACCACGAGCAGCGCATCATCAAGGCCGGGATCATTCCTGCCGAGCAGGTGCTGGCCAACGAGCAATACCAGTTGGCGATGCAGGGGCTGGATCTGCACCGCGATATCTATTCACACATCTCCGGCGTCGATCTGGTGCGCGACGGCGACGGCACGTATTACGTGCTCGAGGACAATCTGCGCACGCCGAGCGGCGTGAGCTACATGCTCGAAGACCGCAAGATGATGATGCGCCTGTTCCCCGAACTGTTCGCGGCCCAGCGCATCGCCCCGATCGACCATTACCCGAACCTGCTGCTCGACACCCTGAAAAGCTCAAGCCCGATCGACGACCCGAGTGTGGTGGTGCTGACACCGGGGCGGTTCAACAGCGCGTTTTTCGAGCATGCGTTTCTGGCGCGGGAAATGGGCGTGGAGCTGGTGGAGGGCGCGGACTTGTTCGTGCGTGACGACAAGGTCTTCATGCGCACCACCGACGGCCCGAAAGCGGTGGACGTGATCTACCGCCGCCTCGACGACGCGTTCCTCGATCCGCTGGCGTTCCGCCCGGATTCGATGCTCGGCGTGCCGGGGCTGCTGTCGTCGTATCGCTCCGGCAACGTGGTGCTGGCCAATGCCATCGGCACCGGTGTGGCGGATGACAAATCGGTGTATCCGTTCGTTACCGAGATGATCCGTTTCTACCTCGACGAAGAGCCGATCCTGAAGAACGTGCCGACCTGGCAATGCCGCAATCCGTCTGAACTTTCCCATGTACTGGCCAATCTTCCGGATCTGGTGGTCAAGGAAACCCAGGGCTCCGGCGGTTACGGAATGCTCGTGGGGCCGGCGGCGACGACCGCGGAAATCGATGCGTTCCGCGAGCGGATCAAGGCCAAGCCCCACGCGTACATCGCGCAACCGACGCTGTCGCTGTCGACCTGTCCGACCTTTGTCGAAAACGGCATTGCGCCGCGCCATATCGACCTGCGCCCGTTCGTATTGTCCGGCCGCGAAACCCGGGTCGTACCCGGCGGTTTGACCCGTGTCGCCCTGCGTGAAGGCTCTCTGGTGGTGAATTCATCCCAGGGCGGTGGAACCAAGGACACCTGGGTGGTCGAGGATTGAAGGAAGCCTGCCATGTTAAGTAGAACTGCCTCGGATCTGTACTGGATGTCGCGTTACCTGGAGCGGGCGGAAAACCTCGCACGGATGCTCGATGTCAGCTATTCGCTGTCGCTGATGCCGCAGGACGGCCGTGGCGACGGTCTGCACGAACTGGCGATGCCGCTGTTGATCACCGGCACGCTGGACGATTACCTGGAACGCCACGGCGAGCTGCATGCCGAGCGCTTGCTGCATTTCTTCGCCCTCGACGCGGCCAATCCGGCGAGCATCTACAGCTGCCTCGGCGCGGCGCGGGCCAGTGCTCATGCGGTGCGCGGGCGAATCACTGCCGACATGTGGGAGAACATCAACGCCACCTGGCTGGAGATTCGCGGGATCGCCAATCAGGGCCTCAGCCGCTACGGCATGAGCCGTTTCTGCGAGTGGATCAAGGAGCGTTCGCACCTGTTTCGGGGCGCGTCCTACGGCACCATCATGCGCAACGATGCATTTCGTTTCATTCGCCTGGGCACGTTTATCGAGCGGGCGGACAACACGTTGCGCCTGCTCGATGCGCGTTACGAAATGGCCGGCGATCAGGCGGAAGCAGTCAGCGACGGCACCGCTCACGCCTATTATCAGTGGAGTGCGCTGTTGCGGGCGCTGTCATCGTTCGAGGCCTACACCGAGATCTATCGCGATGCGCCGGGCGCCCGGCATGTGGCCGAGCTGCTGCTGTTGCGCGCCGACGTGCCGCGTTCGCTACGGGCCTGCACCGAAGAGATCGACCAGATCCTCGCGCAACTGCCAGGGGCCAACGGTCGTCCTGCGCAACGACTGGCGGCGGAAATGGACGCGCGTCTGCGTTACACCGGCATTCAAGAAATTCTTGAGGAAGGGCTGCACGCCTGGCTCACCGAATTCATCCCGCTGGTGCGCCAGCTGGGCAACGCCATTCACAGTTCCTACCTGGAGGCCGCATGAGACTTTCCATCAGCCACGAGACCACCTATCACTACGAAGATCAGGTGCGCGCGAGCATCCAGTACCTGCGCCTGACGCCCCACGACAGCGAGCGTCAGCACGTGCTGAGCTGGCAGCTCGACCTGCCGCGCCCGGTGCGCGCCCAGCTCGATCCGTTCGGCAACATCCTGCACGTGCTGACCATGGACGAGCCTCACGAAGCGATCATCATCGGCGCCCGGGGGCAGGTCGATATCGACGAGTTGCGCGAAGCGGAGCACGAGAGCCAGTCGGCGCTGCCGTTCCTGCGTTTCACCCGGCTCACCGAAGCTGACGAGGCGCTGCGGGCGTTTGCCGAGAAATCCTGCAAGCAACGACGCGACCGCAATGCACTGATCGACCTGATGCATGGGCTGAACCAGCACATGACCTATAAGCCGGGCGCCACCGAAGTCGATACCAGCGCCGCCGAAGCGTTTGCCGGTCGGGCGGGTGTTTGCCAGGATCACGCTCACGCGTTTCTGGCCTGCGCGCGCAGCCTTGGGGTGCCGTCACGTTATGTGTCGGGTTATCTGTACAGCGAGGATTGCGAACATCTGGCCAGCCACGCCTGGGCCGAAGCCTGGATCGATGACGCCTGGTACAGCTTTGACGTGACCAATGAACTGGCGCGGCCGGAGCGGCACCTGAAACTGGCGGTGGGTCTGGATTATCTGGATGCCTGCCCGGTGCGCGGCATGCGCCGGGGCGGCGGTTCAGAGCAGATGCACGCGAAAGTGCTGGTGTCGCCGACACCAGCGCCAATCATCTCGGTGCAGCAGCAGTAAGCGGCGGAATTGGATTACTTGGCCGGCGCAACCTTGCGCCCGGCCATGTGCTGCAAATACCCGATCAGTTTCTGCAGATCCGCGTCCGGCAACACTTCGGCGGTAAACCCCGGCATTTTCGCCTGCGGCCACTGACGCAGACTCTGCGGATCGCGGATATAACGCTTGAGGAAGTCCGCGCCGAAGTACTCGGTCGGGTTGTACGGAATATTCAGATCCGGCCCGAACTGCGCATCCCCCGCGCCATTCAGGCGATGGCAGGCCAGACAGTTCTTCTGGAACAGCGCAAAGCCCTGATTCACCGGGTCATCGGCCTTCAATGCAGGATCCGGCAGCAGAGCAGGGAAGCGCTCGGCCACCGGCGCCATGCGCTTGATGCTCGCCACTTCGAACGGCCATTGTTCCGGGCTGATATTGCCGGCCTGCGGATCGGTCCACACCAGATAGAACGGCCCGGCGCTGTGCTTGCCTTCCGACAGCGGCGGCCAGGGCTGCGCCGGATCCTCGATGGCCAGCCAGGCACGGGAACCCTTGTTATTCAGTAGCGGCGCGGCGGACAGTTCGGCGGCAAAACCGTCCAGCGCTACGGCTTGCAGGTGATCGTCCGGTTTGATGCCGGTCAGCAGCGCGGCCATCGGCACGGCGCGATAAGTCATGTCCTTCTTGTAGGACACGTCATTGTTGATCGTGAGGGTTTGTACCTGAGGATGCTTGAGCAATTCCTCGGTCTGCCAGGTGCGGCTGTTCGCGCCCAGCTCCAGGTTCAGCTGCGCGGCAGACAGGGGCATGCTCAGCAGCATGGCCCCGAACAGAATGAGCGTTTTCAAGTGATCGCCGTCCGTGTCGTGGAAGTGCGCAAAGGTTGGCACAGCCATGCTGGCCCGGGTAGCGGGCCAGTCACATTTTCAGTGGCGATAAACAATACCTGCCGCTTGAATCAGCCGATGACCTTGGTCAGGTTCGGCAGAATCAACAACAGCGTCGTGGCGAAAAGAATGAGCCCTGCTTGCCGTACTTTCGGTTGTTTGAACATGGCTTGACCGCCTTTTTTGTTATTTCCTGATGCCTGCCTGCATATCCATGACGGCAAGCGCTGCACTTCCTGTAGCGAACGCCTGTCTCGGCAAAACCCGACGACAACGACGTACATCTTCACCTTAGGGCCCGCGTCACGCTTGGCTTAGATCCATTTCGTATGTATTTGCTACCCGTCGCGATTAAAAAGGCATGAGGCCCATTGCCAGCTTCTTTGCCGCCCGTTTGCTAGACAGCTCGCGCACCTGAACCGGTTAATCAAGCCACGGATGACCGTCCGTCTGAGCGTGCGCGTCAACGTCATTGAGCGCTGTGGTCATTGAATCGATGGCCTGCGAAGACAACAGTGACAGCACGAATTTCACTCACCGCACAGGTTCGAGGACGTCATGACCCAAGCTTTGATTTTCGACGCGTTACGCACGCCCCGTGGCAAGGGCAAGGCCGACGGTTCGCTGCACAGTGTTAAACCGGTGAACCTGGTGGCAGGGCTGCTGACCGCTTTGCAAGCGCGCACGGCGCTGGACACCAGCCAGGTCGATGACGTGGTGCTCGGCTGCGTCACGCCGATTGGCGATCAGGGCTCGGACATCGCCAAGACCGCTGTGCAGGTGGCCGATTGGGACGTCAGCGTTGCGGGCGTGCAGATCAACCGTTTCTGCGCCTCGGGGCTGGAAGCGGTGAACCTGGGGGCGATGAAAGTGCGCTCCGGGTTCGAGGACCTGGTGGTGGTTGGTGGCGTCGAATCCATGTCCCGTGTGCCGATGGGCAGCGACGGCGGCGCCTGGGCGCTGGACCCGCAGACCAACTTGCACAGCCATTTCACGCCTCAAGGCGTCGGCGCCGACCTGATCGCCACCCTTGAAGGCTTTAGCCGGCAGGACGTCGATGCCTACGCGCTGCACTCGCAGCAGAAAGCCGCTCGCGCCAGGGCCGACGGTTCGTTCAGCAAGTCGCTGGTGCCGGTGCAGGATCAGAACGGCATCATCCTGCTCGATCACGATGAGTTCGTTCGCGCCGAGTCGACCCTTGATGGCCTGGGCAAACTCAAGCCGAGCTTCGAGATGATCGGCCAGATGGGCTTCGACGCCACGGCATTGCGGGTCTACAGCCATGTCGAGCGGATCAACCATGTGCACACGCCGGGCAACAGCTCGGGGATCGTTGACGGCGCGGCGCTGATGCTGATCGGCTCCGAAGCCAAGGGGCGCGCGTTGGGCCTGCAACCCCGGGCGCGGATTGTCGCCACGGCGGTCACCAGCACCGACCCGACCATCATGCTCACCGGCCCGGCGCCAGCCACTCGCAAGGCATTGGCCAAGGCCGGGCTGCGGGTGGAGGACATTGACCTGTTTGAAGTCAACGAGGCGTTCGCCTCGGTGGTGCTGAAATTCATCAAGGACATGGCCGTCGACCCGGACAAGGTCAACGTCAATGGCGGCTCGATCGCCATGGGCCACCCGCTGGGCGCCACCGGCTGCGCGATTCTCGGCACCTTGCTCGATGAACTGGAAGCCCGGCGCCTGCGCTACGGCCTCGCGACGCTGTGCGTCGGCGGCGGCATGGGCATCGCCACCATCATCGAACGCCTCTGACCCCAAGGAATCCTGTCATGACCCAAGCCATTCGTTACGAAAAGGGCCAGGACGGCATCGTCCTCCTGACCATCGACATGCCGGGCCAGAGCGCCAACACCATGAACGCGGTGTACCGCGAAGCCATGGCTGAAAGCGTCGCCCGTTTACAGACGGAAAAAGATGACATCGCCGGGGTGATCATCACTTCGGCCAAGAAAACCTTCTTCGCCGGCGGCGACCTGAATGAACTGATCAAGGTCGGCAAGCCCGAAGCCAAGGCGTTCTACGACATGGTGCTGACCCTCAAGGGCCAGTTGCGTACTCTGGAAACTCTCGGCAAGCCGGTGGTCGCAGCGATCAACGGCGCGGCGCTCGGCGGCGGCTGGGAAATCTGCCTGGCTTGCCACCACCGCGTGGCGCTGGACGATGCGTCGGTGCAACTCGGTTTGCCGGAAGTGACCCTCGGCCTGTTGCCGGGCGGCGGTGGCGTGGTGCGCATGGTGCGCATGCTTGGCATCGAAAAGGCTTTGCCGTATCTGCTCGAAGGCAAGAAAGTCCGTCCGCAGCAGGCGTTGCACGCCGGGTTGATCGATGAGCTGGCGGCGGATCGCGATGAGCTGCTGGCCAAGGCCCGGGCCTGGATTCTGGCCAATCCTGCGGCCGTGCAGCGTTGGGATGTGAAGGGTTATCAGATTCCCGGCGGCACGCCATCCAATCCGAAAGTCGCGCAGATGCTGGCGATTGCGCCGTCGATCCTGCGCACTAAAACCCAGGGCACGTTGCCGGCACCGGAGAAGATTCTGTGTGCGGCGGTGGAAGGCGCGCAGGTGGATTTCGACACGGCGCACCTGATCGAAACCCGCTACTTCACCGAACTGACCACCGGCCAGATCTCGAAAAACCTGATCGGCACGTTCTGGTTCCAGCTCAATGAAATCAATGCCGGCGGTTCGCGGCCGCAGAGTTTTGCGCCTTATGTGACGAAACGCGTGGGCGTCCTCGGCGCGGGCATGATGGGCGCCGGCATCGCCTATGTCAGCGCATCGGCCGGGATCGACGTGGTGCTCAAGGACATCAACCTTGCTGCCGCGGAAAAGGGCAAGGCGCATTCGGCGGCGCTGCTGGACAAGAAAGTTGCTCGCGGGCAGATGACTGCGCAGCAGCGTGAAGCAGTGCTGGCGCGTATCCAGACCACTGAAAGTGACGCCGATCTGGCAGGTTGCGATCTGATCATCGAGGCGGTGTTCGAGGATCGTCAACTCAAGGCCAAGGTCTCGGCAGCAGCGCAACAGGTGGTCGGGGCTGACGCGGTGATTGCTTCCAACACGTCGACCTTGCCCATCACTGGCCTGGCGACCGCAGTACCGGATCAAAGCAAGTTCATCGGCCTGCACTTCTTCAGCCCGGTGGAAAAAATGCCGCTGGTGGAAATCATCAAGGGCGCGCAAACCAGCGACGAAACCCTCGCGCGCGGGTTCGATTTCGTACTGCAAATCAAGAAAACCCCGATTTTGGTCAACGACAGTCGCGGCTTCTTCACGTCGCGGGTGTTCGGCACCTTCACCAATGAAGGCATCGCGATGCTGGGTGAGGGCGTCAGCGCGCCGATGATCGAGACTGAAGCGCGCAAGGCCGGCATGCCTGTCGGGCCTCTGGCGATCTCTGACGAAGTTTCCCTCAGCCTGATGAGCCATATCCGTCAGCAAACGGCCAAAGACCTTCAAGCAGAAGGGAAACCGCTGATTGAGCACCCGGCGTTCGCCGTGATTGACTTGCTGCTCAACGAATACAAGCGGCCGGGCAAGGCAGCGGGAGGCGGTTTTTACGAGTACCCGGCGGGTGGGCAGAAACATCTGTGGCCCGAACTGAAAACCCGTTTCGAGAAAGCCGACGGGCAGATTTCGCCGAAGGATGTGCGCGATCGGTTGTTGTTCGTGCAGGCCATCGAGACCGTGCGCTGTGTGGAAGAGGGCGTGCTGACATCGACGGCGGACGCCAACGTCGGCTCGATTTTCGGCATCGGTTTCGCGGCCTGGACGGGCGGCGCGTTGCAGTTCATCAACCAATATGGCGTGAAGGACTTTGTCGCGCGGGCGCAGTACCTGGCGGAGCAGTACGGTGAGCGTTTCGCACCGCCTGCGCTGCTGTTGGAAAAGGCCGCGAAAGGCGAGTTGTTCTAACGGGGCGGGGACGCATTTCGGGGGCTTGCCTTGCCGGGTGGTTTCAAGGCAGGCTCTGGGGTGTGCATTATTCCCATCACGTGTCAGGTATTTTTTATGTCGCTACGCATCTGCATTCTGGAAACCGACATCCTGCGTCCGGAACTGGTCGATGAATATCAGGGTTACGGGCAGATGTTCCAGCGCCTGTTCTCGCAACAGCCGATTGCCGCCGAGTTCACGGTGTACAACGTGATGCAAGGCGATTATCCGAGTGATGACCTGACTTTCGATGCGTACCTGGTCACCGGCAGCAAGGCCGACTCGTTCGGCACTGATCCGTGGATCCAGACCCTCAAGCAATACCTGCTGAACCGCTATGAGCGCGGCGACAAACTGCTCGGCGTGTGCTTCGGCCATCAGTTGCTGGCGCTGCTGCTGGGCGGCAAGAGCGAACGCGCCACGCAAGGCTGGGGTGTCGGCATCCACAACTACAAACTGGCGGCCAAGGCACCGTGGATGAGCCCGGTGCGCGAGGAGCTGACGCTGTTGATCAGCCACCAGGATCAGGTCACGGCGTTGCCGGAAAACGCCACAGTGATTGCTTCCAGCGATTTCTGCCCGTTCGCCGCGTACCACATCAACGATCAGGTGCTGTGCTTCCAGGGGCATCCGGAATTCATTCACGACTATTCGCGAGCGCT
The DNA here is from genome assembly GCF_028657055.1 of Pseudomonas aphyarum. Classification (NCBI taxonomy): domain Bacteria; kingdom Pseudomonadati; phylum Pseudomonadota; class Gammaproteobacteria; order Pseudomonadales; family Pseudomonadaceae; genus Pseudomonas; species Pseudomonas aphyarum. Next base: position 79,162 of record NZ_JAMDGS010000018.1, read on the forward strand.
GCTGGATCTGCGTCAGGAAGCGCTGGGTGAGCAGGTGTACAGCAAGGGTGTGGCCAGCCTGGAGCATCAGCACCACGGCACCACTGTTGCGGAATGGATGATGCGTTTCGTGGCGCACAAGCCGACCGCTGCTTGAATCCAGGCGCCCCCGTGTTTTGCACGGGGGCGTTTTTTCTTATAACCAGCCCGATTTCTTGAAGCTCGCCCACAGGCTCACGCAGCCGACCGTGATAAAGCCCAGTACGCCGAAATAGCCGTAGTGCCAGCTCAGCTCCGGCATGTTCTGGAAGTTCATCCCGTAAATCCCCGCCACCGCCGTCGGGAACGCCAGAATCGCCGCCCATGCCGCGAATTTGCGCTGCACCACGCTCTGGCGTGACGCCTCCAGCAACACGCCGATTTCGATGGTCTGGCTGGCGATGTCGGCCAGCGTAGTCAGGTCTTCCATCTGCCGCGTGACATGGATCTGCACATCGCGAAAGTACGGGCGCATGTTCTTGTCGATGAAGGGGAAGCTCAGCTTCTGCAGTTCCTCGCCGATTTCCACCATCGGCGCGGCGTAACGGCGCAGGCGCAGGACGTCGCGACGCAGGCCGTGCAGCTTCTGGATGTCGTATTCATTCAATGCGCTGCACAACACGTTGCGTTCCAGTTCATCAATCTCGGCGTGAATCGCTTCGCCCACCGGCTGATAGTTTTCGATCACGAAATCCAGCAGCGCATACAGTACGAAATCTTCCCCGTGCTCCAGCAATAGCGGCCGCGCCTCACAGCGTTGGCGGACGTGGGCGTAGGACGCCGAGTGTCCGTTGCGGGCGGTGATGATGTAGCCCTTGCCGGCAAAGATGTGGGTTTCGATGAACTGCAGAATCCCGTGTTCGCGCACCGGCGAATAGGTGACGATGAACAGTGCGTCGCCAAAGGTTTCCAGCTTCGGCCGGCTGTGCTTTTCCAGGGCGTCTTCGATGGCCAGTTCGTGCAGGTTGAACTGGCGTTGCAGGTTGGAGAGTTCCTGGGCGTTCGGCTCTTCGAGGCCGATCCAGACGAAGTGGCCGGTCTTGGCGGCCCAGGCCGCGCCTTCGTCGAGGGAAATATTGGTGACTTTCTTACCGGCGCTGTAAACCGCAGCAGCAACAACTCGACCCATGGTGGTGATTCACTTCTTCTTGGCAGATGGCAGGGGAGACATGGCTTCAGCTTAGCCGTGTCGCTGCTTGAGAGTCAGTGAAATCTGCACAGTTCACCGGGCAAAAGAAAACCCGCACAGGGCGGGCTTCTTTTTTCATGCGGCTTGCAGCTGCCGATCCATCGCTTCGATGCACTCGCGCATCTGCTCGCGGCATTGGGTGATGAGCATGGGCATGTCGTCCATGGTCAGGCCGGCGGTAGGAATTGCCGGCAGCGAGCGTATGAGGATTTTCCCGCTGTGCCAGCGATTCAGACGCATGTGCTTGATGTAGCTGCTGACACACACCGGAACGATCGGCACCCCGGCGGCAATGGCCATCTGGAACGCGCCTTTCTTGAATGGCAGCAGTTCCTCACCCAGGTTGCGCGTGCCTTCCGGGAACACCCAGATCGAGGTGTCTTTGTGCTGCAAGGTGTCGGTGGTGGTCAGCATCGACTGGCGCGCCTTGTGCGCGTTCCCACGATCGATCAACACATTGCCCGCCAGCCAGAACAGCTGCCCGAACAGCGGCACCCACTTCAGGCTCTTTTTGCCGATGCACACAGTCCGGCGTGGCACCACGTTGCCGAACACGAACAGGTCGTAGTTGGACTGATGGTTGGCGATGATCACGCAGCTGTCGGGTTTGTTCATCAACGGGCCGACGTCGGCCTTCACTCGCAGACGCAAAATGCACATCGCTGGCAGCGCATAGAGGCGGGCGCACAGGCGACTGTTGTCCGGATTGAATGGCCGGCACAGCCCGAGGATCACTCCGAGGATCCCCGCCAGAATAAAGTGCAGGCCCATCAATAACATACGAAACACAAACAGCATTTTCAGGCCCATCGGGACAAAAGGTGGCGCAGTGTACGGATGTGCACTGTTTTCGGCAATTGCCGCTATAGAGTCCGGAGATGGGCGATGTTTAAGCGCATGTTTCCGACTTGTTGGTCAGAGGCGTCCTAGAGCTGCCGCGGAGTTTTCAACAGGTCGCGTAAGAAAAAGCCCGACACAACGGTCGGGCTTTTCTGAATCGGTATGAGCCGGGTGTCAGCCCAGATGCTCCTGATCCTGGATGATGGCGTTGTCCAGGGTTTCCAGCAGCGCCTTGCGCACTTTCAGCTTGGTGTTCTTGTGCGCGGTCATGTTGATCTTCTTCAACTGACGCGCAGCGGCGAGGGCAGCGCCTTGCAGTTCCTCAGCCGCGACCACTTTGTCGAGGAAGCCGGCATCCACTGCGCTTTGCGGATCGAACATCTCGCCGTTGATCACCGAGCGATGGAAGGCCGAGCGACGAAGGCGATCACGGGCCAGCTCGATGCCGGCGTGGTGCATGGTCATGCCGATCTGCACTTCGTTCAGACCAATGCTGAACGGGCCGTCGACACCGATCCGGTAATCGGCGGACAACAGAATGAATGCACCCTTGGCGACGGCATGCCCCGGGCAAGCAACAATCACCGGGAACGGGTGCGACAACAGGCGACGGGCCAGGGTCGAACCGGCAGTCACCAGGGACACGGCTTCTTTAGGGCCGGCAGTCATCACTTTCAGGTCATAGCCGCCAGAGAGAATGCCCGGCTGACCGGTGATGATCACAATGGCGCGATCCGCCACCGCCTGATCCAGCGCCGCGTTAAAGGCCGCGATCACGTCCGGGGAAATGGCGTTGACCTTGCCGTTGCTCAGGGTCAGGGTCGCGATACCGTCTTCGAGGTGGTAGGCAATCAGGTCGCTCATGGCGCAATTCCTTATAAGAAAGATGGGCAGACGTTACCCACCGTCGCCGGTCAGGTAAAGCACTGTGACTGACCCGCCAGTCACCGTTAACCGGCCGATGCACTGCAACACGCCCCGCGCCTGACGCCTGCGCACCTATATAGAAGGGCTGCGCCCACCCGAGATTGGCCGGATTGCCATGGCCCCTAGAAGGTGGAAGCGACTTTTTCTCTTAACCGCATGAAAATTCTGAAAAAAAGTTTGCCATCAGAAAAGCTTTCGACTACATTAGCGCGCCTCGACAGACAGAACATGTTTGAAGAGATACGGTGAAGTGTCCGAGTGGCTTAAGGAGCACGCCTGGAAAGTGTGTATACAGGAAACTGTATCGAGAGTTCGAATCTCTCCTTCACCGCCAAATTCGATGTAAACAAAACCCCTGGTTTCGAAAGAAGCCAGGGGTTTTGTGCATTCTGGCGTCCGGATTTTTTTGGTCACAGAGATCGGTTCGGCTTCTTTTTGCCAGGGCATTACAATCGCGGTTTTATCCGGCATGTAAAAGGACGACCTCCATGATCATTTCCACCACCCATTCCATCGAAGGCCGGCAGATCACGGCGTATCTGGACATCGTCAGTGCCGAGTCGGTGCAGGGCGTGAATGTGATACGCGATATGTTCGCGGGCATGCGGGACTTTTTCGGCGGGCGTTCGCAGACACTGGAGCGGGCGTTGAAGGAGGCGCGTGTTCAGGCGACTGACGAGATCAAGGAGCGCGCGCGGGCCTTGCAGGCGGATGCGGTGGTCGGGGTGGATTTCGAGATCAGCATGCCGGCAGGGAAGGGTGGCATGGTGGTGGTGTTTGCGACTGGCACGGCGGTCAAGTTGCGCTGAGCATTGGTTTGCGCTTGTGAGCCCATTCAACGGAATGGGCTCGTTGCTGACAATCAGCCCTGCGGTTTGAGCAGGATGGTGCCTTTCGAGTCGTAGGTCAGCGGCGTATCGATGGCGACGAGAGGCGGGGTATCGCCTGGTTGAACTGGCTGAACCGGGTCCGGGTGGTAGATGACGCCAGGCTGCAACGGGCTCGGGCCGGTCGGCTGCTTGATGACGATTTCACCTGAAGCGACTTTTTCCTTGAATTTCTCCGCCCCGGCTTTACCAGCGGCGATCTGCTCGTCCGTGAGCTTTACAACAGGCATCGGTGGGAATCCTTTGATTTCCATGTTCTCTCCTTGAGATTCATTGCGTAGGAAAAAGGGCAGCGGCCGGTCGCCGGGAATCTTTAGCCGCGTGAGACCAACGGTTCCTCATTGTGTTTAGTTTCTGTAGGCCATTCGTCGGGCTTCGGGCGATCTGAATCACAAGTCCAGGAATGACCGGCTAGTCTCAAAAGCCTTGGAGGTCGATATTTTTTCAGGCAAAAGGGTTTGCCGGTGTCGGCCCGCATTTGAAAAGGGGTGAAGAGATGACTGATCCGTACATCGAAGACGACGGGGCTGAATTTCCATTCAACAATTGCGTGCGCTGCGGCCAGACGGAGTATCAGGCCGGCTTCGGCGAGGACCCGGTGCAGACCGGCAAGATCAAGTCGGCAGCACCCAAGGGGCCTAAAGCAAAATTTCTGCCCAAGGTGACAGCACGTTCCAGGAAGTAATCGGATTCCACACAGCCCCGCCATTGAGCGGGGCTTTTTGTTTCTATTTTTTGAGAAGCGTCCTACAGAAATTGCGGATTCGTCTGGTCTCTTTCACAAACTTTTCACACCCGGCTGAGTAGGGTGAAGCCATCCGTTAGAAAGCAAGTCTCCAGCCCGTCTCCCCAGCGGGCTTTTTTTTGCCCGTCATAAAACCTTTTCCGTATTCGCTGTCCAATCGGCGCCAAGTGCGCTGCAACGCTGGACATTGCCGCGACAACAGCATTCAATCTGCGCCCTTTTTTTATCCCTTCTGTTGAGGTTTTCGTCATGCGTTTAACTCTGCCTGCTCTGGTTCTGGGGCTTCTGGTTGCTCAAGGTGCAATGGCTGGCGACGGTACCGCCGCACTGGGTGGCGGTCTGGGCGGTGCGCTGGGTAACGTGGTTGGCCAGAAAATGGGCGGCAGCACCGGTGCAGCGATTGGTGCTGGTGTAGCGGGTGCTGCCGGCAGTGCATTGGCTGCCAAGAAAGGTGCCCGTACCAAAGCGGCCATCGGCGGCGGCGTCGGCGCGGCAGGTGGTTCGGTGATCGGTAACAGCCTGGGTGGCAAGACTGGCGCCACCATCGGTGCTGGCCTGGGCGGCGCAGCCGGTGGCGCGGTGGGCAGCAATCTGTCCAAGGGCCACAAGCGTCACTGATTGCCAGCGCGTGACTGAAAAGGCCCGGCTTTATGCCGGGCCTTTTCGTTGCTGAACGTTTTTCCCGGATACGCCTCCAATGCCACATAGCCCCCTCCGCGGGCGTACCGTCCCGACTCGGGACCTGTGAGGTCTGTATGCGATTGACATTATCCGCATTGGTTTTGGGATTGTTCGTGGCCCAAGGCGCCATGGCCGCCGGTGATGGCACAGCCGCCGTGGGTGGTGGATTGGGTGGCGCGCTGGGCAATGTGGTCGGCGGCCAGCTCGGCGGCAGCACCGGCGCTGCGGTGGGTGCAGGCGTTGGCGGTGCGGCCGGCAGTGCCGTCGGCGCAAACAAACGCAACCGCACGGAAGCCGCCATTGGCGGTGGCCTCGGCGCCGCAGGCGGGTCGGTGGTCGGCAACAGCCTCGGCGGCTCCACCGGTTCGACTATCGGCGCAGGATTGGGCGGCGCAGCGGGTGGTGCGGTCGGCAACAACCTGGGTGACGATGGCGGCAAGTCGCACTCCGGGGGCGGCCACAAGCACAAGAACAAACACAAGAACCGTCATCGTTGAGTGACCGGTTCTACGGAAACCCGGCTTTATGCCGGGTTTTTTGTACCTGCGCGTCATGCGCAGGAACGAATGGCGACCATACTTTTCGAACGTCCTATACGAATGCGATTGACGAGGTGCGCCATGACTCCCGAAACCGAAGGCAAGGAAGAAAAAGGCCCGAGCGGATTGCCGTTTATCAATGATCCGGGGAATGAAGATCCGGGATCGTTGATGGATGATGCGACGGTTCCGCTTTTGGAGGGTGAGGAAGAGCTTGAGTATGAGGATTTTGATGATGATGAGTGATGGGGCACTCACTTCACCGAGATTGGTGCACACCGAATGAGACTTAAATATTTTCTGCAGTAATTTTCACGTACTGCCCGTTTAGATAGCATCTTGGATGCGCAGTGAGGGAGGAGAGTTTGGATTGGTTTTGAGGGCCTGAGTCAACAGGCCATTTTTTGTGGTGGCGCTTAATCTGTATCTCCCGAGTCAGCCAATACATAAAGATTGCTTATGGCTGACATTTTTTTGATTTTTTCCAGTTTTACATATTCTTTGAATTCTCTTTCAACAGTTTCTTCGTCGCAGTATTTTTTATATTTGGATGGTCTGTCGCAGGAAAAGTTGTATAGGCGCCAAATATCAAATCCATTAATTTCACAGTTAGGGCCATAGTCAAAATCTACGGTTTCTTTCGGCAAGTGGATAAAGCATCCGATGCCATGTAATTCATACTTAACGCCTCCAGTGACTTTCCCGCATCGCTTTATCGCCTTTGTATGCCAAAGCCTTCGAATATCTCGAGTGCCAAATTCACGCTCAAAAAACAAGGTGCCGGACTCCACCGTGGAGATGAAGTCATTTATCAGGATTTCCAAAGCTTCATTTTTATCGCTCATCTTCTTCTCCGGTGCTCCAATCTGTCTAGGCCTACATTATTTGCTGAGTCTAATACGTCCTCAATACTTTTTAGAGACCCGTTGTATGTGTTGAGGTTGGTTATAAGTCTAATTGTCACATTGGTCGCAGTTTGCCGTGCAGCCGCTGCACGATGGTGTCCGTCCAGAATGTATAGGTTGCCGTCATATTCTATAACGTCAATGGGATATGCTGGGTTGTATCCGTCACGCATTCTGTTTTTATAGTCGTCGACTTTTTTGGTTGAGGCTTTTCCCTCTATTGTATGTACTCGCTTCAAGATTTTTGGATCTATATTGTGAGCAATGGTCGGTAGATTCGGCTCTCCCTCTTCAACCTTAACCCCATTACTTCCATCTGGAATCTCACAACCCGGCCTATTCGGCGGCGGACAATTGGACGTCAACCCCAACGGATCCACCCACCCCGTCGGATTCGGCACGTACCGGTACTGGTTCAGCCCACCCGCCAGCTTCACCGGATCCGGCGTCAGGTACCGTCCCACGTCCGGGTCGTAGTACCGGTGCCGGTTGTAATGCAGCCCACTTTCGTCATCGAAGTACTGCCCCTGAAAGCGCAGCGGCTGGTTCAGGTAATCCTCGCTCGCCAGTTCCAGCGAGGTGACCTTGCCGTAGGCGCTGTATTTGGCGGACCAGACGATGTCGCCGCTGTAGTCGGTCAGCTCCTGCGGGGTGCCGAGGTGGTCGAGTTGGTAGTAGAACGGGCAGGCGCGTTTCGGGCCTTTGCCGTCGAGCATCGCCAAGGGGCGGAAGGTGCCGGGTTCGTAGATGAAGCTGCGGTGCTGGGTCGGGCTGCTTTCGGCGATCAGGTGGTCGCCTTGCCAGAAGAACTCGGTGGTCTGGCCGTCGACGGTTTTGCGGATGCGCCGGCCGAAGGCGTCGTATTGGTAGGTGGCGGTGGTGCCGTCGGGGCGGGTGAGGCCGATCAGGCGGTGCTGACTGTCGTAGCGGTATTCGGTCACGAGGGTTTGCGCGCGGCCGCGGCGTTCGCGGATCAGGTTGCCGAAAGCGTCGTAGTCGTAGTGGCGGTCGCCCTGCATCAGCAGGCGGTTGCCTTTGATCTGTGTCGGGCCGGGACGGTCCTGCATCAGCAGGTTGCCGGCCGGGTCATGGGCAAAGTTTTCCGGCACATCGTCGCGGGTGTGGCGTACGCGGATCAGCCGGTCGAGGGCGTCGTAGGTGTAGCTGCGCTGGCCGTGGCGGGTGTCGGCGATGTGTTCGAGGTTGCCGTTGGCGCTGTAGGCAAAGTCGCGGCGGTACAGCGAGTTGCGCTGATGGCCTACGGCGTGGGCGCTTAACCGGCCCTGTTCGTCGTAGGCGTATTCGCTGAGCAGCAGGCCTTGCTGGCGCTGCTGTTCGCGGCCGTTCTGGTAGACGTGGCGGGTGAGCAAGGCGCCGTTGAGGTCGATCGCGGTCAGCGCGCCGCCCTTGGCGTAGTGGTAGTCGAGCTTGCTGTTGTCCGGCAGGCGCAGGCGGGTGAGCTGGCCGCAGGCGTCGTAGGCATAACGCAAGGTGCCCCAGCCCTGATGCTCGCGCACCAGCCGATCCTGCAGATCGTATTCGAAGGCCAGCGGGTGATCCTGGCCGTCATCCACCCCGACCAGCCGACCGAGACGGTCATAGCGGTAGCTGACCTCGGTCCCGTCCGGCAGGGTCTTGAGCAGCAGGCGCCCGGCGCTGTCGCGCTCATAAGCGGTGACCAGTGTCGAGCCGTCGTCGCCGTACTCGGTCTTTTCCAGCAGGTGGCCGTTGTGGTCGTAGGCGTAGGCGGTGCGCCGGCCATCGAAGCCGGTTTCCTGTCGGATCAGTCCGGTGGGCGTGTAGTCCAGAAGGTACTTTTCGCCGGACTCGTTCTCGATTTCCGTGAGCAGCAGCTGCGCATGGTCGTAGCGGTATTGCAGCCGCGTGCCGTCGGGATTGATCCGCCGGCTGACCAGGTGCAGGTCGTCGTCATATTCGTAGCGGGTGATGCGCCCCAGTTCATCGCGTTCGGCGGTGATCTGGCCGTAGGCGCTGTAACTGAACGCTCGTGTCGCCCCGGTAGGCGAGCTGGTCTGAATCAGCCGGCCAACAGCGTCCCAGGCCTGACGAGTGACCGCACCGTGTTCATCCTGCGCAGTAATCCGCCGCCCCAAAGCGTCGTAGGAAAACTTCCGAACCCCACCGTCCGGCAAGCTTTCCTCGACCAGTTGGCCGAGGTCGTTCCACACAAACACATGGCGACCGGAATCCGGATAACGGATCGACAGCAACCGCCCCTGCGCGTCGTAGTGGTAATGGGTGACGTGACCGTCCGGATCGACCGCCTCGGTGATATCCCCCTGAGCATTACGCCGGTAGGTCCACACCGCATCGCCACGCGAACGGCTGTGCAGGAAACCATTGCGGTACTCGTAGGACGTCGGTGCATCGTCCGGCGGAATCAGCGCGATCAGCCGTCCGGCATCGTCGTAGCGGTACTCGGTAACCGCCCCCAGTGCATCCTGCTCGGCGACCAGCCGACCCGCCGAATCATAGGCCTTGAGCTGTTCACCACCATCGGCGGCGACCAGCCGCACCAGCCGCGCGGTGTCGTCGTGGACGTAAGTTTCCTCAGTCCCATCGACGTAATGCACGGTGACACGGCCGGCATCATCCCAGACGTAACGCGTATCCATCTGCGAAAACGACGCCCAGTGCCGCACGCAACGCGCCGCCTTGCCGGCACGCTCCCACTCCCAGAAGAAGCTCGCGCCGCCGGCCAGTTGCCGTTGCAGGATGACGTGCTGATCGTCGTAGTCGTAACGCTCGCTTTCGCCGACCGCGTTCGCCGCTTCTATCAGCCGATGGCGGGCATCAAAGCGGTAACTGGCCAGCGTCTGCTCGGTGCGCCAGGCAGACTCCCGAAAAACCTGATAATCGACCGCAACCAGATGCGCTCGCTCATAGCGCAGCAACAGAGAACGACCAGCCCCGTTATCTAGCCGCTGAATCCGGTCGGAAAAATCCCGATGCACCGTCAGACGATTGCCGTAGGCATCGCTGACAGCAGTCAGACGCCCAGCCCGAAAGTGATAAAACCGCGCCGCGTCCCCCGCCAGCGCAACAATCAGCTCCTCAGGCTCATCCCCGAGAAAGATCGCCGCCCGCGACAAGCTGTTGTGGATCGCCGGCCGCTCGACGCTCGGCAACGGAAACCGCGTGCGCCGGTTCTCATGGTCAACCCAGACCACGCCATCGCCATCAACCTCCAGCCGATGCGCCAGCGAATGACTCCAGCCAAACCCCAGCCCGACATCGATCTCGGCCGCGCTGGTGCGGTACAACCGGCTGAACTCGAACGGCAACAGCCCATCGAGCACGCCATCGGTCAGCGTCAGCAGCTCTTCGCCGGTGACCATCGACACCGGGCACCCGTTGGTGCAGGTCAGCGGCGCACAATCAGCACTGTCACCGTTGGGATTTTTCGCCTGATCCGAAGCGTCATCGCGAGGCTCATGCCGTTCCATTCGCGTCATGCCGTGGGATTTGTCGCGGGCAATGGCCGCCGGATTGGGCACCGTCAGCTCCAGCGCATCCGCCGTGCGAACCTCCAGCGGGACAGCCGGTGTCGGCCGCAACGGCGCCTGCCGCGCATTGACCATCAACGGTTTTAAAGCGCTCGCATGTCGGGTCAGGTCAGGCGCCGAGGTCATCTCCGCCAGCCTCAACGCCGACGCCGCCAGCCATTCCCGCGCACGCGGCGACTTGATCTTGCCCAGTACCTTGGTGCTCAACCGCAGCGGCACACCCATGCCACCCGACACACACATCAGCAGAAAACTGACCAGCAGCTCGGCCCGAACCTCAGCCACTACCTCGGCCAGATACTGCGGCGGCAACATCTTCAGCCAACTGGTAAAGGCCGCCAGATAAATGAACAGCAACGGCTCATCGCCGAGCATCAGCAGGCCATTGGCAATGGCCTCGCTGGACGCCTCGAGCAAGGCATCCAGTTCAACGCTGGACAGGTATTGCAGAAGCTTTTCGCTGTTGGCCTGCAAATCGGCGAGCAGGGCAAACAGCTGCTTCACGTCATCCCAGACACCATTCAGGGCGGATTCGAAGCCATGCCAGTCAGCCCGTTGCAACTGCCCGTAACGCTCGGTGAAACCGGCGCTGGAAAACTCCGTCCACTGCGGTTGAAACCCTTTCCATTCCTCACGCAGCCAGCCTTCCAGGCCATCAACAAGGCCCTGATACGAGGCGTACAACATTTGGATATGCGCGGTGGAAACATCGGGAAAGAAGGTGATGCGATAACGCTGGCCCCGGTCGCAGTCCTCGACCTTGAGAATGCCGCTGGGGCCGATGGTGTAATGCAGCGGTTCGCCGAAACCGAGAACACCGTCGACATCGGAAATGACCGGTTCAAGGATCACCGGCGTATCACCGATCGGCACAAACCGCGCGGCTTCGAACATGTGCACCAGCGTCAGGGAGCCGCTGGCGGAACACATGGCGACGGAGGAACTGATGGGTTTGCGGCTGGCAACCGGCGCACTGAGTCGGACATCGTTGCCGACCTGGAACACTTGCTCGACAGCCAGCGCGGTGCCCGTCCAGAACTGCTCGGCCCAGGTGTCATAGTTGTTGAGGCAGAGACGAAACTCCTTAAACAGCTTTTCGACGTCGGGCTGATCAGGGTTCAGCGCAGCGACCACCAGCAAACCAATGCTGTTGTTCAGTTTCAGGAGTTGGTCAGATGGAAGCATTCGCAGTCACTCGCGCGCATCAGGGGAATGGCGCGAAACTGTGCGGGGGATCAAACAGGAAAGAAGTCAGCCGAGTAGGCGATGTCTGTAGGGCGATTCTCTAAATCTGCGGGAGGGCGTTCGGCGGACAACCGACATTGCCCGTTGCTCAACCTCGGCCGGGCTCGTTATGCTGCTGAACCCTTTAATCAGATCCGAGCAGCGGCGCTATCCACGCCGCCCGGGATGTCTTTGATAACGGATCCGATGATGAATGCACCGCTGAAGGCGTTCGGCCCGATCAAGGCCGTGATTTTCGATATGGACGGTTTGCTGCTGGACACCGAGGGCATTTACACCGAGGTCACCTCGCTGATTGCCGAGCGGTACGGGCGCACCTTCGACTGGAGCATCAAGCAGAACATCATCGGCCGTGGCGCCGGCGATCTGGCCCGTTATGTGGTTGAAGCTCTGGACCTGCCGATCACCGCCGAAGAGTTTCTGGTGATCCGCGAGCCGCTGATGCGCGAGCGTTTTCCCACCGCGCAAGCGATGCCGGGCGCCGAGGAACTGATCCGCCACCTCAAGGCGCACAACATTCCGATTGCCGTCGGCACCAGTTCGTCGCGTCAGTCGTTCGGGCAGAAAACCACCTTGCATCGCGACTGGTTTGCACTGTTCGACTTCATCGTCACCGCTGACGACCCGGAAGTCGGCGCGGCCAAACCGGCGCCGGACATCTTCCTCACCGCCGCGCGCCGCCTGGGTGTAGCGCCGGAAGATTGTCTGGTGTTCGAAGACTCGCCATTCGGCGTGACGGCGGCGAAAGCAGCCGGCATGACCGCCATCGCGATTCCCGATGCCGCCATGGCCGATGAAAAATACGCACACGCCGACGGGATTCTTCGTACGTTGAAAGCGTTCACGCCGAGTGCATGCGGATTGCCGGCGCTCGACTGGGCCTGATCAAACCGCCGACAAAAAAACGCCGCCCCTCTATTAAAGGAGGGGCGGCGTTTTTGGTTATCGACTATCTGATCAATCAGGCGCCGAAACCACCGTCGATGGTCAGGCTGGCACCGGTGATGTAACCGGCCTCCGGGCTGGCGAGGTAGGCCACGAAGCTGGCGATTTCCTCGGCTTTACCGTAGCGACCCACCGCCATCAGCGGGATCAGGCTGTCAGCGAACTCGCCGTGGGCCGGGTTCATGTCGGTATCGACCGGGCCGGGCTGCACGTTGTTGATGGTGATGCCGCGTGGGCCGAGGTCGCGGGCCAGGCCTTTGGTCAGGCCCACCAGCGCGGACTTGCTCATCGCATACACGCCGCCACCGGCGAAGGGCATGCGGTCGGCGTTGGTGCTGCCGATGTTGATGATGCGCGAGCCTTCGCCCATGTGTTTGGCGGCTTCCTGGCTGGCGATGAACACGCTGCGCACGTTGATTGCCAGGGTCTGGTCGAAGTCTTCCAGTTTGAAGTCTTCCAGCGGGGCGACGGCCAGCACGCCGGCGTTGTTGACCAGAATGTCGAGGTGGCCAAAGGTTTCGACAGTGGCGCTTACGGCGTGGCGGATGGCACCGGCGTCGGCGCTGTCGGCCTTGATCGCCAGGGCTTTGCCGCCGGTGGCGGTGATGCTGTTTTGCAGTTCTTCAGCCTTGGCGGCCGAGCTGACATAGGTAAAGGCAACTGCGGCGCCTTCAGCGGCCAGGCGTTTGACGATGGCGGCACCGATGCCGCGAGAGCCGCCTTGAATCAGAGCGACTTTACCGCTGAGGTTTTGAGTGGTCATGTTCGATCTCCAGAAGTTTCAAGGCAGGCTGCCTTGGTGTGGTGTCGAGTATCTGCCCCTCGCCACCAGGCGAGTAGACCGTGGTTGCTATAGTCTGTGTAAACCAAAAGTTTAGAGTGGCGGCCATGGAAACCTTCAGCAGTATCGAATGCTTCGTGCGCAGCGCCGAAGTCGGCAGCTTTGCCGAGGCCGCACGACGCCTGAGCCTGACACCGGCCGCCGTGGGCAAAAGCGTGGCGAAACTGGAAGCGCGCCTCGGCGTGAGGCTGTTCCAGCGTAGCACTCGAAGATTGACCCTGACGGAAGCGGGGCAACTGTTTCTGAGTGAGGTCAGCGGCAGTCTGACCACCATCCAGAACGCGGTGAACAATCTGGCCAGCGCCGGAGGCCAACCGGCCGGCACGCTGAAAGTCAGCATGGGCACGGTGTTCGGCCGTTTGTACATCGTGCCGTTGCTGGGGGAGTTCCTGACAAGGTTTCCGGCGATCAATCCGGACTGGCACTTCGATAACCGCCAGGTCGATCTGATCGGCCAGGGTTTCGATGCGGCGATTGGCGGCGGCTTCGAACTGCCCCAAGGCGTGGTGGCGCGCAGGCTGACACCGGCGCATCGGGTGTTGGTGGCTTCTGCGGATTATCTGGATCGGTACGCGCCGATCAGCGAACCGGACGACCTCAAGCTGCACGACGGCATCCTGATCCGCTCACCGCAGACCGGTCGCGTGCGCTCCTGGCAGTTGACGCATCGCACCCGGCAACACAGCCCGCTGACCCTCAAGGCACGAATGACCATGAGCGATTCCGAAGCCGCCTGCACCACGGCGGCGCAGGGGTTGGGAATTGCTTTGGTGAGCATGCCGTTTGCCGTCGGCTATCTTGAGGCGGGGACGTTGCAGCGAGTCTTGCCCGACTGGTACGTCGACGACGGCAACATCTCCATCTATTACGCCGAACACAAACTGCTGCCGGGCAAGACCCGGGCGTTCGTCGATTTTGTCATCGAGCAGTTTTCAACCCTGGGCCTCGCCGAACGTTTCAACGCGCAAAACGTGCTGGCCAGCCGATGATGGTTTTCGGCCGTGGCGTCGCATAAGTCCGCACCTTGGACGTCGACAGGCTCAGTCGCACCAGTGATTCAGCGATGGTCACGGCCGCAGTGACGCCATCCACCACCGGCACTCCGGTGCGCTGACGGATCTTCTCGTCGAGCCCGGCCATGCCGCCGCAACCCAGGCAGATCACTTCGGCTTTATCCTGAGTCACCGCCAGTTCCGCCTGATGGACGATGGCTTCCAGCGCCCGTTGCGGTTCGTGTTCCAGCTCCAGAACCGCCAGACCACTGGCGCGTACCGAGGCGCAGCGATCCCACAGGCCGGACAGTTTCAGCCGATCCTCGATCAACGGCACAGTGCGATCCAGCGTGGTGACCACCGAATAGGCGTGGCCGAGGAACATCGCGGTGCTGGCCGCCGCATCGGTGATGTCCACCACCGGCACGTTGAGCAATTCCTGCAAACCTTCGCGACCGTGCTCGCCGTAGCCGGCCTGGATCACCGCGTCGAACGGCTGGTCGTAGGACATCACCCGGTCCATCACGGCGATGGCGGCCAGGTAACTTTCGAAATTGCCTTCGACTGAATCGGCGCCGAAGTACGGCGTCAGGCCGACAATCTCGGTGCCGGGGGAAGCGACAGCCTGCGCCGAGCGGGCGATGGCCTGGGTAATGGATTCGGTGGTGTTGACGTTGACCACGAGAATTCGCATGGGAAGTCCTTATTACGGTTGGTTCTGCGGCCCCGCGAAGGGCCGCCAAAAGATTCAGTGGCTGACGTTGTCGACGGCGATGGCTTCACCGTCGACATCGGCGTAGTGCGGCTGGCGTTTGGCAATGATCAGGTAGAGCATCCCGGCAATGCCGGCGCCGATCAGCCAGGAGAAGGGCGAAACGCTGTGGAAGCCCGGCACCAGTGCCAGAACGATCGCGATCAACGCGGCCGGAATGAACGCCGCCACCGCCCGCAGATTGACCCCGCGGCTGTAGTAATACGCGCCGTTCGGGTTTTCGCTGTACAGCTGCGGTACGTGGATCCGGCCTTTGCGGATCAGCCAGTAGTCGACCATGATCACGCCGTACAACGGGCCGAGCAGAGCGCCGAGGCCGGACAGGAAGTACACGATCACCAGCGGGCTGTTGTAGAGGTTCCACGGCAGGATCAGCACCGCAATCGTTGCGCTGATCAGCCCGGCGCGGCGAAAGGTCAGATATTTAGGCGCCAGATTGCTGAGTACGAAGGCCGGGGCGACGAAGTTGGCCATGATGTTCACCGCCACGGTGACGATCAGGAACGCCAGGCAGCCGAGCACCAGAAAGAACGTGTTGGGGATCGACGCAATGATTTCGGTCGGGCTTTCGATGATCCGGCCGTTGATCTGAAATTGCGCACCGCACAGCAGGACTGTGATCCCGGCGAACACCAGAATATTGACCGGCAGGCCCCAGAAATTTCCGATCTTGATCGTCTTGCGGCACGGCGAAGAGCGGGCGAAGTCGCAGAAGTTGAGGATCAGCGTCCCGTAGATCGCCAGCCACAAGGCGCCGCCGGCAAAGATGTTGCGCCACATCTCGCCGCCGGTCAGCGGTTCGCGGATCGACCAGGCGATGGTCGCGTTGGCCTGGGTGTACATCCACGCGGCGAGGCAGGCGACGGTTAGCAGAATCACCGGCCCGGCGAAGGCTTCGTAGCGGCGGACCATTTCCATGCCGTAGGCGAGAATCGCCAACTGCACGAACCAGATCGCCACGAAACACACCCAGCCCAGGCTCGACAGGCCGAGGATCGAGTTGTGGTCGTATTCGGCGAATCCGGGATGGATCGCCGTGAGCAACACGCGAAACACCACCGACGCCAGGTACGTCTGAATGCCGAACCAGGCAATGGCGATCACCGCCCGGATCAATGCAGGAATCTGCGCCCCGTGAATGCCGAAACTGATCCGGCTGATCACCGGAAACGGCACACCGGTTTTCTGCCCCATGTAGCCGGACAGGTTCATGAAGAAATACACCAGTGCCGCGCCGATCCCCAGCGACAGCAGAATCTGCCAGCCGCCCAGGCCCAGGGCGTACAAGCCGATGGCAAACGAGTAATTGGCGATGTTGTGCACATCGTTGGTCCACAGGGCAAAGATGCTGTATTTGCCCCAGCGCCGTCCTTCGACCTTGGTCGGCGCGAGGTCGCTGTTGTGCAGACGCGGGCTCAGTTGCAGCGGTTCGGCGATGCCATCACCGGGCACGCTGTGGTCGAGGGTGGAAGAGGCGGGCAGATTCAGCGCGATGTTGTTATTGGAGAGACTCGTACGCATTCCGGCAGGCTCCTGATGTTCGAGCCACGATGACTGTGCATGAGCGTTCGGGCTCGGCAGATCTTCGTCGCGGCGGTGAAAACATCACTGGTTACGGGGCATCTGCAGCCTGTACGGGATAGGGCGCTTCAGGCTTGCGGATCGAAAGTGTGGGTTCATGTTTTGCGGTTTTGTATACAAAACATGTATGCACTAAAGCCAGATCTGTGCCAGCCGGCGATCTATGAAAATCACCGCTGATTTCGAAAAGTTATTGAAGAGCGCTAAGTCGCTGAAATACGGGCGATATAAATTGACCGTTCGAACAGGTATTTATTTTTCGGGAGGGATTTTGGCGAGCATCGGGAGGGAGTGTTTTTGGAGCTTGATGTAACTTTTCAGGGCGTAGAAATGAAAAGTGCACACATAAATGGCACCGATGGTGACATTCGTGTGTACACATTTTTCAAGACGGGTAGGTAACACTGTGGGAGCTGATTTGCTCCCACAGTCGCATCATCGGGGCTGGAAAATCAGGCCTTGCTGATGATATTCCCGGCATGCAACCCGCATTCTTTCTGGGTCGCTTCTTCCCACCACCAGCGACCTTCGCGCTCGTGCTGGTTCGGCAGGACAGGGCGGGTGCACGGTTCGCAGCCGATGCTGATGAAGCCGCGCTCATGCAGGCTGTTGTACGGCAGCTCCAGCATGCGGATGTAGCCCCAGATTTCCTCGCTGGTCATCTGCGCCAGCGGGTTGAACTTGTACAGGGTGCGCTCCGGGGTGGAGAACGCTGTATCGATTTCCATCACCGCCACGGCACTGCGGGTGCCAGGGCTTTGATCACGGCGCTGGCCGGTGGCCCAGGCTTTGACGCCGGACAGCTTGCGGCGCAGCGGCTCGATCTTGCGGATGCCGCAGCATTCGCCATGGCCGTCCTTGTAGAAACTGAACAGGCCTTTTTCCTTCACGAACGGTTCAAGTTTCGTGTAGTCCGGCGAGACCAGTTCGATGTCGATCTTGTAGTGCTCGCGCACCTGATCGATGAAGCGGTAGGTTTCCGGATGCAGGCGGCCGGTGTCGAGACTGAACACCTTGACGTTCTTGTTCAGCTTCCAGGCCATGTCCACCAGCACCACATCCTCGGCGCCGCTGAAAGATATCCACAGGTCATCGCCGAACTCGGCGAACGCGAGTTTGAGGATGTCCTGCGCGGATTTGTTGGCATAGGTCGTGGCGAGTTCCACGACGTCGAACGTTGGGCTCATCAGGGCGGCTTCCTACAGGTCGGTGGCGCTGGGCGCTCTATATGGCGGCGATGTTAACAAAAAGCAACGGCCGCCGGGGCGGCCTCTGCGTTGCGCGGTCCAGGTCGAGCCGCTAGAGTTCGGGCTCGCTCGGCTCAATAAACATTACAAACGGGAGTGTCTTGTGGAAATTGCCTGTCTTGATCTTGAAGGGGTGCTGGTACCGGAAATCTGGATCGCCTTCGCCGAAAAAACCGGAATCGAATCGCTCAAGGCCACCACCCGGGACATTCCCGACTACGACGTGCTGATGAAGCAGCGCCTGCGCATCCTCGACGAGCATGGCCTGAAGCTTTCGGACATTCAGGAAGTGATTGCCACCCTCAAGCCGCTGGACGGCGCGGTGGAGTTCGTCGACTGGCTGCGCGAGCGGTTTCAGGTGGTGATTCTGTCGGACACGTTCTACGAGTTTTCCCAGCCGCTGATGCGTCAGCTGGGCTTTCCGACCTTGCTTTGCCATCGACTGATTACCGATGACACGGGGCGGGTGACCAGCTACCAGTTGCGTCAGAAAGATCCGAAACGCCAGTCGGTTCTGGCCTTCAAAAGTCTGTATTACCGGGTGATTGCGGCGGGGGATTCGTACAACGACACCAGCATGCTGGGCGAAGCGGATGCGGGGATTCTGTTCCATGCGCCGGATAACGTGATTCGCGAGTTTCCGCAGTTTCCGGCGGTGCATACGTTTGCCGAGTTGAAGCAGGAGTTTCTCAAGGCTTCGAATCGCGAATTGAGCCTGTAAGTCACATTGTGGCGAGGGCGCAAGCTCCCTCGCCACAAACGTCAGAGGTTCTGCAGGGTTTCGAGCAGGACCCTGACCTTGGTAATCGACTCCTGATACTCCGCCTGCCAGTCCGAATCGGCGACGATCCCGCCACCGCCCCAGCAGCACACCTGTCCATCCTTCACCAGCAGACTGCGAATGGCGATGGAGCTGTCCATCTCGCCGCGCACGTCCAGATACAGCAACGAACCGCAATACAACCCACGTCGGGTCGGCTCCAGTTCGTCGATGATCTGCATCGCGCGAATCTTCGGTGCGCCGGTGATCGAGCCGCCGGGGAAGCTGCCGGCGATCAGGTCCAGGGCGTCGCGATCTTCCGCCAGTTCACCGGTCACGCTGCTGACCAGGTGATGCACGTTCGGATAACTTTCCAGGCTGAACAATTCCGGCACCCGCACCGAGCCGATGCGGCAGGTGCGGCCCAGGTCGTTGCGCAGCAGGTCGACGATCATCAGGTTTTCCGCGCGATCCTTGGGGCTGGCCAGCAGTTCGGCGGCGTTCGCCGCGTCTTCGGCCGGGGTCGCGCCACGGGGGCGGGTGCCCTTGATCGGGCGGGTTTCCACCTGACGCTGGCTGACTTTGACGAAGCGCTCGGGCGACAGGCTCAGTACCGCGTTGCCGTCGGGCAGGCTCTGGAAACCGGAAAACGGCGTCGGGCAGGCCTCACGCAATTTGCAGTAGGCCAGCCATGGATCGCCCTGGCACGGCGCGCGGAAACGCTGGGCGAAGTTGACCTGATAGCAGTCGCCGGCCTGGATGTAATGCTGGATGCGTTCGAATGCCTGACGGTACTCGTCGGCTGAGAGATCTGCCGCCATCGGGCTGTTCAGCTTGAACGGGGTCAGTTCGGCACCCACCGGTTGGCTGAATACATCGATCAACCGCTGTTTCTCGCTGGCGCTGACCGACGGGTGAAACACCAGTTGGCTGGTGGCCGATTGGTGGTCACTGATCAACGCCCAGTCGTACAGCCCAAAACGCGCATCGGGCAATTGCAGGTCATCCCGGGCCTGGCTCGGCAGGTTTTCCAGATGCCGGCCGAAGTCGTAGCTCAGGTAACCGATCAGGCCGCCGGCAAAGGGCAATTCGTCCCCGTCAGGTAATTGCGCGTCGCCCAAGCGGGTCAGATTGTCCCGCAGACGTTGCAGGAAATCGTCGCCGCGCTCGTCCGGCAACACCGCCAGTTGTTCCAGCGGCCAGGCACTGAGCAGGTCGTAATGGCCACGGTCGGCACTCGGCCGGCCACTGTCGAGCAGCACGGCGCCGGGCGCATGGCGGACGGCCGCGAAATAGTCGGCGGGGTTGGCGCGGTAGGGCAGCGGGTGTACGGAACAGGTCAGCATGGGCGGGGCAGATCGGCCATCGAGGCGGGGTGGGGATTGTAGTCCTCTCCGATGCCAGATCAAAGTCAAAAGCCTACCCCCTCACCCCAGCCCCCTCCCCCAGGGGGGGCGAGGGGGAAAGGGAGCAGGGCAT
>NZ_JAMDGS010000019.1:0-155353 GCF_028657055.1 Pseudomonas aphyarum
CAATTTGCTGAAGCGAGGCCCTCAGGCCACGACTCAGTACCCGAATTTCTTGACGACCATAGAGCGTTGGAACCACCTGATCCCATCCCGAACTCAGAAGTGAAACGATGCATCGCCGATGGTAGTGTGGGGTTTCCCCATGTGAGAGTAGGTCATCGTCAAGATTAAATTCCGAAACCCCAATTGCGAAAGCAGTTGGGGTTTTGTTTTGCCCGCAGGAAAGTGCCTGGAGAAATCTCCAGCCGTCGCGATCGCAACCATTGGGGAAATCCCTCTGAAATGACCGCTCCGTTTTTGGTATGGTGCAGCTCGTTTTTTAACGGACTGATGTCACGCCCAAGGATCGGCGCTCATTTTTTGTCAAAGAGTGGCTGCAGAAATGCCCGAACCCATCCCTATCAAAGATCACGAAAAAGAGACGCGACTGGTCAACAAACGCTTGATCGCCTGTGCCTTGTTCGTCTTCGCCGTCAGTTGCGCCTTGGTTGTGCGCCTGTACATCCTGCAAGTCGTCGAGTTCGACTACCACTCGACTATCTCCGAAAACAATCGTGTCCATGTCCTGCCGATCCCGCCGACTCGCGGCCTGATCTACGATCGCAACGGCGTATTGCTGGCCGACAACCGTCCCAGTTATAACCTGACGATCACAAGAGAACGCGCGACTGACGTCAACCAGGAGCTGGACGAAGTCATCAGTCTCCTGCATCTGCCCGCCGAAGACCGAACGGTCTTCGACAAGGCCATGAAGCAGTCGCGCCACCCGTTTACACCCGTAACGCTGTTCTATGAGCTGACCGAAGAACAGATCGCCGTGCTGGCAGTTAACGAATTCCGCCTGCCGGGCCTGGATGTCGAGCCGCAATTCGTTCGTAACTATCCACTGGGCGCACACTTCGCACACTCGATCGGCTACGTCGGCCGTATCAACGAGAAAGAATCCAAGA
This sequence comes from Pseudomonas aphyarum, assembly GCF_028657055.1. NCBI lineage: Bacteria > Pseudomonadati > Pseudomonadota > Gammaproteobacteria > Pseudomonadales > Pseudomonadaceae > Pseudomonas > Pseudomonas aphyarum. Next base: position 948 of record NZ_JAMDGS010000019.1, read on the forward strand.
CCCTCGACTCCGTCGAATACCGCGGCACCCAATCCATCGGCAAGACCGGTATCGAACGCTTTTACGAGCCACAACTGCACGGCCACGTCGGTTACGAGGAAGTAGAGACCAACGCTCAGGGCCGCGTACTGCGCGTGCTGAAACACACCGATCCGATACCCGGCAAAAACATCGTCCTCAGCCTCGATATCAAGCTCCAGGAAGCCGCCGAAGCCGCACTGGGCGACCGTCGCGGCTCGGTCGTTGCGCTGGACCCCTCGACCGGCGAAGTGCTGGCCATGGTCAGCAACCCGAGCTTCGACCCCAATCTGTTCGTGACCGGTATCAGCTCCAAGGAGTATTCCGCGCTACGTGATTCCATCGACCGTCCACTGTTCAACCGCGTGCTGCGCGGTCTGTATGCACCCGGCTCGACGATCAAACCGGAAGTGGCGATTGCCGGACTCGACGCCGGCGTGGTCACGCCTCAGACCCGCGTCTTCGATCCGGGCTATTACCAACTGCCGGACTTCGACCACAAGTACCGCAACTGGAACCACAGCGGCGACGGCTGGGTGGACATGGATGCAGCAATCATGCGTTCCAACGACACCTACTTCTACGACCTGGCGCACAAGCTCGGCATCGATCGCCTGCACGATTACATGGCGATGTTCGGCCTAGGCGAGAAAGTCTCGCTCGACATGTTCGAGGAGTCGCCAGGTCTGATGCCGTCCCAGGCCTGGAAGCGCGCTACGCGCCGGCAAGCCTGGTTCCCCGGTGAAACCGTGATCCTCGGCATCGGTCAGGGCTACATGCAGGTCACGCCGCTGCAACTGGCTCAAGCCACTGCACTGATTGCCAACAAGGGCATCTGGAATCGTCCGCACCTGGCCAAGACCGTCGACGGTGTGGCGCCGGTGGACGAACACCCGATGCCGAACATCCTGCTCAAGGATCCGCGTGACTGGGAGCAGGTCAACCACGGCATGCAGATGGTGATGCACGATGCCCGAGGCATTGCTCGTGCGGCGGCGGCCGGTGCGCAATACCGCATCGCCGGCAAGAGCGGTACGGCGCAAGTGGTGGCGATCAAGCAGGGTGAGCGCTACAACCGCGAGAAAACCCTCGAGCGCCATCGTGACAACGCCTTGTTCGTCGGTTTCGCCCCGGCCGAGCATCCGAAGATCGCGATCTCGGTGATGATCGAAAACGGCGAGGCCGGTGGCCGAGTCGCAGGTCCCGTGGTGCGGCAGATCATGGATGCCTGGCTACTCGACCAGGATGGTCACCTCAAGCCGCAATACGCGGCGCCGACCAAGGCGCCGGGCGACCCTCACGTGTAACCCGTTGCAGCTTCACAGCACAGGCTCACGCAAGCTGAGCATGTGCTGGAAGCTGTCGAGGAACACTGTTTCTGCCTGAGTCATTTTCTGCTCGCGATTCCACAGCAGCTGGATATCGAAATCCACCACCCCATCCTCCGGCGGCAAGCGCCACAACAAACCCTGTTCAACATCCCGTCGCACCAGGTGAATGGGCAGACAGCCAATCCCGAACCCTGCGCAGATCAGGCGGTAAATTTCTTCGAAACTGGTAGAGGAAGCGACGATCTTGCCGGTAAACCCCTGCTGGTCGCGAAACAGCGTCAACGGCGAAAGATTGCCGCCGAGCTGATCACTGGTAAAGCTGACAAAGTTCTCCGCCGCCAGTTGCTCCAGCGTCAGATTCTGCTGTCCGAACAGTCGATGCCGCTGCCCGCAAAAATACGCGTAGCGCTCACGAAACAGCACCCGTTGCTCCAATCGAGGCTGTGGCAAGCGACATAAACCGACGCCGACCGTAGCAGTCTTTTGCAGCAATGAACTGATGATGTTCGAGCTGCCCATCACCTCGACTTCCAGCTCGATTTTCGGGTGAGTTTCGTGGAAGTCCGCAAGAAACTCGTCGTAATGCCGCGCCTGCACGCCACTGACGGTCAGGATGCGGATCTTGCCCACGACATCGTCATGACGGTTTTCGACCACGGTGCCCAAACGTGAAATGTCGCCGTAGATATCCGCCGCAATCCGCAGAACTTCCTCCCCGGTTTCCGTCAGATCAAAACGCCGCCCGCTGCGCGCAATCAACACACAATCCAGTTGTTCCTCGAGACGTTTCAGCGCCTGACTGACCGCCGATTGGGTGATGTGCAATCGCGCAGCGGCGCGACTCATGCTGCCTTCTTGACCGATCACCAGATAGGTGCGCAGGAGGTTCCAGTCCAGCCGGTCATTGAGAAAACGCCGGCCCACCCAAGGATTAGCGGAAGAAGTCATGTAGTAGCCACGCTAATAGTAAAGATAAGTTTTTGAAAATTGACTAATCCTGTCACGGAAGCGATAAAGCCCACAAGCGCCACAGAGCGCGACCGTCAGCCGCCTCGACACCTGCCCAAAACTATAAATACACAGGGTTCTTGCATGCACACCACCGCTCAGCCGCGTCGCGCCGCGGCCGCTGCCTTCATTGGCACGACCATCGAGTTCTACGATTTCTACATCTACGCCACCGCCGCCGCACTGGTGCTCGGGCAGGTGTTCTTTCCCAGCAGCGACCCAGTGACCAGCACGCTCGCCGCGTTCGGCAGTTTCGCCGTCGGCTTCATCGCCCGCCCGATGGCGGGCATGGTGTTCGGTCATTTGGGCGATCGCCTTGGTCGCAAGAAAATGCTGCTGGTGACCATGGCGTTGATGGGCCTGGCCACGGCGGGTATCGGTTTGTTGCCGAGCTACGCCAGCGTCGGCATCTGGGCGCCGATCGGGTTGATCGTATTGCGCCTGATCCAGGGCATCTCCGTCGGCGGCGAGTGGGGCGGGGCAGTGTTGATGGCCAGCGAACATGCACCAGCCAAGCGCAAGACTTTCTATGCCTCGTTCGCCCAGCTCGGCAGTCCGGCGGGCTTACTGCTGGCGTTGATCGCGTTCCGTCTTGTGACGTCGCTGTCCCCGGAAGACTTCCTTGCCTGGGGTTGGCGTCTGCCGTTTCTCGCCAGCGGCGTGCTCATGATGGTCGGTCTGATGATCCGCTCCGGGGTGCATGAATCGCCGGAATTCGCCAAGGCCAAAGACAACAACGAGACCGCCAAATACCCGGTGAAAGACGTGATCCGTCAGTGCTGGCGACAGATCCTTTTCGCGGCCGCCGCCGTCACCATCGGCTCGGCCGGCTTCTTCTTCACCAACACCTTCATGATTACCTACGTCACCCAGTATCAGGGCATCCCGCGGGCGACCATTCTCGACTGCCTGTTTCTGGTGACGGTCATTCAATTGCTGTCGCAACCGGTGTCTGCGCTGCTCGCCGAACGCATCGGCGAAGGGCGGTTCCTGATGCTGGTCGCATTGCTGTGCATGGTCACGCCGTATCCGATGTTCCTGTTGGTCGGCACTCAAAACATTCTGTTGATGACCCTCGGCATCGCCGTCGCGGTGGTGATTCTCTCGGCCCTGTACGCGGTGATTGCCGGGTACATGACCCAGGCCTTCCCGGTGCACCTGCGTTACTCGGGCATTTCCATCGCCTACCAGTTGAGCTGCGCGTTGGCCGGCGGCACCACGCCGCTGATCGGCACGCTGCTGGCCAGCAAGTTTTCCGGGCAGTGGCTGCCATTGGCGGTGTTCTTCACGCTGCTGTCGGCCCTGTCTCTGATCGGTGTCTGTGGCCTCGCGCGTCTGCGGGCCAACCCGGTCGTCCTTCACACAAGCAAAGAGGTGTATTCGTGAGTAAACCCGCCCACATTGACCCGATCGAATGGCAAGCCCGTTGCGAGCTCGCCGCGTTGTACCGATTGATCGCGCACTTTCGCATGACCGACCTGATCGACACCCACATCACCCTGCGAATTCCGGGGCCTGAGCATCATTTCCTGATCAACCGCTACGGGGTGATTTTCGACCGCATGCGCGCCTCGGATCTGGTGCGCATCGATCAGGACGGACGCATCGTCGATCCTGAGTACGCCGGACATCGGGTCAACGCCGCCGGCTTCGTGATCCACTCCGCGATCCACATGGCACGGCCGGATCTGAACTGTGTGATCCATACTCACACCGCCGCCGGCATGGCCGTCGCCGCGCAGAAACAAGGCCTGCTGCCGATCAGTCAACACGCGCTGAAGTTCTACGGAAAACTGGCGTATCACACCTACGAAGGCATCGCGTTGTCGCTGGATGAGCGCGAGCGCTTGATCGCCGACCTTGGCCCGCACCGGGCGATGATCCTGCGCAATCACGGCTTGCTGGTCGGCGGTTCCGGCGTCGCCCAAGCGTTTCAGGAAATCCACTTTCTGGAGCGTGCCTGCCAGGCGCAAGTGCAGGCGCTGGCCGGCGGTTGCGAGCTGCATTACCCGTCGCCGGAAGTCTGCGCCCACACCGCCGAGCAGTTTGACCGCGACGAGCAGGACAACATCATCGATCTGGCCTGGGAGGCCGCCTTGACCCTGATCGAATCCCAGCGCGAGTCCTATCTGTCATGAACACCGTTGCACTGATGTCCCGCGACACGCTGTTGCTCAAACAATTGCAGGAAGCCTTTGCCCGCCGTGCGCCGCAGCTTTCGGCGGTGCTGGCCGACGATCCCCGGGCGGTGAATGCGCAGATCGCGGCGTGCTGGTTTCCGCTGCCGGACAGCCTCGCCGCGTTGCCCAATCTGCAAGTGGTTCACTCGGTCGCCGCCGGTATCGATCACCTGGAGCACGATCCCTCATGCCCGGATCTGCCAGTGTGCCGGGTGGTCGATCCGGGCCATCGCCAAGGCATGACTGAATACGTGCGCTGGGCGGTGATTCACTATCACCGCGGCTTCGATCAAGTGCTGGAACAACAGCGCCAACAGCATTGGGAGCGACCGCTGCAACGCCCGGCCCATGAGTTTCGGATCGGTGTAATGGGCCTCGGCTCGCTCGGCAGCGCGATTGCCCAAGACCTGGCCAGCGCCGGTTATGACGTGCGTGGCTGGGCGCGCAGCAAAAAGGATTTGCCGGGCGTGCAGACCTTCGCCGGTTGCGAAGCTTTCAACCCGTTTCTCGACGGCGTGGAGTTGCTGATCAACCTGTTGCCGCTCACTCACGAGACTCGCGGCATCCTCAATCGCCAGACTTTCGAGCACTTGGCCAATGGCGCGGCACTGGTCAACGTCGGGCGCGGTGGGCACCTGAACATCGAGGATCTGCAACAGGCACTGGCCCGTGGAAAACTGCGCGGGGCACTGCTCGATGTCTTCGAACAGGAACCGCTGCCTGCCAATCATCCGTTGTGGAAAACTCCAGGCGTGACCATCACCCCGCACATGGCCTCGGCGGCATCTCACGACTGCATCGCCGAGCAGATCGCCGAGAACTTCCGCCGTCTGAATGCCGGTGAGCCGTTGCTCAACAGCGCGGATCGACTGCTCGGTTACTGATCTGCCAGGCAGGCCTGCAAACGCTCGATGAACAGCGTCTCGGCGCGGCTCATGCGCTGGTCGCGGTTCCACAACAGATGAATGTCGACATCGGCAATCCCCTCGTGGGGCGGCAGGCGCCAGAGCAATCCGGCCTCGACGTCCGTCGCCACCACGTGCTCCGGTAAGCAGCCGATGCCGAACCCGGCGATCACCAGTCACCGCACTTCTTCCAGGCTCGGCGATGAGGCGACGATGCGTCCGCTGAAGCCCTGTTGATCGCGAAAAATCGTCAGCGGCGAGAGCATCCCGCCAATCTGGTCGCTGGTGAAACTGACGAAATTCTCCCGCTGCAAATCGCCTTCGCCGATGTCCTGTCGGCCAAACAGCGCGTGGTGCTTGCCACAGAAAAACGCATAGCGCTGACGCAAGAACAGGCGCTGTTCCAGACGCGGTTGCGGGCGGCGATTGAGGCTCAGGCCGAGCGTCGCGGTTTTCTCCTGAAGAGCGCTGACGATGTCCGAACTGCGCATCACATCCACCTCCAGATCCACCCGTGGATACTGCCGATGAAAGTCAGCGAGGAACTCATCGAAGCGCTCGGAAAAGATCCGGCTGATGATCAGCAGCCGCACCTTGCCGATCACTTCGTCGGCCGGTTGCTCCAACAGACTGCTGACTTGGGACATCTGCCCGTAGATCTCGCCGGCCAGTTCGAAGATCTGCGCGCCGACTTCGGTGAGGGCAAAGCGCGGGCCACGCCGGGCAATCAACTGGCGACCCAATTGCTCCTCCAGACGCTTGAGTGCCTGGTTCACCGCCGGTTGGGTCAGGTGCAGACGCGCGGCAGCACGGCTGATGCTCAGCTCCTGGCCGATCACCCGAAAGGTGCGCAGCAGGTTCCAGTCGAGGCGGTCGTTGAGCAGGCGTTGCACATCGCGTTCGGCCATGTCGGCTCTCGATTATAAGTTGAGGTAATACTCGGAATAATAAATAGAAAATTGACTAATCATAGCCCCGGGACGATAAATCACCCCACGACAGGCGCCGCCAGAGCGCCTCGGATTTACGTTTTCCTCCTGCCAAAAAAACAATCAAAGGAGCCCGACCCCATGAAGCCCCACGCTTCGAACCAGCCGCGCCGTGCGGCGGCCGCAGCCTTCATCGGCACCATGATCGAGTGGTACGACTTTTACATTTACGCCACCGCCGCCGCGCTGGTGTTCGGCGCGCTGTTCTTTCCCTCCGACGATCCGCTGTTCAGCACCATGGCCGCATTCGGCACCTTCGCCGTGGGCTTTTTCGCCCGGCCGTTGGGCGGGATCATTTTCGGTCATATCGGCGACCGAATCGGCCGCAAGAAATCGCTGATCATCACGCTGTTGATGATGGGCGTGGTCACGGTGTGCATCGGTCTGCTGCCGACCTATGCGCAGATCGGCGCAACAGCACCGGTGCTGCTGATTCTGCTGCGTATCGTCCAGGGCATCGCCGTCGGTGGCGAGTGGGGCGGGGCGGTGTTGATGGCCGGCGAGCATGCGCCGAAGGGCCGGCGCAATTTCTTCGCATCGTTCGCGCAACTGGGCAGCCCGGCGGGTTTGATCCTGTCGCTGCTGGCCTTCAGTGCCGTGACCCGTTTGCCGGAAGAAGACCTGATGAGCTGGGGCTGGCGCCTGCCGTTCCTCGCCAGTGCGCTGTTGCTGCTGGTGGGCCTGGCGATTCGCCTGGGCGTGAACGAGTCACCGGAATTCCTCGCCAGCCGCGAGCAGGCCAGCAAGCAAATCAAGAAAGAACAGGCGCCGGTCATGGAAGTCCTGCGCACCGCGTGGCGTCCGCTGTTGCTGTGCATCGGCGCCAACACGCTGGGCATCGCCGGGGTGTATTTCACCAACACCTTTATGATCGCCTACACCACTCAGCAACTGGCGCTGCCGCGTTCGCTGATTCTGGAATGCCTGTTCTTCGTTGCGCTTATCCAGTTCTGCATTCAGCCGCTGGCCGCGTGGACGGCGGAGAAGATCGGTGCGACGCGTTTCCTGTGTCTGGTGTCGCTGCTGGCGATGGCCTCGCCCTATCCGATGTTCGTGCTGGTCAGCTCGGCCCAGGCGCCGCTGATCATCCTCGGCATTGCGCTAGCGGTGGTGTGCATGGCGTCGTTCTATGCGGTGATCGCCGGGTACGTCAGCGGCATGTTCGAGACCCGCGTGCGCTACACCGCGATCTCGCTGGCCTATCAGATTTGCGGCGCGGTGGCCGGTGGGCTGACGCCGCTGATCGGCACGATGCTCGCTCACAAGTTCACCGGGCAGTGGTGGCCGATGGCGGTGTTCTACAGCCTGATCGCCGGCATTTCGCTGGTCTGCGTGCTGTCCCTTGCCCGTCGTCACGCCAGCGCCCATCGCGCGGAAATGGCCCGTGCCTAACCCGGAATTTCAGGAGAACCTCATGTTGAAAATCAATGGCGAACGCCTGTGGGCGAGCCTGATGGCCATGGCCGAAATCGGTGCGACAGCCCGAGGCGGCAGCTGCCGACTGGCATTGAGCGACGAAGACAAGGCCGGACGCGAACTGTTCGCCCACTGGTGCCGCGAAGCCGGCATGACCCTGAGTGTGGACGCCATCGGCAACCTGTTCGCCCGCCGCGCCGGCACCGATCCGGACGCCGCACCGGTGATGATGGGCAGCCACCTCGACACCCAGCCCGAAGGCGGGCGTTTCGACGGCGTCTACGGCGTGCTCGCCGGGCTGGAAGTGGTGCGTTGCCTCAACGACCTGAACATCCAGACTCGCAAACCGCTGGAAGTGGCGGTGTGGACCAACGAAGAAGGTGCGCGCTTCACCCCGGCCATGTTCGGCTCGGCGGTGTTCACCGGGATCATGGATCTGAACGCCGCGCTGGCGGTGCGCGATATCGATGGCATCAGCGTTGCCGAGGCCTTGCAGCGTACCGGTTACGCCGGTGAGCGTCCGTTGGGCGGCGCGGTGGATGCGTATTTTGAAGCGCACATCGAGCAAGGCCCGATCCTTGAAGACAACGCCAAAAGCATAGGCGTGGTCACGGGCGGTCAGGCGATCCGCTGGCTCGACGTGCGCGTGGAAGGCATGGCCGCCCACGCCGGCACCACGCCGATGCCGCTGCGCAAAGATGCGCTGTACGGCGTGGCGCGGATGATTCAGGCGATTGAAGGCCTGGCCGCGGATTTTGCCCCCGAAGGCCTGACCACGGTCGGCGAGTTGAGCGTCAACAAGTCCTCGCGCAACACCATTCCGGGGCTGGTGAATTTCACCGTCGATCTGCGTCATCACCGCGACGACGCCATTGCCGCCATGGAACAACAGGTCCGCGCCCGGTTGCAGGCCATCGCCGATGGCCGAGGCCTGAACCTGACGATCACCCCGCACTGGATCAGCCCGGCCACGCCGTTCGACGCCGAATGTGTGGCAGCCGTGCAAGAGTCCGTGGATGCGCTGGGCTACGCTCAGCAGTCGATTGTCAGCGGCGCCGGGCATGACGCGATTCATCTCGCGCGTTACTGCCCGACGGCGATGGTGTTCATCCCGTGCGTTGGCGGCCTGAGCCACAACGAAGCCGAAGATGTGTTGCCCGAAGACGTGAAGCAGGGCACCGATGTATTGCTCAACGCCGTGCTGGCCCGCGCCGGTCGAATCGAACAGGGAGTCTGAACCATGCGCAGTTTTTTCCACCCCGAACAATTGCTCCACCATCCACGCAGCTATTACTCCCGTGGGCAGATGCGTACGCCGCAGGAAGTCCCCGAACGCGCGCAACGTCTGGTGCAGGCCGCTCACGGTTTGGGTTTCAGCGTCGAGCAGCCGATCGATGCCGGCCTCGCGCCGTTGCTGGCGGTGCATGGCGCACCGTATCTGACGTTCCTTCAGGAAGCCCATGCACGCTGGAAGGAAATCCCGGAAGACTGGGGCGACGAGGTGATGTCGAACATCTTCGTCCGCGAGCCCAACGCCTTGCGCGGCATCCTCGCCCAGGCGGCGCGCTATCTGGCGGACGGCAGTTGCCCGGTCGGCGAGCAGACCTGGCGCTCGGCTTATTGGTCAGCGCAAAGCGCAGTGGCCGGGGCTCAGGCGTTGATCGATGGCGAGCCGGCGGCCTACGCGCTGTGCCGTCCGCCGGGGCATCACGCTCGGGCCGAAGCGGCGGGCGGTTTCTGCTACGTGAACAACGCGGCGGTGGCGGCGCAGGTGTTGCGCGACAAGTTTGAGAAAGTCGCGGTGCTCGACACTGACATGCACCATGGTCAGGGCATTCAGGAGATTTTCTACGACCGCGATGACGTGCTCTATGTCTCGGTGCATGGCGATCCGACCAACTTCTATCCGGGCGTCGCCGGGTTCGCCGACGAACGTGGCAGCGGCGCAGGGGAGGGCTTCAACCTCAACTTGCCGATGGCCCACGGTTCAAGCGAAGCGGACTTCCTCGGGCAACTGGACGTCGCATTGAACGCGGTGCGCGAGTTCGGCGCCGAGGTGCTGGTGCTGTCGTTGGGCTTCGATATCTATGAGCTGGACCCGCAAAGCAAAGTCGCCGTGACCCGTGAAGGTTTTGCAGCACTGGGCGAGCGGATTCGCAGCCTGGGCCTGCCATGCCTGATCGTGCAGGAGGGCGGTTATCACCTGGAAAGTCTCGAAGACAACGCCCGGGCGTTTTTCGTGAATGCCGAGGTGTGGCAACGCTGAGGCAATCCACCTGCTGGAACACAAGCGCCCTACGGTGCTTGCCATCGCCCTGACGTTAACGTAAACATTGGCGTCAGGGCGCTGATGTAAAAAAGCGCAAAGCGGACCGCTCCGGAGCGCTTGATGACTCTTATAAAAACAACCGATCCCAAGTCTCACCACGAAGCCCGGCTGGCCCGGGAAAAACTCCATCTCGAAGGGCAAGTCCCGGATGGCGTGTTGCGTGCGGAGATCGATGCTTCGTGGCGGCGCAGCCTGAGCCACGGCGTGCATTTCAATGGCAAACATGAGCTGGCACTGGAGTCGAGCGCCAGTCTCGATGTCTTGCTGGCGAGCAATCGCCTGCTGATCGATGCGGCGATACCGGCCATCGATTACCTCGCCGAGCGCCAAGGCAAGGAAGGCCTGATCATCCTCGCCAATTCCGACGCCACCATCCTTGCGGTCGAGGGACGTGCCGACCGGCTCAAGGGCAGCGGCCTGCAGGACATCACCCTCGGCGCCTGCTGGAGCGAAGCCGCCCGTGGCACCAACGCCCTCGGTACGGCGCTGGTCGAAGCGCGGCCCACCCTGATCGATTGCGGCGAACATTACCTCGACCGCCTCACCGATTTTTCCTGTACCTCGGTGCCGATCCATTGCCCACAAGGCGAAATCCTCGGCGTCCTCGACCTGACCCGCGAAGGCCCTCTCGGCCGCGTTCACGACAGCACCGCGCTGCTGAGCATGGCGGTCAGCCAGATCGAGAGTCGGGTGTTCAACAACAGTTTTCCCGATCAGATCGTCCTAGCCTTCCACAGCCGCCGGCAGTATCTGGAATCGCCGTGGCAAGGGCTGCTGGCGGTGAGTCTTGGCGGGCAGATTCTGGCGGTCAGCGCCCAGGCCTGTCAGTTGCTGCGGGCCGAGCGTTCGGCGTTGGTCGGGCGGCGTTGCGAAGAATTCCTCGGCGTCGATGGCGTGCAGTTGCTGACCCGTCTGCAACAGGGCGGTGTCGGCAGTGTGCAAACCGCGAAGGGCGAATTTTTCTACAAAAACCTGCGAGCCCCGGCGCGCTCGGTCAACCTCGGCGGGCCGCCGCGCAGCGTGGCGAAAACCGCCAAGGCGCAACCGGATCTGGAAGCACTGGCCGGCAACAACGCTCGCTATGCCCGCGCCTTGCGCATGGCCCGCCAAGGTCTGGCCAATGAACTCCCGGTGCTGTTGCTCGGTGAAACCGGCACCGGTAAAGAAGTGATCGCCCGCGCCCTGCACCTGGCCGGCAGCCGCAGCGACAAACCTTTTGTGGCTGTGAACTGCGCGGCGATTCCCGAAGGCCTGATTGAGTCGGAACTGTTCGGCTACCGCGAAGGCGCCTTCACCGGATCGCGCCGGGGCGGGATGATCGGGCGTCTGCAACAAGCCCACGGCGGCACGTTGTTTCTCGATGAAATCGGCGACATGCCGCTGGCCTTGCAGGCGCGTTTACTGCGGGTTTTGCAGGACCGCAAAGTCGCGCCGCTGGGTGCCGGGGAAGAACAGGACATCGACGTCGCACTGATCTGCGCCACCCACCGCGACCTCAAGCGTCAGGTCGAGGACAAGCAATTTCGCGAGGATCTGTTTTACCGGGTCAATGGCATCAGCGTGATGCTCCCGGCCCTGCGCGAGCGTGATGATTTCAGCGCGCTGGTCACTCGGCTGTTGGGCAAGCTAGATGCACCGAACGCCGTGCTGCACGACGACCTCAATCGCCTGCTCGGTGCTTATCACTGGCCGGGCAACATCCGCCAACTGGAAATGGTGCTGCGTACCGCGCTGGCGATGCGCGAGCCCGGTGAAACGGTGCTGACCCTCGATCACCTGCCCGACAGCATGCTCGACGAACTCTCCGCCACCGAGAAACCCCAGACCGGCAGCATTCGCGAGAACGAACTGGAGATGATCCGCCAGTCCCTCGACACCCATCAGGGCAATGTCTCGGCTGCGGCCGACGCCCTCGGCATCAGCCGCGCGACCCTGTACCGCAAACTCAAACAGTTGCGCTCATGATGCAGCGCCTGTTCGTGCGGCTGATCGACAGCCAGAATCCCGCCGCACTGCAAGCGGCGTTGCGCTGGCTGTACGGTTTCGTGCGGCCGCAGCGGCTGGCGATTGCCGGCCTGCTTGGTCTGTCGGTGTGCGCATCGTCGCTGGTGCTGGTGCAGCCGTGGCTGGTCAAGCTGCTGATCGACGATGGCTTGCTGGCGCGCAACTTCCCGATGCTGGTAATGATCGCGGTGCTGATGATCATCGCCGGGTTGCTCGGCACGGCGTTGTCGGGGATCAACCGCTATCTGCATACGCGCCTGTCCGGGCGGATTCTGTTTGCCCTGCGCGATGACCTTTACCGGCATTTGCAGAAGCTCTCGCCAAGCTTCTACGGGCAGCGGCGGATCGGCGATCTGATGTCGCGGCTCGACGGCGATGTGGCGGAGATCCAACGCTTCGCCGTGGACTCGTTGTTCTCGGCGGTGTCGAGTGTGATCGGTCTGGTGGTGGCGATCGCGATGCTGTTCACGCTGTCTTGGAAACTGTCGCTGCTGGCGCTGGTGCTGATCCCGCTCGACGTGCTGTGGCTGCGCTGGATGCGGCGCAAGGTCGAGCGCGATGTGCGGCAGTTGCGCGAGCGTTCGGCGGACATGTCGTCGTTCATGGTCGAGACGCTGCCAGTGATGAAATTCATTCAGTCCGCCGGCCAGCAGCAGCGTGAAGCACGGCGACTGGAAAGCCTCGGGCAGGGCTACATGAACCAGTTGCTGCGCCTGCAAGTCACCGAGTTTTTCACTCAGGCCGTGCCCGGCACATTGACGTCGCTGTCCCGCGCCTGTGCGTTTTTGATTGGCGGTTATTGGGTGGTGCAGGGCACCTGGCAACTCGGTGCGCTGATTGCGTTTTCCACTTATCTGGGGATGGCGGTCGGGCCGGTGCAAAGTTTGTTGGGATTGTACGTGGCGATCCAGCGCATGACCGTCAGCCTCGGCCGGGTCATGGAATTGCGCGGCGAAGAACCCACGGTGTTTTCACCGGTCACGCCGAAACCGTTTCCGTCTTCGGGCGAACTGCGTTTCGACGCGGTGCACTTCAGCCATCCGGGCCGCCCAAGCACGTTGAGCGGTATCGAGGCGACGATTCCCTACGGTTTGAAAGTCGCTTTGAGCGGCGGCTCCGGCGTTGGCAAATCGACGCTGATCGATCTGCTGCAACGGCATCACGATCCGCAGTCCGGGCGAGTGCTGCTCGGCGAAGTGGATCTGCGTGAACTGGAGCTGTTCGAGCTGCGTCGACGCATCGCCGTGGTCAGCCAGGACATCGTGCTGTTTCGCGGCAGTCTCGCCGACAACCTGGCTTACGCGGTGCCGGACGCCAGCCGCGAAGCCATCGCCGAAGTCGCACGGCTGGCGCAACTCGACAGCCTGATTGCGTCGTTGCCCGAAGGCCTCGACAGCCCGTTGGGCGAGCGCGGTCAGCAATTGTCCGGCGGGCAGAAACAGCGGATCGCGATCGCCCGGGCGCTGTTGCAGGATCCGTTGATTCTGGTGCTCGACGAAGCTACGTCGGCCGTCGACGAAGCCACCGAGCGCGAGGTGATCGAAGCCATCGACCGCTTGTTTGCCGGGCGCACGCGGATTTTGATCAGCCATCGTCCGTCGACTCTGGCCGATGCCGATCTGCGTTTCGAGTTGCTCGACGGTGTGCTCATTTCGAAAACGGTGCTGCATGAAGCCTGAGTTGCGAATCGGTGTGGTCGACAGCGGACACTCGGCGGCTCAACGGGTGCAGGTGATGGCCGGGCGGCGATTCTCGTTGCTGGAGGATGGTCTGGCCGAATCGGATTTGCGCGACGATCCTCTCGGGCACGGCAGCGCGGTGATCGAGGCGATCAGTCGTCGGGCACCGGCCGCACAAATCTGCGTGGCTCAGGTGTTCGATCAGCGTGGCGTCACCAGTGCCTTGCAGATCGCCTCGGCCATCGACTGGCTGGTGGCGCAGGACGTGCGGCTGATCAATCTGAGCCTCGGCCTGCGCCAGGATCGCAGCCTGTTGCGCGAAGCCTGCGCGGCGGCGGTGGCCCGTGGAGTGTTGCTGTGTGCGTCGAGCCCGGCGCAGGGCGCGGCGGTGTTTCCGGCGAGTTATTCGCAGGTGTTGCGGGTGACCGGCGATGCCCGTTGTACCGATGAGCAATGGTCGTGGCTCGACAGTGCGCAGGCGGATTTTGCCGCGTGTGTTCGCGGCACTTATCCGGGTCAGTCCGGGGCCAGTCTGGGGTGTGCCGCGTTGAGCGGGCATATTGCCGGTTATCTGCTTGAGCATCCCCAGGCGAGCAACGCTGAAGTGATCGATTGGCTAAAACAGCACGCTCGTTATCGCGGCCCTGAACGGCGTTTCGGTCCATGACTTCAATCCTGATTCTCGGTGCCGGGCCGGCCGGTGCGGCAGTCGCATTGGGGCTGCGACGCCTGGGTTACGCCGTGACGCTGGTCAGCGAATGGCGGCGGTTTGCGGCGCTCGAAGGCGTGTCGCAACGGGTGCTGGAGGCGTTGCGTGGGGCCGGGTTGAATCACGCTTTGGCGAATGCCACGTTGCCGTCCCAAAGGCAGGTTTCGTGGAACGGTCAGCAGCATGCGCAGAACATCGAGTTTCTGCTGGATCGCCCGACCTTTGATCGCGGCTTGCGTGAAGACTTGCGGGTGGCCGGGGCCGAGGTGATTGAAGGGCGAGTCCTGAATGTTCAGTCCTCGGCCGACGGCCATCAGGTAGAACTTGATGGCGGACAGAGGCTGACGGCGGATTTTCTGGTGGAAGCTCGGGGGCGACAGGCGCCAGCGTCCGGTAAAGGTCTGCGTGGGCCGGAGACGGTCAGCCTGCTCAATCGCTGGCAAGGCGCGCCGGGTGTGACTGCCAGTGCCGTGGAAAGCCTCAAGGACGGTTGGGCGTGGATGGCCCGACGGGACGATGGCCAATGTTATTGGCAATGGACGGTGGATGTGGCGAGTGCCGGGTTGCCGGGCAAGGCGCAGTTGCTCGATTACTGTCGCGCGCGGCGTCAGGCTTCGGGTTTTGCTCAAGCGTTCTTTGCCGGCGGGCAGGAATTGGAGTTGCAACTGCACGCTCGCAGCAGCACCGCGATTCTTGCGCCACAGGTCTGTGGTGATAACTGGATTCGCGTGGGCGATGCGGCGATGGCGGTGGACCCGCTTTCGGGCAACGGGGTTTTTCAGTCGCTGTCCTCGGCGTTGCAGGCACCGGTGGTGATCAACACGCTGTTGCGCAAACCCGAGCGGGCGGCGCTGGCGCAACGTTTTCACCGGCAGCGGGTCGAGCAGTTGTTCCTGCGTTTTGCGCGGATCGGCCGGGACTTTTATGCCGATGAACAGCGCTGGCTCGATCGGCCGTTCTGGCAGGTGCGGCGGCAGTGGCCCGATGCTGAAGTGGCTCATGCGCAAGCGGATTTTGCCGCGTTGCGGATCGAGCGGATGCCGGTGCTGCGTGACGGGTTTGTCGATGAGGCCGAGGTGGTGATTACGGCGGATCAGCCGTTGGGGATCTGGCATGTGCAAGGGGTGGAGCTGGCTCCGCTGGTGCGGCGGCTGCGCGATGAGCCGGCAGATCAGGTGTTGGCGGGATTGAGTGAAGAGCAGGGACGTGTGATCAGGGGATGGTTGTTGAGTCAGGGATATAGGCCCTCACCCTAACCCTCTCCCGGAGGGAGAGGGGACTGATCGGGGGATATTGAAGAATGACGCCGACTTGAACTTGCAGCATTGAATCCAAAATCAACTCGGTTTTTCAGGTCGATGTATAGCGAAAGACTCCTCGGTCGGCTCCCTCTCCCTCCGGGAGAGGGCTGGGGTGAGGGTGGGCTTTTGATTTTGATCTTCTATAGCTTGATCAACACCGACTTCAACTCGGTGTAATGCTCAATCGCCGCATACCCCATCTCGCGCCCGACGCCGGACATCTTGTAGCCGCCAAACGGCAGCGCCGGATCCAGTGCGCTGTGGCAGTTGACCCACACCGAACCGCACTTCATTCGCGGAATCATCCGGTGCACCGCCGCCAGATCATTCGACCAGATGCTCGCGCCCAATCCGTAAGGGCTGTCATTGGCCATGCGCAGCGCATCGGCCTCGTCATCGAACGGAATCGCCACCAGCACCGGCCCGAAGATCTCTTCCTGAACCAGTGAATGCCGCTGATCGACATCAACAATCACCGTCGGCTTGACGAAGAATCCCGGCCCGAACTGCTCACCGCCGCAGGCGATGGTCGCGCCGCTTTCGCGGCCCATTTCGATGTAGTTGAAGACCCGCTCTTGCTGGCGCGCGGAAATCAGCGGGCCCATATCGATGCTCGGGTCGAGGCCGTTGCCGAGTTTCATCGCGTTGGCGATGTCGCTGATATCGGCCACCACATTGTCGAAATGCTTGCGCTGCACATACAGCCTGGAGCCTGCGCAGCAGACCTGGCCCTGGTTGAAGAAAATCGCACTGGCAGCGCCCGCCGCCGCAGTTTTCAGGTCGGCGTCGGCCATGACGATGGTCGGTGATTTGCCGCCCAGTTCCAGGGTGACCCGGGTCATGGAGTCCATGGCGATCTTGCCGATCTGCTTGCCGACGGCAGTGGAGCCGGTGAAGGTCAGCTTATCGACCAGCGGATTGTGGGTCAGGGCGGAACCGGCCGTGATGCCGGTGCCGGTGACCACGTTGAACACACCTTCCGGATAACCCGCTTCCAGCACCAGCTCCGCCAGTTTCAGCGCGGTCAGCGGGGTTTCGTCGGCCGGTTTGAGCACCACGGTGCAACCGGTGGCCAGCGCCGGGCCGAGTTTCCAGCAGGCCAGTAACAGCGGGAAGTTCCAGGCGACGATGGCGCCGACCACGCCCACCGCCTCGCGACGGATGAAACTGTGGAACTGATCGCCGGGCATCAGCGGCAACGAAACGTCGACGCTGGAACCTTCGATCTTGGTCGCCCAGCCGGCCATGTAACGCAGGAAGTCGATGGCCAGTTGCACGTCCATTACCTGCGCCACCGCCGCGCTCTTGCCGTTGTTCAGGCATTCCAGTTGCGCCAGCAGTTCGGCGTCGCGCTGCATCAGGTCAGCGAGTTTCCACAACAGGTTCTGCCGCTCGCGCGGACGGGTGCGGCTCCAGGCCGAATCATCGAAGGCTTGCCGGGCGGCGAGCACCGCGCGATCGACATCTTCCGGGGTGGCGCGGGGTACCACGCACAGCACTTCACCGTTGGCCGGGTTGTGCAGCGGCATGGTCTGGCCGTCGGTGGCTTCGACCCAGTCGCCGCCGATCAGCATGCGTGGCGGGCGCTGGATGAAGGCCGAAGTGGCAGGGAGCAGATAGGGCAGGGGCATGGCGAAACCTCTTGTTGTTCGATGGGATCGAGAGGGGCTTTCGCAATGCTTGTGCCAAATGCTCGAAGGAGGCGCACAGCCCGGTTGCACGGGCGGAAGGAGGAAGAGTTTGAGTGGCAATGAGGGTGAATTTGTCTCAAAACGCGACACCCGTTGAGATGCAGGATACGCGTCCTACAAAGCAAACGCCGCTGTGACGGGGCTTGAGCAAAATCGGGCCGTTTCAGGTGTAGGAAAAGCCGCGCGTCTGACAGTTTTTACCGACTGGTGGAGGCACGAAGTACGAGCTAAGTTGCTTGGTGTATAGGGTTTTCCTGCCATGGATTTGGCGGGTCAGTGTCTTCACAGGGATGTCGATGAACAACTTAACCATTCGATGGCTAACCAATTTTACGATGGGCGTGGGGACCGGATTTCTGGTGACGGGGATTGCGGCGCTGTTGATCGGCGACCTGACCGATGTCGATACGATTCAGGCAGGTGCCTGGATGGCTTCAATCAGTTTTTTCGTAATCGTTACCTCATTCGGTGTTGCCATGATGGAGGGGAAATAATGGCGGCTTTAATTGTGGGGCTGTGGTGTATGGGTGTCAGTTTGCTGCTCGCGTATGGGTATCACCGGGATCGTCGAATTCAAGCGGCCCAGCGTGATTCCGCGGCATTGGCAGCCAAGGCCGGCGCCCACTGTGAATGCTCGATGGTTTGCAACCATTGTGGGCGTTACAAGGTTCACCCGGACAACTCCGTTCGCTAGGCGCAGGTCAACAACCAATACAAGAGCCTCGTCATTGGCGGGGCTTGTTTTCGTGTGGGTTCGGCCCCTCTCCTGGGAGTTTTTCATGGGGATGCTGCCAGCTCCGGGTCATCTGTCGCGCGACGCAATGTCGCTGACGCCGCAACAACTATGCTTGTCTCAGACTGCAACAGCTGTCGCGAAATTGGACGCTGGCGAACGCCGCCAGCACCGCCACTTCGCCTTGATCTTCACGTAACTGCTTGATTGAAAAGCTTATCGGCAAGCTGGCACGCTCCGTGTATTGCTCACGGCAGACGTTTCGCTTGCCTCCGTTCGTGCATCGCCCCGAACGGCAGAAACCATAAAAACGATAAGCCACAACAATAAGAAAGCACCGTGCGAGGTTCGACGTTGATGAAGAGAAAACTCCGATCAGGCATGAGCGCCAGCCTGCTGGCCGTGGCCGCTTGCGTGGCCCTGCATTCGCCGTACAGCCTGGCAGCCCGCGATGCCCAGACCATCCTCAAGGAAACCTGCCAGGGCTGTCACACCCCTGAAGCCGGCGACCAGTTGAGCCGCATCAGCCACCAGCGCAAGACCCCGGAAGGCTGGCTGATGAGCATCGCCCGGATGCAGACCATGCACGGTTTGCAGATCAGCGATGACGACCGTCGCACGCTGGTCAAATACCTCGCCGACACCCAGGGCCTGGCGCCCAGCGAAACCGATGGCGTGCGTTACGCGCTGGAGCGGCGGTTGAACACTGTCGAGCAGTTCGACGAGAAAACCGCGCAGATGTGCGGCCGCTGCCACTCCGGTGCGCGGATCGCCCTGCAACGGCGTCCGGCTCAGGAATGGGAACGTCTGGTGAATTTCCACCTCGGTCAATGGCCGTCGCTGGAATATCAAGCCATGTCCCGTGATCGTGACTGGTTCGATATCGCCCGCAAGGAAATGGTCCCGCTGCTGGCCAAGCGTTATCCGCTGGATAACCCGGCGTGGCAGGCCTGGGTCAAAACAGCACCGAAAGCCGAGGCGCTGGTGGGCGAGTGGAGCTTCATTGGCCACTTGCCGGGCAAGGGTGAACTGGCCGGCACCATGAGCGTCACCGCCGATGGCAGCGACACCTTCAAGGTCGCCGTCAAAGGTCAGTACGCCGACGGCAGCCCGTTCAACGGCGACGGCAGCGCAATTCTCTACAGCGGCTACGAATGGCGCGGCAACGTGACTGTCGATGGCGTGACCATGCGTCAGGTGTTCGCCGCACAAGGCAACGCCATGCAGGGCCGGATGTTCGAGGCCGAGCACGATGAGCGTGGTCTGGATTTTGTCGCTGCCAAACAGGGTTCGCAGCGCTTGCTGGCGGTGCAGCCGGGTTATGTGAAGGCCGGCAGCGAAACCGAAGTGACCCTGATCGGCAGCGGTTTGAGCGGCAAACCGAACTTCGGCAAAGGCGTGGACGTGGTCGAAGTGGTCGAGCAGAACGCCGACCGGATCAAGGTCAAAATCAAAGCGGCAGTCAATGCCCAGCCGGGCCTGCGCGCGGTCAGCGTCGGCAGCCTGAAAGGCCCGAACCTGTCGGTGTACAGCAAGATTGCCTCGGTCAAAGTGGTGCCGGAATTCTCGGTGGCACGGATCGGCGAGGGCGGCGGTTCGACGCCGAAAGTCCAGGGCCGCTTCGACGCCGAAGCCTGGGGCAAGGGCGCCGACGGCAAGCCGTATCGCATCGGCGTGTTCCCGGCGCAATGGAAAGTCGAAGCCTTCGACGAGCGCGCCAAAGAGGACGAGGACGTCAAGTTCGCCGGCACGATGCAGGCCGACGCGGGCGTGTTCACCCCGGGCGATGCCGGGCCGAATCCGGCGCGCAAGATGTCCACCAACAATGCCGGCAACCTCAAGGTGATCGCCGCCGTCGACGACGCGGGGAAATCCCTGACCGGCGAAGGCCACCTGATCGTCACCGTGCAACGCTGGAACAATCCACCCATTCCCTGATGTTGAAACGTGAGTTGAGCTGAGCGACAGCGATTCAGACACTTTTCGGAATGACCGCAAGTCCCCCGAGCGGGGCTTGCACAGGAGGTTTGCAATGGGCGCTATCTTGAATCTGGTCGAACGTAATCTGCACGAAGTGCACGTCGACGCCGACCGCATGCTGTTCCACATCCCCAGCAGTTCGCTGTTCGCCAGCGATGAACTGACCGGCACCATCATCGATGCGTTGCGCGGCCCCGGCTGCTCCTCGGAAGACCTGATCCAGCGCCTCGGCGCGCGGTTCAACGGCGAGGAAATCAACGAAACCCTGCGCGAGCTGATTTCGCTGGAACTGGTCAGCGACGGCTCGCCGCTGACCCCGGACATCGCGGTCAAACGCGTCGAGCGCACGGCGATCAACACCGTGGTGCTCAACGTCAACACCGGCTGCAACCTGAGCTGCACCTACTGCTACAAGGAAGACCTCGACAAGCCGTCCGCCGGCAAGAAGATGGACGTCGAAACCGCCATCGCGTCAGTGGAAATGCTGTTGCGTGAATCCCCCGACGAAGAACGTTTCACCGTGGTGTTTTTCGGCGGCGAGCCGCTGAGCAACCGCAAACTGATCGAATACATGGTCGATTACTGCGAGAAGCGGTTTGCCGAGGCCGGCAAGTTTGTCGAATTCGTGATGACCACCAACGCCACGCTGCTTACCGAAGAAACCGTGGACTACCTGAATGCCCACCGCTTCGGCTTGTCAGTGAGCATCGACGGGCCGAAAACAGTACACGACCGCAACCGCATCACCGTGGGCGGGCAGGGCACCTATGACGTGGTGCGGCGCAAGGCCGAAATGCTGCTGTCGCGCTACAACAGCCGTCCGGTCGGTGCGCGGGTGACCCTGACTACCGGCGTCACCGACGTCGAAACCATTTGGGATCACCTGTTCAACGAGTTGGGGTTTGCCGAAGTCGGATTTGCTCCGGTGACGTCCGGCGATATCAGCAGCTTCAACCTGACCACTGACGAATTGATCGAAGTGTTCGCCAGCATGAAACGCCTCGGCCGGCGTTATCTGGAGGCTGCGCTGGAGCACCGCAATATCGGTTTTTCCAACCTGCATCAGTTGATCACCGATATCCATGAAGGCCACAAAAAAGCCCTGCCGTGCGGTGCAGGATTGAAGATGCTGGCGGTCGATCACAAGGGCGAACTGAATCTGTGCCATCGCTTCACCGGCTCGTCGCTGCCGACCTTTGGCAACGTCCACAGCGGCGTTAAACAGGTCGAGCTGAACGACTTCCTGTCCCAGCGGCTGGATCGCACCAACACCGGTTGCCATGACTGTCAGATCCGCAACCTGTGCTCCGGCGGCTGCTACCACGAGAGCTATGCCCGCTACGGCGATCCGGCCCACCCGACTTATCACTACTGCGAACTGATGCGTGACTGGGTCGACTTCGGCATCGAGGCCTACACCCGGATCATGGCCAACAACCCTGCGTTCATCAGCAGCTACATCACTCCGCGCAAGGCTCACTGATATGAAACATCTCAAGGCAATCAATAACAAAGCGTTGAAGCTGGATCAGGCCGCGGACGAGAACCGCATCGAAGAAGTGGTGGCGATGAGCTCTGTCGCCGGCTGTGCCTCGACCACCGACCCAGGCTGGGAAATCGATGCCTTCGGCGGGGTGTCGTCGTTGTGCCAGCCGATGGAAGCTGACCTCTACGGCTGCTCCGATCCGTGCTGGTGGCCGGCCCAGGTGCCGGACATGATGAGCACCTACCCGGACTGGAACAAGGATGCCCAGGCGTCCAACGACAACTGGCGCAACCTCGGCACTGTCTTCCCGAAAGACAAGTGATCCATAAGAAGAAGGATTCCAGCATGCCTAGCCTCAACAAAGCCTGCGGCCTTGCCGCACTCGCGGTTCTGAGCGCCTGTTCGCTCCCGGTTCTGGCCGATGAAAACACCGCGCTGCAAGACGGTCACGAGTACATGTTGACCACCAACTACCCGAACAACCTGCACGTCATCGATCTGGCGACCGACAGTCTGTACAAGACCTGCAAGATGCCCGATGCCTTTGGCCCCGGCACCGTGCAGCTGTCGCCGGATCGCAAGACCGCGTACGTGCTGAACAACCATTACGCCGATGTCTACGGTGTCGAACTGGACAGCTGCAAGCAGGTATTCCACGCCAGCATCACCCAGCAGCCGGGGGAGAAAGCGCGGTCGATGTTCGCTTTCACCGTCAGCCATGACGGCAAGGAGCTGTACACCATCGCCAACCCGACCCAGATGCTCAACGACCGCTACGAGGTCAAACAACCGCGTCTGGACGTCTACGCTACCGACGCCGGAATGGACGCCAAACCGGTGCGCAGCTTCCCGGCGCCACGGCAGTTGACGATCATGCAGAGCGGCGATGACGGCACGCTCTATGTGGCCGGCGCCGATGTGTACAAGGTCGATGTGAAGAGCGGCAAGTTCGACGTGCTGATCCCCAGTCGGCACTGGAAACGCCCGAACTACAGCGCGCCGGACGTGCTTTACGTGTGGAACCAGCAGACTTATCGGCATGACTTTTCGCTGCTGTACACCGCCGCCAGGTTCAAGGACAAGAAGCAGGATCCGGCCACCGCTGAATACCTGTACGGCTTGTTCAGCGTCGATCTGAAAACCGGCAAGACCGAGACCACCGATTTCGGGCCGTTGACCGAGATCTACTTCAGCGGCATGCGCTCGCCGAAGGATCCGAACCTGATGTTCGGCGTGCTCAATCGTCTGGCCAAGTACAACATCAAGCAGAAAAAGCTGATTCAGGCGGCGACACTGGATCATTCCTACTACTGCATTTCGTTCAACAAGGAAGGGAGCAAGATCTATCTGGCCGGGACCTTCAACGACGTGGCGATCTTTGATGCCGAGACGATGAAACAGACCGGCAGCATCAAATTGCCGGGTGGGGATATGGCGATTACTACGGCGCAGATTTTTGTTCGGTAACGGGGATTGCCTGAGCTGCCGCTGCGGCGGCAGCTCAGGTACTGAAAATCAGGCCCCGGGCACCGGGCAGCTCATGTCACCTTCCTCACACTTCAAATACTGCTTGAGCGCCTCGGTTCGCGTCTTCGTCACCGATGCGATGCAATTGTTGTAGATCAACGGATAAACACTCCCGCCTGCCACGCCGGATGCCGAAAACTTGCACTCGGCATCACGAAAGCCAATCCACGCCCGTTGCGCGCTCACCAGCAGTTTTTTGCCATCAGGGTTGTCCTTCAACCGGGCGGTAATCTGCTGATAAACCGTGTTCAACTCCTTGTCCGCCGCCTTGTTTTCCTGCGCGGCGCACTGATTCATCGTCGCTTGATCGCTGGCATTGGCGCAGTCCACAGCAGCGTGAGCAACAGAAGTGAAAAGAAAGGGTGTCAGGGCCAGAAGCAGGCGTGGGGACATGAGTCATCTCGCTTTGATGAATGAACGTGCCGGGCAGTTTAGCGACTTCGTGGCGCTATCAGGGTTTGGGCTGTCTCGATGCGTTGAGCAAGCGCTCCGCTGTCGCGGCAATTTCCTCTCCGTCATGCAGTTTTTCCAGCCACCCGAACGGGATTCCCTGCACGCCGTAATGGGCGCCGGCCAACTGGCCGACGATGGCAGCCGTGGTGTCCGCATCATCGCCCAGATTCGCCGCTTGCAGGACGGCCGCGGCAAAGCTGTCGGTGTGCTGGAAGCACCATAACGCTGCTTCCAGTGATTCGACGCAGTAGCCACTGCCGCGAATGTCGCGCTCGGTCTTGTGCAGGTATTGGCCCCGGGCAATCGCCGCCACCTTGGGCTGACTGAACGCTGTTGGCGGCAGGGTGCGCAGTTGCGCTTTCGATGCGCCTTCCAGGGCCTTGCCGAGCAGTTCGGCAAACAGCTGGCAACATTCGATGGCCTCGGGCGCCGCGTGCGTGGTGCGTGAACTGTCGGCGGCGAATCGCCTGGTTTTCCGGGCATCGGGGAAATAAAACAGAACCACGGGCACCAGTCGCATCAACGAGCCATTGCCGGCACTGTGCGGGTCAGTAGAGCCGGCAAACGGCTCTCCGGTGTGTTGGTAGCGATCCAGCGCCTGACTCACGGTCATGCCGATATCGAAACATTCGCCGGTCGAACTCAGATAACCCCATTGCCACCAGTTCAGATAGCGGCCCATCTGGTCAGCGGCATCGAAGCCGTTTTTGTGCAGCAGACTTTCCGCCAGGCACAACGCCATCGAGGTGTCGTCGGTCCATTGACCGGGCTTCAGGCGAAACGGCCCGCCACCGACCATGTCGGTCAGGGGCTGGAAGCTGCCGCGCGACTGGAATTCGACGGTGGTTCCCACGGCATCGCCGCAGGCCAGGCCGAGCAGGGCGCCACGGTAACGTTCGGGGAGGGAGGGCTGCATGATGACGTCCTTGTGTCGTTCAGTTCGCTGCGAACGTTATCAGTTTCGCCGCGCTGATCCGTGCGCATTCTGACGAACCGGCGCCGCAAAATACTGCCGGATATTTCAATCAGACCCGACCGTTGCACTGGATTGATACAACTTCGGATTGGACATGTGGTCATACAAGCCTACTGTTCAAAACAGGAGGTGACGTATGAAACCAGTACCCAACAGCTTTGAACGTAAAATCATGCTCAGGTCGCCGCGCTCCCATGTCTGGCGCGCCCTGGTCGATGCCGAGGCATTTGGCCAGTGGTTCGGCGTTGCGCTGGAGGGCCGGCGGTTTATCGCGGGCGAATGGACGCAGGGGCAGGTGACGTACCCCGGTTATGAACATGTGCTCTGGAACGTGTTGGTG
This sequence comes from Pseudomonas aphyarum, assembly GCF_028657055.1. Lineage (NCBI taxonomy): Bacteria > Pseudomonadati > Pseudomonadota > Gammaproteobacteria > Pseudomonadales > Pseudomonadaceae > Pseudomonas > Pseudomonas aphyarum. Next base: position 26,003 of record NZ_JAMDGS010000019.1, read on the forward strand.
GAGCGGGTCGAGCCGCAGCAGCTGTTCTCCTTCCGCTGGCACCCGTACGCGGTGAACCCGAAAATCGACTATTCCCAGGAACCGACCACGCTGGTCAAATTCGAACTGCAGGACTACGAGAACGGCACGCTGCTGAAAGTCTCCGAGTCAGGTTTCGCGCACATTCCCGACGTGCGCCAGAAAGAGGCCTACTACATGGACAGTCGGGGCTGGGAGGAACAGTTGAGTCGACTTGAACACTTCCTCACGGAGAGCGACCGGGCCCGCGAGCGTGAAGGTGGCTGATTACAACCTGTTCATGCCGTGGCTGGAACGCTGGAAGCTGGCGCCGGACGGCGAGCCGATCATCACCCCGGGCAGCCGCCTGTTGCCGGTGCGTCAGGACGATGTGCCGGCAATGCTGAAAGTCGCGGTGGACGACGAAGAAAAGTACGGCAACCTGCTGATGACCTGGTGGGACGGCGATGGCGCCGCCCGGGTGCTTGCGTACCACGACGAAGGCCTGTTGCTGGAGCGGGCGATGGGCCAGCGTTCGTTGATGCATATGGCGCTCAACGGCGAGGACGACGAGTCCACGCGGATCATGTGCCGAGCGCTGGCGCGGCTGCACGCACCGCGACCGACGCCGCCACCGCCGTTGGTGGAACTGGCACCGTGGTTTGCATCATTAAGAATGGCCGCGACCCGATACGGCGGCCAATACGCCGAATGCCTGCAAACCGCCCAGGCCTTGCTCGCCGAACCGCAGGACGTAGTGGTGCTGCACGGCGACATGCACCACGACAATGTCCTCGATTTCGGCCCACGAGGCTGGCTGGCCATCGACCCCAAGCGGGTGCAGGGCGAGCGCGGTTATGACTACGCCAACCTGATCTGCAACCCGGAATTGCCGACGGCAACTGATCCCGAGCGTTTTCGGCGACAAGTCGACGTGATCTGCGAAGCAGCGGGAATCGAGCGAAAACGCCTGTTGCAATGGGTGCTCGCGTTCGCCGGACTGTCTGCCGCGTGGTTCATGGAGGATGACGAGCAAACCGCGGCAAAAGGACAGCTGCAAGTCGCGCAACTGGCGGCTTCTGCGCTCGATGCCTGACACGTCTAAGGGTTTTCGGAAGGCCCGCTATGGCGAATGTCTTACACGCGATGGTAGCTATTTCGACTATTGCCGATTGGATCCACAGCGTAATCTAGCCTCATCAACTGAAGCACAGGGAGTGTTTCAGGATCACGGATGATCGACCATTAGCAAGGATCGCTGCCGACAGGGAGTCGATAATGGTCTTGGGAAAAACCCGCTTCGGCGGGTTTTTTTTCGTCTGCAGAAAAGTGTCGCGTCCAAACAGAAACACCGCCGATCTGGCGGTGTTTCTGCATCTGCAGGTTTTACGAGGCGATCAACTGGCGCAACACGTAATGCAGGATCCCGCCGGACTTGAAGTACTCGACCTCGTTCAAGGTGTCGATGCGGCACAGCACTTCGATCTTCTCCTGACGTCCGTCTTCCCGGGTGATGACCAGGGTCAGGTTCATCCGTGGCGTCAGCTCGACACCGCTCAGCCCCTGAATATCCAGGGTTTCCTTGCCGGTGAGGTTCAGGCTCTTGCGGTTCTGATCGAGCTTGAACTGCAACGGCAGCACGCCCATGCCCACCAGGTTGGAACGGTGTATGCGCTCGAAGCTTTCGGCGATCACCGCTTTCACCCCCAGCAAGTTGGTGCCCTTGGCGGCCCAGTCGCGGCTGGAGCCGGTGCCGTATTCTTGGCCGGCAATCACCACCAGCGGCGTGCCCGAGGCTTGATAACGCATGGCCGCGTCGTAGATCGCCAGTTTCTCTCCGGTCGGAATGTAGATCGTGTTGCCACCTTCTTCGCCGCCGAGCATTTCGTTGCGGATACGGATGTTGGCGAAGGTGCCGCGCATCATCACTTCGTGGTTGCCCCGACGCGAGCCGTAGGAGTTGAAGTCCCGTGGCTCCACACCTTGCTCGCGCAGGTAGCGCCCGGCCGGGCTGTCAGCCTTGATGTTGCCGGCGGGGGAGATGTGGTCGGTGGTCACCGAATCGCCCAACAGTGCCAGCACTCGCGCACCTTTCACATCGGCGATCACCGGCAAAGGCCCGGAAATGTCATCGAAGAACGGCGGGTGCTGGATGTAGGTCGAATCCGCCTGCCAGACGTAGGTCGCGGCTTGCGGCACTTCGATGGCTTGCCACTGTTCGTCACCGGCGAACACCTCGGCGTATTCCTTGTGGAACATCGCGGTGTTGACCTGATTCACCGCGTCAGCGATTTCCTTGCTGCTCGGCCAGATGTCACGCAGGTACACCGGATTGCCCTGCTGGTCATTGCCCAGCGGCTCGCTGCTGATGTCGGTGCGCACACTGCCGGCCAGGGCGTAAGCGACCACCAGCGGCGGCGAGGCCAGCCAGTTGGTTTTCACCAATGGATGCACCCGGCCTTCGAAGTTGCGGTTGCCGGACAGCACCGAAGCCACGGTCAGGTCGGCTTTCTGAATGGCTTTTTCGATCGGCTCCGGCAGTGGTCCGGAGTTGCCGATGCAAGTGGTGCAACCATATCCGACCAGCGAAAAACCGAGCTGATCGAGATACTGCGTCAACCCGGCGGCCTTGTAGTAATCGGTGACCACTTTCGAACCCGGCGCCAGCGAACTCTTCACCCACGGCTTGCGGGCCAGGCCTTTTTCCACGGCTTTTTTCGCCAGCAGGCCGGCAGCCATCATCACGCTCGGGTTGGAGGTGTTGGTGCAGGAGGTAATCGCGGCAATCACCACGGCACCGTTTTTCAGGCGATAGGTGTGGCCGTCGTACTCGTAGTCCGTTTCGCCGACCAGATCGGCATTGCCTACCGCCACGCCACCGCCGCCTTCGCTTTCCAGACGCCCTTCGTCCTTGCTGACGGGTTTGAACTGCAAGTCGAGGAAGTCGCTGAACGCCTGGCCGACATTCGGCAGCGAGACGCGGTCCTGCGGGCGTTTCGGCCCGGCGAGGCTGGCTTCGACGCTGCCCATGTCCAGCGCCAGGCTGTCGGTGAACCCCGGTTCCTGACCGGGCAGGCGCCACAGGCCCTGAGCCTTGGTGTAGGCCTCGACCAGTTTCACCACTTCAGGTGGGCGGCCGGACAAGCGCAAGTAGTCGAGGGTCACGTCATCCACCGGGAAGAAGCCGCAGGTCGCGCCATATTCCGGGGCCATGTTGGCGATGGTCGCGCGGTCGGCCAGCGGCAGGTCGGCGAGGCCGTCGCCATAGAACTCGACGAATTTGCCGACCACGCCTTTCTTGCGCAGCATCTGGGTCACGGTCAGCACCAGGTCGGTGGCGGTGATGCCTTCCTTGAGCTTGCCGGTGAGTTTGAAACCGATCACCTCCGGAATCAGCATCGACACAGGTTGCCCGAGCATCGCGGCTTCCGCCTCGATCCCGCCGACGCCCCAGCCGAGTACGCCGAGGCCGTTGATCATGGTGGTGTGGGAGTCGGTGCCGACCAGCGTGTCGGGGAAGGCATAGGTGCGGTCGTCTTCATCCTTGGTCCACACGGTGCGGCCGAGGTATTCGAGGTTGACCTGGTGGCAGATCCCGGTGCCCGGCGGCACCACGCTGAAGTTGTCGAAGGCACTCTGGCCCCAGCGCAGGAAGGCGTAGCGTTCGCCGTTGCGCTGCATTTCGATGTCGACGTTCTGTTCGAAGGCGCTGGCGCTGGCGAACTTGTCGACCATTACCGAGTGGTCGATTACCAGATCCACCGGCGACAGCGGGTTGATTCGTTGCGGATCACCGCCGGCCTTGGCCATGGCGGCGCGCATCGCGGCCAGATCGACCACGGCGGGGACGCCGGTAAAGTCCTGCATCAGCACGCGGGCAGGGCGGTACTGGATTTCGCGGTCGGAGCGGCGCTCCTTGAGCCACGCGGCAATGGCCTTGAGGTCGGCGCCGGTGACGGTTTTTTCATCTTCCCAGCGCAGCAGATTTTCCAGCAGGACTTTCAGCGACATCGGCAGCTTGTCGAGATCGCCCAAGGTCTTGGCGGCATCCGGCAGGCTGAAATAGTGGTAAGTCTTGTCATCGACTTTCAAAGTTTTCAGAGAATTCAGACTATCAAGGGACGGCATTACGATCACTCCTTTGAATCCGCACGGCTACGGATAGAGGGGACGAATAGAGCTTTAAACCTAGCCCTGTTTTAGGTAGCTGGCTAATAACTGGACTCTATGGACAGAACCAAGGTTCCGACATGGGCTATCATGCGCCGGTTTTCGTGACAGGCTTTGCTTCAACGCAGGGTCTGGGCATCGCGCAGAGGATGAATGATCGCCCTCTGCCCAGGAGTAAGAATGAACACCCTATTCATGCATTGCCGGCCAGGCTTCGAAGGCGAAGTCTGCTCGGAGATTTCCGACCTTGCCGCCCAACTGAACGTGGCCGGCTACGCCAAGGCCAAACCGGCGACCGCTTGCGCCGAGTTCGTCTGCACCGAAGAGGACGGCGCCGAGCGCCTGATGCGCGGTCAGCGTTTCGCCGAGCTGATCTTCCCGCGCCAGTGGGCGCGCGGTTTTTTCATCGATCTGCCGGAAACCGACCGCATCAGCGTGATTCTCGCGCACATGGCTGAATTCCCGGTCTGTGGCAGCCTGTGGCTGGAAGTCGTCGACACCAACGACGGCAAGGAACTGTCGAACTTCTGCAAGAAATTCGAAGGCCCGCTGCGCAAGGCCCTGACCGGCGCTGGCAAACTGGTGGAAGACGCCAGCAAGCCGCGTCTGCTGCTGACGTTCAAGAGCGGTCGTGAGGTGTTCCTCGGTCTCGCCGATGCCGGTAACTCGGCGATGTGGCCGATGGGCATTCCGCGTCTGAAGTTCCCGCGCGAGGCGCCGAGCCGTTCGACCCTGAAGCTGGAAGAGGCTTGGCATCACTTCATCCCGCGCGATCAGTGGGAAGATCGCCTGCACAGCGACATGACCGGCGTCGACCTCGGCGCAGCGCCGGGCGGCTGGACCTGGCAACTGGTCAATCGCGGCATGCTGGTGACCGCCATCGACAACGGCCCGATGGCCGAAAGCCTGATGGACACCGGTCTGGTGCAGCACCTGATGGCCGACGGTTTCACCTTCAAACCCAAGCAACCGGTGGACTGGATGGTCTGCGACATCGTCGAGAAGCCGGCGCGCAACGCCGCGATGCTCGAAGAGTGGATCGGCGAGGGCCATTGCCGGGAAGCGGTGGTCAACCTCAAGTTGCCGATGAAGCAGCGTTACGCCGAAGTGAAGCGCTTGCTCGAGCGTATTGCCGACGGTTTCAAGGCCCGTGGGATCAAGGTCGACATCGGTTGCAAGCAGCTTTACCACGACCGTGAGGAAGTGACCTGCCATTTGCGCCGCCATGACGTGAAGAAAACCAAAGCCCGCTGAGCGCGCGACAGGTGACCGAACACCCGGCATTGGGCGACAATGCCGGCCAGTTTCAGGAGTGAATCATGAGTGAAATGATTGATACGCCGGTCGACGGCACCCTCGATGCCACGGGCCTCAACTGCCCGGAGCCGGTGATGATGCTGCACCAGCACATCCGTGACCTGGTGCCCGGCGGCCTGCTCAAGGTGATCGCCACCGACCCGTCGACCCGTCGCGACATCCCCAAGTTCTGCGTGTTTCTCGACCATGAACTGGTGGGGCAGCACGAAGAAGCCGGGACCTATCTGTACTGGATCCGCAAGAAGTCCGGTTGATCGGAAGGCAAAAAAAAGACCTGCAAGTGCAGGTCTTTTTTTTGGGCGGTCAGCCCATCGAGCGGCTGATGCGAATGCGTTTGCGTGCACTGCGCGTCAGGCGGATCGACAGCATCAGCGCCGCGCAGCTCAGGCCGACGATCAGGCCTTCCCACAGGCCGCTCGGGCCGCGTGGCTCGCCGAGCCAGTCGGTCAGGCCGAGGGCGTAACCCACCGGCAGGCCGATGCCCCAATAGGCGAACAGGGTCAGGATCATCGTCACGCGAGTGTCCTGATAACCGCGCAGGGCGCCGGCGGCGGTGACCTGGATCGCGTCGGAGAACTGGAACAGCGCCGAGTACACGATCAGCATCGCCGCGATGTGAATCACCATCGGATCCGACGTGTAGATCGCAGCAATGTGTTCGCGCATCAGCAGCATCATGCTCGCCGACAGGCAGGCGTATGCCAGCGCGGTGCCCATGCCGACACCCGCGGCGAAACGCGCTTCACGGGGTTCTTCACGGCCCAGGGCCTGACCGACCCGCACGGTCACGGCCATACCCAGCGAGTACGGAATCATGAACACCAGCGAGCTGACGTTCAGCGCGATCTGGTGTCCGGCCACCACAGTGGCGCCGAGGCTGCCGATCAGCAGCGCGATCACCGCGAAGATGCTCGACTCGGCAAACACCGCGATGCCGATCGGCAGACCGATGGCCAGCAAACGCTTGATCACCGCCCATTGCGGCCAGTCGAAACGGTTGAACAGCTCGCTCGACTTGTAGGCCGGCGCCCAGCGCTCATAACCGGCCAGACCCAGCGCCATCACCCACATCACGATCGCCGTGGCCCATCCGCAGCCGACGCCGCCCATGGCCGGTACGCCGAAGTGGCCATAAATGAACACGTAGTTGAGCGGAATGTTCAGCGCCAGGCCGCACAGGCCCAATACCATCGCCGGGCGGGTGCGCCCGAGGCCGTCACTGGTGCAGCGCAGCACATGGTAGAAGGCCACCGCTGGCAGGCCGCTGGCGATACCGTGCAGGTATTGCATGCACGGGCCGATCAGCTCCGGATCGACTTTCATCAAATGCAGGATCGGCTCGGCGCTGAACAGCATGCCGGTCGCCATCAGGCCCACCACCAGTGCCAGCCACAGGGCCTGACGCACGATCGGGCCGATTTCGCTGTGGGTGCCGGCGCCGAAGCGTTGGGCGACTTTCGGTGTGGTGGCCAGCAGGGTGCCGGTCATCAGCAGGAACACCGGCACCCAGATCGAGTTGCCCAGCGCCACGGCCGCGAGATCCTTGGGCCCTACGCGCCCGGCCATCACCGCATCGACGAAGCCCATGGCGGTGGTTGCCAGCTGCGCGATCATGATCGGCAGGGCCAGGCCGAGCAGATTCTTCAGCTCCAGGCGAACCCGGGCAGGGCGGTTGAGGGAAACGGCGGCAGGGCGGTCAGTCACGGAATTCACAGGCAAAGCGTCCACGGGGGTTGATGCGCAAGGCCGGGCATTCTACGCCGCTGACGTTATGGTCAGGAAAAATCCTCTGTTGCGTATTTGTAATCGCCGCGCCTGATCAAGCATCAAAGCCTGCTGGCTCATCGCAGTCCCAGCGCCTACACTGCCGATCCGCCCAAGGAGCCCCGCCATGCTGATTGTTGCCGACGAAAATATCCCGCTGCTCGATGCCTTTTTTGCCGGTTTCGGCGAGATCCGCCGGGTGCCGGGCCGTTCCATCGACCGGGCCACGGTCGAACAGGCCGATGTGTTGCTGGTGCGCTCGGTGACCAACGTCAACCGCGCACTGCTGGAAGGCAGCAAGGTGCGCTTTGTCGGCACCTGCACCATTGGCACCGATCATCTGGATCTCGATTACTTCAACGAGGCCGGCATCACCTGGTCCAGCGCGCCCGGCTGCAATGCCCGGGGCGTGGTCGATTACGTGCTCGGCAGCCTGATGACCCTGGCCGAAATCGAAGGCGTCGATTTGCGTGAACGCACCTACGGCGTGATCGGCGCCGGTGAAGTCGGCGGTCGCCTGATCAAGGTGCTGAAAGGTTTGGGCTGGAACGTGAAAGTCTGCGACCCGCCGCGTCAGGCGGCCGAGGGCGGCGACTATGTCAGCCTGGAGCAGATCATCGCTCAGTGCGACGTGATCAGCCTGCACACCCCGCTGACCCGCAGCGGCGACGGCGCGACCTGGCACCTGTTCGACGAGCAGCGTTTGCAGCAGCTCAAGCCCGGCGCCTGGTTGATCAACGCGGCTCGCGGTCCGGTTGTGGATAACACCGCGTTGCGCGAAGTACTGCTGGAGCGTGAAGACCTGCAAGCGGTGCTCGATGTCTGGGAAGCCGAGCCGCAAGTCGATGTGGCGCTGGCCGAACTCTGCGTACTGGCGACGCCGCACATCGCCGGTTACAGCCTCGACGGCAAACAGCGCGGCACGGCGCAGATCTATCAGGCCTACTGCGATTTCATCGGTGAGCCCGCCAGCATTCAGCTCGGCGATCTGCTGCCGGCGCCGTGGTTGTCGGAAGTTTCCCTGCATGCCGACAGCGATCCGGCCTGGGCGCTGGCGATGTTGTGCCGTGGCGTGTACGACCCGCGCCGGGACGACGCGGATTTCCGTCGCACGTTGCTGGGCAGTGTCGGTGAGCAACGTGCCGCGTTTGATCTGCTGCGCAAACAGTATCCGTCGCGACGCGAGATCGAAGGTTTGAAAGTGCGGATCGACGGTGATTCGCCGGCCCTGCGCCAGATCGTGACCGCGCTGGGCGCTGTAGCCGTATAAACAGCGGGCAGAAAAAACCCGGCCTGCAAGGGCCGGGTCAGGAAGACGGTGGCGATATCACTTTTGTTCGGCAGGCTTGACCAATCGCTGCTCCAGTTTGCGGCAGGCGTCCTGGATCATGTCTTCAGTGATCTCGATTTCACGCCCGTTTTCGTCGATGATCGAGCAACCCAGAGGTTGGCCGGGCTTGGTGCGGATCACTTCAATCTTGTCTTCGCTGCTGTTTTGCAAGGACATGGCCTGTCTCCTCATCAGGTTGTGTGCCTAGATTAAAACCGTCAGGTGACCGGGCTGTGACAACTCCCTGCGGTCGGTCCGGAACGGCATCTCCACTCAAACAGAAATGACCGTCTGTCTCAACCCGGACCTTAGACCAATAGCATCTAGGGGGTAGTCTTGCCGGTCATATTTAACCTGACTCATTGTGATTTACAGAGTTCCACCCCATTGAATGTCCAGGCTGGCCCCATTAATCAGCACACGACGTGAACCTGAATGATCCCGATGCTTTCCTCGCGCCACCGCCGGGCCTTGCGCCTGACCAGTCATTTCCTTGCTCCCTATCGCTGGCCGGCCTTCGGCGCACTGCTTGCGCTGATCGTCACGGCGGGCATCACCCTGTCGATGGGGCAGGGCATCAAGCTGCTGGTCGATCAAGGGTTCATGACTCAATCGCCGCACCTGCTCAACCAATCCATCGGCCTGTTCATGCTGTTGGTGTTCGGCCTGGCGGTCGGCACCTTTGCGCGGTTTTATCTGGTGTCCTGGATCGGTGAGCGTGTGGTGGCGGACATCCGCCGGCAGGTGTTCAACCATCTGGTGTACCTGCATCCCGGGTTCTACGAGGACAACCGCAGCTCGGAAATCCAGTCGCGGCTGACCGCTGACACCACACTGCTGCAATCGGTGATCGGCTCGTCGCTGTCGCTGTTCCTGCGTAATCTGCTGATGGTCATCGGCGGTGTGGTGTTGTTGTTCATCACCAACCCCAAACTCACCAGCATCGTAGTGATCGCGCTGCCATTGGTGATTGCGCCGATCCTGATTTTCGGCCGTCGCGTGCGTAACCTCTCCCGGCTGAGTCAGGACCGGATCGCCGACATTGGCAGCTACGTCTCGGAAACCCTCGGCCAGATCAAGACCGTGCAGGCCTACAACCATCAGGTGCAGGATGAACAGCGTTTCGCCAGCACCGTCGAGCAGGCGTTCGAGACCGCGCGCAAACGAATTTTCCAGCGGGCCTGGCTGATCACGCTGGTGATCGTGCTGGTGCTCGGCGCCGTCGCGGTGATGTTGTGGGTCGGCGGCATGGACGTGATTGCGGGGCGGATTTCTGCGGGTGAACTGGCGGCGTTCGTGTTCTACAGCCTGATCGTCGGCAGTGCGTTCGGCACGTTGAGTGAAGTGATCGGCGAATTGCAGCGAGCAGCCGGCGCCGCCGAGCGCATCGCCGAATTGCTGCGTTCGGAGAACATCATTCAGCCACCGACCACGGGATTGGTGACGCTGCCGGAGCGAATCAAGGGCGAGCTGGAATTGCAGGAGGTGCGTTTTTCCTACCCTTCGCGTCCCGAAAGCCTTGCTGTCGATGGCTTGAGTCTGACGATCAACGCTGGCGAAACCCTCGCGCTCGTGGGCCCCTCCGGCGCGGGCAAGTCCACGGTGTATGACTTGTTGCTGCGTTTCTACGATCCCCGGGAAGGACAGATCCTGATCGACGGCGTGCCGCTGACGAGCCTTGATCCGCTGGACCTGCGTCGCTGCTTCGCGTTGGTCTCGCAAACTCCGGCGCTGTTCTTCGGCAGTGTCGAAGAGAACATTCGCTACGGCTGCCCGACCGCCACGCTGGAGCAGGTGCGGGAAGCCGCGAAAATCGCTCACGCCCATGATTTCATCGAACAGATGCCCGACGGTTACCAGACCCACCTGGGCGACGGCGGCCTCGGCCTGTCTGGTGGACAACGCCAGCGCCTGGCCATCGCTCGGGCGCTGCTGGTCGACGCGCCGATCCTGCTGCTCGACGAAGCCACCAGCGCCCTCGACGCCCAGAGCGAACATCTGATCCAGCAAGCGCTGCCGAGCCTGATGCAAAACCGCACCACGCTGGTCATCGCCCATCGCCTGGCCACGGTGAAAAACGCCGACCGGATCGCGGTGATGGATCAGGGCAAACTGGTTGCGATCGGCACGCATCAGGAGTTGATTGCGAGTAATCCGTTGTATGCGCGGTTGGCGGCGTTGCAGTTCAGTGATGGTCATCAAGCTTCGACCGACCAAGTAACCGACTAAGTAATCGACCTAGTAATCGACCCAGTAGAACGCCATAAAAAATGCCCGCATCGAAAGATGCGGGCATTTTTGTTTACGTCGATCTGTCAGCCAGGCACTACACGATCACTGATCGTCGAAATACCGCTCATGCCAATCCACCAGCGGTTGCGGCGAGTTGAGTTTCTGGCCGTAGATCACCGAGTAGGACAGCACGTTCTGCACGTACTGGCGGGTTTCGTCGAACGGGATGCTTTCCACCCACACGTCGAAGCTCAGGTGATCGGCGCCACGCAGCCACTGGCGCACGCGGCCGGGGCCGGCGTTGTACGCGGCGGAGGCGAGCACGCGGTTGCCGTTGAACTGGCTGTGCACCTGGCTCAGGTAAGCGGCGCCGAGCTGGATGTTTTTGTCCGGATCGAGCACCTGCTGTGGCGAGGCCAATGGAATGCTGAACTTGCGCGCGGTTTCCTTGGCGGTGCCGGGCATCAGTTGCATCAGGCCGCTGGCGCCGACGCTGGAACGGGCGTCGTCCATGAACGCACTTTCCTGACGGGTGATGGCGAACACCCAGCTTGAATGCAGGCCGCGTACCTTGGCTTCGCGCACCAGAGTGTCGCGGTGGGCCATCGGGAAACGGATGTCCAGATCATCCCAGTACTGCGCCTGACTGATGGTGCGGATGGCCGGGAAATACCATTTCAGATCGTAGGCCAGTTTCGCCTGGGCGACCATTTCGTCGCGACTGAAATGCCGGCTGACGTGATACCACTCGCGGCGGCCGTCGACGATCTGCCCACGGGCGTGGAACTCCAGCGCACGACGCACGCCAGGGGTGTTGCGCACCTTGTTGATCAGCGCCTGACTGAGCACCAGCGGTTTGTTGTTCAGCGAATATGGCGATTGCGAGCGGTCGGCGGCGAGGAAGCCGTAAAAATCACGCTCCCGCGACAAATTCTTGTACAGCGTCTGCGCTTCCGGGTTCTGCGGTTGCGCCAGTTCCAGACTGCGGGCCTGCCAGTAGCGCCAGCGGTTGGTGGTGGCCAGATCCTGCGGCAGACGGCGGGTCAGTTGGTAGGCGTCGTCCCAGCGCGCCAGACGCAACAGCAGACGCAGGCGCCATTCGGACACGGTGTTGTCGCGCAGTTCCGGATCGTACTTGGTCATCACGTCCAGCGCGCGGCTGTCGAAGCGACGGGCGAGGGTCAGGCCGATTTCCCGGGCGATCGCGACTTTTTCATCTCGGGAGAAATGCATGCTGCTGGCATAACCGTCGAGCAGGGCCATGGCCTTGTCCGGGTCCTGCCGCGCGAGGCGGCGCAGGCCGAGGCTGACCACGTCGGACATCGGTTCATCGGCCGGCGTGAAACGTGACGGCTGGTTGAGCAGTTCCGGTTTCTGCGCCACGTCCACCAGCAGGCGACCGCGCGGGGCGAGGGTGGTCAGGCCGTTGACCAGACTGTTGGCCAATGGGTAGTTGCGGTGCTGGGCGGCGAGTTTGGCGCGTTCCCAGCGTTTCTGTTCGGTCAACTGACCTTCGGCGGCCCACATGCCGAACAGCGCATCACAGGCGGCGGGCTGGGATTTGCCGGTCAGCCACAGCTTCTCGGCGTTGGCATAGCCCTCGGCCTTCTTGTTGTGGCTGATCTGGTACTGCGCGTTCAGGCAGTCCAGTTCGGTGAAATTCAGTTTGGGGTCGTAATACTTGACGAACGTCGCCCAGTCGCCGCGATCGGCCAGCCAGCGCAGCCAACGCAACTTCATCCAGTTGGCCTGGGGCAGGTCACCGTGCTCGGCGAGGAATTTTTCGATCTCCGCGTTGCTGGCGGTTTTCAGCCGGGCGGTCAGCTCGTCATAAGCCAGGTATGGCTCCAGCGGATAATCGGCGAGGGCCTGGCTGTAACGGAAATACGGGCCGGTGTCGCCCTTGGCCAGGGCGCGCTTGGCTTCATCGTAATACTGGCGTTGGGTGGACAGGTCCACCGCCTGGGCGGATTGAACGGCAGCGGCGGAAAGCAGCAAACATGACAAAACACTGAAGAGGCGACTGCGCATGAGACATCCGGGCAGAGAAATCATGACAAGTGCCGGCCCAAAACCCGCACTGAATTGTCTGTAGCTTAGCCTTTTGCCAGCAGGGGGCGAAAGCTTTGCCGGCCTTGTAGCGCAAGTTCGCAACAATTGTTGTGCAGAGTGCGTCAGCGGCGAAATTGCCGGCCTGCTCGGGCCCCGATTCAGGTAGAATGCGCGCCCGGTTTTTGGAGAAGCTCATGACCCTGCTCAAATTCAGCGATGTGTCCCTTGCATTCGGCGCGATGCCGTTGTTGGACAAGGTGTCCTGGCAGATCGCCCGTGGTGAGCGGGTGTGCATCATCGGCCGCAACGGCACTGGCAAATCCAGCATGATGAAACTGGTCAAGGGCGACCAGAAGCCTGATGACGGCTCGGTGTGGCGTGCCCCCGGTCTGAAAATCGGTGAATTGCCACAGGAATTGCCGGTGGCCGACGAGCGGACTGTGTTCGACGTGGTTGCCGAAGGCCTCGACGGCGTTGGCGCCTTGCTTGCCGAATACCATCACCTGAGCCAGAACATCGTCACCGATGCCGATCTGGACAAGCTGATGCACGTCCAGCACGACCTCGAAGCCCGCGATGGCTGGCGCTTGCAGACTCTGGTCGACAGCACCCTGAGCCGCCTGCAACTGCCGGCCGACAAGACCCTCGCCGAACTGTCCGGCGGCTGGCGTCGTCGCGTCCTGCTGGCGCAGGCGCTGGTGTCCGAGCCGGATCTGCTGCTGCTCGACGAACCGACCAACCACCTGGACATCGGTGCGATTGCCTGGCTTGAAGAAGCGCTGAAGGATTTCCAGGGGGCTGTGCTGTTCATCACGCACGACCGTTCCTTCCTGCAAAACCTCGCCACCCGCATCCTCGAACTGGATCGCGGTGGCCTGATCGACTGGAACGGCGACTACGCCAGTTTCCTCGTCCATAAAGAAGCCGCACTGGCCGCCGAAGAAACCGCCAACGCGCTGTTCGACAAGCGTCTGGCCCAGGAAGAAGTGTGGATTCGCCAGGGCATCAAGGCCCGTCGCACCCGTAACGAAGGCCGCGTACGTGCGCTGAAAGCATTGCGCGTGGAGCGCAGCGAGCGTCGCGAACGCACCGGCAAGGCCAACATCCAGCTGGAAACAGCGGAGAAGTCCGGCAAGCAGGTGATGGTGCTGGATAATGTGAGCTTCGCGCATCCGGGCGGTCCGTTCCTGATCCGTGATTTCTCCATGGTGCTGCAACGCGGCGACCGGATCGGCCTGCTCGGCGCCAACGGTACCGGGAAGACCACCCTGCTGAAACTGATGCTCAGCGGTCTGCAACCGACCAGCGGCAAGGTGGAAGAGGGCACCAAGATCGACGTGGCCTACTTTGACCAGTTGCGCCATCAACTGGATCTGGAAAAGACCGTGATCGACAACGTCGCCGAAGGTCGCGACTTCATCGATATCGACGGCCAGAGCCGCCACGTGCTGAGCTACCTCGGCGACTTCCTGTTCAGCCCGCAGCGTGCCCGCACGCCGGTGAAGGCATTGTCCGGTGGCGAGCGTGCGCGACTGCTATTGGCCAAACTGTTCAGCAAACCGGCGAACCTGCTGGTACTCGACGAACCGACCAACGACCTCGACGTGGAAACCCTCGAGCTGCTCGAAGAAGTGTTGCTGACCTTCAACGGCACTGTGCTGATGGTCAGTCACGACCGGGCATTCCTCGACAACGTGGTCACCAGCACTCTGGTCTTCGAAGGTGAAGGCAAGGTGCGCGAATACGTTGGCGGCTATCAGGACTGGATCCGTCAGGGCGGTTCGCCGCGTCTGCTGGGCGTGACCGAAAGCAAATCCGGCAAGGCCGACCTGAACTCGGCGGTGGTCACTGCCGAGCCGGCTCCGGTTGCCGCGCCTGTTTCTGCGCCCCCGGCTGCGAAGAAGAAGCTGAGCTACAAGCTCCAGCGCGAGCTGGAAGCGCTGCCGGGCGACATCGACGCCAAAGAGCAGCAGATTGCTGCTGTCGAGGCTGAAATGGCTGAGGCCGGCTTCTATCAGCGTCCGCCGGCCGAGACGGCCAAGGTGATTGCTTCTCTGGAGCAGTTGCAGGCTGAGCTGGATGCGCTGGTGGAGCGTTGGGCCGAGCTGGACGCCTGATTGTTTCAAGGCATGAAAAAGCCCGGCGTCCAGTGATGGGCGCCGGGCTTTTTTAGCTTTTCACAAGTGAATGGGATCAGCGTTTGATCAGGTGCACCGCCAGTACATCGCACTTTGCGCCGTGCAGCACATCATTGGCGGTCGAGCCCAGCAACAGCGCCAGACCATGCCGGCCATGGCTGCCGACCACGATCAGGTCGCATTCCTGTTCCTTGGCGAAATGGTGGATTTCCTGACGCGGCTGGCCGTAGGTCAGGTGGCAGTTGGCGCCTTCGAGCTCGGTGTACTTGTGCTTCAGGCGTTCGAGGCGTTCCTTGGCCTGATCGAACTGCTGTTGTTGCAGTTGTGACAGATCCATCGGCACGTCACCGCCGAAGGCCATGGCCATCGGTTCAACGATATGCACCAGCGACAGCTTGGCGCCATTGCTCACCGACAGCTCTCGGGCGCGGTGGATCACAGGGTCGCACTCTTCGGTCAGATCTACGGCGACCAGGATATGGTGGTAGGGCATGAGGTGCTCCTCGTGAGGGATCAATATTGTTAAGTATGGCTGGTTTCAAGCGCATTGGTTCCAAAGTGACGCAATGGGCTCATGACAAAACGGGAGTAGAGATATGACGGTCTGGCTGGTGGTGTCAATCCTGCTGGTGGTGTTGAGTCCCCTGGCGTGGTTGCGTCCGTCCCGTGCACAGAGTGGCCGGATAGCCTTGCGCACGGAGGCCCGGCGCATCGGGCTCGCCATGCAGCTGGCGCCTCAGGAGTGGCCGCACTGGATGTCTCAGGAGCCGCCTAACCCGTGCGCGCAATACCATCGGCCACGGCGCGGCAAGCAGCCGGCGTGCTGGACGTATTGGCAGAAATCCCCGGGGGTTTGGGTGAATCAGTGGCAGGAAGTCTGTGAGGATCCACTGCTGCTGAATCATTTCGAAAAATTGCCGGGCAACGTTTTCAAGGTCGAGGCGGATAAGCAGATGATCGCCCTCTATTGGGGCGAGAAGGGTGATGCGTCGGTTTTGCTGGACATTGATGCCACGCTGAAAGCACTGGCATGACTTGCGGACATTTCGCGCTGCAACGGTGCGAAACGTCTGGCAGACGCGCAATAAAAAGCCCGACATGATTCATCGGGCGGGGTTGGCCAGGCAGGCCGGAAATTCTTTTTGGCGTTGAACCGGAGTCATCCGGTCAGCAAATCTGCGACTGTTTTCCTTCGTAGTCCAGCCAGCGTAGCCTGTTAAACAAGGCTTGCGGTGAATTAGGGCGACTTTTCTAACTATTAATCTTATGAATGCCCTCACATGCAAGCGTGTGTGGCCGGGCTGCGTCTTACAGAAATGACCGCAAAGTCGCATTTCAACCCGTATTTAGGGCGATTGACAATTGTCGGAAATTCCGTGAAGGTGGCGTACCCAAATCAAACGGGCGTATGAATTGAGCGTTTGTATTGCAGACTGCTCCTACAGAATCCCGACTATCGCGTTGGCGGGTGTGCCGGGTGGATGAGTGTCAGCATCGACGAAAAAACGTCCTGCCGAGCCATTTGCCTGCGTCCGACGTGTACTGTTCAGCTTCCATATCGTGGAGATCAGTTGATGATTTACGAAGGTAAAGCCATCACGGTTAAAGCTCTTGAAAGTGGCATCGTCGAATTGAAATTCGACCTCAAGGGTGAGTCCGTCAACAAGTTCAACCGTCTTACCCTGAACGAACTGCGTCAGGCCGTAGACACCATCAAGGCAGATGCTTCGATCAAGGGCGTGATCGTCAGCAGTGGCAAGGACGTGTTCATCGTCGGCGCCGACATCACCGAATTTGTCGACAACTTCAAGCTGCCGGATGCCGAGCTGGTTGCTGGCAATCTCGAAGCCAACAAGATCTTCAGCGATTTCGAAGACCTCAACGTTCCGACCGTCGCCGCGATCAATGGCATCGCCCTGGGTGGTGGTCTGGAAATGTGCCTGGCAGCGGACTACCGCGTCATGTCGACCAAGGCCAAGATCGGTCTGCCGGAAGTCAAACTGGGCATCTACCCGGGCTTCGGCGGCACCGTGCGTCTGCCGCGCCTGATCGGTGCCGACAACGCCATCGAGTGGATTGCCGCCGGCAAGGAAAACCGTCCTGAAGACGCGCTGAAAGTCGGCGCCGTCGATGCCGTGGTTGCTCCTGAAAAACTGCAGGATGCCGCTCTTGAGCTGATCAAGCGCGCCGTCTCCGGCGAGTTCGACTACAAGGCCAAGCGCCAGCCGAAGCTGGAAAAGCTCAAGCTGAACGCGATTGAACAAATGATGGCTTTCGAAACCGCCAAAGGTTTCGTGGCTGGCCAGGCTGGCCCGAACTACCCGGCCCCGGTCGAAGCGATCAAGACCATCCAGAAAGCCGCGAACTTCGGTCGTGACAAGGCGCTGGAAGTCGAAGCCGCAGGTTTCGTGAAACTGGCCAAGACTTCTGCCGCGCAGAGCTTGATCGGTCTGTTCCTGAATGATCAGGAACTGAAGAAAAAGGCCAAGGCCTACGACGAAATCGCCAAGGACGTGAAGCAGGCTGCCGTACTGGGCGCCGGCATCATGGGTGGCGGTATCGCCTATCAGTCGGCTTCCAAAGGTACGCCGATCCTGATGAAGGACATCAACGAGCACGGCATCGAGCAAGGTCTGGCTGAAGCCGCCAAGCTGCTGGTCGGTCGCGTTGATAAAGGCCGCATGACCGCCGCGAAAATGGCTGAAGTGCTCAACGGCATTCGTCCGACCCTGTCCTACGGTGATTTCGGTCACGTCGACCTGGTCGTTGAAGCCGTGGTCGAGAACCCGAAGGTCAAGCAAGCCGTTCTGGCGGAAGTCGAAGACAAGGTCAAAGAGGACACCATCCTCGCGTCCAACACCTCGACCATTTCCATCAGCCTGCTGGCCAAGGCCCTCAAGCGTCCGGAAAACTTCGTCGGCATGCACTTCTTCAACCCGGTGCACATGATGCCGCTGGTGGAAGTGATCCGTGGCGAGAAGTCCAGCGAGCTGGCGATTGCCACCACCGTTGCCTACGCCAAGAAAATGGGCAAGAACCCGATCGTCGTCAACGACTGCCCGGGCTTCCTGGTCAACCGCGTACTGTTCCCGTACTTCGGCGGTTTCGCCAAGCTGGTCAGCGCCGGTGTGGACTTCGTCCGTATCGACAAGATCATGGAAAAATTCGGCTGGCCGATGGGCCCGGCCTACCTGATGGACGTGGTCGGCATCGACACCGGCCACCACGGTCGTGACGTAATGGCTGAAGGCTTCCCGGACCGCATGAAGGACGATCGTCGTTCTGCCATCGACGTGCTTTACGAAGCCAAGCGTCTCGGTCAGAAGAACGGCAAGGGCTTCTATGCCTACGAGGCCGACAAGAAAGGCAAGCAGAAGAAAGTCGCCGATCCGTCGGTACTGGAAGTGCTCAAGCCGATCGTCTACGAGCAGCGCGAAGTCACTGACGAAGACATCATCAACTGGATGATGATCCCGCTGTGCCTGGAAACCGTGCGTTGCCTGGAAGACGGCATCGTCGAAACCGCCGCCGAAGCCGACATGGGTCTGGTCTACGGTATTGGTTTCCCTCCATTCCGTGGCGGTGCGCTGCGCTACATCGACTCGATCGGTGTTGCCGAGTTCGTTGCCCTGGCCGACCAGTACGCTGATTTGGGCGCGCTGTACCACCCGACCGCGAAGCTGCGCGAAATGGCCAAGAACGGCCAGAGCTTCTTCGGTTAAGCGCCCCCAACTAGAGTGAGAGTGAACTTATGAGCTTGAATCCTAGAGACGTCGTGATTGTCGACTTCGGTCGTACTCCGATGGGCCGCTCCAAGGGCGGCATGCACCGCAACACCCGCGCCGAAGACATGTCGGCGCACCTGATCAGCAAACTGCTGGAGCGTAACACCAAGGTCGATCCTGCCGAAGTCGAGGACGTGATCTGGGGCTGTGTGAACCAGACCCTGGAGCAAGGCTGGAACATCGCGCGCATGGCGTCGCTGATGACCCAGATCCCTCACACCTCGGCCGGCCAGACCGTCAGCCGTCTGTGTGGCTCGTCGATGAGCGCGCTGCACACTGCTGCGCAAGCGATCATGACCGGCAACGGTGACGTGTTCGTGGTTGGCGGCGTCGAGCATATGGGTCACGTGAGCATGATGCACGGTGTCGATCCGAACCCGCACATGTCTCTGTACGCGGCGAAAGCCTCGGGCATGATGGGCCTGACCGCTGAAATGCTGGGCAAAATGCACGGCATCACTCGCGAACAGCAGGACGCCTTTGGCGTGCGTTCCCACCAGTTGGCCCACAAGGCGACTGTGGAAGGCAAGTTCAAGGACGAAATCATCCCGATGCAGGGTTACGACGAGAACGGTTTCCTGAAAACCTTCGACTACGACGAAACCATTCGTCCGGAAACCACCCTGGAAAGTCTGGCGGCTCTGAAGCCGGCGTTCAATCCAAAGGGCGGCACCGTGACTGCCGGTACTTCGTCGCAGATCACCGATGGTGCTTCGTGCATGATCGTGATGTCGGCGCAGCGCGCACAGGACCTGGGCATCCAGCCTCTGGCGGTGATTCGCTCGATGGCGGTAGCGGGTGTGGACCCGGCCATCATGGGCTATGGTCCGGTACCGGCTACTCAGAAAGCACTGAAACGTGCCGGCCTGGGTATCAACGATATCGACTTCTTCGAGCTCAACGAAGCGTTCGCCGCACAGGCCCTGCCAGTGCTGAAAGACCTTAAAGTGCTCGACAAGATGAATGAGAAGGTTAACCTGCACGGCGGCGCGATCGCCCTGGGTCACCCGTTCGGTTGCTCCGGTGCCCGTATTTCCGGCACCTTGCTGAACGTGATGAAGCAGAATGGCGGCACCTTCGGGGTGGCCACCATGTGCATTGGCCTCGGCCAAGGCATCTCCACCGTCTTCGAACGCGTTTAAGCGTCTCGTCGATGGAAGCCGGGGCCAAGTGCCCCGGTTTTTGTTTTTGCGGATTTATTTTTGTTTTTATTTTGAAAAAATTTGAGTGAGGGCCGAAGCATGCCGATACAACCTGGGCTCTACCAACATTACAAAGGTCCGCAGTACCGCGTATTCAGTGTTGCGCGGCATTCCGAGACCGAAGAAGAAGTGGTCTTTTACCAAGCCCTGTATGGCGATTACGGCTTTTGGGTGCGTCCCTTGAGCATGTTCCTGGAGTCCGTCGAGGTTGACGGGGAGCAGGTCCCACGCTTTGCTTTGGTGCAAGCCGAACCGAGCCTTTTTTCGAAGCCGTAAGGCGAGTGCGCGCAAAACCCTGCGCTTGACCTCACCTTGTAGCCACTATATATAGCGGTGCCGCGTCAGGCGCCAACCGCCTTTCACTTCTAGAATTCAGGAATTTTCTGATCCATGGGCAAATCGCTGGTCATTGTGGAATCCCCGGCTAAGGCCAAGACCATCAACAAGTATCTGGGCAACCAATACGTGGTGAAGTCGAGTATCGGCCATATCCGAGACCTGCCCACCAGCGGTTCGGCTAGCGCCAGCAAGGAGCCAGCCGCCAAGCGCGGCAAGGCTGCTGCGGGCGAAGCGCCAGCGCTGTCGCCGAAAGAGAAGGCGCGCAAGCAGCTGGTCTCGCGCATGGGTGTCGATCCCGAGCATGGCTGGAAAGCCAAGTACGAGATCCTCCCGGGCAAGGAAAAGGTCATCGAAGAGCTGCGCCGGCTCGCCAAGGATGCTGACACCATCTATCTCGCAACCGACTTGGATCGCGAGGGGGAAGCCATTGCCTGGCACCTGCGCGAAGCCATCGGTGGTGACGACAGCCGCTACAAGCGCGTGGTGTTCAACGAAATCACCAAGAAGGCGATTCAGGAAGCCTTCTCGGAGCCGGGCGAACTCGACATCGATCGAGTGAACGCGCAGCAGGCCCGTCGTTTCCTCGACCGCGTCGTCGGCTACATGGTCTCGCCGCTGCTGTGGGCGAAGATCGCTCGTGGCCTGTCTGCCGGTCGCGTGCAATCGGTTGCCGTGAAACTGGTGGTAGAGCGTGAGCGTGAGATTCGTGCGTTCAACCCGGAAGAGTACTGGGAAGTGCACGCCGACCTCGGCACCGCCAAAGGTTCGACCGTGCGTTTCGAAGTGGCTCGCGAGAAAGGCGAGGCCTTCAAGCCGCTGAACGAAGCCCAGGCTACGGCCGCGCTGGAGAAGCTAAAATCCTCCAGCTACAGCATCGTCAAGCGTGAAGACAAACCGACCAGCAGCAAGCCGTCGGCACCGTTCATCACCTCCACGCTGCAACAGGCCGCGAGCAACCGCCTGGGCTTCGGTGTGAAGAAAACCATGATGATGGCCCAGCGTCTCTACGAAGCCGGCTACATCACTTATATGCGTACCGACTCGACCAACCTCTCGGCTGATGCCGTGGCGATGGCGCGAGATTACATCGAGACCGAGTTCGGCAAGAAGTACCTGCCGGAATCGCCGAACGTCTACAGCAGCAAGGAAGGCGCACAAGAGGCTCACGAAGCGATTCGTCCTTCCGACGCCAACACCACGCCAGCCAAGCTGGCCGGCATGGAGCGCGACGCTGAGCGCCTCTACGAGCTGATCTGGCGCCAGTTCCTGGCTTGCCAGATGCTGCCGGCGCAATACCTGTCGACCACTGTCAGCGTCGCTGCCGGCGACTTCGAGCTGCGCGCCAAGGGCCGCATCCTGAAGTTCGACGGTTACACCCGCGTGCTGCCGCAAATCACCAAGCCTGGCGACGATGATGTTTTGCCGGACATGGCGCAGGGCGACGTGATGAAGCTGATCAAGCTCGATCCGTCCCAGCACTTCACCAAGCCGCCGGCCCGTTATTCGGAAGCCAGCCTGGTGAAGGAAATGGAAAAGCGCGGCATCGGCCGTCCTTCGACTTACGCAGCGATCATCTCGACCATTCAGGATCGCGGCTACGTGACCCTGCACAACCGTCGTTTCTATTCCGAAAAGATGGGCGACATCGTCACCGAGCGTCTGTCGGAAAGCTTTTCGAATCTCATGGACTACGGCTTCACCGCCGGCATGGAAGAGAATCTCGATGACGTGGCCCAGGGTGAACGCGACTGGAAAAACGTGCTGGACGAGTTCTACGGCGACTTCAAGAAAAAACTCGAAGTGGCGGAGAATCCGGAAGCCGGCATGCGTGCCAATCAGCCGGTAATGACCGACATTCCGTGCACCACCTGCGGCCGTCCAATGCAGATCCGTACTGCATCGACCGGTGTATTCCTCGGCTGCTCGGGTTACAGCCTGCCGCCGAAAGAGCGCTGCAAGGCCACCGTCAACCTGGTGCCGGGCGATGAAATCGCGGCGGACGACGAGGGCGAGTCGGAATCCCTGGTACTGCGCGGCAAGCATCGCTGCCCCATCTGCAGCACGGCGATGGACGCCTACCTGCTCGACGAGAAGCGCAAGCTGCACATCTGCGGTAACAACCCGGATTGCGCCGGCTACGAAATCGAAGAAGGCAGCTATCGCATCAAGGGCTACGAAGGTCCGAGCCTGGAATGCGACAAGTGCGGCAGCGAGATGCAGCTCAAGACCGGCCGTTTCGGCAAGTTCTTCGGTTGCACCAACCCGACGTGCAAGAACACCCGCAAGCTGCTGAAGAGCGGTGATGCGGCGCCGCCGAAGATGGATCCGGTGAAGATGCCTGAGCTGAAATGCGAAAAGGTCAACGACACCTACATCCTGCGCGACGGTGCATCCGGTCTGTTCCTGGCCGCCAGCCAGTTCCCGAAAAACCGCGAGACCCGTGCTCCGCTGGTGATCGAGATTCTGCCGCACAAGGACGAGATCGATCCGAAGTACCACTTCCTGTGTGAAGCGCCGCAGAAGGATCCGGATGGCCTGCCAGCCGTGATCCGCTACAGCCGCAAGACCAAGGAGCAGTACGTTCAGACCGAAGTCGACGGCAA
The DNA here is from genome assembly GCF_028657055.1 of Pseudomonas aphyarum. Classification (NCBI taxonomy): domain Bacteria; kingdom Pseudomonadati; phylum Pseudomonadota; class Gammaproteobacteria; order Pseudomonadales; family Pseudomonadaceae; genus Pseudomonas; species Pseudomonas aphyarum. Next base: position 48,932 of record NZ_JAMDGS010000019.1, read on the forward strand.
GCCGACAGGCTGGAAAGCGTTCTTTGACGGTGGCAAGTGGACGGTTGAAGACAAGCGTCCGGCGAAAGCCAAGGCTTGAGCAATCGCTGATCTGAAGGTGCCCTGACTGGGCATCTTCAACACAAAAGGCCGCATGACAACCTTCGGGTTTTCATGCGGCCTTTTTGTTTAATGCTTGCGGTCGGATCGGCTGATCCATGACACTGTCCGGCCTGTGTGAAGCAATTATTTCGTTGTGGAGAGTGCCGACATGGCCCACGAGCTCTATACCCGTACCAATCAGAAGATCTATTTCGCGGGTTTGTCGCTGGAAGCGCTGGCCAGGGTCGAAGAGGGGCGGGCGATGAATTCGCTGGCGCTGATTCAGGCCGGGCGCGAATCCGCACTGTTTCATCTCTACGGTGCGTTGTTGGGGCTGTGTCATGAAATCGCCGGCTTCTATCGTCTGCCACAAGCCAATGCGTCGCGGGCGGAAACCCTGTTGACCCGCGAAGTGCTGGAGTCGATTGCCATTCCTGAGCTGGCGGAGATGATCGAGCTGGCGGGCAATCGGGAGACCTGGCTGGCTAAATTGCTGGCCGCGCACTCGGCGCTGTTTCAGCCACCGCGGGTGCCACACAAGCCGAAGGGCGATGTGACGCAGCCGTTGATTCTGGCCGTGAATCTGGATGAAGAAGAGGCGGTTGAAGAGCTGAGCCGCGAAGAGCTCGAGAGCTGGCGGCAGAACCTCAAGGGGCTGGCGATCCGTTTCCGTGAAGGCTTGAACGAGTGCTGAGGGGCTGTGGACTGGCGGCGACGAGAGGCGTGCTGCTGGTCAAGATCCCGAGCGAAGCCTGAATGATGTCTATATAATCCCTGCCTTTCGTGGAGAACAGACCTATATGCCAACGTCCTTTCTAGAAATTGTCGAGCTACCAGACGGCCGAATCGAACTGCGCAGGGCCGAGGACGAGGGTTCTCTGGTGACTCTGGATTTCTCCGAGGATGCCAAGGCGTTTCTGCAGGGTCAGCACGTTGAAATTGCCAAAGCCATGTTGAGCGTCGGCGTGCAAATGGCGGGGCGTATGGTTGAAGGCGAATTCGATAAGGATGAGGGGCCGCGGGTTCTTCATTGATCCGCTGTCTGTCAGTTACTGCTCCAGATCGGCTTCTCTATCCCTGGAGAAGCCCTGCGCTTTACATGGCGCGCATTGTTGCTGAATCACCTCAAACGAATGTTCAGGCTTTGAGCGTCCCCGGTGCGGGCGGCGCTGATCAGCTGTTGCCGTGACCCTGCGCTCAGTGGGTTCAGCCACGTGACGACCGTGTGGCTACGGCCCAGGCGTAGTGCTTCGCAGGCCAGTTGCTGAGCGCTTTGGGCGCCGCGCGGTTGTAACAGCAGGATGCGTTCGCGATTCAATCCTGCGTCGCGTAGCCAGGTCTGGGTCAGGCTGGCAGGCGGTGCAATCAGGGTCAGCCAGCGTGCGTCCTGATCCTCGCTCAATTCGCGAAGAATCGGTGCCAGCAAGTTCAGGCAGTTCCCGGCCGCGCCGCGCAGTGACAGCTCGCTGAACGCTTCAGGTTCGGTATTCCACGGACGCTCGACGACATCCTTGAGCATGGGGGCGAGCGGTTGCGCCAAAAACGCTTCGAACAACGGCAGTTGTGTTTGCTGAGGTGCGTGTGGGAACTGCATAAAGCCTCCTTTAGCGGCGGATGACGCCGACACTCAAGCCTTCGATGACCAGTTCCTGGTCTTTCAGGTTGACTTCGATAGGGGCGAACTCGGGGTTTTCGGCAATCAGCCAGACTTTGCTGCCGTCACGCTTGAAGCGTTTGACGGTGACTTCGTCGCCGATCCGCGCAACCACGATCTGACCGTTGCGGGCCTCGCGGGTGGTGTGAACCGCCAGCAGGTCGCCGTCGAAAATACCGATGTCCTTCATACTCATGCCGTGGACGCGCAACAGGTAGTCGGCGCGCGGATGAAAGAAGGCCGGATTGATATTGCAGGACTCTTCGATGTGCTGCTGGGCGAGAATCGGCGCGCCGGCAGCCACTCGACCGATGATCGGCAGGGTGGATTCGTCGACCTTGGCTTCGAAGCCAGGGATGCGAATGCCGCGAGAGGCACCGGGAGTCATCTCGATCGCGCCTTTGCGGGCAAGCGCTTTGAGATGCTCTTCGGCCGCGTTGGGCGATTTGAAACCCAGTTCCTGAGCGATTTCCGCACGGGTCGGCGGGTAGCCGTTGTCTTCGAGGCAGCGTTTGATAAAGGCCAGAATCTCGGCTTGGCGTGGCGTCAGCTTAAGCATATTGATCGCTCTGTCTTTTTATACAGTGACTGGGATTATATACAGTGAAGCGGTCTTGGCAATGATCGTTTTTTGCCATGCCGCCGGACGGTCAGTGACGACGCTGATTAATGTGGCGTCCTTGTTGTGGTTAAATAACTGACCGACCATTCCCAAAACGAACTGGCAGGCTTGACAAGGCATAGGCTGAAACGTATGTTTCAAACAAGTGTTTGTCAGGCGGAGTAGCCATGGCCCAGTCGGAAACCGTTGAACGCATTCTTGATGCTGCAGAACAGCTGTTCGCGGAAAAAGGTTTCGCTGAAACCTCATTGCGTCTGATCACCAGCAAGGCAGGGGTCAACCTCGCTGCGGTGAACTATCACTTCGGCTCGAAGAAGGCGCTGATCCAGGCGGTTTTCTCGCGCTTCCTCGGTCCGTTCTGCATCAGCCTCGACAAAGAGCTGGAGCGCCGCCAGGCCAAGCCAGAGAACAAACCTTCGCTCGAAGAGCTGCTGGAAATTCTCGTCGAGCAGGCGCTGGTGGTACAACCACGCAGCGGCAACGATCTGTCGATCTTCATGCGCCTGCTCGGTCTGGCATTCAGTCAGAGCCAGGGCCACCTGCGTCGTTATCTGGAAGACATGTACGGCAAGGTATTCCGTCGCTACATGTTGCTGGTGAACGAAGCCGCCCCGCGCATTCCTCCGATCGAACTGTTCTGGCGCGTGCACTTCATGCTCGGTGCCGCAGCATTCAGCATGTCGGGAATCAAGGCTCTGCGTGCGATCGCCGAGACCGATTTCGGTGTCAACACCTCCATCGAACAGGTGATGCGTCTGATGGTGCCGTTCCTGGCAGCCGGTATGCGTGCCGAAACCGGCGTCACTGACACGGCCATGGCCACCGCGCAGTTGCGACCACGCAGCAAATCCGCACCGGCACCTGCCAAGGTTTAACCGTCCATGGGTGGGCGCGGCAGCTGACATCCGCTAAGCTAGCCGCCCATGTCGACTCTCGTTCTGAACCCGTTTCTCATTGAAATCACCGACCCGCCGGGCAATACCCCGGGCGGTGATTTCGTGTGCGACGGGTTTTTCGTTTTCAAGGAATCTCTATGACTGCTGGCCTGCAAGGCTCGTTGATGGTGGACGTCGCCGGTACCTGGCTGACGGCCGAAGATCGCCAATTGTTGCGCCAGCCCGAAGTGGGTGGCCTGATCATCTTTGCCCGCAACATCGAGCATCCGCGCCAGGTGCGCGAGCTGAGCGCGGCGATCCGTGCCATTCGTCCTGACTTGCTGCTGGCGGTGGATCAGGAGGGCGGTCGCGTTCAGCGTCTGCGTCAGGGCTTCGTCCGTTTGCCAGCCATGCGCGCCATCGCTGACAACCCGAACGCCGAGTATCTGGCCGAGCAATGCGGCTGGATCATGGCCACCGAAGTGCTGGCGGTCGGACTCGACCTGAGCTTCGCGCCGGTGCTGGATCTGGATTACCAGCGCAGCGCCGTCGTCGGCACGCGCTCGTTTGAAGGTGACCCGGAGCGCGCCGCGCTACTCGCCGGTGCTTTCATCAAAGGCATGAACAACGCCGGCATGGCCGCCACCGGCAAGCATTTCCCTGGCCATGGCTGGGCGGAAGCCGACTCCCACGTCGCAATCCCCAACGACGAGCGCAGTCTTGAAGAGATCCGCGCCAACGACCTGGTGCCGTTCGCCAAGCTGAGCAAGCAACTGGCCGCCGTCATGCCTGCCCACGTGATTTATCCGCAAGTCGATGCACAGCCCGCCGGTTTCTCCCGGCGCTGGTTGCAGGACATCCTGCGCGGCGAGCTGCAGTTCGACGGCGTGATCTTCAGCGATGACCTGTCGATGGCCGGCGCACATGTGGTTGGCGATGCCGCCAGCCGTATCGAAGCCGCACTCAGCGCCGGTTGCGACATGGGCCTGGTGTGCAACGACCGAGCAGCCGCCGAACTGGCCCTGAGCGCCGCGCAACGCATGAAGGTCAAGCCGTCGCCGCGCATCGCGCGCATGCGCGGTCAGGCGTTCGCCAACACCGAATACCGTCAGGATCCGCGCTGGCTGACCGCTGTCGGCGCGCTCAAAGACGCTCAACTGATCGATTAAGGATTTTTCGCTATGACGGTTTACGCAATCATCGGCGGCACCGGCCTGACCCAGCTGGAAGGCCTGAGCATTCGTCAGTCGCTGGCGGTGGATACGCCTTATGGCGCGCCATCGGCCGAAGTTCAGATTGGCGAGTATGCCGGCAAGGAAGTGCTGTTCCTCGCTCGTCACGGTCACCCGCATCGCTTTCCGCCGCACAAGGTCAACTACCGCGCCAACTTGTGGGCGTTGAAGCAGGCCGGGGCTGAAGCGATCATCGCGGTCAACGCCGTGGGTGGGATTCATCCTGCAATGGGCACCGGACATTTCTGCGTGCCGCATCAGATCGTGGACTACACCAGCGGTCGCGAGCACACCTATTTCGCCGATGATCTGGAACATGTCACACACATCGACTTCAGCTTTCCCTACAGCGAACCGCTGCGTCAGCAACTGATTGCTGCGTTGGCCGCCGAAGGTTGCGAGTACAGCGATCAGGGCGTTTACGCCTGCACCCAGGGCCCGCGACTGGAAACCGTGGCCGAGATCGTGCGTCTGGAGCGTGACGGTTGCGACATCGTCGGCATGACCGGCATGCCGGAAGCGGCGCTGGCTCGTGAGCTGGATCTGGATTACGCCTGTCTGTCGCTGGTGGTGAACCCGGCGGCGGGCAAAACCACTGAAGTGATCACCATGGCCGAGATCGAGCAGGCGTTGCACGATGGCATGGGCAAGGTGAAATCGACGTTGGTGCGCGTACTCAAGGGCTGAGTCTGGCTCCGCAATGACGTGAATGAACAGGCGCTGAAAATCTCAGCGCTTTTCAAACTTGTCCGGCAACGGCGCAAACAGCGCCTCGATATCGTCACTCTGCAGCTTCCAGTCCCCGGCCTTGCGCCCATCCAGCACGCCGGCCGCCAGGTCGGATTTTTCCTTCTGCAAGTGCTGAATCTTCTCTTCGACCGTGCCCCGGGCAATCATCTTGTAGACGAACACCGGCTTTTCCTGACCAATGCGATACGCGCGGTCGGTTGCCTGATTTTCGGTCGCCGGATTCCACCACGGATCGTAGTGAATCACCGTATCCGCTTCCGTCAGGTTCAGACCCACACCGCCAGCCTTCAGGCTGATGAGAAAGATCTGACGCTTGCCGCTCTGGAATTCCTTCACCGGTGTACGCCGATCACGGGTCTGTCCCGTCAACAGCGCATAGGCGACATTGCGTTTTTTCAGCTCGTCCTCGATCAGTGACAGCATCGAAGTGAACTGCGAGAACAGCAGAATCCGCCGACCTTCCTCAAACAATTCCTCAAGCATTTCCATCAGGCTGTCGAGCTTGCCCGACGTGCTACCACGGGCGGGCAGGGTGGCGTCGTTGACCAGACGCAAATCGCAGCAGACCTGACGCAGCTTGAGCAGCGCCTCGAGAATGATGATCTGACTGCGCGCCACGCCTTTGCGGGTGATCTCGTCGCGAACCTTCTTGTCCATCGCCAGACGCATGGTTTCGTACACGTCGCGCTGCGCTTCGTTGAGCTCGACCCAGTGGATGATCTCTGTTTTCGGTGGCAACTCAGTCGCGACCTGCTCCTTGGTGCGGCGTAGCAGGAACGGTTTGATCCGGCCGTTGAGGTGTTGAAGTCTGACTTCGCTCGCGCGCTTTTCGATCGGCACACGGTAATCGGCGTTGAAGCTTTTTACGTCGCCGAGCCAGCCGGGCAGCAGGAAGTGAAACAGCGACCACAGTTCGCCCAGGTGATTTTCCAGCGGCGTCCCGCTGAGGCACAGGCGCTGACGAGCATTGAGTTCACGGGCAGCCTGGGCGGCTTTGCTGTTCGGGTTCTTGATGTACTGCGCCTCATCCAGCACCAGTACATGCAGCGGCTGCTGGGCCAGACGTTCGACATCCTTGGGCAGCAGCGCATAAGTGGTGAGGATCAGGTCGTATTCGGCCAGATGCTCGAAATGCTTTTTACGACTGGCGCCGTACAGCGCGACAACCTTGAGCTGTGGCGTGAAGTGCGCCGCTTCGTCCAGCCAGTTGGGAATCAGGCTGGTAGGCATCACCACCATGCACGGCCGATCCAGGCGTCCAGCGTTCTTCTCGCTGAGAATATGCGCCAGTGTCTGTAGGGTTTTACCCAGGCCCATGTCGTCCGCGAGAATCCCGCCGACCTCAAGTTGCCGCAGCGACTGCATCCAGCTCAAGCCTTCGAGCTGATAAGGACGCAGCGTTGCATTCAGTCCCTTCGGTGCTTTGGCGCTGTAGTCGCGGATGTCGCGTAGGCGCTGGGCGAAGCTGCGAATCTGCTCGCCACCCTCCCAGAGCAGGGGAATGCCTTCCAGCGAATTCAGGCGCGTGGCGTCGGCCTTGCTCAGGCGCAGGGTGGTCTCGCCCGGTTCCTGCAAATAAAACTCGCCAAGGGTCGCCAGTACCGGTTTCAGCCGGCCGAGGGGCAGGGCGACCTGCAGTGGCCCGTGCTCGCTGTTGCGTTGCGGGATGTTCACCAGAATCAGCTCATCATCGCGACGGCGGGCGAGACGTTCCGGGTTGAGGATTTCCGTGTGCGAGCGCATCAGATTGAGCAGGATCGGCAGCAGGCTCAGACGCTCGCCGTTGACGATGATCCCCAGCTCCAGATCGAACCAGTCGCGCTCCGGCGTCTGCTCGACGGTGGCGTACCAGTCGTCGACGGCGGTCAGGTCGAAACCGAACTCATCGTCGACCAGCAGCTCCCAGCCTTGGGTGCGTAGCTTCGGCAGATCGTTGAGGGTGAAGGTCAGCCAGGCGCTGTCGTTGACCATCTCATAAAGTTCGCCGGCGCTTTCCGGCAGAGCCTTGCTCTGGCGGGTGGCGATGCGGAAACCGAGAATTCGCAGCTGCTCGCGGTAGCTTTGTTCGACGTCCGGGTGGCGTTTGACTCGCAGGGTCTGGGCTTCCTGACGAATCAGGATGTCGCTGTTTTTCTGCCCGCTGACGTATTCGTCGAGGTAACTGAAGGACAGCGCCGCGCGATGCTGGATGTAACGCTGCATCTTGCCGTTGCGCGGTTCGAACGCGCTGAACTCGACACTCGCCAGCCACAGGCGCGGCACCGGTTGCACGTTGTCCACCAGCACTTGCGGTGGCGCCTTCGGGCTGCGGTTTTCCAGCACGGCCTGGAGTTTTTCCAGCAGTTCGGCGTCTTTGGCAGCGGCGGGGTATTCGAGGGTTTCCTGCACTTGCAGCAGCACCGCCGCGCAGTGCTTGCAGTTGCTGTGCACCGGGCAGGTGCACGTGGCGTCGACCATCAACAGTGTGCCTTTGGCTGACTCGCGCAAGTGAATCGTCTGACGGTAGACGTTGCCACCAGAGCCTTCGCAGCTGGCGGTAATGGTCGCATCGCCGACCTGCACGAATCGCACCCGGTTTTCCAGCGCGTAGCGGCGGCCGCGCTCCAGGCTTTGTTCCTTGAATCGGCTGACCCAGGAGGAGGCCAGCGGTTTACTCAGTGGCGGGGACATAAGGACTTCGATCAGTCCGGAACGACTTCAGGCGCTTCCCGAGGCGCGGGCGCCGTCAGTGAAGTGATCTTGATCAGCAGGGCCAGGTGGCCGTTATCGAGGTAGTTGAGTTGGCCATTCTTGGTGTGGCTGTCCTGTTTCAGGCGCTCGCTGGCGGTGACCATGCCGTTGGCGTCGATCTGGTTGACCCAGAAGTCGGCGTTCACGTCGGTGAAGCGACCGAGCTTCATTTCAATCGTGCCTTCGATCGGGAACTGGCCGAACTGCTCCTGACCTTCGCTGACTGCGACCTTGGCTGGCGTCTCGCCAAGGGTCTGCTGCCAGGCTTTATGCATCAGCACGCTGTACTCGCCGCTGGCGGTAAGTTTGGTCACAACATCGTTCAGCGCCGGGGTGCGTTTACTGTCATCGCCCAAACGTTGGGCGCCGGCCGCCCAGTCTTCCGGTGCGGCACGGCTGACGATTGCCGGCACGGCGTTCTGGCGTACCAGAATCATTTCGACCTGATACAGGTCATCGGCAAACGCCGTAGGTGCCACCAGAGTCAGTAGCAAAGTCAGAGAGCGAAACAGGCGCATGCGGCGTCCTTCAAGCAGTTTTCGGGATGAGGCGCTCGAACAGCGCCTCCACAGTATTAAAGCGCTCTTCCGGGCGCTCCATCGGCACCTGGAACTTGAACATCGTGGCGCCTTCGAATTTGTAGCGTTTTGGCTGGCTCTGGATCAGTTTGATCAGGGTCATCGGGTCGACCGGCGTCTGCGCCGCGAACTCGATGCGTCCGCCTTGCGGGCCGCCATCGACTTTCTTGATGCCCAGCTGCTCGGCCTGCAATTTCAGCGCCGTGATGCGCACCAGATTCTTGGTCGGTTCCGGCAACAGGCCAAAGCGGTCGATCATCTCCACTTGCAGATCCTTCAGGCCTTCTTCGTCGGTGGCCGAAGCGATGCGCTTGTACAGGATCAGGCGTGCATGCACGTCCGGCAGATAATCTTCCGGAATCAGCGCCGGTACCCGCAGGTTGACCTCCGGGCCACCGCCGAGCGGTTGATCGAGGTTCGGCTGTTCGCCCTTGCGGATCGACTTCACCGCGCGCTCGAGCATCTCCATGTACAGCGTGAATCCGACCGCCTGAATCTGCCCGCTCTGACCGTCGCCCAGCAGTTCGCCGGCGCCACGGATTTCCAGGTCGTTGGTGGCCAGCACGAAGCCCGCACCCAGATCCTGAGTATTGGCAATCGCCTCCAGGCGTTTTTCCGCATCGCCGGTGATTTGCTGGCGCGGCGGGGTCAGCAGGTAGGCGTAAGCCTGGTGATGGCTACGACCAACGCGACCGCGCAACTGGTGCAACTGCGCCAGACCGAACTTGTCGGCGCGCTCGATGATGATGGTGTTGGCGCTCGGCACGTCGATGCCGGTCTCGATGATGGTCGAGGCGATCAGCACGTTGAAGCGCTTGTGGTAGAAGTCGCTCATCACCTGTTCGAGTTCGCGTTCGCGCATCTGCCCGTGGCCGATGCCGATCCGCGCTTCCGGCACCAGTTCGGCCAGGTCGGCGGCGCACTTCTCGATGGTTTTCACGTCGTTGTGCAGGTAATAGACCTGACCGCCGCGCAGCAGCTCACGCAGCAAGGCCTCTTTGACCGTGCTCTTGTTCTGCTCCATGACGAAGGTGCGCACCGACAGGCGTCGCGCCGGCGGCGTGGCGATGATCGACAGGTCGCGCATGCCCGACACCGCCATGTTCAGCGTGCGCGGAATCGGCGTGGCGGTCAGCGTAAGAATGTCGACTTCGCTGCGCAGGGCTTTGAGCTGTTCCTTCTGACGGACGCCGAAACGGTGCTCTTCGTCGATGATCACCAGTCCGAGGTTTTTGATCTTGACGTCGTCCTGCAGCAGCTTGTGCGTGCCGATGACGATGTCGATATTGCCTTCGGCCAATTCGGCTACCGCAGCGTTCACTTCCTTGGCCGACTTGAAACGGCTCATCACTTCCACGGTCACTGGCCAGTCGGCGAAGCGGTCGCGGAAGCTGTTGTAGTGCTGCTGGGCGAGCAGGGTGGTCGGCACCAGAATCGCCACTTGCTTGCCACCATGCACGGCGATGAACGCGGCGCGCATGGCCACTTCGGTCTTGCCGAAGCCGACGTCGCCGCAGACCAGTCGATCCATCGGTTTCGGCGCGAGCATGTCTTCGCGCACGGCTTCGATGGTGGATTGCTGGTCCGGGGTTTCTTCGAACGGGAAACCGGCGCTGAAGGTCGCGTAGTCGGCCTTCGGATCGGCGAACGCATAACCTTCGCGGGCGGCGCGACGGGCGTAGATATCGAGCAGTTCGGCAGCCACGTCGCGCACTTGCTCGGCGGCCTTGCGCTTGGCTTTCTGCCAGGTCTCGGAGCCGAGGCGGTGCAGCGGAGCCAACGCATCGTCGCTGCCGGTGTAACGGGCGATCAAATGCAGGTTGGCCACCGGCACGTAGAGCTTGGCATTCTCGGCGTATTCGAGGGTCAGGAATTCGGCAGCCTGATTGTCGATTTCCAGAATCGTCAGGCCGAGATAACGACCGACACCGTGGTCGATGTGCACCACCGGCGCGCCTTCGCGCAGCTCGGTGAGGTTCTTGATCACCGCATCGTTGTTGGCGTCGGCGCGTTTTTCGCGACGACGACGCTGCATCACGCGCTGGCCGAACAGCGGACTCTCCGCGACCAGTGCCAGCGCCGGGTGGTCCAGCATCAGGCCTTCGTCGAGCGGGGCGATGGTGATCGCCAGGCGATCCTTGCTCGCGACGAAGTCCGGCCAGCTGTCGACGGTTTTCGGGCGCAGCTTCAGGCGATCCAGCAACTCCAGCAGCACTTCGCGACGGCCCGCGGATTCGGCGGTGAACAGCACGCGACCCGGGAACTCGTCGAGGAAGGCCGACAGCGCGGCCAGCGGCTGGGTGGCCTTGGCTTCGATCGCCAGGTTCGGCAAGGCCTGCGCCGGAAAGCGCTCACGACCGGCGCCGGATTCAACGTCCTGCTGACTGGCGACCACGCGCGGCCAGTTCTTCAGGCGGGCAAAGCAGTCTTCCACCGGCAGGAACAGTTCGGCCGGCGGCAATAGAGGACGGGATGGATCGACGCGACGCTCTTCATAACGATTGCGCACATCATTCCAGAAGTTTTCCGCCGCCTGCTCGATGCCCGGCAGCGAGAACACTTGCGTGTCCTGCGGCAGGTAATCGAACAGGGTCGAGGTTTCTTCGAAGAACAGCGGCAGGTAGTACTCGATACCGGCCGGTGTGATGCCGCTGCTCAGGTCCTGGAAGATCGGGCAGCGACGGAAATCGACGTCGAAACGCTCGCGAAAGCGCGCCTTGAAGCGGGTGACCGCGTCTTTCTGCAGCGGAAATTCTTTGGCCGGCAGCAGCTTGACCGAATCGACCTTGTCGATGGAGCGCTGGTTTTCCGGATCGAAGGTACGCAGGGTTTCGATTTCGTCGTCGAACAGGTCGATGCGATAAGGCAGTTTGCTGCCCATCGGGAACAGGTCGATCAACGCGCCACGCACCGTGAACTCGCCGTGCTCGTAGACCGTGTCGACGTAGCGATAGCCGCTGGCTTCGAGCCGCGAGCGCATTTGCTCGACATCGAGTTTCTGCCCGACATCCAGCACCAGGCTGCTGCCGAGCAGGAATTTGGTCGGCGCCAGACGGTGCAGGGCGGTGGTGATTGGCACCACCAGCACGCCATGTTCCAGCTCCGGCAGTCTATAAAGGCTGGCGATGCGCTGGGAGATGATGTCCTGGTGCGGCGAAAACAGGTCGTAGGGCAGGGTTTCCCAGTCGGGGAAATGCAGTACCGGCAAATCCGGGGCGAAGAAACTCAGCTCCTGCTCCAGCCGTTCGGCACTCTGGCTGTCGGCGGTCAAAAGCAGCGTGAAGCGCTTGGCAGCGCTGGCAGCCTCGGCAATCGCCAGGCTCAGGGCGGCACCGGGGAGGTTGCCCCAGTGCTGTTTACCTGCCGCGGCAGGGAGAAGCGGTAGACGCAGAACAGGCACGGAAGGTTGAGCTCCAGGCGTTGCGACAAAGTCGGTAATTGTAGCGGCGTCCGGTGCCGCCTGTCAGTTGCAGGATGCGTCTATCTGCGCTGTTTGGGAAAAATGTAGTGGTAACCATAAAAACCAGCGCTTTTTTTACGGTTATGTAGTGCCAAATGTCGGTGGTGTTACGGAGGGTTACAGACATCGTCTAACAGTCGTCGAAAAAATGGCTGCGCTGGAAGCCCCGGTTTTACTGGGCTGGCGGGGAGCGTTATTTTTTTGGACGGATTTTTGTTACCGATTGCGCGACAAGCGCGCATTGCTACAAGAGGTTCTCGGCGGCATAATGTAGCCCCTTTTTTCTGCCCCTACATGTGGAAGGTTACCGTGACTCAGAAGCCCGACCAGTGTCTTGGTGAATGGATCGACCGTGAAGCACTCGCAGAAGCGATGATTCCGCTTATCGGTCAGCTCTACCGCAACAACAACGTGGTGAGCTCGATCTATGGCCGCAGCCTGATCAACCAGTCTGTCATCGCGATTCTCAAAGCTCACCGCTTTGCTCGCCACCGCTCTGCCGACGACAGCGAACTCTCCGTCCACGAAACATTCCCGCTGCTCAAGGCCATGAGCGAGCTCAAGCTCGGCGCGGCCTCGGTAGATCTGGGCAAACTGGCGTACAAATTCCGCAACGAAGGCAACGGCCGCACCGCCGAGCAATTCGTTCGCGAAGAAATGGCTGACGTGGTTGGCCAGCAAAACGCTTCGGCACGCAAAGGCACCGACGTTGTGCTGTACGGCTTCGGTCGTATCGGCCGTCTGCTGGCACGTATCCTGATCGAGAAAACCGGTGGCGGCGACGGCCTGCGTCTGCGTGCCATCGTGGTGCGCAAGGGCGCCGAAAACGACCTGACCAAACGCGCCAGTCTGCTGCGTCGCGATTCGGTACACGGTTCGTTCAACGGCACCATCACCATCGACGAAGAAAACAACACCATCACCGCCAACGGCAACCTGATCCAGGTTATCTACGCGAAGAACCCTACCGAAGTGGATTACACCCAGTACGGCATCAAAGATGCGCTGCTGGTGGACAACACCGGTGTATGGCGTGATGCCGATGGCCTGGGTCAGCACTTGCAGTGCCCGGGTATCGACCGCGTTGTTCTGACCGCGCCTGGCAAGGGCAAGCTGAAGAACATCGTTCACGGTATCAACCACAGCGAAATCACTGCTGACGACAAGATCGTGTCCGCCGCTTCCTGCACCACCAACGCCATCGTGCCGGTGCTGAAAGCCGTGAATGACAAGTTCGGCATCATCAACGGTCACGTCGAAACCGTTCACTCGTACACCAACGACCAGAACCTGATCGACAACTTCCACAAGGGCGATCGCCGTGGCCGTAGCGCCGCGCTGAACATGGTGATCACCGAGACCGGTGCTGCCACCGCTGCTGCCAAGGCCCTGCCTGAGCTGGCCGGCAAGCTGACCGGTAACGCGATCCGTGTTCCGACGCCGAACGTGTCGATGGCCATTCTCAACCTGAACCTTGAGAAAGCCGCCTCCCGTGAAGAGATGAACGAGTACCTGCGCTACATGGCGCTGCACTCCGATCTGCACAAGCAAATCGACTTCGTCAACTCGCAGGAAGTGGTTTCGACCGACTTCGTGGGCTCGCGCCACGCCGGTGTGGTCGACGCTGAAGCGACCATCGTTCAGGACAACCGCGTTGTTCTGTACGTCTGGTACGACAACGAGTTCGGCTACAGCTGCCAGGTGATCCGCGTGATGGAAGACATGGCCGGTGTAAACCCGCCAGCGTTCCCGCGCTAAGCCTTGGCTGCAAATGAAAACGCCCCGACTTAGGTCGGGGCGTTTTTGTTTGTGCGCGATTTGCCTTAGCGGGGGATGGCGGCTTGCGCTGTGCGCAGTTCGTGCCTGTTGCCACGGAACAGCACCAGTGTGGCGATCAGGCCCAATACGGCTGCGCCACTGAGCCAGATGCCCGGTGCCGCCTTGTTGTCCAGCACATGGATCAGATAAGTGCAGGCCGCCGGCGTAAATCCGCCGAAGGTTGCGGTCGCCAGGCTGTAGGCCAGCGAGAAACCGGTCGTACGAACTTCCACCGGCATGATCTCGGTAAGCGCCACCACCATCGCCCCGTTGTACGAGCCGTACAGGAACGACAGCCACAACTCGACGATCAGCAAATGGCTGAAGCTCGGGTTCGCCACCAGCCACGACAACGCCGGGTAAGCGGTCAGGATCGCCAGAATCGTCGCCGCCAACAGTAGGGGTTTACGCCCGACCTTGTCAGATACCGCGCCCATCACCGGCAGCCAGAAGAAGTTCGACAGACCGATGCACACGGTCACCAGCAACGCATCGAAGTCCGACAAGTGCAGTTCCGCCTTGCCGAACGTCGGCGTGTAGGCGGTGATCAGGTAGAACGACACCGTCGTCATGACCACCAGCGCCATGCCGGCGATGACGATGCCAAAGTTCTGACCGATCGAACGGACGATTTCCTGCAGGGTAGGGCGATGTTTGCGCGCCTGGAACTCCGGGGTTTCCTCCAGCGAGCGGCGGATGACGAAAATCACCGGGACGATCATGCAGCCGATCAGGAACGGCACGCGCCAACCCCATTCGCCCATCTGTTCCGGGCTCAGCCAGTGGTTGAGGCCGACACCGAGCAGCCCGGCAAATACCACCGCTGCCTGCTGGCTGGCGGACTGCCAGCTGACGAAAAAGCCCTTGCGGCCCGGAGTGGCGATTTCCGCCAGATACACCGACACACCGCCCAGTTCCACGCCGGCCGAGAAACCTTGCAGCAATCGGCCGAACAGCACGATCAGCGGCGCGGCTACCCCAAGGGTGGCGTAGCCCGGCACGCAGGCAATCAGCACGGTGCCGGCCGCCATCAGGGCCAATGTGATGATCAGGCCCTGACGTCGGCCGTGACGGTCGATGTAGGCGCCGAGAAAAATCGCCCCCAACGGGCGCATCAGGAAGCCTGCGCCGAACGTGGCCAGGGCGAGCATCAGGGAAGCGAAGGCGCTGTCGGTGGGAAAGAAGGTCTTGGCAATGGCCGTGGCGTAGAAGCCGTAGACCATGAAGTCGAACATCTCGAGAAAGTTGCCGCTGACAACGCGAAAAATCGCCTTGCCTTTGCCGGTCGTGGAGGACATGGGTAGGTACTCACTCTAAATCTTGTAAGAAAGCGTTGCGCTCGTAGCCCATAATGGCCGGCGCGGTTTTGCGGGGAGATGAAGAATTGTTAACTGGACGGTGGGGGATTCTCGTGCTGCTGACCGGCTTTTTGTCCGGCTGCGGCAGTGGCGATTCCCTTGAGACTTTCGGCGGCCCGACGATGGGCAGCACCTATTCGATCAAGTACGTGCGCCACGCCAATCTGCCTGCCCCGCAGGAGGTGCGTGTCGAAGTGGAAAAAGTCCTCGCGGACGTCGACCGGCAGATGTCGACTTACCGCGCAGACTCCGACATCTCGCGCTTCAATGCATTGCCGGCTGATCGCTGTCAGGTCATGCCCGCGCCGATCCTTGAATTGATCCGCGTGGGCGAGCAGCTGTCGCAACAAAGCGAAGGCTCCTACGACCTCACGGTAGAACCGCTGATGAATCTGTGGGGGTTCGGCCCGCAGGGGCGTGAAGAAAAAGTCCCGGATGCGGCGGCGCTGGCCGAAGTGCGGCAGCGAGTCGGTCATCAGCACCTGCGCATCGACGGCGACCGGTTGTGCAAGGACGCGGCGGCCGAGGTGGATTTCAACAGCATCGCCGCCGGTTACGCAGTCGACACCATTGCCGCGCGGCTCGAGGCCCTGGGCATTCATGATTACCTTGCCGAAGCCACCGGCGAGCTAAAGGCATCCGGCAAGAAGCCCGATGGTTCGCCATGGCGTATCGCTCTGGAAGAGCCGCGTGACGATCAGCAAGTGGCAGAGCGTGTCATTAATATCGATGGCTACGGCCTGTCCACGTCCGGCGACTACCGCAACTATTTTCAGCAGGATGGCCGGCGCTATTCCCACACCTTCGATGCCCGGACCGGGGCGCCCGTCCTACACGATCTGGCGTCGGTCACGGTGATTCATCCTTCAGCGCTGATGGCCGATGGACTATCGACGCTGTTGCTGATTCTCGGGCCTGAAAGGGCCTGGGACTATGCCGAAAAACACGACATTGGTGCATTCTTTGTGATTCGTGCCGATACAGGTTTCGTCACACGCACCAGTCACGCTTTCGAACGGCTCAGTGGCGCAAAAGTTGACTGAGAACAGTACGAAAGCTGGCGTTGTAGTGCAGGCAAAAGTAGCCTACGACGCGACCAAGGGTTAATGTGCGCGGCGTTGACGCTTCTATAGACTGTGTCCGGGTTTTCTACTGGCCCCCAATTGTTCCTTCGCGCCGTCGTTCGGCGTGATTTAGCCGCCGGTGCTGCTGGCACCGCGGCCTGTTCTGAGGAGTACGCATGGCTGTCTACAACTACGACGTGGTGGTGCTGGGTTCCGGCCCGGCGGGAGAAGGCGCGGCAATGAACGCCGCCAAAGCAGGGCGCAAGGTGGCGATGGTCGACAGCCGTCGCCAGGTCGGCGGCAACTGCACCCACCTGGGCACCATCCCGTCCAAGGCCCTGCGTCACTCGGTGCGGCAGATCATGCAGTTCAACACCAACCCGATGTTCCGCGCGATCGGCGAGCCGCGCTGGTTCTCCTTCCCGGACGTGTTGAAAAGCGCCGAGAAAGTCATCTCCAAGCAAGTCGCTTCGCGTACCGGCTACTACGCCCGTAACCGCGTCGACGTGTTCTTCGGCACCGGCAGCTTCGCCGACGAGCAAACCATCGAAGTGGTCTGCGCCAACGGCGTTGTCGAGAAACTGGTGGCCAAGCACATCATCATCGCCACCGGTTCGCGTCCTTATCGCCCGGCGGACATCGATTTCCACCACCCGCGTATCTACGATAGCGACACCATCCTCAGCCTCGGCCACACCCCGCGCAAACTGATCGTTTACGGCGCCGGCGTGATCGGTTGTGAATACGCTTCGATCTTCAGCGGTCTGGGTGTACTGGTCGAGCTGGTGGACAACCGCGGCCAGTTGCTGAGCTTCCTCGACTCGGAAATCTCCCAGGCGTTGAGCTACCACTTCAGCAACAACAACATCACCGTACGTCACAACGAAGAGTATGACCGCGTCGAAGGCGTGGACAACGGTGTGATCCTGCACCTGAAGTCCGGCAAAAAGATCAAGGCCGACGCCTTGCTCTGGTGCAACGGCCGTACCGGCAACACCGATCAGTTGGGTCTGGAGAACATCGGGGTCAAGGTCAACAGCCGTGGCCAGATCGAAGTCGACGAGAACTACCGCACCTGCGTGCAGAACATCTACGGCGCCGGTGACGTGATCGGCTGGCCGAGCCTGGCCAGTGCTGCCCACGACCAGGGTCGTTCGGCCGCTGGCAGCATCGTCGACAATGGCAGCTGGCGTTTCGTGAATGACGTGCCGACCGGCATCTACACCATTCCGGAGATCAGCTCGATCGGCAAGAACGAGCAGGAACTGACCCAGGCCAAAGTGCCGTACGAAGTGGGCAAGGCGTTCTTCAAGAGCATGGCGCGTGCACAGATCGCCGGCGAGCCGCAAGGCATGCTGAAGATCCTGTTCCACCGTGAAACCCTGGAAGTGCTGGGCGTTCACTGCTTCGGTTATCAGGCGTCGGAGATCGTGCACATCGGTCAGGCGATCATGAACCAGCCGGGCGAACTGAATACCCTGAAGTACTTCGTCAACACGACGTTCAACTACCCGACCATGGCCGAAGCTTATCGGGTAGCGGCGTACGACGGCCTCAACCGGCTTTTTTGACGGGCTCCGGCCGGTGGCCTGAGCCGGCCGGGGAGACCGATTTCAGCAATTCCCGAGGGTGGCAGTGGCCAAACCGGGAAAGTCTGTAATCAGGCTGTCAACGCCGAAGTCGGCGAGTCTGCGCATCAGCGCAGGCTCGTTGACGGTCCACACCGACACATGCAGCCCCTGGCGCTGCGCCTTTTGCAGGCGTTCCGGCGTACACAGCGTCCAGTTCAACGCCAGAATCTCGCAACCGTAACTTTGCGCGACCTTCAACGGGTCGAGCCAGGCGTATTCGGCCACCAGGCCGCGTGACACGTCAGGCACCAGATCCAGCGCAGCCTTCAATACTTCCCGGGAACTCGAGGTGATCGTCACCTTGTCGAGCAGCCCGTGCCTGACCGCCATTTCACGGATGGCCAGCACGGTAGTCGCGGCGCGGGTGCGCGAAGCGCTTTTGACTTCCAGCTGCCAGTGCTCGAAGTCGCACTTTTCGAACAGCTCTTCCAGCGTCGGAATCGGGCACGGCTTGATCCAGCCCGGGCCGCCCTTGCGCGCGTCGTAGGTCACCAGATCGGCGGCGGTGTGCTCGACAACCTTGCCGCGACGGTCGGTGGTGCGCTTGAGGGTCGGGTCGTGGATGACCATCAGCTCGCCGTCCTTGGACAGGTGCAGGTCCAGCTCGCAACGGCGCACGCCGTGCTTGAGACATTCCTGAAAGCTGCTCAGGGTGTTTTCCGGTGCTTCGCCCTTGGCGCCGCGGTGGCCGTAGATAAGGGTCACGGTTCTTCCTTAATTTAGATGCCTGATTCGTTCTGTTCGCGGGCCAGACGTCGTTCCTGGGCCTGCTTCTGCAAGATATAGCGGGCGAGCAACTGGCGCTGGGCGTCGGTCAGGTGTTCGAACTCGGTGCCGACGTCGTAACCGTCGCCCTTGCGGTCGCAATGGGTTACACGGGCGCGCAGCAACAGGCCAAGCGCCTGAGGCATCAGCACCAGTTTCACCGACAGGTGGGCGCCGGTGGCGATCGGGGTCGGGTGCTGAAAGTCGATGCCGCCCTCGGAGATGATCACCGGTTGCGGCTCGCCGATATGGCCGAGCACGGTCAGGGCGATCACCTGACTGAGCAGGTCGATGCGTTTGTTCTGGGATTTCAGGAACGCCGAGATGGCGCGGTCGCGTTCACTGATCTGGCGCAGCAGGTGCTGCGACTCGAATTCGCTCAGGTGCAATTCGCTGAGCAGGTTGAACAGTGGAGAAGCATCCTGCAACACTTCCTGGCCTGCGGCTTCGGGAGCGGACAGGGGCCGAATTTCCAGTGCGATCGTGTCCTCGATACGGTAGTATTCGCGGCGATCTTCTTCATCTAATGTCGACATGGCGAACCCATGGTAGCGGCGGTGGTCTGAGTGTAAAGCTGGTTATCGCCCCCCGCCACAAGGACGTTCCTTTTCCCTCCGAACAAGCCCCGACATGTTCAGACCTCTCTTCGTATTTATCGGCACGCGTTATACCCGTGCAAAGCGTCGCAATCATTTTGTGTCATTCATTTCCCTGACTTCGATGATCGGGCTCGCCCTTGGCGTGGTCGTGATGATCGTGGTGTTGTCGGTGATGAACGGCTTCGATCATGAGATGCGCACCCGCGTGCTGGGCATGGTGCCCCACGCGACCATCGAGTCCGGTGAAGCCATCAACGACTGGCCGAGCCTGGCCGCCAAGGTCAAGCAGAACCCGCAGGTAGCGGCGGTTGCGCCGTTCACCCAGATGCAGGGGTTGCTGACCAACAACGGCCAGGTGTCCAAGGTGTTGCTCAATGCCATTGATCCGGCGCTGGAGCGCAACGTCTCGATCATCGACAACTTCATGAAGCAGGGCAAACTCGACGATCTGACGCCGGGCAGCTTCGGCATCGTGATCGGCGACAAGGCCGCGACCAAACTCGGCGTGGGCATCGGTGACAAGATCACCTTCGTCGCGCCGGAGGTCAGCGTGACCCCGGCCGGGATGTTCCCGCGCATGAAGCGCTTCACCGTGGTCGGCATCTTCCATGTCGGCGCCGGTGAGCTCGACGGCTACCTGGGCGTCACCAACCTGCAGGATCTGGCGAAGATGCACCGCTGGAAACCTGATCAGGTGCAGGGCCTGCGTCTGAAGTTCGACGATTTGTTCCAGGCGCCGCGTGAAGCATGGAACATCGCCCAACGCCTCGGCGAAGACCGTTACTACGCCCGCGACTGGACCCGTACCCACGGCAATCTGTATCAGGCGATCCGTATGGAAAAAGCCATGATCGGCCTGCTGTTGCTGCTGATCGTCGCGGTCGCTGCGTTCAACATCATTTCCACGCTGGTGATGGTGGTGAACGACAAGAAGGGCGACATCGCCATTTTGCGCACACTGGGCGCCACGCCGGGCACGATCATGCGCACGTTCATGGTGCAGGGCACGGTGATCGGCGTGGTCGGCACAGCCATCGGCGCCGTGGTCGGGATCTTCGCCGCGCTCAACGTCAGCGCCGCGATTTCGGCCCTCGAAGGCGTGATCGGACACAAATTCCTCAACGCCGACGTGTATTTCATCGATTACCTGCCGTCGCAGGTGCAGAGCCAGGACGTGGTCATGGTCTGCGCCGCTGCGTTGGTCCTGAGTTTCCTCGCCACCCTGTATCCAGCCTGGCGTGCCGCGCGCACCCAGCCGGCGGAGGCGCTACGTTATGAGTGAGTCGGGCATGAGTGAAAAAGCAATCTTGAGCTGCCGCAACCTGGGCAAATCCTACGAGGAAGGCCCGGAGTCGGTGGAAGTGCTGGCCAACCTGCAACTGGAGTTGCATCCGGGGGAGCGGGTGGCGATCGTCGGCAAATCCGGTTCGGGCAAAAGTACCTTGCTCAACCTGCTGGGCGGTCTTGACACGCCGACCAAGGGTGGTGTCTGGCTCGACGGTGAAGAACTCTCGGCGCTGAGCGAGAAGAAGCGTGGCCTGCTGCGTAACCGCGCCCTTGGGTTCGTGTACCAGTTCCACCACTTGCTGCCGGAATTCACCGCGTTGGAAAACGTCTGCATGCCGTTGCTGATCGGCAAGACCGCGATCCCGGAAGCGCGTCAGCGTGCCACGGCGCTGCTGGAGCGGGTTGGTCTGGGCCATCGCCTGGAACACAAGCCGGCAGAACTGTCCGGTGGCGAACGCCAGCGTGTGGCCATCGCCCGGGCACTGGTGAACAATCCAGGCCTGGTGATGCTCGACGAGCCGACCGGCAACCTCGACTCCCATACCGCCGAAGGCATTCAGGATCTGATGCTGGAACTCAGCACTTCGATGCGCACGGCGTTTCTGGTGGTGACTCACGACATGAACCTGGCTCGCCAGATGGACCGCGTCCTGCAGTTGCAGGAAGGTTGCCTGACCCCCATCTGACGGCTTGAAACCCGGTGCCTGAAAAGGCATCGGGTCTTTTATTTTTATACGGTGCCCCAGCGAATGTTCAGACCGTTATCGATCTTTATCGGCACGCGCTATACCCGCGCCAAGCGCCGCAATCGCTTTGTTTCGTTCATTTCGATGACCTCGATGATCGGTCTCGCCCTCGGCGTGCTGGCGATGATCGTAGTGTTGTCGGTGATGAACGGCTTCCAGCGCGAAATGAGCTCGCGCATCCTCGGCATGGTGCCTCACGCGACCATCGTCGGCGTCAAGCCGATCGACGACTGGCAGCCAGTGGCCGCCGCCGCGATGAAGAACCCGGAAGTGACGGCCGCCGTGCCGTTCACCGAGATGGAAGGCATGCTGTCCTACAAGGGTATGATGCAGCCGATCCAGATCAGCGGCGTCGATCCGGCCCAGGAGGGCAAGGTGTCGATCGTTGCCCAGCACATAGTTCAGGGCCGTCTCGATGCCTTGAAGCCTGGCGAATTCGGCGTAGTGCTCGGCGAAATCACCGCCCGGCGTTTCCGCCTCAATGTCGGCGACAAGATCACCCTGATCGTGCCGGAAGTCAGCACCGCGCCGGGCGGTATCACCCCGCGCATGCAGCGTCTGAATGTTGTCGGCGTGTTCAAGGTCGGTGCCGAACTTGACGGTTCCATGGGCCTGATCCACGTCTCCGACGCCGCGACCATGCAGCACTGGGAGCCGAATCAGGTGCAGAGCGTGCGTCTGGCGGTGAAGGATCTGTACGCCGCGCCGAAGGTTTCGTCGGACATTGCCAGCGGCCTCGGCACCGATTTCAAGGCTGACGACTGGACCCACACCCAGGGCAGCCTGTTCAGCGCGATGAAGATGGAAAAAACCATGATCGGCCTGTTGCTGCTGATGATTGTCGCGGTGGCGGCGTTCAACATCATCGCGACCCTGATCATGGTGGTGAACGACAAGGGCGCGGACATCGCGATCCTGCGCACCATCGGCGCCACACCACGGCAGATCATGGCGATCTTCATGGTGCAGGGCACGGTGATCGGCATCGTCGGCACCATCATCGGAGGTGTGCTGGGCGTGATTGCCGCGCTGAATGTCAGTGAGATGGTGGGCTGGGTCGAGCGCGTGACCGGGCAGCACATCTTCAGTTCGGACGTGTACTTCGTCAGCAACCTGCCATCGGAGTTGCAGGGCGGCGACGTGCTGCTGATCTGCTCGGCGGGCTTCATCCTCAGCTTCCTGGCCACGGTTTACCCGGCGTGGCGGGCGGCGAAGATCGAACCGGCGCACGCGTTGCGCTATTCGTGAGTTCCCGCATTGAGGCCGGCATTGCCGGCCTCAATCGTTTTTCGGCAACTCAATCACAAACCGCGTCCAGCCCTGAGCCGATTCGCAATGAATCTGCCCGCCATGGGCCCGGATGATCGACTGAGTAATCGCCAGCCCCAATCCCGCATGCTCGCTGCTGCCTTCCTGGCGCGCTGGATCCGCCCGGTAGAACCGGTCGAACAAACGCGGCAACAACTCAGCAGAAATCCCCTCGCCACTGTTCTCCACCGTCACGCTCAAGGATTTCGCCTGCTCGGCCACCCGCACGCGCAGCTCGCCATTAGCAGGGGTAAAGCGCAACGCGTTATCCAGCAGGTTCGACAGCGCCCGACGCAACATCGCGCGATCACCCGCAAACTGCCCCGCACCCTCACGACTCAGGCTGACCTGAGCGTCTTCGGCCAGCGGCGCAAAAAATTCCAGCAACGCGTCGGCTTCTTCCGCCAGCTCCAGCGGTTCACGCTTGGGCACCAGCAAACCGTGGTCAGCCTTGGCCAGGTAAAGCATGTCGTTCACTAACTGCGCCATCCATTGCAGCTCTTCGAGGTTGCTGTGCAGCGCCTCGCGATAGTCTTCGAGGGGGCGAGGGCGGGTCAGGGTGACCTGGGTGTGGGTCAGCAGGTTCGACAATGGGGTGCGCAGCTCATGGGCGATGTCGGCGGAGAACGCTGACAGCCGCTGAAAGGAGTCATCGAGGCGTCCGAGCATGGCGTTGAAGCTGTGGGCCAATTCCGCGAGTTCTGCGGGCATCCGCGCTTCCGGCAGTCGGGCATTCAGCGATTGCGCCGAAATCCCCCGAGCTACGGCACTCATTCGTCGTAGCGGGCGTAAACCGCTGCGAGCAGCCCAGGCGCCGAGCAGCGCGGTAGCCAGCGCCGAAAGGCCGACGGTCAGCCAGATCAGATGCTGCATGCGTTGCAGAAAGTGCTGGTGGTGGGTGATGTCCAGCAGCAAGGTCAATTGCGGGGAATCCGGTTTTTCCGGTTCAAGCGCGGCGTTGAGCAGGCGATAGTCGGTGCCGTTGTCGTTGATGGTGGCCAGACCGGGCTGCTGCGGCAGGTTTGCCGGGGTGTGCAACGAGCGGCCGAACCAGCGCTGCCCCTCAGGGCTGCTGATGCGCAGCGAGACATCGCCCTGCTGGCTCAACTCGTCGGTGATGTGCGCAGCGTCGCTACCACTCAGCAGCGTCTGACGTACGCTGAGCAGTTTTCCTTCGAGCAGTTGCTGGTCGAGTTCGATGAAGTGGCCCTCGCTGGCCCGATTGAAAACCACCCCGGCGACCAGCGAAACCACTGCGGTACAGCCGGCGAACAACAGCGCCAGCCGGCCGCTCAAGGACAGTCGGCGCATCAGTCGGCACGCTCTTCAAGGACGTAACCCATGCCGCGCACGGTGTGAATCAGCTTGTTGGGGAAATCGTCATCGATCTTCAGGCGCAGTCGGCGAATCGCCACTTCGATCACATTGGTGTCACTGTCGAAGTTCATGTCCCAGACCTGCGAGGCGATCAGCGACTTGGGCAGCACTTCGCCCTGGCGGCGCAGGAGCATTTCCAGCAGGGCGAACTCCTTGGCGGTGAGGTCGATGCGTTGGCCGCTGCGTTCCACCCGGCGGCGGATCAGGTCCAGGCTCAGGTCGGCCAGGCGCAGGCTGGTTTCCTGAGGCGTGGAACTGCCGCGGCGTAACAGGCTGCGCACCCGGGCCAGCAGTTCAGAGAAGGCGAACGGCTTGACCAGATAATCGTCGGCGCCCAGTTCCAGGCCGTGAACCCGGTCTTCCACGGTGTCTTTGGCGGTCAAAAACAGGATCGGCGTTTCCAGACCGGCGCTGCGCACCGCTTGCAGGATCTGCCAGCCATTGCGACCGGGCAGCATTACGTCGAGGATCAGCAGCGCATAGTCGCCGCTCAACGCCAATTGTTGGCCGGTGGTGCCGTCGGCCACCAGTTCGGTGTTGAAACCGGCCTCGGTCAGGCCCTGGCGCAGGTACTGGCCGGTTTTGGGTTGGTCTTCGACGATCAGCAGTTTCATGGGCGACTCGGGTTGCGGGAACGAGGACGTTATACCGTGGGCAAACGCGGTGAGCGCCAACCTGACAAAGTTGTAATCTGCCTGTCAGGTCGCTGCCAGCGCAGGCGGGCTAGAGTTTCCCACAGGCTGAACCTTGATTTGTTGGAGTACGACTATGTTTTTGCGCAACCGTCTGGCCCTTGCCGCGTGTCTGCTGGCGCTGAGTTCGCCGCTGTGGGCATCGCCGGCGCACACCTATGACTTCGGGCAGCCGGCCCCGGCGGCCAAGGCCACCCGCAGCATCGAAGTGGTGATGGGCGACATGAGCTTCGATCCGAAGGCGATCGAGATCAAGGCCGGTGAGACCGTTCGTTTTGTGCTGGTGAATAAAGGCCAGTTGCTGCACGAATTCAACCTCGGCGACGCAACGATGCATGCAAAACATCAGCAGGAAATGTTGCAGATGCAGCAAAGCGGCATGCTGACGCCGACCGGCATGAAGGAAATGTCCCACGACATGGCGGGCATGGATCACGGCTCGAAGGGGCATGGCATGAAGCACGACGACCCCAACAGCGTGCTGGTGGAGCCGGGCAAGACCGCCGAGCTGACCTGGACCTTCAGCAAAGCGGTGAACCTGGAATTTGCCTGCAATATTCCCGGGCATTACCAGGCCGGAATGGTCGGCAAACTGACTGTCAGTCAGTAAGCACTCAAAGGCGGGAGCAAAGGCTGGTAGAATCCGCTGATTCTTCAGTCAGGTTTCCGCCATGCATCCCGCAGCCGAACATTCGCCGCTGGGCAAATCCAGCGAATACATCGCCACGTACACGCCGTCCTTGCTGTTCCCGATCCCACGCACCGCGAAATGGGCCGAGCTGGGCCTGACCGCCGAAACCCTGCCGTATAAAGGCGTGGATTTCTGGAACTGCTTCGAGCTGTCGTGGCTGCTGCCGTCGGGCAAACCGGTGGTGGCGATCGGTGAATTCAGCATTCCGGCGGACTCGCCGAACATCATCGAATCCAAGTCGTTCAAGCTGTACCTGAACTCGCTGAACCAGACGCCGTTCGCCGACATCGCGAGCCTCGAAGCGACGCTGGTCAAGGACTTGTCCGCTGCTGCCGGCAAACCGGTGGGCGTGCGGGTTCGCAGCCTGAAAGACGTCGAAGCCGAAGGCGTCGTGGCGTTGCCGGGCGTGTGCATCGACGATCTGGACATCAGCGTCAGCAACTACGAGCATCCGCGTCCTGAACTGCTGCGATGCGACGATTCGCGCGTGGTGGAGGAGAGCGTGCACAGCCATCTGCTCAAATCCAACTGTCCGGTGACCAGCCAGCCGGACTGGGGCAGCGTGGTGGTGGAGTACCGTGGCGCGGCGCTGGATCACGCCAGCCTGCTGGAATACATCGTCAGCTTCCGGCAGCACTCGGACTTCCACGAACAGTGCGTGGAGCGGATCTTCCTCGACCTGCAGCGCCTGCTGAAGCCGGAAAAACTCACGGTGTTTGCGCGTTATGTGCGCCGGGGCGGGCTGGACATCAACCCGTACCGCAGCACTGAAAGCGTGCAATTGCCGAACCACCGTCTGGTTCGTCAGTAACCCGCCTCGCGGACATGAAAAAGCCCTGCCAGTGATGGCAGGGCTTTTTTGCATTCGCGGGTTTCAGATGCCCATGCTGACCAGGGAATTCATGATGTTGCGCAACGTGCCGGCAATGGCGGGATGTTCGAGTTCGAAGCGATCAACTGCCAGATTCACTCCGTCGGCAATGCTGGAGTCCTGGGTCTTCGTTTCCAGTTCAAGTTCCAGTTCGATCTGTTCCATCAGCGCATGTAGATCAGCGCGCTCGGCTTCGGTCAGCGGAGGATTTTGATCCAGTTGCTCGCGCAGGGCATTGAGCTGTTTTTGCAGTTCTTGAGCGGGCATGGTTGTTTCCTTTTATCGAGAGGCACTGGCATAGACCGCAGCCGTGCGCCAAAGGTCTATGGCTCTCCTTAAGACTAATCCACTCTTGGCCAACCTGCATGATCCCGGTCAGGGCTTTTCGCCTTTGAGACGACGCAGGCTGATGTCCGCCAGACAAGTGTCGAGCTCGCCCAGATGATCGATCACCGAGTGCACGCCCAGGCCGAACAGTTGCACCGTCGCCTTGCCGCGCAGCTGTTCGCGCTCCTTCTGGCTCAGGGCCTGCCATTCGCTGGGCGCCAGCCCGCACAATGAACCGCAGGACGCCAGGCCAATGGTCCACAACCCGGCATTCAAGCCCGATTGCAGCAGGCGCGGTTCGCCGCTGACCAGCACGCAACCGTCGAGGCGATCGACATTCAAGCCCATCAACGCTTGCCAGCAGGCATTAGGCGCCGGCCATGGATTGATTGTTGCCGAATGTTGCGACGGTTTGATCCAGTCAGGCAGCGCCGAGGACAGGACTTGAGTGCAGGCCGTCGACAGCTCATCGAGCCAGGCACAGGGGATTTGCTGGCGCTGAAGGCTGCGCAGGCTGTCGAGGGCGCCGGGTGTGACGTCGGCGTGTTCCGGGCCGACGCTGGTGTGATGACGGGCGCGGGCGCCGAAGTCCACCAGACAGCCGCTAAGTCCGAACAGCACGGCGGTCAGCGTCGGTGCCGCGAGGGGCAAGGCTTCGGCTTGAGGCATGGAAAACGTCCCTGAAATAGCGATCAGGCTAGGCAACATCGGTGACAGTTGCATGACAGGCCAATGACGAAGCGTCCTACAGAGGGATTCACCGGGGAACTGCCTAAAGCAGCATTTCCGTCTTATACTGACGCACTTATCGTCGCGGCCCAGGTGCTGCGTCCGTACTATCCAAGGAGTTTTCTATGCGCTGGAGCCATCCTCTTGCTCAGCTTTGTGTATGTGCCAGCGTGATGCTGGTGCCGTTCGCCGCTCAGGCCGCAACGGAAGAAGACCCTTGGGAAAGCGTCAACCGTCCGATCTTCGAGTTCAACGATTTCGTCGACACCTATGCGCTGAAGCCTTTGGCGCAAGGCTACGAATTTGTTACTCCGCAATTCCTGGAAGACGGCATCCACAACATGTTCCGCAACGTCGGTGATGTCACCAACCTGGCGAACAACATTCTTCAGGCCAAGCCCGCTGCCGCTGGCGTCGACACCGCGCGCCTGATCTTCAACACCACGTTCGGCCTGCTCGGTTTCTTCGACGTCGGCACCAAGATGGGCCTGAACCGCAGCGACGAAGACTTCGGCCAGACCCTCGGCTACTGGGGCGTTGGCAGCGGTCCTTACGTGATGCTGCCGCTGATGGGCCCGAGCACCCTGCGCGACGCGCCGTCCAAGTACGTCGACAGCTTCACCGGCCCGTACCGCTACATTAACGATGTGCCGGTGCGTAACTCGATTTTCGGCCTGAACATCGTCGACACCCGCGCCAGCCTGCTGTCGAGCGAGAAGCTGATCAGCGGCGACAAGTACACCTTCATCCGCAACGCCTACCTGCAGAACCGCGAGTTCAAGGTCAAGGACGGGCAGGTCGAAGACGATTTCTGATCTCGATTGATCAGTACAAAAGGGCGACCGCGAGGTCGCCTTTTTTGTGGGCGCGTCCAATGATTGGGTTACGGTTGAAGCCGTTCTTATAACTGCGAGTGATTTGACAAACAAAGTCTCCAAGCGACCATCGGCGCATGCTTGAAACGCTCGAAGGATGGGAGTACCGTCTGCGCCTTAGAAGGGCACCTCTGGTGCAACCGTGTGCGGGGCAAACGCTCCGAAGCGGTGCAGCAGAGAGGCTAGAAAGCGAATCCAGTAGTCTGCGCCGGGCCGTTGCCCCGCCTGCTACGCCAACCTAATTCTGGCGCCGTTTGCCCACATGCCAAAAACCAGTGCCACGCTGCTGATAATCGATGATGACGAAGTAGTGCGCGCGAGCCTCGCGGCCTATTTGGAAGACAGTGGTTTCAGCGTCTTGCAGGCCAGTAACGGCCAGCAGGGTCTTCAGGTATTCGAGCAAGACACGCCCGACTTGGTCATCTGCGATCTGCGCATGCCGCAGATGGGCGGTCTCGAACTCATCCGTCAGGTCACTGAGCGGTCACCGCAGACACCGGTGATCGTGGTCTCGGGCGCCGGCGTGATGAACGACGCGGTCGAGGCCCTGCGCCTGGGCGCGGCGGATTACCTGATCAAGCCTCTCGAAGATCTGGCCGTGCTCGAGCATTCCGTGCGCCGGGCCCTGGATCGTGCGCGTCTGCTGCTGGAAAACCAGCGCTACCGCGAGAAACTGGAAAAGGCCAACCGCGAACTCGAAGCCAGCCTGAACCTGCTCCAGGAAGACCAGAACGCCGGTCGCCAGGTGCAGATGAACATGCTGCCGGAAAGTCCGTGGAGCATCGACGAGTTCAGGTTCGCGCACCAGATCATCCCGTCGCTGTACCTGTCGGGTGATTTTGTCGACTATTTCCGGGTCGACGAGCGCCGGGTTGCGTTCTACCTGGCGGATGTTTCGGGTCATGGCGCCTCTTCAGCGTTTGTCACCGTGCTGCTGAAGTTCATGACCACGCGCCTGCTGTTCGAATCCAAGCGCAACGGCACGCTGCCGGAATTCAAGCCTTCGGAAGTCCTCGGTCATATCAACCGGGGGCTGATCAGTTGTAAGCTGGGTAAACACGTCACAATGGTCGGTGGAGTCATCGACGAGGAGACCGGTTTGTTGACCTATAGCATCGGCGGCCATCTGCCGTTGCCTGTGTTGTACACGCCTGACAGTGTTCGCTACCTCGAGGGGCGCGGTCTGCCTGTGGGGCTTTTCAACGAAGCCACCTACGAAGACCACGTGCTCGAGCTGCCACCGACGTTCAGCCTGACGCTGATGTCTGATGGCATTCTGGATCTTTTGCCAGAACCCACACTCAAAGAAAAAGAAGCCGCCTTGCCCGAACGGGTCAAGTCGGCGGGCGGCAGCCTGGATGGTCTGCGGCAGGTTTTTGGATTGGCCACGCTAGGGGAGATGCCGGATGATATCGCCCTGTTGGTGTTGAGCAGGAATCTTTAATGAGTACCGGTAGAATCCAGTTCGCCGAGCAGGACGGCACCTTCGTCCTGAAGTTCGTCGGTGAAGTTCGCCTGACCCTGTGTTCGGCGTTGGATGCGACTATTGAAAAAATCTTCACCGCGCTGAATTTCAACGCGATCGTGATCGATTTGACCGAAACCCGCAGTATCGACAGCACCACGTTGGGCCTGCTGGCCAAACTGTCGATCCTGTCGCGGCAGAAGGTCGGCCTGCTGCCGACCGTGGTCACCACCCACGAAGACATCACCCGTCTGTTGCAGTCGATGGGTTTCGAGCAGGTGTTCAATATCGTCAACCATCCCGTGCCGTGCCCGGAATGCCTCGATGACCTGCCGGACCAGGATCAGTCGGAAGAGGTGGTGCGGATCAAGGTGCTCGAAGCGCACAAGATCCTCATGGGCCTGAACGACTCCAACCGCGAAGCGTTCCATGACCTGGTGAATGCCCTCGAACGGCACTGATCAGCCAGACCGCGAGGCACAAAAAAGGGCGAACCTGTGAGGGTTCGCCCTTTTTGCGTTTGCGCTCGGCCGATTACAGCTTGGCTTGCAGCAGCGCCTCGAGTTTTTCCTGGTCGCGGGCAAACTGACGGATGCCTTCGGCCAGTTTCTCGGTGGCCATCGCGTCTTCGTTGGACAACCAGCGGAATTGCGCTTCGTTGAGGCTCAGACGTGCCTCGCCAGCGTGGCCCGGAGCGAGTTTGCGTTCCAGCTTGCCGGTGTCGGCTGCCAGTTTCTCGATCAGGTCCGGGCTGATGGTCAGGCGGTCGCAGCCGGCCAGTTGCTCGATCTGATTGAGGTTACGGAAGCTCGCGCCCATGACCACGGTCTTGTAGTCATTGGCCTTGTAGTAGTTGTAGATGCGCGTCACGGACTGCACGCCCGGATCTTCGGCACCGGTGTAGTCGTTGCCGTTGGCCTTCTTGTACCAGTCGTAGATGCGGCCTACGAACGGCGAGATCAGGAACACGCCGGCATCGGCGCAGGCCGCGGCCTGAGCGAAGGAGAACAGCAGGGTCAGGTTGGTCTGGATGCCTTCCTTCTCGAGGATCTCGGCGGCGCGGATGCCTTCCCAGGTCGAGGCGATCTTGATCAGCACGCGGTCACGGCCGACGCCGGCCTTGTCGTACAGCTCGATCAGACGGTGCGCACGCTTGAGCACCGCGTCCTGGTCGAACGACAGGCGCGCATCCACTTCGGTGGAAATGCGGCCCGGAATGACCTTGAGGATTTCCTGACCGACCGCGACGCCGAAACGGTCGCTGGCCAGGCCGACATCGCCCTTGCAGTCGCGCACGCTGGCGTTCAGCAGTTCGGCGTAGGCCGGAATGGCTGCGGCCTTGAGCAGCAGGGAAGGGTTGGTGGTGGCGTCGACCGGTTTGACCCGGGCAATCGCTTCGAAGTCGCCGGTGTCGGCCACGACGGTGGTGAACTGTTTGAGTTGTTCCAGCTTGGAAGTCATGAGCGTGCTCTGTCCTATGGGTCTGGTGACATTACCCGAGCGTCGGCAGCCACTCAAGGGCATGTCGGCGTATCGAGCGCCCCGCTGGCAACAACCTGAAAACGGCTGTTTGAAAGGCGGGGCGCGTTATCGATCAATACGATGCCAAAAAGAACCACAGGTTCAAAGCAACCGACCCGTTGCGCAGCGCCTATTCGGCGTTGAGCTGGGTCGAGGCCGCCGTTTGTGCCGGTTTCGACTGGCCGTCGGAGGTCAGCAAGCCGAAATTCTTCTCCCGGTCGTTACTGCCCGACTCGCTGTTCTTCCATTCGTAAATCGACGTCAGCGGGATGTTGAGTTTTTTAACATCGGCAATGAACGCAGAGATTTTACTCGCTTGCCCTTCCGGCCCGCCGTTGGAGGCGAGCGCTGAGATGCCCCATTCACTGATGACGCCCGGCAGATGGAAGTTTTGCTGGATGAAGGTTTGCGCGTTGCTGATCTGCGTCGCGGTCATGCCGTAGGGGTGGTAGGAAATGGCATCCAGGCACTGCGGATAAGTGCCGAGGATGCTGTTGAGTGCCACGGTCGAGGCGGAGCCGGCCGTCGGCGGGCGGGCGAATCCGAATCCCACCAGAGGCGTCGATTGCGGCTTGCCTTGCAGCGTCTTGCACATGGCCGTCATGAACGGCACGAAGGTGTTTTTGAAGTCTCCGGTGGGCCAGTAGGTGTCGAGATCCGGCTCGTTCCAGATTTCGATCCCCACCAGTTGCGTGCTCCAGGTTTGCTCGAGCCCGGTCACCGCGTTGGCGAACGCTTCACCGGCGCTCGTCAGGTCGCCGGTCAACGGTTTGGTGGCGCGCACGGTCATCAAGACTGGCAGCCCGGCAGACCGCGCCGCCGCGAACGCATCGCTGATCTGTTTCTGATAGGCCTTGGCGCCGAGGCTGTCGCTCCACACGCCGAAGCGCACAAAGCTGAATCCGGCCGCTTTGATCTGCTCGGCATCGGCCGGGGTGAAGTTCTGGATCTTGACCTGAACGCCGATGGTTCTGGCGGGCAGTGACGGGAACAACGCGCTGGCGTGAACCTGCGCGGTAGCACTGAGCATCAACAGGGCGGCGGCACCAAGATGTTTGAGATGTGCTGATTTCATGTCTGCTCTCCTGATGAGAATGACATCTAGCCAATAGTTATCTCGTTGCCTGTATTTCGATGACGAAGAGGGCGCGAAGTGCACGAATGTTATTTTTTGTCGGAAAACTTTCGCCCGAAAATCACAGTTATTTTTAGTCCGGTAATTCTGGTTGGGGGACTTTTAGAGGCCGTGGTACTTAATGCACCGGTATTAACGGGTGAATCTATTTCCGAGTGAAGGAAGGTCTTGCGGGTTCATTCGAATGTGCAAGGCATGTTGGCCGATTGACATTACACGGGAAAGTAAACCTTGTTCAAAAAGATTCTTGTCGTTTGCGTAGGCAATATCTGCCGAAGTCCGACAGCGGAACTTCTGTTGCGCAATGCACTGACACCTTCGGCGATCAGCGTGACCTCCGCAGGCCTGTCTGCGCGGGTCGGCGAAGGCATGGAGTCGACCGCACGCCAGGTTCTGGAAGACCGTGGCCACAGTGCCGACGGGTTTACGGCGCGGCAACTGACAGCGGACATCGTCAATGAATCAGACCTGATTCTGGTCATGGAAAAACAACATGTTAATCAAGTACTGAAGATTGCCTCTCACGCCAGGGGCAAAGTGTTTCTGCTGGGCAAGTGGCAGAGCGAACGAGAAATACAGGACCCGTATCGTCAGGGGCAAGCCGCTTTTATTCATGCCCATGCATTGATTGAAGATGCTGTTAGCTCATGGGCGCAACGCCTGGCGCGTTGATGAATATTCTTCAGTTCAGTGAATGGTAAGAAAGACTTATGCAGTTACCGTCAGTAATCGGCACCCGCGACAACGATCAAGACAGTATTGATCTTCTCGGCATCTTCGGCAGCCTGATCGATCAGAAATGGTTGATCGGTGCGTTCACCGGCGCGTTCATGATGACCGGTGTGGCCTATGCGATTTTGGCCACGCCGGTGTATCTGGCCAACGCGCTGGTGCAGGTCGAACCGAAAAAGAACGACATGCTCGGTTTTTCCGACCTTAACAGCATGCTCGGCGGGCAATCGCCGTCGGTGACCGAAATCGGCATCATCAAATCCCGCGCGGTGATCGGCAAGACGGTCGACGATCTGCGCCTGGACATCGACGTCACCCCCAACACCTTTCCGCTGATCGGCGGCTTTCTTTCCCGGCGCTATCGCGGCGAGAGCGAACTCAGCGTCGCGCTGCCGCGTTTCGGCCTGAGCAGCTACGCCTGGGGCGGTGAACGCCTGGAGTTTGCAAAGCTCAATCTGCCCAAGGAGCTGCTGGGCAAGAAACTCACCCTGATCGCCGGCGAACAACATCGCTTCCAACTGCTCGACGACAACGACAACCTGCTGGTCGACGGCGTGGCGGGCGAAGCCTTCGCGCAGGACGGCGTAGAAGGGCAGGTCGCACAACTGTTGGCCAACCCCGGGACCCGTTTCGAAGTGGTGCGCTACCCGCGCATCGTGACCATTCAGGGTTATCAGGACGCGCTGGACATCTCCGAGCAAGGCAAGGAGTCCGGAATCATACGTCTGGCCCTGGCCAGCAGCGACGCCGCCGAAGCGGTGAAGATCCTCAACAAGATTGCTTCGCTGTACGTGGATCAGAACGTACGCCGCACCTCGGCCGAAGCCGCGCAAAGCCTGGCCTTCCTGCAAAGTCAGTTGCCGCAGGTCAAACGCGATCTGGCCAAGGCCAGCGATGCGCTGAACGCCTACCAGACCCACGGCAAGACCGTGAACATCTCGCTGGAAACCCAATCGGTGCTCGGCCAGTCCGTCGCGCTTGAAACGCGGATTTCCGAGCTGAAACTGCAACAGGCGGAGATGGATCGCAAGTTCACCAAACAGCACCCGGCCTATCGCGCGCTGATGACCCAGATCGGTGAACTGACCCAGCAACAGCGTTCGCTGGAAGGCAAGGTTCAGGACCTGCCGGCCACGCAGCAGGAATTGCTCAACCTGACCCGCGATGTCGAAGTCGCCTCGCAGATCTACACCCAGTTGCTGAACAAATCCCAGGAGCTCGACATCATCCGCGCCGGTGCCGTGGGTAACGTGCGTCTGGTGGATACGGCGGATGTCGACCTGACCAGCCCGGTCAAACCGAAAAAAGCCCTGATCGTGCT
Organism: Pseudomonas aphyarum; assembly: GCF_028657055.1. Lineage (NCBI taxonomy): Bacteria > Pseudomonadati > Pseudomonadota > Gammaproteobacteria > Pseudomonadales > Pseudomonadaceae > Pseudomonas > Pseudomonas aphyarum. The sequence goes on from NZ_JAMDGS010000019.1 coordinate 83,226, forward strand.
GATCGCCACTTTCCTCGGCGCCTTCGTCGGCGTGGCGCTGGTGCTGTTGCGCAAATCCCTGAGCAAGGGCCTGGAAGGGCCGGAAGCGATCGAGCAACTCGGCTTGCCGGTCTACGCGTCGATTCCCTACAGCACCCTGCAACAGGAAGAGGACAGCAAAAAAGTCCGGGCCAAAGTCGCGGCAGACACGCCGGCGTATCTGCTGGCCCTGCGCAACCCGACGGACCTGTCCATCGAGTCGATCCGCAGCCTGCGCACCTGCCTGCACTTCGCGGCGCTGGATTCGACCAACAACCGGATCATGATTTCCGGCCCGAGCCCGCAGGTCGGCAAGACCTTCGTCTCTTCCAACCTCGCGGCGGTCATGGCCCAGAGCGGGCAGCGGGTGGTGCTGATCGACGCCGACATGCGCAAGGGGCATCTGCACAAGACCTTGAACACGCCGATCACCAACGGTCTGTCGGATCTGCTGGTCAAGCGCTGCACCCTCGATCAGGCGATCAACAAGGTCGAAGTCGACAACCTGCACTTCATCAGCCGTGGCCAGGTTCCACCGAACCCTTCCGAACTGTTGATGCACGCCAATTTCCGCGAACTGCTGGCGCAACTCAGTGAGCGCTATGACGTGGTGATCATCGACACGCCACCGCTGCTGGCCGTGACGGATGCGGCGATTGTCGGTCGCGAAGCCGGCATCAGCCTGATCGTTGCGCGGTTTGGGGTGAACCCGGCCAAGGAAATCGAAATGACGATCCGTCGTTTCGCCCAGAACGGTATCGAGTTGAAGGGCGCGGTGTTCAACGGCGTCGAGAAGCGCGCGGCCAGCTATTACGGCAACGGCAGCTATTACAACTACGAATACGCGTCCGACCAGTCCTGAATCTCAGCGACGGTCCTTACAGGCATGAAAGTGGGTGGGTTGTGAAAAAAATACTGCACGTGGCGGAAACGATCAAAGGCGGGGTGGCGACGGTCATCCGCACGATTTCGGCGGCTCCGGAAGACGGGCGCTATGAGCTGGTGTATCTGGTCCCGCTCGACCAGAAGAAAGAACTGCACGGCATCGATGCACAGCAGATCCGCACCTTCGCCCGAAGCGGGCGGAATGTGCCGTCGCTGCTGCGTTTTGCCGGGCAACTGGCGCGGGTCCTGCTCAAGGAAAAACCCGACGTGGTGCATTTGCACAGCACCTTTTCCGGGGTGATCGGCCGTTGCGTGTGCGTGCTCCTGCGGCCGTGGCGCAAGCCGAAAATCGTCTACTGCCCCCATGCGTTTTCGTTCCTGATGGAAAGCTCGCCGATCAAGCAGAAAGTCTATGCGTGGATCGAGCGGGTGCTGCAGAAGGTCACGGACAAGATCATCTGCGTCAGCCAGTTCGAGCTGGACAAGGCCGCGAAGTTTGGCATCGAGCGCCAGCGCATGACGCTGATCTACAACGGCATCGATCACAAGCATGACGAACGCAAGGCCAACGATCCGGCACCGATTCATCTGCTGTTCGTCGGTCGCCTCGACTACCAGAAAGGCTTCGACGTGTTGCTCAAGGCCTACAGCGAAGCAAAACGCAGCGACCTGAAACTGACGGTGGTGGGCAGCGCGGTGAACGAGGACGTTGTCGAATGTCCTCCGCTGGACGGGGTGGAATACCTGCCTTGGGTGACGCCAACCGAAGTGCACGCGCTGTATCAGAAAGCCGATGCGCTGATCGTGCCGAGCCGCTGGGAAGGCTTTGCCATGGTGCCGCTGGAAGGCATGGCGCTGGGCCTGCCGGTGATCGCCAGCGATTGCACGTCGTTGCCTGAACTGGTCACCCATGGTGTGTCCGGTTACGTGTTTCCTGCCGGTGATCACCAAGCGTTGGCCGATCGGTTGAAGAAAATCCAGAAGCCTGCGTTGTCGGCCCTCGGCATCGAAGGTCGGCGCATCGTCCGCGAGCGTTTCAGCGCCGCGTTGATGATCCGCCAGACCTACGACGTGTATTCCGCTCCCTCTTATTAAGTAGAACTCCGCTCATGAACGTAACGATTTTGCATGGCTACAGTGCCTCCAACTCCGGCGATGGTCTGCTGGTCGATCTGGCCATTGCGCTGGTGCAGCGCAACTTTGGCGAAGAGACCGCGATCAGCGTTGTGGCGTCCGATCCGGACTCTTTCAAATACCTGCCGCACCCGCGTTTCGACGCGCCGGTGATGGCGGCCAAGGGGCTGGGCCGGGTCAAAGAAGCGGTATTCCTCAATCAGTCCTACGCGGGGCTGGCGGATCTGTTGAAGAAAACCGATCTGATCGTCGGCGTCGGCGGCGGCTACATGCGTTCGAAGAGCGCCTTCGAGCACATCAAGCTGAAACTCGGCCACGCCAAGCAGCTGGAAACCGCGATCCTCAGCAAAGTGCCGTCGGTGTACTTGCCGCAAAGCATCGGGCCGTTCCACGGCGACAGCGACAAGATCGTCGGCCATTACGCCAGCGCCGATGCGGTGTTCGTGCGCGATAACCGTTCCTCCGCGCTGTTCGATGCCTGTGAAAATGTCTACCGCGCACCGGACCTCGCAGTGCAGGCGCTGGCCGGCAAGATCCTTCAGCAACCCAAGTTCACCCGCTGCGCCTCGACGCCGGCCACGGTGTGCGTTGTACTGCGCAAACCACCAGCGTGGAGCAAGGAAAAGAAACTCGCCTACGTGGCCAACCTGAAAGTGCTGCTGCAGCGCTTGAAGAACAAAAGCAAAGTGGTCTGCGCCGTACAGAGCGCCGTGCGCGGTAACGATGACGGCGCGTTCTATCGCGAGCTGGGCATCACCGAAGACCTGCTGCCGCTGAAGGCGACGCTGGCCAAATACCAACCGGACCTGGTGATTTCCGTGCGCCTGCACGGCGCGATCGAATCGCTGCTCTCGGGTGTGCCGGCGTACCACATCAGCTACGAGCGCAAAGGCTTCGGCGCCTATCAGGACATGGGCGTCGAGGACTGGGTCATCAACGGCGGCGACATCAATGTCGACACCATCATCGACACGGTTTACGCACCTGACGCGCTGTCGAATTTCGGCAAACGCCTGACCGACACCTGCCGCGAGATCGAGGCGAAAACCGTGGCCATGGACGACATCATCAAGGGCGTCATTCGATGATATTCCGGCTGTTGCTGCGGGGCGGGGCACTGGGCGCGAAGTTCTTGCTGGTGCTCGCCATCACCCATTACCTCGGTTACGAGGCACTGGGTTTTTACGGCGTGGTGGTCGCGGCGTCGTTGATCGCGTCGAAGTTCTACAGCGTCGGTTTCAGTTCCGAGATCAACCGGCTGATCAGCGTGGGCGGCAGTTCCCGCCGGGTCGTGGACAAGGTGCTGCTGCTGTACCTGGCCGTGGGCCTGGCGTTGTCGGTGCTGACGGTGGTGATTTATTCGCTGTTCCAGTCGGTTGAAGCGACCACCGCGTTGATCGCGTGCGTGACGCTCGTGCTGCTCACCGAACACCTGTCGTTCGAGATCAACTCGTTCGTGTTTTCCGCGCAGAAAGCCACGGCGGGTGCGCTGCTGTTCTTCATCAAGACCGGGCTCTGGGCATTACTGGCCGTGGGCGGCATGGCGCTTGGTTGGGTGTCCGCAATCGCCAGCGTGTTGTGGCTGTGGGTCATCGCCAACGTGCTGGTGATCGTCGCCGGTTACCTGATCGTGGTGAACGTCCATCGCGGGCGGGAAGAGGGGACGCTGGCCACCGCCGCAGTGTGGAAAGCCGGGTTGCCGTTTTATCTCGGCACGGGTCTGATCGCCCTGAGTCAATACGCCGAGCGCTTTCTGATCATCGACCTCGAACCTTACGCCAGCCTCGGTAAATACGTGTACGCGTGGTCAGCGGCCAACACCTTGCAGGCGTTGTCTTACGCGGTGGTGGCGGTGGTCGGCATTCCGCTGCTCGCCAAGCGTTATCAGGCCGATCAGCAACCGTTCACGGTCCGGCAGTTGTTCGTGAACAAATGGGTCGCACGTTCGCTGGCGGTATCGGCGGCGGTCGCGGTGGGGATTTATCTGTTCTTCAACGTGGTGCTCGATTACGTCGCCACCAGCGTTCCGCGTCCGGACAACGGCATCCTCGGCGTGCTGATTTTCTCCTTCGCCCTGCGCGCCATTGGCGACATCGTCTGGGGCGGGTTGATCGCCTCGAAAAACAGTCGGGTATCCCTCGCCAGCGCGGCCATTTGTCTGATGGTTTCAGTGCCGGTCAGTTACCTGCTGATCAAGCACTACTCGATCTACGGCGCGGCCTGGGGCAACGTCTTTGCGATCATCGTGCAGCTCGGGGTGATTGCGCTGCTGACTCGTGCCACGTGCGCAAAAAAGGCTGTCGTGTCATGGGCCTGAAACTGCCGTGCATCGAGTTTCGCGGCCGCCGTCTCGATTCTTCGTTGTCGTTCCTGATCCTGTTCACCGGGCTGTTTCTGTCGGTGGCGATGCCGCTGCTGATTCCCCGCGATCCCGGCCCGGATGCGATGACCTTGTGGTCGTCCTACGCCCGGGCCGACAACTGCAATTTCTGGAACCCGTTCTCGCCGGATCGCTCGTCCTACGAGTGTTCGGCGTTCCTGCTGCGGCCCACCGGGATCAACCTGACCAACGCCTGGGCCTACGGGATGTTCTGCAACTTCTTCCTCACGGCAATTCCCGTAGTGGTGTTCCGGCGCATGCCGCTGACCATCTTCGGAACCCTGTGCCTGTGGGGCATCGTGCGTTCGTTTTTTCTGGAAAACCTGACCAAGGAAATCATCGTGTCGGTGGCGGTGCTGAGCATTCTGTTCAGCTCGCTGACGCGCAAATATCGCGGCGGATTTTTCCTCTCGGCGGTGATCTACGGCGTTCTGATCCGGCCGTACTGGATTCTGTTTTCGCTGTCGTGGGTCGGCGTCTGCGTGATGAAGAAATACGTCTCGCGCACGACCTTCTTCCTGATGCTGTTCCTGTTCTACCTGGCGGTTGCGATGGCGATCCAGCTGGCGCTGGGTTTTCCGGTGTCGTCGATTCGCGCCAGCAACAACGAACTGCGCACGGCGGGCGAAGAGGGGTCCAAATCGCTGATCGTCTCGTGGCTCAGCGGCAGCGACTTCGTCTCGCAGGCCCTGGACTCGATGATCATTTTCTTCCGGTTGTCGTTTCCCGTTGAGCTGATCCTGCTGTCCGGGCCGGGCCAGGTGATCTTCGTCGCGTTGATGATCATGACCGCGTTGCTGCTGTTCAAAGTCATCACCTCGACCGATTACAAGGGCGCGCCGATCCAGACCAAGCCCAAGGAACTGATCGCGATTCCGCTGGCGTTCCTGCTGGTTCAAGGCTTGTTCGAACCGGACTTCGGCTCGTTCGCCCGGCACTTTTCGATGGTGGTGCCGGTGCTGTTCGTGGGCCTGGGGTTGATGTTGCGGGCGAACAAACCGGTGAAGGTTGAATCAAGAATTCTGAATTGAGGCGGGTGCTTTATGTCGAGCAAGAAAAAGTCCCTGGAGATCGAAACCCTGCGTGGCCTGGCGTGCCTGTTGCTGGTGCTCTATCACGTGATCGGGCCGCTGGGCGGTGGTTTGAAAATCGACATCGGCTCGCCGTTCCGGGTGATCGCCGATTCGATGGTGTACGTGCGCATGCCGCTGTTCACTTTCATTTCCGGCTACATCTATTCCATCTACAAGATTCGCGGCAATGACTTTTCCACGTTCTTCAGCGGCAAGGTGCGGCGCCTGATCGTGCCGCTGTTCTGCGTGGGTGTGCCGTTCTCGGTGTTGCAGGCGGTGGGGCCGGGCGTGAACAAGGACGTCAGCGTCATCGATGCGCTGTTGTCGTTCTATGTGCCGATCAACCACTTCTGGTTCCTGCAGGCGGTGTTCATCATTTTCATGTTCGTCGGCCTGCTGGAATGGCGCGGGTTGCTGCGTACACCGACGCGTCTGTATCTGCTATTCGCGTTCGCGGCGGCGGTGTTCCTGTTGCCGCCGTTTCCGCTGGACGCGTTCGGCATCAACGGGGCGATTTATCTGCTGCCGTTCTTTGTGGCGGGCATGATCGGCCAGGAGAAAGTCAGCGAGCTGAAGCAGACGTTCAAGGTGATCGGCCCGCTGGTGTTTGTGCTGATCTCGGTGACGCTGTTGTACGTGGCGTCGGTGGACCGCGAGCTGATCGTCGACCGCCGCAGCCTGATCGGCCTGACGGTGGGCTGCGTGTCGTGCATCGCGTTGCTGTCGAGTGACATGCGCTCGAAGGCGCTGACCTGGCTCGGCGGTTATTCCTATGCGATTTTCCTGTTTCACGTGTTGTTCGCCGCCACGTCGCGCTCGATCCTCGGCCGCCTCGGCGTGAAAGACGAAAGCGTGCTGGTGTTCTGCGGCGTGACCTGTGGCTTGCTCGGACCGGTGGTGTTGTCGATGATTTTCAGTCGATTCAACTTCACCTCCGTGCTGTTCCTCGGCGAACGTGCCGCGACGAAAAAGAAACCGGCGGCGACCATCGCACCGGTGGCGCAGACCCGATGAAGGAAGCGATTCATGCTGGCTGTTGATGATGTCCCGCCGGTAGCGGCGTCGGTGGTGCAGGTCGGCGACGCTCGCGAGCGGTTTGGCCAGTGGCGTGAAGGCAAGGCCGGCAAGGTGTTGTCGATCTCGGTGATCGGCGACAGCTACAGCGCCGGGCAGGATTTCTACCTGAACAAACTGGTGCAACGGGTGGCCGGGGAGGTCGGGTTTGCCGGGCCGGGTTATGTCGGCTTCAACCACGGCGCAGCGCTGGGCGGCACGCATTTCAAGTACACCCGCAGCAGCGAGAAATACTTCGGCGGTGACTGGCAGGTCTCCGGTCTCGGCCAAGCCAGCCCCGACAGCCGCACGGTGACCGGACGCCCCGGCGCCTGGCTGCAAGTCGAGGCCAGCCCGACGCCTGCCATCAACACCGCCGTCACTCAGGCGAAACTGCTCTACCTCGGCAACGGCGAGTCCAGCGAGTTGCGTTATCGCTGGTCACCCTCTGCCGACTGGCAGCCGTTGAAACTCGCAGGCGAGGGCGTTCAGGAAGTTCCGCTTCCCGGCACGTCGTCCGCGACCGACTGGGCTTTCAGACTGGAAGTGCTGAAGGGCGCGCCGACCCTGTTCGGCCTGTGGCTGAGCAACGATCAAAACGGGGTTCGGGTATCGAAACTGGCAGCGTCCGGTGCGGCGTCGGCTGATTTCTATCACGACGATGCGCGCTGGCAGGCGCAGTGGAAAGCCGTGGTGTCGAAGATCCCCGCAGACATTTACCTGATCATGCTCGGTGGCAACGATCAGGGTATTGGCGTGAAGCCCGAGCAGTATCTGCATAACGTTCAGGGGCTGGTCGGCATGCTCCGCGAGATTCAACCGGCGGCGAGCATCAACCTGATCCTGCGTCAGGACACCACCCGCTCCAGCGCCTATCCGATGTCGGCTTATGCGCAGGTCATCGAGCCCTGGGCCCGTGAGCAACAGCTGGGTTACGCCAATCTACAATGCGCGTTCGGCACCGACGTCAAACGCTACGCGGCGGCCATGATCGGGCCGGACAAGATTCATCCGGTGCCGGCCACAGGCGGGCGGGTGATTGCCGATTACTTCTATCGTTGGGTCGTGGGCGGACAGCAAAAAGTCTCGCCACAGGACAGCTGTGGCGAGACTTCGAAGTAGCCGTCAGTTGTCGAACAGATCCAGATGGCTCAGCAGCTCTGCGGTTTTCTGCGGCATCAACTGCGTCACGCAACGGGTTTCCACGTTGACGATGATCGCCGGGTCGTTGCAGCAGATCCGCACGCGAAAACGCCAGTCGCTGAAAATCACTTTCAGGCCGTCGCGGTCATCGACCTCCAGCGCTTGCTCGCCGTAGATCCGTTTCAGGTGGGCGAGCAGGGGATAGGGATCGCGCATCGGTCGGCGTATGTCCCCGGACGAGGGAAACACGCCGAGGCGATCGACCAGCAGCAGGGTGCCCAGCCACGGGCCATTGGCGCTGGGCAATGGCTGATGGCGGGATAACCAGCTCATCACCCCGAGGTTGTCCACCTCACGTTCAATCTCTGCGGAATGTTGTGCAATGTTCATGGTTGCCTCGTTGGATGTGCGTGCTGCAATGAATCAGTGGGGGCCGCTCAGCGGCCCTTGAGGTAAACGTTCTCGTAGCAGAAGTTGGTCGCTTGCAGGTAACCCTCGGCGTCGCCGCAGTCGAAGCGCAAGCCCTTGAACTTGTAGGCCAGCACGCAACCGTTCTGCGCCTGTTTCATCAAGGCGTCGGTGATCTGGATTTCGCCGCCCTTGCCCGGCTCGGTGTCGGCGATCAGGTCGAAGATGTCCGGCGTGAGGATGTAGCGGCCGATGATCGCCAGGTTCGACGGTGCGTCTTGCGGGGCCGGTTTTTCCACCATGTGGTTGACCCGGTAGATGCCCTCGGAAATCGCCTCGCCGGCGATCACGCCGTACTTGTGGGTCTGGTCGCGCGGGACTTCCTGGATGGCGACGATCGAGCAGCGGAATTTCTTGTACAGCTCGATCATCTGCGTGAGCACGCCGTCGCCTTCGAGGTTCAGGCACAGGTCGTCCGCCAGCACCACGGCGAAAGGCTCGTCACCGATCAGCGGGCGGCCGCTGAGAATCGCGTGGCCCAGGCCTTTCATTTCCACCTGACGGGTGTAGGAGAAGGTGCAGGTGTCGATCAGCTCGCGAGTGCCGGCCAGGAATTTCTCTTTCTCGGTGCCGCGAATCTGGTGTTCGAGTTCGTAGCTGATGTCGAAGTGGTCTTCCAGTGCGCGCTTGCCCCGTCCGGTGACGATGGCCATGTGTTGCAGGCCGGCGTCCCGTGCTTCTTCAACGGCGTATTCGATCAACGGCTTGTTGACGATCGGCAGCATTTCCTTGGGCATGGCTTTGGTGGCCGGCAAGAAACGCGTGCCATAACCGGCAGCGGGGAACAAACATTTACGGATCATAAAAGTTTCCTGGTCATTCATGGCGCACTGCCATCGTTTATTGCAATAACGAAAGGTTGCAAGTTATTGAAGCTGTACTTTAATACCTGACTCGGGAGATGAGTGGCAAATAGCAATGAGTGTAAAACACGACAATGTTATGAGATGTCGGTTTGACAGTTATTGGTTATTTTTAGTCGGCATCCGTTGATAGTGATGAATGCGCGGGAGTGCTAATAAGTACCAGGCAATACAGTTTGGCTTGTAAAAATATTTATAGCCAGTGATTGAACTGTTTTTGTTTCTGGTTGTTGTCGCGCTGTTTGTGTGAATCAAGACACACATTAAACAAACAGCGCTTGACACGCGAGTTGGCACTTTTCCCACTTATGGACCGCGCTATGAAGATTCTGGTAACGGGTGGCGCCGGCTATATCGGCTCGCACACCACACTTGCACTACTTGAAGCAGGTTATGAAGTTGTAGTTCTGGATAATCTTTGCAACAGCAGCGACGCCGCCTTGCACGCGGTGGAAGCCATTTGCGGCAAAAGTGCGCTGATGATTCGCGGGGATGTCTGTGACCGGGCCCTGCTGGACCGGATCTTCCAGCAGCACGCCATCGATGCCGTGCTGCATTTCGCCGGGCTCAAGGCCGTGGGCGAGAGCGTGCGCAAGCCGCTCGAATACTACGAAACCAACGTCAGCGGCAGCATCACGCTGTGCCAGGCGATGGCAGCGGCGGGGGTGTTCCGGCTGGTATTCAGCTCGTCCGCCACGGTCTACGGCGAGCCGGCGCAGATGCCGATTCGCGAGGATTTCCCTACCGGCAATCCGACCAATCCCTACGGCCAGTCCAAGCTGATCGTCGAGAACGTGCTGCGCGACCTGTGCCAGTCCGAACCGCGCTGGAGCATTGCTCTGCTGCGCTACTTCAACCCGATCGGCGCGCACCACAGCGGCCAGATGGGTGAAGACCCCAACGGCATTCCGAACAATCTGGTGCCTTACATCAGCCAGGTGGCGGTCGGCAGCCTGAAGGAATTGTCGATCTTCGGCGACGATTACCCGACGGTCGACGGCACCGGCGTGCGTGACTACATCCACGTGGTCGATCTGGCGGACGGGCACTTGAAAGCCCTGCAATCGATCGCCGACCGCACCGGCATTCATACCTGGAACCTCGGCACCGGCGACGGCTACAGCGTGTTGCAGGTGCTGCGGGCCTTTGAGCAGGCCTGCGGGCAGCCAGTGCCGTTCCGGGTGATGCCACGGCGTTCCGGGGATATTGCCGAGAGCTGGGCCGATGCCTCCAAGGCGGCGAAGGAACTCGGCTGGAAAGCCACGCGCAACTTGCAGGACATGGTCACCGACACCTGGCGCTGGCAATCGAATCATCCACGGGGTTATCAGGGATGATGGCGTTTTAGTGCAATGTTAGTTTCAGTCAGGTTGTTAGATATCGTCGGGAAATTAGACTGGCAATGCCTTTTGCAAGTCCGTAGATATAAACCTGCCGTTCGACTTTTATCAGTTGGGTAAGACTGTGAAAGAACAACGGATCTTGTTCGCGCTTTTTGCGACTTGAACTCTACCACCTCTAACGAACACCCGATGTTAGGTGCGATGTTAGAAAGGAGTTGATATGAAGAAAGTGATGGCGATCGCCCTGTTGACGATGTTGAGCAACTGGGCCTCCGCAGCTGAAGCGCCGCTTACAGCAGTGACCAATGTATCTGGCAGTGTCGCGGCTTCTACAGCGCCTGCTGCCAGTACTGCCATGGTCGCCAGTGCTGTAGCGGCGTCCAACAGTGGTGGAAGTGCCAACGGCGGTACAACGGGTACCACCGGTACCACGGGTACAACCGGCACGCACAACTAACTGAAGTATCTGTTGGTGCAGTACAAGGTCGCCCGACGAAAGTCGGGTGACTTTGTTTTTGGATTCGCCCTTGAATAGCGTAGTGCCATTATGACCCGTCGTTTTTCGCTTTTATTGTTGGCAAGTTTCGCTTTGCAAGGTTGCATGTTCTCCCCCGGCCAGTACCTGAGCACCAGTAGCATCACGCGCCAGGGCGCCAGCGAAAGCAGCCGGGTCGAACTCATTCAGATCACCCCCAAGCTCATCGCCATGAACCGGGCCACGTACAAGCGTGAGTCGGTGCCGGCGGAGTTGTTGGCGACCCCGGCCGAATACCGCATCGGCAGCAACGATGTGCTGTACATCACGGTCTGGGATCACCCCGAGCTGACCGCCCCCTCGGGTGCGCAGCAGCAGATCGATGCCAACGGCCGTCTGGTGCGCTCCGACGGCACGTTGTATTACCCGTACATCAAGGAAGTCCAGGCCGCCGGCAAAACCATCCAGCAGCTGCGTTCGGACATCGAGCAACGCCTCTCGGCGTTCATTGCCGAGCCGCAAGTGGATGTCGCGGTGCTGCGCTTCGCCAGCCAGAAAGTCGTGGTCTCGGGCGCCGTGGCCAAGGCCGGCCCCCAGGCCATTTCGACCAACCCGCTGAGCGTGGTCGAAGCCCTCGGGTCGGCCGGTGTCGATACCAACAATGCCGATTTGTCGGGGCTGATGCTGACGCGCAACGGGCGGGTCTATCCGCTCAATCTCGACGCCCTCAATCAGCAGGATTCCGAATTGCAGAACGTCTACCTCAAGGGTGGCGATCAGCTGTATCTCCCGTACAACGACAACAAGCGCATCTACGTGATGGGCGAGGTCAACCAGCCCCGTGCGCTGAGCTTCAAGACCGCCACCATGAACCTGTCCGACGTGCTCGGTTCGGTCGGTGGCTTGAGCCAGACCACCTCCAACGGCAACGCCGTGTACGTGATTCGCGGGGTGGAAAACCTCGATGTCGAGCCGGCGAAAATCTATCAGCTGGAAGCCGAGTCGCCGACCGCCATGGCGCTCGCCTCGCACTTTGAAGTGCGGCCCCAGGACGTGGTCTATGTCGGGCCTGCCAACGTGACTCGCTGGAATCGCCTGATCAGCCAGTTGGTGCCGTCGGCATCGATTGTCGGGACGGGGGCTTCCGCTGCGAAGAACTGGAGCGAATACAGTAACAACAGCAAATAAGGCCGCCGACTGTGAAAACGTTGAAAGTGGGCGTGTGCCTGATGGCGGCCGTTTTGTTGAGTGGCTGCAATCCGCTGATGAGCGCTTCGTTGAACAACCTCAAGGCGTCGGTCATCGGGCCGGATGAGCTCGATGTGTCGGCGGAGCAGGTGGCCGGGGTCAAGTATCCCCAGCTCAAACTGACCACGCCGTCCGGCTCCGGGGTGCTGGCGCTGGTGCGCGAGCGTGAGGATCTGCAGTTCTGGGTCGCCTCCGGCAAGCAGGTGCTGCTGATGCGCGACGGCTTGGCCATGCGCAGCATCGGCCTGGGCGCGGAGGGTGATCTTGACGGCACGCGCCTGTCTGATGACTCGCCGTTCAAACAGGGTCTGCACCGAATCACCGACGGCTACACCAGCCGCCGCTGGATCGACCTCTACAAGGGCCAGGAAGTCGGGATCATCCTCAACAGCCGCTTCTCCCGCCGCGCCCTCGAAACCCTCGAGATTCTCGACAAGGAATACACCGTGCTGCGTGTCGATGAGCAGATTGACGCGCCGGCCATCGGCCTGCGCGCGACCAATCGTTACTGGGTCGATCCGGTGGACGGTTTCATTGTGCAGAGTGAACAGCAACTGACCTCGCAGTTGCGGGTCAGGATCGTGCAGCTGACCCCTGACCGCAGGCATATCCCGTGAAGCGGCTCAGAGCGCTCTCGGCGTGCTTGATGTTACTCACCGGGATCAGCGAGGCAGCGGTCATCGTCAGCGGTGATGTCGCCAACCCGGGCCCGATCGAATTGCCGGCGGGCGGGCGTTTGCGCGATGTGATCGGTGAGGCCGTACCGAATGCCGAAGGCTATTGGCTGGCAGGCGTCCTGTTGCGTCAGTCGCTGCTGGAAGAACAGACGCGGCTGAAGGTCGGCGTGCTGTTCGATCTGGATGTGCTGCAACGCATGGCCATGCTGTTCGACAAGCCGAGCCGAGCGGCGCTGGCACAGCGCCTGGCCGAGCAGGTCCGACAGATGCCGGTGACCGGGCGGCAGATTGCCGATCTCGATCCGGTGGCGGTGGAGGTCGGTTTCGCCCACAACATTCGTCTCGACGATGGCGATCAACTGATCTACCCGAAACGGGTCGACGAAGTCGAAGTGCTGGGCGCGGTCGCCGAGCCGTGCCGCCTGCCTTACCAGCCGTTGCAGGAGGCTCGCGAATACCTGCAGGGCTGCACGTTGCTGGAGGCCGACGCCGATGCCGACTATCTGTGGCTGATCCAGCCCAACGGCGAATCGCGGCGGGTCGGCATCGCCCACTGGAACCGCGAGAGCGGGCAGATGCCCGTGGCCGGCAGCAAGATTCTGGTGCCGGTGAAAAACGATGATCTGGATCCGCCTGTCCCTGAACTGAATCAGCAGTTGGCCGAATTGATTGCCACGCAGTTGGCTGAGGTGGTTCGTTGAATTTGCGTTTTGCAGCTGTGTTGTTATTGCCGTGTGGCCTGGTGCATGCCGAGCCACGCATTACCCAGAATGACTTCGGCGGCGTCGGTCTGTTGCAGACCCCGACCGCACGCATGTCGCCCGCCGGTGAGTTGAGCGTCAACGCCAACCGCACCGAACCGTACAGCCGATACAGCGTTTCGCTGCAGCCGCTCGACTGGCTGGAAGGTTCGTTTCGCTACACCGCCATCACCAACCGTCCGTACGGTTCCGAAGCGCTGAGTGGCAGCCAGAGCTATAAGGACAAGGCGGTCGACGCCAAGGTCCGGCTGTGGCAGGAAAGCCACTGGGCGCCGGAAGTGGCGCTGGGCTTTCGAGACATCGGTGGTACCGGTTTGTTTGCCAGTGAATTCTTCGTGGCCAACAAGCGCTATGACAATTTCGACTTCAGCGCCGGCATCGCCTGGGGTTACATCGGTAATCGCGGCGACTTCGACAACCCGTTGGGCTGGGCCAGTGATCGCTTCAAGACCCGCCCGGACCTGGAAGGCACCGGTGACGTCAACGCCGGGTCGTACTTTCGCGGCAAGCCTGCGTTTTTCGGCGGCGTGAGTTACCAGACACCCTGGGATCGCCTCAGCCTGAAACTCGAATACGAAGGCAACGACTACAAGCACGAGCCGAAGGACAACATCATCAAGCAAGACTCGCCGATCAACCTCGGCGCGGTGTTCAAGGTGACCGATTCCCTCGACCTGAGTGCCGCGTGGGAGCGGGGCAACACGGCGATGTTCGGCGTGACGTTCCACACCAACTTCGTCAGCCGCAAGGCCCCGGCCAAGACCTTCGATCCACCGGCCGAACCGTTGCCGGCGAAGGCTCCGTCCACGACGATGGAGGAGGTCAACTGGGCCGACGTGTCGCGCCGCTTGCAGCAGAACGCTGGTTACAAGGTCGAGCGCATCACCCAGCGCGATTCCGAACTGATCGTGTACGGCGAGCAGCAGCGCTATTTCCATTCGCCCAAGGCTGTCGGCCGCGCGAGCCGTATTCTCGACAACAGCGTCAACGACGACATCGACTGGTTCACCGTGGTCAACAAGCGCTACGATCTGCCGTTGGAAGAAACCAGCGTGCCCCGGCAGACCTTCCGCGAAGTGCTCAACAATGAGGAGCCGCTGGAGTCGCTGCACCGCACCACCGAGATCAACCCGGCGATGCCGCGCAACGAGAAAACCCTCTACACCGAAGCGCCGCAGCACTTCAATTACGGCGTCGGCTTGGGCTTCAAACAGAACGTCGGCGGCCCCGATGGTTTGCTCTATCAGTTCACTGCCGATCTGGACGCCGAGTACCGCTTCAACCGCAACACCTGGTGGAACGGTTTGCTCAGTCAGAACCTGATCAACAACTTCGACAAGTTCACCTACGACGCGCCCAGCGGCCTGCCGCGTGTGCGCACCGACTTGCGTCAGTACCTGACCACGTCGGACACCACCATGCCGCTGTTCCAGGTCAGCCACGCCGAGCAACTGGACAAGGATTTGTACGGCATGGTCTACGGCGGTTATCTGGAATCGATGTTCGCCGGGGTCGGGGGCGAGGTGCTGTTTCGTCCGACCGGCAAGCGCTGGTCGATCGGTGCGGACCTGAACTACGTGCGTCAGCGTGAATTCGACCAGGGTTTCGGCCTGCAGGATTACTCGGTCTGGACCGGCCACATCACCGGCTACACCGACCTGCCATTCGACACGCTTGCCGCGGTCAGCGTCGGGCGTTACCTGGCGGGCGACTTTGGCGGCACGGTGGATATCTCTCGCGAGTTCTTCAACGGCGTGCGCTTTGGCGCCTGGGCGACGATCACCACCGCCGGCAGCGCCGAGTATGGCGAGGGTAGTTTCGACAAGGGGCTGTACCTGTCGATTCCGTTCGACGAAATGATGAGCATGTCGACCATGCGCCGCGCCAACCTGGTGTGGGCACCGCTGACCCGTGACGGTGGCGCGAGGCTCAATCGCAGCTTCCAGCTGCATTCGATGACGGACAGTCGGGAAGGGGACATGTTTTACCGGAACTTCGGGAAGATTACCGAGTAGGTTCGGGAGAGGGGGGAGTTAAAACGGGAGCCTGATGGCTCCCGTTTTTGTTTGTGGTGAAGGGGGGCTTGATCTAGCCATCATTGCTGGGGAGTTGGTGTGTTCTAGGTTCAAACCTGATGGTGAATGATCCGGCGCTTTCGCGGGCAAGCCCGCTCCCACAGGTTATCGAGTGAGGTCGCAATCTTCAGCATTCCCCTAATCCCTGTGGGAGCGGGCTTGCCCGCGAAGGCGTCCGCTCAGCCGACATCAAAACATCAGACTCTCTTTGGCCGCAGAGCCCTCCGCCAACCCCCAAATCCCGCCCACAAAAAAGGGGACTTTCGTCCCCTTGCGGTGTTGCCTTCTCAAGTCCTGCGTCTCAGTAAATATCCTTCGACAGCAGGGTGAACGGCGTCTTCACCAGGATCTTCACATCCAGCCACAGCGACCAGTTGTTGATGTACTTCAGATCGATCTCAACACGCTTTTCCATCTTGTCGAGAGTGTCCGTCTCACCCCGGCAACCGCTGATCTGCGCCAGGCCAGTGATGCCCGGTTTGATTCGGTGACGGGCCATGTAAGCGAGGATCTTGCCCGAGTAGTAGTTGTTGTGCGCCACGGCGTGCGGACGTGGGCCGACCAGTGCCATGTGGCCTTGCAGCACGTTGAACAGTTGCGGCAGCTCGTCCAGCGAAGTGCGACGGATAAAGCGACCGACCGGAGTGATGCGCGAATCGTTGCGGCTGGCCTGTTTGACGTCACGGTCATCGTGCACGCGCATCGAGCGGAATTTCCAGACCTTGATCACCTTGCCGTTCCAGCCGTGGCGATCCTGCTTGAAAAACACCGGGCCCGGCGAAGTGAGCTTCACCGCCAGAGCCACGGCCAGCAGCACCGGGCTCAACAGAATGATGGCCAGCAGGGCGACGGCTTTTTCCACCAGGCTTTTGCTCAGCGCAGCGGTCGGGCGGCTGGTCAGCGGGCTTTCGTTGAGGTAGATCGCCGGCAGACCGTCCACGACTTTCACCGAGTGGTTGAGCAGCGTCAGGCTGTTCAGGTCCGGCACCCAGACCACGTCAACGTTGGCATCCAGCAGATCGACGTACATGGCTTCGATGTTGGCGGCTTCCGACAGCGGCAAGGTGATGTACAAGCGGCGGATGTCGTGGGTCTGGATCAGCTCGAGCAATTCGTCCTGAGCGCCGACGACGCGCGGGGCGTCCGCTTCCAGAGAAGGCTTGTCGCCGTTGCTGACCAGGCCGACCAGCGGCAGGTTTTCGTGCTGGCTCAACTTCTTCGCCAGACCCAGAGCCAGTTCGCCGGTGCCGACGATCAGGGTCTTGTGTTCGCTTTTGCGCGAACGCTGGTAGAACTTCGAGAACGCATGCAGTGGTGCGTACAGCAGCGCCTGACCGAGGAAACCGTACACCGCCCACTCAAGAATCACCTGGCGGGAAAACAGCGCATCGGCCTTGCAGATGAAGGCGATGAACGCCAGCCCGGCCATGGTCATGAACCAGCCCACGAACAGTCGACCCAATCCGGTCAGGTAATTGTCTCGCTTTCGGTACGCGCCGCTGAAGGTATAAGCCGGCACCGAGGCCAGTACCGCCAGGATCGTGCACATCCGATAGTAGAACTCGACGGTGCCCGTGTGCTGTTCGGCCAATATGAACAACAGTGAAACAATGAAACTCTGTGCAAGCGCCCATTGGCCCCAAAAGGTCAGTCCCTTGAGGCCGGTGTTTCGATTGATACGAAGAGAAAGATCCATACGATATCCCCAAAAGATGTCCATTCAGGTTTCGACAGTAGAAAACCGAGTTGTTAAGCAGACTTGTTATTGTTGTTTGAGCCAGTGTCCTGAGGTAACAACGCCGGTATGCGGAACTGTCGTCAGTCAATAGACTAAGTTATTGCCGGGGATGCTGTCTGACGAGTTCTAACAAGATGGCACAGTGCCAACTTATTTAAATTTCAAATATTCAAACGTTAGAAAAGGTCGAAAGGCAGGGGGTGAATAATCAATCTTGTGTTTGCTATCGTAGGTGGGGTCAGGAGGCGGGTATAACCAGGGAGGGGTGAAACCAAACAGAGTGCTTTTTTATTTTTGTAATCGCACTTGTATCTGTTTGTCTTGTAGTGGGGGATGTTGTTTAGGCAACAACTTCCTGGATCAGGCAATAACCGCGATTGCGCACGGCACGAAACAATCGTTCACCGTTGCTGGCGTTCTTGAATTTGTCTTGAAGACGGCTCAGGCACATTTCCAGTCCCCGGTATTGCTCCGGCTCGCGGCCGATGCTGAGGATCAGATCGTCCCGACTGACAACACGTTCTTCATGGTGGAGCATTTTACGGACCAGTGCGGTTTCGAGCCCGGTGAGACTGATTTCGACACCCTCTTTCGTCAATGCACCCTGATCATTGTCCAGGTGCCAGGCTTCTGTGCAGGGCGCGTCGGACTCGATCGTTCCGGAAGTGTCAGTGGGGTCTTCGGACATGGCCGTGGAACTGTGGAACGAATGCGCCGATTGTGCGGCCAGCCATTCCGATTCGAGAGTGGCCAATATGCGCTGGGTATCATGTTCGATGCTACGTGCGACATGCTTCCTTGTGCCGCGTGGGTAAGTGAACTCCATCAGCATCGGAGTGGAAGAGGGCGAAGCAACACCTTCAATAAACATTTGTGCCTGGGACGTGCCAAACGAATTGAAACGCTCGCTGGAGAGGATGTTCTCAAGTTCACGTTGCGACGCCGAGCTATTAGTCACGACAACAAAGTATTTTCTTGGGAGGGTTGTGCTGGTTTCCATGTCTCTCTCCTAAAGTACACACCAAATTTGGCGAAAAAATAATGGGCAGGCGAGCAATGTTTTCCTCGGAAATAATCGACGGGCAGGGTCTGGGCCCAATGATGGCCCTCGATAAGTTCCACTCGGTCTGCTTTTAGAGTAATGGTTTATTGTTATGTTTAAGTGTTGCAGCGCTCATGCAATTGACAGCTTTTTATTAGATATGTGACGCAGTTAAAACAGTGAGACATCGGATATTTAGTGCGTTGCATCAGACGTTCCCTCGTAAGCTGCAAAAGAGTGATTCCCTGAATCAGGCGGTCGAGATCAACCCCCTCATCAGACGATAGCCATACCCGCGAATGCTCTGTATGGCGTTCGTACCGTACACGTCCTTGATTTTCCCACGCAAGCGGCTGATGGATTTTTCCAGCGCCCGAGGATCGTAGAAATGGGTGTTGAGCCCCATGATGCTGGCGATTTCATCATGGCTGAGAATGTGATTGCCGGTCTGCGCAAAGGCTTGCAGGATCTTCATTTCGGCAAAGGAGATATCGAGTTTCTTGCTGGTGTCCGAGAGACAGATGCGGGTGGGGTCCAGCACCAGGCTGATATCACGCTGCCATTCTTCACTGTTGAAGAACTCGCCCAGCAGCTCACCGCTTTCATCGGACAAGGTATTGAGTTTGATACAGAAGTCGGCACCGGCCAGGAAGTACTTGATCTTGTTGAAGGCGCCGCGCCCGGTGATTACCGCACAAATGATCGGCTTCAAGTTGTCACTGCGCAGGCTTTCCACCCGTGCCAGGTTGTCTTCGAGTGCCTGAGGGCTGTCGATGACAATGAATATGGCACGATACAAGTCGTGATATTCATTTTGCTGATATGAACTAGCGTAAGAGTCGGCCTCAATGGCCAGATCAGTCTGCACATGCTTCGCGATTAGCGCGCTAAAGTGTTCAGCCACGCCACGGGTACGACCCAGAGTGAGAACACCTGGTTCGTCGCTTGTGCGGCGCGGGCTTCTAGTCGCTAAGTTACCTGTGAGCATCATGCATTGACTCGAAAAGGTGCTGACATCGGGATGTTAAAGCACCGGTTCTCATCTGTGACTGACAATTGGTAACATTTGCGCGGATTTTAGACGTGGCTCCCGAGTTTTCTAACAATAATTAAGCTTTTCAAGCTTTTAGTTGCTTTTCTCGGGGCTCTGAACTAACGAAAGAGGGCTCGTTAGATGGTGGCAATGTGCAATGGTGCCACTATTTTGTAATTGTGGCGACCTGTTTTTATGTCCCTTGGCCACTACCCATTTGGACGCCAGTACAGGGAGTGTGAGGTGGATCACATTTTAAGGGGCGATGTGATTTTTAGCTATAACACCAACAAGTTCACACACGGACGTTTATTAACATGCCTTGAGCGTGGCTTTTGATAAGACATATTCTCCGTCCCCGAGTCGGGCAATGGGTGTGCATCTGCCAATTGTTTTACTTCAGATACTCAATGCCTGAATGCACTTAACGGCGCGCCCTCAAAGAGCGTGCCGACGGAGGATTAATGGATTTACTGACCTTGTTCAAGGTGCTGATTCTTGGGGCGGTAGAAGGCCTGACCGAGTTCCTGCCCATTTCCAGTACGGGCCACCAGATTATTGTTGCCGACTTGCTGGAGTTCGGCGGCGAACGCGCCATGGCGTTCAACATCATTATTCAACTGGGCGCCATTCTGGCCGTGGTCTGGGAGTTTCGCCCGAAGATCTTCGAGATCGTCAAAGGCCTGCCGACCCAGAATAATGCCCAGCGTTTTACCCGCAATCTGCTGATCGCCTTTTTCCCGGCGGTCATTCTCGGCGTGTTATTCGCCGACACGATTCATGAATACCTGTTCAACCCGATCACCGTTGCCGTTGCATTGGTGGTGGGCGGCATCGTGATGTTGTGGGCCGAGCAGCGGGATCATGTAGTGAGTGTCGACCATGTGGACGACATGAAGTGGGCTGACGCGCTGAAGATCGGTTGCGTGCAATGTCTGGCGATGATTCCGGGCACTTCGCGCTCCGGTTCCACCATCATTGGCGGTCTGCTGTTCGGCCTGTCACGCAAGGCCGCCACGGAGTTCTCGTTCTTCCTGGCGATGCCGACCATGGTCGGCGCTGCGGTGTATTCCGGCTACAAGTACCGCGAACTGTTCCAGAGCAGCGACCTGCCAGTCTTCGCCCTGGGCTTCGTCGTAGCGTTCATTTTCGCAATGATCGCCGTGCGCGGCCTGCTGAAGTTCATTGCGAACCACAGCTACGCCACCTTCGCCTGGTACCGCATCGCCTTCGGCTTGCTGATCCTCGCCACCTGGCAGTTTGGCTGGGTGAACTGGACGGCGGCCGCAGCCGCCTGACCTCAACCGCGCAGGTCGGGCCTCAACGCCCGGCCAGCAACTCCGCCGCCTGATCCAGCAACGCCAGCGGATCCTTGGCCTTGTGGATATCCACCGACAACAACTGACGAAACTTGCGCGCCCCCGGGAACCCGGTGCCCAGGCCCAGCACATGCCGGGTGATGTGATGCATCGCGCCGCCGGCCAGCAAATGCTCGGCTATATAAGGCCGCAACTGCGCCAGCGCCTCGGCCCGGCTGATCACCGGCGCGCTGCTGCCGAACAACTGCTGATCCACCTCGGCCAGCAGATAAGGATTGTGATACGCCTCGCGCCCCAGCATCACCCCGTCAAAAGTCTGCAAATGCTCGTGGCAGGCCTCCATCGTCTTGATCCCGCCGTTCAGAATGAACTCCAGTTCCGGAAAGTCCGCCTTCAACCGCGCCGCCACGTCATAACGCAACGGCGGAATGTCCCGGTTCTCCTTCGGCGACAACCCCTCCAGAATCGCAATCCGCGCATGCACCGTAAAACTCGTGCACCCGGAATCCCGCACCGTGCCGACGAAATCGCACAGCTCCTCATAACTGTCCCGCCCATTGATCCCGATCCGATGCTTCACCGTCACCGGAATCGACACCGCATCACGCATCGCCTTCACACAATCCGCCACCAACTGCGGATGCCCCATCAGGCACGCCCCGATCATATTGTTCTGCACCCGATCACTCGGGCAGCCAACGTTCAGATTCACCTCGTCGTAACCGTGCTCCTGCGCCATGCGCGCACAGGCGGCGAGGTCCAACGGAACACTACCGCCCAACTGCAACGCCAGCGGGTGCTCGGCTTCATTGTGACGAAGGAAACGCTCGTGATCGCCGTTGAGCAGCGCGCCGGTGGTGACCATCTCGGTGTAGAGCAGGGCGTTTTTCGACAGGATGCGTAGGAAGTACCGGCAGTGGCGGTCAGTCCAATCCATCATCGGCGCGACGGAGAAACGGCGGGAGAGTGGGGGTGTCTTTAAATACATTGGATGGCAAAATTGAAAAGGAAAAGGGAGTTTATCAGGTCGATGTCTGCGGACCATAGGCCAAATACATTGGGAAACCATTCTGCACATAAATAATGATGTCTATTACCACTGGTCGGTGTAGCAATGATTTTGAGTTGACTGGGGATGTCTGTACTGTATATTTGTACAGTCTGTAATCATTTGATATTCCTTGAATCAAAAATGCGCGTTAACGGTGCTATATAATTTTTAATTGTCTAATATATCTTGATTTTGTTCGCTCGCTTTAGATGTGAAAATAGTATAAAATGACAGTTATTGTAGGTTTAGTTTGGTGTTGTTTTTAATTGGGGCTGATGATGCGTAATATAAAGACATTAAGTTTGTTTTCTGGTGCAGGAGGGCTTGATGTTGGCTTTCATATGGCAGGGTTTAAAATTGTTGCCTGTGTAGAGTTAGAGGCTAAATATTGTCGCTCGCTTGAATCTAATAAACAGCGCGGTATTCTTTTTGATAAGGATACAGTAGTTCATAATCTAGATATACGTAAGTTTGATCCTGGTCTTTACAAGGACTACGGCATTGAATGCATTATCGGCGGTCCTCCATGTCAGACATTTTCTGCTGCTGGTCGCCGTTCTGGTGGAGTTATTGGAACTCAAGACCTAAGGGGCCAGTTGTATGAAGAGTACTGTCATATTCTGGATGTAATAAAACCTCGGGTTTTTGTTTTTGAAAACGTTTATGGGTTGCCGGGAGCCAACAACGGAGAGCCTTGGCGACAAATAGTAAAGGCGTTTTCTGAGCATGGATATGATCTTCATGCTGAAGTAATAGATGCGGCAGATTACGGTGTTCCTCAACATCGAGAACGGTTGGTGATGGTTGGTGTGAAAGCAGGAGATTTTAAGTTTCCTATGCCTACCCATGGGCCGGATTCTGTGAGTGGAAAACCATTGGTTTCTGTAGAAAAGGCAATATTTGATCTTCAGATTCCTGGTGAGAAACCAAGTGCAGGGCTGGGTGGTTTATATGGGCATTTATTGCCGGATGTTCCAGAAGGGCTGAACTATGCTTACTTCACTGCTGAAATGGGGCATCCAGAACCCGTTTTTGCATGGCGCTCTAAATTTCATGATCTTTTGTATAAAGTTAACAGGCATGAGCCTTGTCGTACTCTTAAAGCAAGTCCGGGAAAGTTCACAGGACCCTTCCATTGGAATAGCCGGCACTTTACGGTTGACGAATTAAAACGCCTTCAATCGTTTCCTGATGAGTATATCATTGAGGGGTCTTACGGGCAGTGCGTTGAGCAAATTGGAAACTCTGTACCTCCACGGCTCGCTTATTGCATTGCAATGAGTGTTAAAGAACAGATTTTTTCTTTTGAAAGCAGTGGGGAATTTCAATCGCGTCCACTTCTTTTTAAATCGAGCTTTCGACAGCGTCAGAGAGAAAGGAGCTTATCTTTCAAGGTTGTAGCTGCTGAAGCAATAAAGAGTAAGTATGGATCCTTAACTAATTATTTGGACCCCGTTGCGGTAGCTCCTAAAACTACTAAGTCTTATATAGTTAGGGGCAATAGGTATAAGCGGGAGGTTCTGGCTAAGAAGCCTGGTAAAGATATTTTGCAGTATTCTCAGCTGGTTTTGACCGAGGGGGGGAGCCATATACGTCTCGATATGGACGAATGTTCGAATGTTGGGAGGTCATTGATTCATATTGAGATTAGATTGTCTGGGTTGAAGAAGTATCTGCCTAGTTTCGAAAGCTTGTCGCTTTCTGCTAATGTGCGGCGTGTAGACGATATTTTTAGTTGTTGGAAAGAGATTGAAGTAGGGCTGGTTGAACGGTCGAAGTTTTTTACCTTGATTGATATATATGGTCATTATGCTAATCGAGGTGATGTAGTTGATGTTGAGACTGTAGTAACTAGGGATAGCGACTCGCCCTTGTTGCGTGCTGTCGAGTTTTTTGGGCAGACACGTAATTGTGGCGATTTCTTAACAGAGGAATCGCTAATGTCTAGTTTGCATGTGACTAGGAAGGAGCTTGAGTCTTTAATAGAGGCTATGAGGGAGCTAAGGTATGATATTAGAACCTCTCAAAGTCATCCTATTATTGGAAAAGGTCGAGTGCTTTGTACATATCCTTTCCCATTGCTGTCTCCCAAAGCAATGGTGGAAAGTAAGGTGAAGTTTACAGCGATAGAAGAAGCTGTTGCTGTAGAAGTTTAATCTGTGTTTTTTGATAATTAGCCGGTATTAAGCATGGTCGCCGTCGGCGGCCATGCTTGCTTTTTACATCCAGTTATATAGTTCGGAAAAATATGAGTATCGCTCTAAAAACATTTGTGCATTAGGCTGGTGTCGTGCCTGGTCTGGTACTCTTAAATGAGTCCACGTCGAGTTTACAAAATTAGCGGTCCCATGGTTGTATCGTGCATCCTCTCGAAGTGATGGATGTAGAATAATTTCATTAGTATGTGGGATGACTCCAATCAAGTGAAGATCAAATGCCTTGTGATGGTTGTAGCACAGGCTTAATCCATTCCAAATTTCATCAGTTGACCCAGGTGCTTCAACTGGATAAATATGAGCGCCTTGGATAAGCCCCGATCCCAAGCCACACATAGCGCACTGGTCTCCGTAAGCTCTTCGAATACGCTTTCCCGCTCCAGCCTTTCGTGTGAGGACATTAATCGCTTTTGTGGCTCTTAGGCCTGCCCATGCTTGATAGTTAATATCGGTCTGTGGATCCATTACGCCAGATGCTATAGCCATCTCAGCAATTTCACTTGGAGGGATGTCTTCGTTTTGAATGATTTGCTCAATGAAAGCAGGTAATAGCATGGGGACAAAAGCGCATACTTTTTCTCCAGTGGATGAAGTATAAGTAGCCCAGCCGTTTCTTCGAGCCTCGCTGATGATTCTTTGATGAAAAAGCACCGAGAATCTAGTTGCCCGTCCTACACGGCTCCTACCATCGGTGGCTACATATATTTGATTAATTTGAGTGTCGTCAATTCCAAGAAGTATAGGTAATGCTGTACCAAGTTCATCTGAAACTACTCTGTTTTCACCAGCAGGATTTTGAAAGCGCAATTCATAAGGCGCCCGGCTGTGTGGTGATATGCTTGATACATGTAGTGCAATAGGTAGCTGTTGGTTCGAAAGCTGGACGTAAAACGTACCAGGCCAACCGTCTCTTGAGTTGGCACCGCTTGCTAAAGGACCTAAGGTATTTATTACATTTATAAATTTCTGCGATCGTGTTGTCATTCTCTTCGCTCATTGGATCCAATTTGCGTATCAAATTTTGAGCGAATTTTTAGGAAATGGCAAGGTGCCACTTATTTTTGTTCGCATAGTTCTTGTCTACCAAGACTAAAGTCTTAGATGACTCTAAGCCGTAAGGTACTGCAGAGGTGAGTTGCAATTTTTTATCTTGAGCCCTCACGGAGCAGGTAATTTATCGGCACCCGAAGCAACAAAAGCTTTCCCATGAGCGGCTAATCGCTCTGAGAAGCTCGGTGCGGTGGGGGTAGTGTGCTTGAGCTTACATATATCGTATTGGATGTCCACATCTATATCTCTCAGAGAAGCCTAAACAATGAAATTGCAATTGTTTAAGTGATTCCTTATGTCAGCGCATGAACCCTACACCAACTTGCGTCACCCCCTAAACCTAAGACAGAATCCGCCGGCTTGTGCGTCTAACAGGTGGGTTTTATCGTCTCTACGTCGCTGAAAACCAGTGACCGGGTTTGGTAGCCTGCTTCGTGTCTAGATTCATGGCTTCACCGTGAGCAGTCCTTTCTCAGGGCTCGGATTTCATGGTGGTCATGCGTGGGGCTCATTCGTGGGCGCCGGGTTCTAGTGCGACCGGTCTACCAACCCGCGTATGGCCGCCATCCAACGTTTGGTAGCGAAGGGTGATGTAATCGCGTTAGAGGATTCATCCATGACCTACACCGAACCCACCAGAAACCGATCCGATTTCCCCCTACAAATTTCCCGATTCACAAACCCTGCACGAAGCCGCAGCACGCGCCCGCGATCACTACCTCACGCCCAGCAGCGGATCATGGGCAGTCACACCCAACACGATCCGATGTACTTCGCTAACCCGGCCTACGACACCGAATCCCTGCTCGCCAACGCCAGCGAATCCCTGGGATCAGCCTCCGAAATGCTCAACAACTTCGCCGCCACCCTGGAACCCGCCCACCGCAAAACCGCCATCGGCATTGCGCAATTGCTGATGTTGGGAACGTTGGCGGTGAATCTAGAGAATTTGCACACAGCTCAGATTATTTTCGATAGTGCCTGGAGATTTCTTTCCATATGTAGCGATATCGGAACTCAAGCCAACATATCAGCAGTTTGTCTATTTGGCGTCGATAACGGCTGCGCTCTCGGGCTTTCAGATTTTCCCTGATGTCAGACGTTAGTTGTTCAAGGTTGAAAGCAGACCAGATCATCGTGATCACTGTCTCAAGGTTCGAATGGCAGACAGGTGCGACTTCCTCGTAGAGAATTCGCTTTATCTCTTGCGGATCGTAATCTTCGGTCTGGCGCGCGATGGATTCGTAGTTGACCTCGTTGTCTACAAACGCGTCGGAGAGTGCCCAATAGACGTGGCAGCGCTCTTTCTCAGTCGCTGACGCCCAATTGCGCTTTGTGGAAGGCGTCTTCCGAGTTGTTGGTTCAGCCATTTTTGACGTCCTGTCATGCGATGGTGTCAGCCTTGCTTCTAAGGGCGGCCGGGAATGTAGCTCTCAAGCCGCGCAAACAATCCGAGATCGAATTGATTTGCTCTGAAGCTTAGAGCCGTAAACAACCTATCAACTTTGGCATCTCAAGCACCAAAATTAAACGCAATCGAAATCCGCGGTCTCGTCCCTTCAAACCGTCGAACCGAATGCATCAGCCACGACGGAAACATAATGAAAGTACCGCTGCTGGCAGCGCAGGTGCTGCTGAAGCCTGCGGTTATGCAGTCTTCGACGCGCATTCGCAGCGCGGGGTTGTAGGTGGAGGCGACCATGCCGCGTGGGTCTGCGAATTCCAGGTCGCCGCCGACGGTCGGGTCGTCTTCTCGGCCGCCGGCGTCCACCCAGTAGACGCCTGACCAGAAGGCGCCCGGATGTCCGTGGAGGGCGTTGCTGTGGCCTGCGGTATTCACGTTGGCCCAGGCGTTGAGTTTCCATTCGAAACTCGGTTCGGTCAGTCCAAATTGTTCGCTGTGCACTGCTGTCATTTGCACGGCGAACGCTTTGGCGAACTTCACGAGAGCGTCGCTGGCTTCTTCGCCCCAGTCATGGAAGTCGTTCGCGGACTGCCAGCCACCTTCGTTACTGCGCTGGGCGCCGCTGCGATCTTGCGCCATGCGGGTTGTGATGAGGGTTTTGAGTTGGGAATTGAGCTTGGCGGCGTCGGGGTACTGGAGGCTGGCGAGGGGTGTTGTGAACAGTCGTCGAATCTTTATCAGGTCAGGATTTACCAAGTGGCTGTTCGACGGCATTGCGTGTGCTCTAGGTCTCGTAAGTTGCAAAAAACTATACCGAGCGAACTGCAAGGCCGATGTAAACCTTTGTGAAAGGCCGAACCTGAACCCACGCTGAAACCCCCGCAAGTTTCATCTTCCCACCACCCGCGCAGGCCTACGATCCCTCTACAAGATCCCGATCCCACCCGAGCGCCACACACCATGAACAATCCACTCAAAGCGCTGTTGATCGTCGCAACCGTCTCGGTTTTAAGCGCCTGTTCCGGTTCCGGTGGCTTGACCACCACCAGTTGTTTCTCCAGCGACTGTCAGTCGCCGCAGGCGCGTAATGTGAATACGTTGAAGTTTGGCGGGAGCAATATCGGTAACAGTTTCAACCAGTACAGCTCCGGCCTGATGCATGACGACTGAGGTTTACTGAACCGTTGGTACGGCGATCCATTCGCTCAGGACTTTCTGGTATTTGCCGGTGACTTTGCTCAGGTGCAACCACTGGTCGACGTAGAGTTTCCAGCTGATGTCGTCGCGCGGCAGCAGGTAGGCTTTTTCGCCGTATTGCATGAACTGGCTCGGGTTGACGGCGCACAGGCCGGGTTTGAGTTTCTGTTGGTAGAGGGCTTCTGAGGCGTCGGTGATCATCACGTCGGCCTTGTTGTCGAGCAGTTGTTCGAAGATGGTCACGTTGTCGTGCAACGCAAGCTGCGCCTTGGGCAGGAAGGCGTGGACGAAGGCTTCGTTGGTGCCGCCGGCGGGTTCGACCAGGCGCACGTTGGGCTGGTTGATCTGGTCGATGGTCTGGTATTTGGACTGGTCGGCGCAGCGCACCAGCGGGATCTTGCCGTCGACGTCGAGGGTGTTGCTGAAGAAGGCTTTTTTCTGGCGTTCGAGGGTCACCGAGATGCCGCCGACGCCGATGTCGCATTTGCCGGCCTGCATGTCCGGCATCAGGGTTTTCCAGGTGGTCTGCACCCATTCGATCTTGACGCCGAGGCTGTCGGCCAGGGATTGCGCCATGGCGATATCGATGCCTTCGAATCCGCCGTCCGGGCGTTTGAAGGTGTAGGGTTTGTAGTCGCCGGTGGTGCAGACGCGCAACTGGCCTTGTTGCTGAACAGTGTCGAGGTGCGAGGTCGGCTCTTGTGCCTGGGCGGCGCCGGCCATGGCCAGCAGGCCGCAGAAGATCATCGTGCTTTTTGGAATTGTCATGGAGATCGGGCTTGTGCAGTGGGAGTGCGGGCCAGTGTAGTGAATGCGTTTGCCGGGTGTCATCCCGGCTCCGGGCTCAACGTGCCCAGCCACGCCACCAGTGCCACGATCAACAACGCAATCACCAGCTCCAATGCCACGCTGCGGCGCAAGGCGTTTGCCGCCACTTGATGCTGGCCGGCGCGCAACGATTGTTCGAGCAACGGCCCGAGGTGGAAGCGGTTCAGCGCGGCCAGCACCAGCATGCCCCCGAACAACACAACTTTGATCGCCAGCAGAATGCCGTAGGTGCCGAGCAGGATTTCGCCCAGTGTCGGGCCGACGATGAACAGGTAATTCGCCACGCCGGTGACCGACAGGATGAGCACAATCGCCGCGCCGACGCCTTCGAAGCGTTTGACGGAATCCGCCAGCGATCGAATACGCGCCTCGCTGCACAGTGCGTCGAGCCGCGACATCAAGATCAACGCGAGCATGGCGCCCAGCCACGCACCCGCCGCGAGCAGGTGCAGGATGTCGCTGAGCAGATGCCACGCGTTATCCATCGCGCCGTGTCCGCTCCAGGCCAGGGAGGCGAGGGCGTTGGCGCCGGCCATTGATGCCAGCCAAAATCCCGGCCAGATCATCACGACAATCAGCGCAATCATCCGCAGCGTCCACGCCAGCCCGACGTCGGTTTCCAGCACCATCATTTGCAGGTGCGGCCACAGCGCCGCGAACTCCGTTTCGCCACTCATGGCGCGGGTCATCAGCACCAGACTCGCCACTGACAGCAGTGCCCCGATCAACGCCATCCCGCGCAGCATCGGCCGAAACCGCAGCACCGCGTCAGCGCTGTACAGCCCGAACAACGCCAGGCCGAACAACAGCAGCAAATCCACATACAGCGCCAGACGCAGGAGGATGTTGATCAGTTCAGCCATCACTCATTTCACTTTGAACGTGACGTTGCCGGTGATCGGGTGCGTGTCCGACGACACCGCGCGCCATTCGACCTTGTAGGTGCCGGCCGGCAGAGGCGAGAGCGGGGTGACGAGCATGGTTTTTGGGTCGCTGCCGGCGCTGACTTTGGCTTTCATCGGCATGGGCGAGTGGGCCATGCCGGGCATTTCGGTCATCACCAGTTTGGCGCCGGAGAACTGGGTCAGCAGATCCTCCGAAAAACGCAGCTCGATCTTGCCGGGCGCCGCGCCGTCGGCACCTTCGGCCGGAGTCGACGACAGCAGTTTCGGATGGGCCTGGGCCAGTGTGCTCAGGAGCAAACCGCTGGCGATGACGAGGGAGATTTTCAATGTGCGCATGCAAGACCTCGGTGTTGTTTTTGATGGAATTCAGAACCACAGCCGTACGCCGAGGACGAGTCGCGCTTCGCTGCGATCCTCGCCTTCTTCCCGTGCGTAATCGGCGGTGTGGCCGTAAGTGCGGTTCCAGGTCACGCCGATGTAGGGCGCGAATTCGCGGCGGATTTCATAGCGCAGTCGCAATCCGGCTTCGGTGTTCGCGAGGCCCGACCCGATCCCGCGTTGCGGGTCGTTTTTGCCGTAGACGTTGAGTTCGGCGGTCGGCTGCAGGATCAGTCGATTGGTCAGCAGGATGTCGTAGTCGCCCTCCAGCCGCACCGCGCTCTGGCCGTTTTCGCCGATGAAGGCCGTGGCTTCGGCTTCGAAGTTGTACAGCGCCATGCCTTGCAGGCCGAACGCGGCCCAGGTTTGCGGAGCGCCGGGTTTGAAGTCCTGGCGCACGCCGCTGACCACGTCCCACCACGGCGAAATCGCGTGACCCCACAGCGCCTGGATTTCCGCGTCTTCGGTCTTGCCGTTGCTGCGTTCGCCTTCGGAGCGCAGCCACAGCCGATCGATGTCGCCGCCGATCCAGCCGGACAAATCCCAGGCCAGCGTGCTGGCGTCGTCGGCGTCCTGCCATTCGAGTTTGTCGGCGAGGAAGTAAGTGTTGATGGCGCTGTCGTGCACCTGATGCCCTGCGTGACTGGTGAACACGGCGGCGCGGTCGGCGTCAGTCAGCGCCGGGATCGGTGTGCGGCTTTCGGTCGGCGCGGCGGGCTGCATCATGCCGTCGTCCATGCTTTGCAGATCGCCCATCTGGCTGTGATCCATGCCCTGCATGTCGCTGGCGGCGAATGCCGGGGCCATCGACAGAAGTGACAACGAAAACGCGGCAAATCGGATCATGGTCGGCGTCCTCATTCTTCCACCCGCACTTCGCGGAACATGCCCATTTCCATGTGGTACAGGAGATGGCAGTGATAGGCCCAACGGCCGAGCGCATCGGCAGTCACGCGGTAGCTGCGACGGGTGCCGGGCGGCATGTCGATGGTGTGTTTGCGCACCTGGAAGTCGCCGTTTTCGTCTTCCAGATCGCTCCACATGCCGTGCAGGTGGATGGGGTGGGTCATCATCGTGTCGTTGACCAGCACCAGGCGGATCCGCTCGCCGTACTTCAACAGCAGCGGCTCGGCGTCGGAGAACTTGATGCCGTTGAACGACCAGGCGAATTTCTCCATGTGACCGGTGAGGTGCAGTTCGATGGTGCGGCTCGGGTCGCGGCCGTCCGGGTCTTCGAAAGTGCTGCGCAGGTCGGCGTAGGTCAGCACCCGGCGACCGTTATTGCGCAGGCCGAGGCCAGGGTCATCGAGTTTCGCGGCGGTGGTCATGGCTTGCATGTCCACCAGCGGGTTGTCCTTTTCGCTGTCGGGGTGCGACTGCATCGGGCCCATGTTCATGCTCGAGTGATCCATGCTGCTCATGTCCATGGAACCATGATTCATTCCACCAGAGCCCATGCCGCCCATACCCATGTCGTCCATGGTCACCAGCGGGCGCGGATCCAGAGCCGGCACCGGGGCTGACAAACCGGCGCGGGTGGCGAGGGTACCTCGGGCGTAACCGGTGCGGTCCATGGCCTGGGCGAACAGTGTGTAGGCGTCAGCGGCGGGCTCGACGATCACGTCGTAGGTTTCCGCCACGGCGATGCGCAACTCGTCGACGCTGACCGGTTTGACGTGCAGGCCGTCAGCGGCGACCACGGTCATTTTCAAGCCGGGAATGCGCACGTCGAAGTAGGTCATGGCCGAACCGTTGATCAGCCGCAGACGCAGCTTTTCGCCGGGGCGGAACAGGCCGGTCCAGTTGTTATCCGGCGCGTGGCCGTTCATCAGGAAGGTGTACGTGGCGCCGCTGACGTCGGCGATGTCGGTGGGATTCATCTTCATCTGCGCCCACATCGTGCGATCGGCGACGGTGGCGCCCCAGCCTTTTTCGCCGACGTCGTGGATGAAGTCGCCGACGGTGCGTTTGTGGAAGTTGTAGTAGTCGGACTGTTTTTTCAGGGTCTTCATCAGGCTGGCCGGGTCTTCGTCGGACCAGTCGCTGAGCATCACCACGTAGTCGCGGTCGTACTGGAACGGCTCCGGTTCCCGGGCATCGATCACCAGCGGCCCGTAGACGCCGTCCTGTTCCTGCAACCCGGAATGGCTGTGATACCAGTAGGTGCCGTGCTGGCGAACCTTGAACTGATAGACGTAAACGCCACCCGGCTCGATGCCCTTGAAACTCAGCCCCGGCACGCCGTCCATGTTGGCCGGCAGCAGAATGCCGTGCCAGTGGATCGACGTGCTGTCCTTGAGCCGGTTGCGCACCCGCAGCGTCACGGTGTCGCCTTCGCGCCAGCGCAGTAGCGGGCCGGGCAGGCTGCCGTTGATGGTCAGTGCCGTGCGAGGTTGGCCGGTGAAGTTGACCGGTGTTTCGCCGATGAACAGCTCGAAGTCGGTGCCGCTTAACTCGTTCACTTGGCCGGGGCTGTTCAAGGCCCAGACCGGCGTGCGCCACAGGCCGAGGCCGCCGAGCAGACCGCTGGCGGCGAGGCCTTTGACGAAGGTGCGTCTTGAGGTGGTGGAAGGCATGCGCTGGAAGTCCCCGTTTGACCAATGACGGGGAGGCTAACCAGCGGCAGCTTTCAGCTGGCTGAGGGGCGGATTACAGTTGTGTCAGGTTCGGCCTACAAACCGAGTCCTTCCTGGACCACCAACAACAGGTTGTTTTCCGTCAACGCAATCGCATCCAGCTGTTGCCCGGTCTCAAGCGTCTGCAACCACCAATGGCTTTCGCCATGTTCATCGACCGTGCGCAGCAGCGATGCTTCGCGCCCCGGCAGGACGATTTGCACACGCCCCGAGCCGTCCTCGGTGAAACGGGCGATGGGGTCGAATGTCAGGCTGTGGTGGTTGGCTTCGATGATCAACTGGTCGATGGCGTAGTCGTGGGACTCGCCATCCGGTGAACTTTCGCAAACATGGGTAGGATTTCGCCGAATCTTCAAGCCGACTTCGGTGACCGGTTGCAACCAGCATTCGATTCGGTGATACAAGGCGTAGACCTGAGCCGGCCAGCAATCGATCTCCAGTTCGGCGCAGGTGATTTCGTCAGCATGGGTGTGCCGTGTTTGTTTGAGTTTCGCGGCGAGTTCGTCTGCTTTACTCATGTCGGTTCCCTGTGGTGATTTCAACTTCATCGTAGTCCTTTCAAAGTAATGCAGGTTTTGCCCTGCGTCATGCGCTTGCAACACGGGCATGACTCAATCAACGCCTGACCAGGTGACGGTCAGACCATAGAAACCACGGACGCACGCGTCCCAAGGAGCGGGAACATGAAAAAGCTTTTTACAATTATGGCGCTGATTGCGCTGACGGTCGGTAGCATCGGCCTGAGTTCGGCACGCCAGTCGTCTGCCAGCAAGGCGGAATCGGTGGCGGGGGTATTCGATTACTACCTGCTGACGTTGTCCTGGTCGCCGACCTTTTGCCTGACCCACAAGGACGACCCTCAATGCACCGGCAAGGGCTACGGTTTTGTCCTGCATGGCCTGTGGCCGCAATACGCCAAGGGCGGCTGGCCGGAATCCTGCCCGCCGCTGACCAACCTGTCGGCTGCCGAAACGGCCAAAGGACTGACGCTGTTCCCGACCAAAAAACTCCTTGATCACGAATGGAGCAAGCACGGCACCTGCAGCGGCCTCGGCGCGATGGGCTATCTGGACGAAGCGGACAAAGCCGTGGCCGCGGTGAAAATCCCGGAAGAGCTGCAACCGTTCAGTAGCTCTTATTACTTTGAAGCGCAGGAAATTGCCGACCTGTTCCGCAGGAGCAATCCGGGCATCCCGTCAGACGGCATCGCCGTGATCTGCAACGGCCCGGAACTCTCGGAAGTGCGCGTGTGCATGGGCAAGAACCTGCAATTCGGCGCCTGCGGCAAGGGCGTGAAAACCCAGTGCCGGGCGGGGGATATTCGAGTGCCGCCGTCGCGCTGACCGGAGCGGTTACCGCCCACAAAAACAGGCGCCTTTTCAGGCGCCTGTTTTTTTGTGTGCGGGTTTGAACAACGCCGCAACTTTGTTCATGCTTGCGCGCCAATGGATGATGACGCGACACCGCAAGGAGCTTTCATGAGCGGAAAACCCGCTGCCCGAGTGACCGACCCGACCGCCTGCCCGTTGCCGGGGCATGGCACCAACCCGATTGTCAGTGGTTCGCCGAATGTGAATTTCGACGGGCTGCCTGCTGCACGAATGACGGACAAGTCGGCGTGCGGCAGTCCGATTACCGGTGGCGTTGCCTCGACGGTTTTTATCAATGGCCTGAACGCCGCAACCCTGGACAGCACCGGTGGTCACGGGAATGTGGTGGTGGGCGGTTCCGGTACCGTCATCATCGGCGATACCGTGGTGAACGCTCCCTTCAGCGGCCTGCTGCCAATGCCGGTGCATTTCACTGACAAATTGCAGTTGGTGAATGACACGACCGGCGAACCGATGCCGAATCATCCGTACATGATTCAGCGCGCGGACGGTCGGATGGAGCATGGCGTGTCTGACTCCGCCGGTTTTACGCACACGATCAGTTCGCATCTTCCTGAAACAATCAAACTGTTTCTGGAGGAATGAAGCATGGGTGCGGAAACGGTTACGTGCGAGAAAGGCAACAATTACAAGCTGCACAAGGAACATGCGCTGACGGACAAGAAGGATGTCAGTGTGAAGGCTGTGCCGGTGGAGAGTACCAAGGCGGTTGTTGTGTTTGTGGGAGGCGCTGGGGATAAGGAGAGCTATTACTTTTCAGGGCCGTATGGAAACATTCAAGAAGCACGTAAGTACTTCGATCAGCGCGTTCAGGATTTGGCAACGGAGGGGAAATATAAATCGGATTGGTTGGGGTACAACGAAGTCAAAGGAAAGAAAGATATTCAGCGGTATGTTCTAAGCCTGATCCCTTACAAAAGCTGCCCCGTATATATCGTCGGTCACAGCCTCGGTGGTTGGAATGGCGCGCACCTGACGAAGATCATGTCCGAATGGGGATACCGGGTTCAGATGCTGGTTACCCTTGATCCGGTGGGTGAGGGCGCTTTGGTCTGGTTGGGCTCAGATATTTATTTTGACCGTCCTGATCCGGTTGCAGCCAACTGGGTCAATATCAAGGCAACGCCTAGCAACAGAGACCCTTCAGATGGGGTCGCCGACTTTGGCGAAAAATGGCTTATCACTTGTGGCCCATCACTGAACGTGAATGTGGATACCAATCATGCAAACGCTTTGGGTCTGTTTACCGCACGTATCGCGGGAAACAAGTCTGCTGGTGATCTGCTGTTTGACTCGATCATGGAGGAATTTTCCTGATGTATAGACTGTTCGTTTGCCTGCTTTTCGTGATTTGTTCTGGTTGTGCAAAAGACCATGTATGGCCTCCGGCGAATTTGAGCTACGTGTCTGTTGAGAGAGACAGGTCTCTATATGTAATCAGGTATCAGTCGAATGTTGATGTCTTGGATCTTTTTGGTCGGGGAGAGAGGGTAGGAATGGCTTCAGGCATGCTTCATTGTGCTTTGGCTGAAGATCAGGATTTCTCGGTTGGTAAAGCCATTCGGTTTTCAGCGTTTGGATTGATATCGCCGGATAAAAGAGACGGAGCCCCGGCGGGATACTCTTATCTGACCCATGCTTTCATTTCCGAGACCTCTAGCAACCGAAGCTCGGAAAGATACTTGTCAGTGGCAGAAATCAACCAACTCCTCTCAGGCAAACAACAAATCCCCTGCAAAGTCGTCGTCACCGCTTACGGCTACAAACCCTACTACTCAAACACCATGAACCTCCCGGTCGCAGACCTGCTGCGCGAAGTCAACAAGCCCTGAGCTCAGCGCCCATCGGGGGGATCAAGCAAATCCCCCCGCATCAACCCCCAATTCCCCCCGCAGAAACTCCACCAACCCCCGCTGCAATCCACTCAACACCCCCTCGCGACTGACCAGCGCCAGCTCCGTCGGCGGCAGCGGCGGCAAGTCCGTGCACACCCGATGCTCCGGCAGCACTGCCGACGCCGGCAGCACCGAAACCCCAAGCCCGGAGGCCACCGCCGCTTGAATGCCGGTCAGGCTATGGCTGCCGAAGGCCACGCGCCAGGGGCGTTGCGCCACGTCGAGCAGGCGGATCGCCCGTTGTCGGTAGAGGCAGCCCTGTGGAAACAGCGCCAGCGGCAATACGCCACTGGAGGCATCGAAATCCACGCCTTTGACCCACATCAGTCGCTCCGGCCAAGTCGCCCAGGCAGGGCCGCTGTCGGGTTCGCGTTTGATCAGGGCGATGTCGATTTCGCCGCTGTCGAGGCGTTGGCGCAGGTCGAGGCTCATGCCGCTGACGGTTTCCAGCCGCGCTTGCGGGTGGCTGCGGGTGAAGCCGGCGAGGATCAGCGCCATGCGTCGGGCGTCGAAGTCTTCCGGCATGCCGATGCGCAGGATTTCCAGATCCAGATCACTGGCCAGGGCTTCGCTGGCTTCGGCCGACAAGGCCAGCAGGCGGCGGGCGTAGTGGATCAGCAGTTCGCCGTGCTCGGTGACGCTGACGTTCAGGCCGGTGCGGTCGCGCAACAGCAGGGCGTGGCCGACCAGGTCTTCGAGTTTGCGCACCTGTTGGCTGACCGTGGATTGGGTACGGTGGACGCGTTCGGCGGCGCGGGTGAAGCTGCCTTCATCGACCACGCAGACGAAGGTTTTCAGCAGTTCCAGATCCAGCATGGCGGCGGTCTCGATATTTGTTTAGCAACTGACTGTCGTCTATTTATTTAATTTCACACTATCACCCCGAGTTCATAAGCTGAAGCCCTCACTTGCAGAGGAATGCCCCCATGACCTTGATCAACACACCGCGCCCGCAATGGCTGACCTTCGATTGCTACGGCACCTTGATTCAATGGGACGAAGGCCTGCGCGCCGTGGCCGAGCGGATCCTCAGCGAGAAGGGCGAACACCGGGTCGACGCCGGGCGCCTGATCGAGGTCTACGATCGCCACGAACATCGCCTGGAACAGACGCCGCCGCATCGCTCGTTTCGCGAACTGAGCACCCTCGGCCTGCAACTGGCCCTTGAGGAACTGGGCCTGGCGAGTGCCAGTCAAGACAGTCAGCGCCTGGCCGCTGCGATCCCGCAGATGCCGCCGTTCCCCGAAGTCGTCGAGACCCTCGCGCAGCTCAAGGCCAAGGGTTTCAAGCTGTGCATCGTCTCCAACACCGATGACGACATCATCGCCGGCAACGTCGCTCAACTCGGCGGCCACATCGACCGGGTGATCACCGCGCAACAGGCCGGCGCCTACAAACCGGCGCCGAGGCTGTTCGACTACGCTCATGAGCAATTGGGCGTCAGCCGCGATCAGGTGGTGCACATCTGCGCCAGCCCGATGCTCGACCACACGGCGGCCCGCGACATGCATTTTCGCTGTGTATGGATCGACCGTGGCACCGGTCGTCAGTTGCTGCCGGACTATCGGCCCGACGCGATCCTCAACACGCTGGACGAAGTGCTGCCGCTGTTCGCGTCCCTTGGCTGGTAATAGAGGAGTTTCGCCATGGCCCACACCCTGACCGGCAGCGCCCGACCCGCGCGTTCCGGGTCGTTGAACCTCGACAGCGAAGCCATCATCACTGCCCGTCACGAACTGGCGGCGTGCTTTCAACTGGCGGCGCTGCACGGGCTGGAGGAGGGGATCTGCAATCACTTTTCGGCGATGTTGCCGGGGCACGCTGACCTGTTTCTGGTAAATCCCTACGGCTATGCGTTTTCCGAAGTGACGGCGCACAACCTGCTGGTCTGCGACTTCGACGGCAACGTGGTGGACGGCGAGGGTCAGCCGGAGGCCACTGCTTTCTATATTCACGCACGCCTGCACCAGCGGCTGCCTCGGGTAAAAGTCGCATTTCACACGCACATGCCGAACGCGACGGCGTTGTGCCTGCTGGAGGGACCACCGCTGTTGTGGCTGAGCCAGACCGCGCTGAAGTTCTACGGGCGCACGGCGGTGGACGAGCATTACAACGGGCTGGCGCTGGATGAGCGTGAAGGCGACCGGATTGCCGGGGTCATGGGCGACGCCGACATTCTGTTCCTGAAGAATCACGGGGTGATTGTCGCGGCGCCGACCATCGCCGAGGCCTGGGACGACCTGTATTACCTGGAGCGTGCCGCGCAAGT
Organism: Pseudomonas aphyarum; assembly: GCF_028657055.1. Lineage (NCBI taxonomy): Bacteria > Pseudomonadati > Pseudomonadota > Gammaproteobacteria > Pseudomonadales > Pseudomonadaceae > Pseudomonas > Pseudomonas aphyarum. Next base: position 121,175 of record NZ_JAMDGS010000019.1, read on the forward strand.
GCAACTGCTGGCGATGGCCACGCAACGGGTGTTGAAATCGGTGCCGCACGCGGTTGCGCAACGGGCGTACGAGCAGATGCGCGAGGGCGATCCGGAAAGTGCGCGGGCGCATCTGCACAGTGCGATGCGGCGGTTGGCCCGTCAGGGTTGATGCAGGCAAAAACGGGCAGGTAAAAATAATTTGTGTCGCAGGTCATCCAATTGGCCTGCGCGCCGATAGCAACAGGGTCGGGATTGTCGCGGTGGCACTTGGTTGCCCCACACAATCCGGTGGGCTACGCTCACAAAAAACAAGGGTTTCGGGCCTTTGCCCCTGTCGTACCTGCCCAGGACACGCTTTTGCCTATCCCCATTCACGATCCGCATCAGGCCCCCGGCGGCACCCTCAAGCGTTTGCCCCTGCGCAAAGCGGCGGTGTTGTTCATCGTTGCCGTGTGTCTGTGCCTGTCCGGTCTGCTGTATTTGCAGATCGAACAGTCGCGGCGCCAGGATCTGGCGAGCGCGCAAGTCTCTTCGGCCAACCTGACCCGGGCGATGGCGCAGCAGGCTGAAGACACCTTTCTGGCTGCGGATCTGGTGATGACCAGCCTGGTCGACTGGGTTCAGGAAGATGGCTACGGTGCGGCGCAGAAGCCGCGATTGCAGAGAACCTTCGCGCGGCGGGTGCAACAACTCGAGCAGTTGCACGGCATGTTCCTGTTCGATCGCGAAGGGCAGTGGGTGATTACCTCGTTCCCGGATCTGCCGCGCGGCAATGGCGTGGCGGATCGCGAGTACTTCAAGTTTCACCAGCAGAACGTGTCGGGTGTGGCGCACATCGGCCCGGCGATCCGCAGCCGCGAGAACGGCGAGTGGATCATCCCGATCTCGAAACGGGTCAACGACCGCGCGGGCAATTTCCAGGGCGTGTTGCTGGCCGGGATCAAGATGTCGTACTTCGACAAGTTCTTCAAAAGCTTCAGCCTGGACGACAACGGCACCATGTTCCTTGGCCTGACCGACGGCACCTTGCTCGCCCGGCGGCCGTTCGACGAGGCCCTGATCGGCACCTCGCTGGCCAAGGGCGAGATCTATCAGAAGCTGCTGCCCAACGCCTCCGCCGGCACAGCGATGATCGATTCGGTGGTCGACGGCGTGACGCGTCTTTACGGTTACCGGCAGTTGGAAAGTTATCCGCTGGTGGTGTCCGCCTCTTCATCGCGGGACACGATTCTTCAGGGCTGGCATGACCGGGCGTTCCAGTCCAGCGTGATCGTGGCGCTGGTGATGCTCGGCGTGGGGCTGTTCGGCTGGGTGTTCATTCATCAGGTGCGCGATGGCGAGCGGATCGAGAAAAACCTGCGCAAGGCCCAGCGGGCGCTGGAGCAGATCGCGACTCACGACAGCCTGACCGGGTTGGCCAACCGGCGCCTGTTCGAGCGTTCGCTGGAAGTGGAGTTTGCCCGGGGCGCGCGGCAGTCGAGCCCGGTCAGCCTGATCATGCTCGATATCGATTTCTTCAAACGCTACAACGATGCCTACGGCCATGTGGCCGGCGACCATTGCCTGACGCAGGTCGCGCAGGTGGTGAAAAACTGCTGCCAGCGCAAATCCGATCTGGCGGTGCGCTATGGCGGTGAGGAGTTCGCGGTGTTGCTGCCGGACACCGACATCAACGGCGCGCTGGCGATTGCCGGGCAGATTCGCCGCAGCGTCATGGACAAACACATCACCCACAGCGGCTCTCCCACCGGTTATCTGACGGTGAGCCTGGGCTGCTATTCGTTTATTCCGCTGGGCAACGACAGCCCCGAGCTGTTCATTCAGCGCGCGGACGCGGCGCTGTATCAGGCCAAGAACGCCGGCCGCAATCGCGCGGCCGTGTTGTCAATGGACGTCGGCCTCGGCGAATTGCTGCGCTCGGATCGCTGACAAAAAGCGCGGTCGGGTTCAGACACAGGCCATGGTCTTCACCATGACCTGCTCTTGTTCGTTCAGCCGCCAGTGCCACCGCCGGCACCGCCCGTGCCGCCACCGGCCGAACCGGTGCCACCTCCCGCTCCCGAGCCCGAACCGCTGGCGCCGCCGTTGGTGCCGGTGCCGCCACCCGCACCGCTGCCACCGGACGGCGAGCCTGGCGTGTTGTCCGGTGGCATCTGCGAACCACTGGTGGAACCGGATTTGGTGCCCGTGGCATCGGCGCCGTCGTTGGCGGCGAACGTGGCGGCCGAGCCGCCGGCCAGCAGGCCGATCAGCAACAGCGAGGTGAGTTTGCGCGTCATCATGGTCTGTCTCCGGAAAGGGGATCTACCTGATATTGGTCTGACGCGCCGAACCCTTGGTGCCGGCCGGATGACGAGCGGTCAGAAATCCACGGTCGCCGACACCTTCAGCGTGCGCGGCGTGCCCTGGGTCAGGTAACCGCCGTTGGCCGAGGCCCAATAGGCTTCGTTGGCGACGTTCTCCAGATTGGCCCGCAGGGTGATCTGCTTTTCATCCAGTTTGAAGGCGTAGCGCGAGCCGAGGTCGAAGCGGTTCCACGCCGGAATGCTCTGGGTGTTGGCCGCGTTCAGGTACTGGCCGCCGGTGCGCAGCATGCGCGCGCTGAGGGCGGCGCCTTCGAGGCCTGGAATGTCCCAGTCCGCGCCAAGGTTGAACTGGAAGCGCGGCACCCCGACGGCGCGGTTGCCGTCATTCACGCCGTTGCTGCTGCCTTCCAGTTCAGTCTTCATCAGCGTTGCGCCGCTGAGCAGGCGCAGGCCGTCGAGCGGTTCACCGTAGACGTTGAGCTCCACGCCTTTGTTGGTCTGCTGGCCGTCGACCCGGAAGATTCCGTCCTGGGTGTAGCTCGACGGTTGCTCGATGCGATAGACCCCGAGGTTGGCGCCGTAGCTGCCCATGTCCAGGCGCACGCCGGCTTCGATCTGCTTGCTGCGCACCGGGGCGAAGGTTTCGTCGCGGTTGATCGCCGTGGTCGGCGGCGTCGGGCCCTTGGCCAGGCCTTCGATGCGGTTGGCGTAGAACGACACGTGTTCCCACGGCTTGATCACCAGACCGTAGACCGGGGTGGTGATCGACTCTTCATAACTTGAAGTGCGGGCGCCGGTGGCGGTGCTCCAGCCGTCGACTTTCAGTTCCTGGCGACGCACGCCGAGGGTCAGCAGGATGCGGTCATCGACGAAGCCGAGGGTGTCGGAAATCGCCTCGCTGCGCAGGATGTTCTTGCCGGTGATGCGCGGATCGTTGATGTCGCTGGCAAACGAGGTAGGCGCCGGGCGCGGCTTTTCGGTGACGTTGTACAGGTTGGTGCTGTAGCGCCCGGCGGCGCCGACGGTTTCGAACGCCGAGCGCTGCTCGCCCCAGATGCCCGCCCAGCCGAGGTTCAACTGGTGCGTGACGGGGCCGGTGTCGAAGCGGCCGTTGAGCCCGGCCATGGCGCTCTGGTTGTCTTCGTCGTGGGGCGAATAGAGCATGCCGCCACGGGCGTTGCCGTTGAGGTCGGTGACGGTCAGCGACGAGTACACGCCGTTCTCGCGGGTGTGCTTGGCGCCGCCGGACACGTAGGCCGTCCAGTTGTCGTTCAGGTCGTATTCGGCGCGGGCCATGCCGAAGGTGTCTTCGAGTTGCGAGTAGCTCCAGCTCTGGGCGTAGCTGGCATTGGCGTGCGGCACTTTGGGGGCTTTTGTCAGGCTCGAATCGACATAGATCACCGAGCGGCCCTGATTGATGACCTGCTTCTGATAGCCGAAATCGGTCGAGACCCGCAGGCGATCGCCGCGATAGTCCAGGCCGACGCTGAACAGCGACGAGCGCTGGTCTTCGTCATCGACCGCGGTGTCGCCTTCGCGCTGCATCAGGTTGACCCGCGCGCCGAAGCGGTTGTCCTCGCCAAAGCGCTGGCCCAGATCCAGATGCCCGCCGACCCGGCCGTCGGCGCTGTAATCGAGGGTGACGCTGCGCGTTGGCGTGTCCATCGCGCGTTTGGGTTGCAGGTTGATCCCGCCACCGATGCCGCTGCCGCTCGGGGTCACGCCGTTGACGAATGCGTTCGGACCCTTGAACAGTTCCACCCGATCCAGCGCTTCGACGGCGATGATCTGCCGGGGCAGCACGCCGTACAGGCCGTTATAGGAAATGTCATCGGAGGCCAGCGGCAGGCCACGGATCATGAACATCTGCGAGAAGTTGCCGAAGCCGTTGGACTGGCGCACCGAAGAGTCGTTGAGCAACACATCGCCGACGGTCTGGGCCTGCTGATCGGCCATGGTTTTGGCGGTGTAGCTGGTGACACTGAAGGGCAGGTCGTTGACGGCCTGGTTGCCGAGCATGCCGATCTGCGCGCGGCGGGCGACCTGTTCGCCGCCGTAGGTGTCGCCGCTGTCGTCGTGCAAGGCGCTGACATTGGTGGCGCCCAGTTCCAGCGCGCCGTCCGCCGCGACTTTCGGGGCCACGGTGTAACCGTTGTGGCCGGTGCTGATCAGCTCGAAACCGCTGCCTTCCAGTAACCGGGCAAAACCGCTCTGCGCGGTGTAACTGCCTTGCAGGCCGGGGCTCTGGCGATTGCCCAGTTGCGCCGGATCGAACGACAGCGGCACGCCGACGCTGACCGCAAATTGCGCCAGCACATGGCTGAGCAGGCCGGGGCCGATGTTGACGGCGCGGCTGGCGCTTTCACTGACGCTGTCGGCGGCGTGGGCGGCGGTCGGCAGCAGTGCGCTGAAGGCCAGGGCCAGGCTCAGGTTCAGGGCCTTGAGCGCAAACGTGGCGGGACGGGGCGATGGCATTGCGGTCATTCGGTGTTCCTGTCGGGGGCGTGGAATTGAAAGGTCTATCCACTCACCGGACGAGTCGCGAAAAGGTATCAGCAAATATCGAAAATATTTTTCGAGGGCTCAGACTCGCGGTTCCACCGACAGCCAATAGCGGGTCAGGCTGTTGATGTTCAGCGGCAACGTATCGCTGAGCAAACGCAGGCTGGCGTCGGTGTCGCGCAGGGAAAACGCCCCGGACACGCGCATCGCCGCCACATCCGGATGACAGCGCAGCACGCCCCGGCGATAGCGGCTCAACTCGCCGAGCAATTCGTCCAGACGCATGTTGCTGGCCAGCAGCATGCCTTTGTCCCAGGCCAGGGACGCGGTGTCGAAGGTTTCGGCGCTGTCGAAGCTGTTGAGCTTGAAGCGCTGGCGTTCGCCGGCCTGGAGAATCGCACTCTGCTTGAGCAGTTGCGGGGTGATCTGGACCTGGCCTTCGAGCACCGACACCTGGCTGCGCGAACCTTCGGTGCGCACGCAGAATCGCGTGCCCAGCGCGCGGGCCACACCCTGCGGGGTTTCGACAATGAACGGGCGGGCGCTGGCGTCTGCGGCGGTGTTGATCAGCACTTCGCCGTTGAGCAGCAGGACGCGGCGCTCCACCGGGCTGAAAGCGATGTCCACGGCGCTGTCGGTGTTGAGCACCAGTTGAGTGCCGTCCGGCAATTGCAGATTCTTTTGTTCGCCGACGGCGGTGCGCTGGTCGGCGGTCCATTGCTGCCACGGCACATGTTGCGAGGCGATGCCCAACGGCCCGGCCATCAACAGCAAGCCGAGGCGAGTGAGGGTCTGGCGACGGCTCAGGCCTTCTTTGCGGGACGCGCGTTTCAAGGTCTGGATCGCGACATTGGCCGGCACGCTGCGCAAATCCCCCAGCAGGGCTTCGGCCCGTTGCCAGGCGATGGCGTGCTCGGCGCTGCGGGTGCGCCATTGGGCGATGGCCTGATGGTCGGACGGGGTTGCGGTGCCGGAATGCAGTTGCACCAGCCAGTCGGCGGCTTCGCCGAGAATCTGCGGGTTGATCATCGACGAATTCATCAGGCGACACTCAGGCAGGCAATGAACGCGGCACGCATGTGCCGTTTGACGGTGATCAGCGAAACGCTCAGGCGCGTGGCGATCTGCGCGTAGGTCAGGCCTTCGATCTGCGACAGCATGAAAGTCTCGCGGGTCTGCTCGGGCAGTTCGCGCAACAGCGCTTCGATGCGCCACAGGGTTTCGAGAATCAGGTAGCGGGTTTCCGGCGACGGCACTTCGGCGGCGGGCAGGTGCGCGATGGTTTCCAGGTACGCGCGCTCCAGGTCCTGCCGACGCCAGCGGTCGATCACCAGACCTTTGGCGATGTGCGTCAGCAGCGCCCGGGGCTCGCTGCCCAGCGGCTTGATCACCTGACGGGTGAGCAGGCGCAGGAACGTATCGTGCGCCAGGTCGGCCGCATCGCAGCGATTGCCCAACTTGCGCTGAAGCCAGCCCTGCAGCCAGCCGTGGTGTTCGCTGTAGAGCGTCTGGACTTGCTGATTCAACGGCTGATCGAGGGACGACATGAAGGGCAGATACTCGTTTCGGGCGTCCGTTGCCAAGGGTGCGGTCGTGAGTGCGAAAACTATGCAATTAAGAATTGATCGCATTCTAGTGGCACAGAACGAGCGCTGGCAATTGCCCTTCTACACTTTCTTTTCTGACGCCAGAGGAGTGGCCTACCCGTCTTCCGGGAGATTGGCTATTTGCCTGGCCCGGCCCCGGGACTAACGTAGCCACACATTCACTTGCCCCGGAGAGTCGCCATGAAACCTCGTATCGATTTCTACACCGCGTCCCCAGATGCCCTGAAAGCGATGATCGCCCTGGAAACCGCCGTCTCGAAACTGCCGCTGGAAAAGACCCTGATCGAACTGGTCAAGCTGCGCGCTTCGCAGATCAACGGCTGCGCGTTCTGCATCGACATGCACACCGCCGACGCGATCAAGGGCGGCGAAACCCCGCGCCGGTTGTTCGCCGTGACCGCGTGGCGTGAAGCCCCGTTCTTCACCGAACGTGAACGCGCCGCGCTGCTGTGGACCGAAACCCTGACCCAACTGAGCCTGACCCACGCCCCGGACGAAGACTACGAAGTGGTCGCCGCCCAGTTCTCGCCCAAAGAAATGGTCGACCTGAGCGTCGCAATCAGCACCATCAACAGCTGGAACCGTCTGGCCGTGGGCTTTCGTAAAACCCCGCAAGCCTGATCGATCAATGTGCATCGGCACTCGGCGCGGCCGGTGGTTGCACCTTGCGCATCAAGGGCACCATCGCCGTGGCGATGCCGAAGCACACCATGATCATCAGGAACGTGTCGCCGTAGGTTTGCGTCTGCGCCTCACGGTAGGTCAGCAGCCATAGCTGACGCAGGCTGGCGGTGAGGCCGACATCGCCGCTCTGACCCAGCGCGGCAAAGTTGCCGCCAACCTGGGCCAGCCACTGATTCACCGCTTCGTTGCTGCTGTTCAGATGCTCCGCCAACCGGGTGAAGTGCAGGTTGGTACGGTCATTGAGAATGGTTGCGCACGCGGCAATCCCGATGGCACCGCCCAGATTGCGCATCAGGTTGAACAGGCCCGACGCATGCTTCAGCCGCGCCGGTGCCAAGCCACCCAACGTCAATGTCACCGCCGGTGGCACCGCCAGTTGCTGGGCAATCCCGCGCAAGGCTTGCGGCAGCATCAATTCTCCGGCACCCCAGTCGTGGGTGATCGGACTGAATTCCCACATCGACAACGCGAACAACGCCAGGCCCGCCATCATGATCCAGCGCAGATCGACGCGGTTGGCGAGAAAGGCGTACAGCGGAATCGCCATGATCTGGAACACCCCGGTGGAGAAAACCGCCAGACCAATGTCCAGCGCGCCGTAGCCGCGCACCCGGCCGAGAAACAGCGGCGTCAGGTAAATCGTCGCGAACAGGCCGATGCCGGTGACGAACGAAAAGAAGCAGCCGAGGGCGAAATTGCGATCCTTGAGCGCGCGCAGGTCGACGATCGGATTGGCTACATGCAACGTGCGGCCGATGAAGGCCAAGCCGGCGAGGCCACTGATCCACGCGGTGGTCAGGATGGTCTGGTCGCTGAACCAGTTCCAGCGCGGGCCTTCTTCGAGGGTGTATTCCAAGCAGCCGAGAAACAGCGCCAGAAACACCATGCTCAAATAGTCCGCGCCCTTGAGCAGCGACAGTTCCGGCTGATCGATCTTCACCAGCATTGGCACTGCCACGGCGACAAATATCCCCGGCACCAGATTGATGTAGAACAGCCAGTGCCAGGAGGAAATGTCGGTGATCCAGCCGCCGATCACCGGGCCCAACGTCGGTGCCAGCGAAGCCACGGCGCCGATAGTCGCGGCGGCAATCACCCGTTGTTTGCCGGTGAAGAAAAAGAACGCCGTGGTGAATACCAGCGGAATCATCGACCCGCCGAGAAAGCCTTGCAGCGCACGAAAGGCGATCATGCTCTGGATGTTCCAGGCGATGCCGCAGAGCAGGCTGGCGAGGGTGAAGCCGACCGCTGAAGCGCAGAACAGCCAGCGCGTGGAGAACACTCGCGACAGCCAGCCCGACAGCGGGATCACGATGATTTCGGCGATCAGGTAACTGGTCTGCACCCACGCCGTTTCATCAGTGCCGGCCGACAACCCGCCGCCGATATCGCGCAGTGAGGCCGAGACGATCTGGATGTCCAGCAGCGCGATGAACATGCCGATGCACATCGTGGCGAAGGCGAACACCTTGGTCGCCGTCGCCATCTCGGCGGCATTGAATGGCTGCGCGGAGGCGGTGAGGGCGGTGCTCATGGCGCGCTGGCCACGGCGGTGGTTTCAGGCTGGGCGCGGGTGTCGACTTCAGCGGTCACCGACAGGCCCGGACGCAGATGGCCGAGCACGCCGTCCACCGGGTCGAGCAGGATCCGCACCGGCACGCGCTGGACGATTTTGGTGAAGTTGCCGGTGGCATTTTCCGGCGGCAGCACGCTGAATTGTGAACCGGTGGCCGGGGCGAGGCTGTCGAGACGACCGTGGAATTCCTGGCCTGATAAAACATCGGCGCGGATGCTCACGCGCTGGCCGGGTTTCATCCGCGCCAGTTGGTCTTCCTTGAAGTTGGCATCGACCCACAGACCGCTGGCCGGCACCACCGACAGTTGCTGCGAACCGGCCTGCGCATAGGCGCCGACCCGTGCGCGGCGGTTGCCGATCACGCCGTCGACCGGGGCGCGCAGTTCGGTGTAGCCGAGGTTGAGCTGCGCCAGATCACGTTCGGCCCGGGCTTGCTGAAGGGCGGCGCGGGCCTGTTGTTTCTGGGTTGCGATCACGGTGAGCTGGCGTTGCGCGGCCAGCAGTTCGGCCTGGGCTTTGGCGCTCAAGGCTTGCGCGGTCTTGAAGGTGGCGTCGGCCCGTTGCGCGCTTTCCACCGAGACTGCGTTGGTGGTCACCAGGCGTTTGTAGCGTGCGTTGTCGTCCCTCGAACGGGCGGTTTCGGCGCTGGCGGCATCGATGCCGGCGCGGGCCTGACCGATCACCGCTTGTTGCAGTTGTTCGGTGGCGTCGAGGTTGGCCAGCAGCGCTTCTTCGGCGGCGACCGCGCCTTCGGCCTTGGCCAGATTGGCGCGGTAGTCGCGCGCGTCGAGGCGGATCAGCACGTCGCCGGCCTTCACCTTCTGGTTGTCGCTGACCAGCACTTCCTCGATGTAACCGGCGACTTTCGGCCCGATCACCGTCACGTCGCCACCGATGTAGGCATCGTCGGTCTCTTCGAGAAATCGCCCGGCGCCCCACCAATGCACGGCGTACAGTCCGGCGAACACCAGAGCAGCCAAGCCCGCAGTGGGCAACAGCAGGCGTTTGAGCAGGGGAGGTTTGCGAGCGCTGACCGGAACGGCGAGATCGGGTTCTACGGTGGGCATGCTGGTCATGGCGTAATACCTGGGAAAGCGGTTCGTTATTACGGCTGTAATATGACGCGAGTAATATTTTGTGGCAATTGATTTTTGTCGCCGGTCGTCAGTTGCCTTGGATGTCCGATTAATTGCGCAAGAGCCTCAGGGTTTGGAGCGTGTTCGAACCCACGGCGCGACTGCCGCGATCAATCAAGCGGGCAACGACGGCACGATGCCAGGGCGGTTTTATGACCTGCTGATCAATGCGTGATTGATGTTGGTGAAATGAACTCAGCCCCTCGGGGAAACCCTGATGATCTGCAACTTGCTGGCGTTATCGCTGGCGATCCGCGCTAAAAGGGCATTTGTTTAAGAAATGTAAGCAGCGTAGGAAGCGTCTTGCAATTGTGTAGGAAGGCTCTGACTATCACCGCTATTGATGGGGTGGCATTAAGCCAGTTGATTGCAAGGATGTTGAGTGCCGTATTCGCTTCGCGCTGTTTCTCGTAGTCGTTCCCTGCCTCGCCCGCTGTTGTCGGCCTTGTTGTTGAGTGTGTGTGCGCCCAGCGTTCTCGCCGCCGAAGCTCCAGCCCCTGGCCAGGAAGTGCTGCGCCAGCAACAACTGCAACAGCGCGATCTGCAACAACTGCAACTCGAACAGCGCAAGCGCCAACTGGAGCGCGGCGCGTTCGGCCCGGCGCCGGCCAATCCCGCCATTCCTGAATCGATCAAACCCGACGAACGCTGCTGGCCCTTGAGCGGTACGCGCATCGGCGGCGTCACGCTGATCGACAAAGACAAACTCAACGCCCGGATCAAGCCGCTGCTGGCGCCGTGCATGGGCGTCGGCCAGATCAACCATCTGCTGGCGACCATCACCGCGCTGTACGTGGAGAAGGGCTACATCGCCAGTCGGCCGTACCTGAGCAGCGCGCCGGCAGCGGGGCAATCGCTGGATATCCTGATCGACGAAGGTTACATCGAGTCCATCGAACTGGCGGACCAAAGCCTGCCAGTGTCACTCGGCGGGGCGTTCCCCGGCATGCTCGGCAAGCCGCTGAACCTGCGGGATCTGGAGCAGGGGCTGGATCAGTTGAACCGTCTGCGCTCAGTCGATTTGACCGCCGACATCGCTCCCGGCAGCCAGCCCGGTGCTTCAAAAATCATCCTGCGTTCGCGTACCTCCGGGCAGTCGCGCTGGAGCTTGGGCCTGGGCGTGGACAACCTCGGCAGCGCCAGCACCGGCCGGGATCGCGACACGCTGAGCCTGACCCTCGACAGTCCGCTCGAACTCAACGACCTGCTGAGCCTCAGCGCCAGCGACACCCTCAATCAGGGCGACCGCTACAGTCGCAACGCCAGCCTCTATTACGCGATTCCCTACGGTTACTGGACGTTCAGCACCTTCGCCAGCCACGCCGAATACCGCGCGCCGTTCAAGCTCAGCACGCTGACCTTTCACAGCACCGGCATCACCGATCAGCTCAGCCTGCGCGCCGACCGCGTGTTGTGGCGCGACCAGAGCCATCAGCTCAGCGCCAACCTGCAACTGGCGCACAAGGACGTCGACAGCTATCTGGAAAACGTCCGCCTCGGCATCCAGAGCCCGACCCTGACCGTGGCCGAGGCCGGGCTCAATCTGTTCTGGCTCGACCGCGCGGTGTGGAACCTCGACGTGAATTACGCCCAGGGTTTAAGCGGGTTCGGTGCCGACGACGATGCCGATCGCCAGGTCAAAAACCTGCCCAAGGCGCAGTTTCGCAAGTACCGCGCCGGCCTCAGCCAATGGCGCAACGGCCAGCTCGGCGCACAAGCCTGGCAATGGCAGAGCCAACTCAATTTGCAGTACAGCCCGGATCCGCTGCCAGCCATCGAACAGTTGCTCGGCACCGACGATTCCGCTGTGCGCGGTTACCGTGTCACCAGCGCGTCCGGCGCCAGTGGCGCGATCTGGCGCAACACCCTGCGCCTGCCGCTGCGCACCGATTTGCCGGTGCAGCTCACCCCGCGTATTGGCCTCGACCACGGCTGGATCAAGGCCGATCACGGCGCTCCGGTTCAACGCCTGAGCGGCGCCAGCATCGGCCTCAATCTGGGCTGGAAAAACCTGCAAGTGGACGTCGATTACCAACGCAGCCTGAACACCCCGACCGGCCTGCACCGCGAGCCTGAAACCTGGCTGATGCGGGTCGGAGTACAGATATGAACGTCAGTGAACAACAGCCATCGGACCTGAGCGCGACAGCCGTGGCCTTCAACTCAACGCGCGACGTGATGCCGCACTACATGGAGAGTTTTTTATGCCAATGAATACCTTTGCGTTTCATCTTTCCCCACGGGGCAAACTGCGCTGGGCCATCGCCAGCCTGTTCCTGGTCGCTCACCTGCCGGGCGCCATGGCCGGCGGTGTGGTGGTCGCGCCCGGCCCCGGCGGCACCGCGCAACTGCAAACCCAGGGCGGCGTCCCGATCGTCAATATCGTTGCGCCTAACGGCTCGGGCCTGTCGCACAACCAGTTCCTCGACTACAACGTCGACCGTCAGGGCCTGGTGCTGAACAACGCCCTTCAGGCCGGACAATCGCAGCTCGCCGGGCAACTGGCGGCCAACCCGCAATTGCAGGGCCAGGCCGCGAGCGTGATCCTCAACGAAGTGATCAGCCGCAATCCGACGGCCATCAACGGCGCCCAGGAAATCTTCGGTCGCGCCGCCGACTACGTGCTCGCCAACCCGAACGGCATTTCGGTGAATGGCGGCAGTTTCATCAACACGCCGAACGCCAATCTGGTGGTCGGCCGTCCCGAGCTGAACGACGGCAAGCTGCAAGCGCTGAGCACCCGCGACGCCACCGGCCAGTTGCAGATCCAGGGCGGCGGGCTGCGCAACGGCGAAGGCTCGATCAACCTGATCGCGCCGCGCATCGACAGCCAGGGTGCGATTACTGCGCGCGATCAACTGAACCTCACCGTCGGGCGCAATCAGATCGACTACGCCAGCGGCCAGGTGAAAACCGTGGATCCGGCAGGCAACACCACCGATCAACGGATCGACGCCAGCCTGTTCGGCGCGATGCAGGCCGGACGCATCAACATTGTCAGCACCGCTGAAGGCGCAGGCGTGAAAGTGGGCGCGGTGCAAGTCGCCGGGCGCGACGGTGTACAGATTCGTTCGGCGGGCGACTTGAGCGTCAGCGGTCAGGCGATTCCGGACAGCCTCGACGTGACCCGCGCCGGCATTCGCAGCAGCCAGGGTGACGTCGGCCTGCACAGCGGCAAGGACCTGACGCTGGCCGCCACCGATGTCAGTGGTCGTGACGTGAAGGTCGAGGCCAAACGCAATCTGACCCTGACCACCGTCGAAAGCCGCAAGCTCCAGGAGCAGCGCGAGAACTGGAACAACAGCACCATCGGCATCACTTGGGAAACTTACGAGCGCACCAAGACCGACAGCGATTCGCGCCAGCACGGCAGCCAGATCGTCGCCAGCCGCGACGTGCAACTTTCGTCCGGCAAAGACACCGAACTGAAAGCCGCCAAGGTCGACGCGAAGAACAACCTCAGCGTGCAAAGCGGCGGCGACCTGCGCCTGACCGCCGCCACTGAAAGCCACACCCAGACCGATCAGGGCAAGCACCGCAAACACCTGTGGAAAGCCGACTGGGACAGCAGCAGCGAAGAACAGCGCAGCATCACCAGCCAGCTGAAGGCCGGCAACATTGCCCTGCAAACCGCCGCACTGTTGCGCTCCGAAGGCGCTGAATTGAACAGCGCCGGCGATCTGCAACTGGCCGGCAAGCAAGTGGAAATCACCACCGCGACCCGCACCCATCGCAGCAGCGACAACCGCTATTCCGGTGATCTGGTTGGCGGCGGTTTCTTCGGCAAGACCGGCGACGCCGACAAGGGCCAGACCCAGCATCAGGGCAGCAAGGTCAACGCGGCCGGCAAACTGGTGGTCAAGGCTGACGACGTGCGCATCAGCGGCAGCCAGGTGCGCGGCGGCAAAGACGCCAGCGTGATCACCGACAACGGTTCGCTGACCATCGACGGCGTGCAGGACACCTCGCACAGCAACAACCACGACAAGGACAGCAAGTTCTTCGGCATCACCAAGGACGAGTCCCGGCAGAACAGCAAGGACAGCACCACGGTGCGCAGCGAGCTGGTGTCGGACAGTAACCTCAAGCTGAAAAGCGCCAAGGACATCGAAGTCGCCGGTTCCACGGTCAAGGCCGGTGGTTCGCTGACGGCGGAGGCGGCGGGTGATGTGAATGTGCATTCGACGCAGAACACCCACGACAGCAGCAACAGCACGCAGACCCGTGGTTTCGACGCCTACGCCAAGGAGCAATCGGCGGAGCAGTATCGCGCCGGCGTGCATTACGAAGACAAGGCGCAAACCGTCACCGCCAACGACGTCACCCAACAGGGTTCCAGCCTCAGCGGCGGCACTGTGCAGGTGAAGGCGGGCGGCGACGTGACGCTCAAGGGCGCTGAGGTGAAATCCACCGCCGGCGACACCAGCCTGAGCGGCAAGAACGTCTCGTTGCTGGCCGAGCAGGACAGCCACAGCACCTCGACCGAAACCCGCAGCACCGGCGGCGGTTTCTACTACACCGGCGGCCTCGACCGCGCGGGCAGCGGCGTGGACTTCTCGCACAGCACTTCGCAGGACACCACCGCTAAAACCACCGCGCAAACCACCGGCGTGCAGAGCAACGGCAGCCTGAACATCAACGCTGACAAACTCGCCACCGAAGGTGCGCAACTCAAGTCCGGCAACGGTCTGAACGTCGCCGCCAACGAAGTCGACAACCGTGCCGCCAGCAACACCGAAGGCAGCACTCACAGCGAGAGCAACTGGTCGGCGGACATCGGCGCCAACGTCGAGTACAAAGATATCGCCCGGCCGATTGCCGGCGCGGTGAAAGACGTGCTCGACGGCAAGGTGCCAGACAAGGATGCACTGACCAATCTCGGTCAGCCGAACGTCGGTATCGACGTGGCAATCGGTCATGCCAGCGCCGATAAAACCGAGCAGACCAGCAGCGCTGTGGTCAGCCGGTTCGACGGCAAGACCGTGGACGTGAAGGTCGGCGGCACGCTGCGCGACCAGGGCACCCAGTACAACGCCAGCGCCGGCAAAGTGAACATCAGCGCCGAAAAACTGGTGGCCGATGCGGCGAACAACACCCACAGCAGCACCGAAAAATCGGTGGATGCCAAGGTCGATGTGCGCGTCTACACCAAGACCGGTGAAGACGTGAACGTGGCCGGCAGCGGCGCGGGTGGCAGCAGCCAGTCGAGCAAAAACAACTCCACGGCGGTGGTCGGTGGTTACGCTGGCAATCAGGGTGTGAGCATCAATGTCGGCGGCGATGCCCGGTTCGAAGGCAGCCGCTTCGACGGCGGGCAGGGCGGTGTCAGCGTCAAGACCGGTGGTGACCTGGCCCTCAATCAAGCCAACGACCGTCAGAGAAGCGACAGCTCCAGCCTGCGCGGCAACGGCTCGCTGACCGTCGGCACCTTGCCGGGCACCGACGGCACCAACGTCGATCTCGGCGCCGGGTTCCAGCTCGATCACAAAGGCAACCAGACCACCGACACCCAGGCGCATGTCGCCAGTATCAGCGGCAACGGCCCGGTGCAACTGAGCAGCGGCGGCAATCAGGTTCAACAAGGCACGAAGATCGACAGCGCTGGCGCCATCGACCTGAAGGCCGACGGTAAGCTTGACCTGCAAGCGGCCACCGATTCGCACGTCGCCACCGGCAGCAATCTCGGTGGCGGCCTGAAGGCCGGCGGCAGCAAGACCAGCAGCGAGAAGAGCCGCGATCAGGGCGGCAATCTCAGCGGCAACTTCAACATCGGTCGGGTCAACGAGAACACCCAGACCCTCAGCGGTGGTCAGCTCAACAGCCAGACCGGCATCGCGTTGAGCGGCGATTCGGTGCACCTGCAAGGCACTCAGGTCAGCGCGCCAAACGTCAGCATCGACGCGCAGAAGGGCGGTTTCGTTCAGGAGTCTGCGCAGTCCACCGACAGC
Organism: Pseudomonas aphyarum; assembly: GCF_028657055.1. Lineage (NCBI taxonomy): Bacteria > Pseudomonadati > Pseudomonadota > Gammaproteobacteria > Pseudomonadales > Pseudomonadaceae > Pseudomonas > Pseudomonas aphyarum. Next base: position 136,916 of record NZ_JAMDGS010000019.1, read on the forward strand.
CGCAACAACTGGAACGTAGCGTTGAACGCCGGCGGCAATCTGAGCAAAAGCACACCGACCGCCGCCGATGAAAAAGTCAGCAGCGATCACGGCTTCAATGCCGGGGCCAAAGTCGGCGTGGACTACCTGCAAGGCACCACCCAGCAGAACAGCCAGATCAAGGCTGACACGGTGGTGTTGAACAGTGGCGGTGATGCGAGCCTGAACGGTGCGCGGATCGATGCGCGCAATGTCAGCGGCAACGTGGCGGGTGATCTGTCGGTCGAAAGCCGTCAGGACTCCAGCACTCACGCCAAGGTGGATGTGGATCTGGGCCTGACCGCCAAGAAGACCCCGGCCGACGACAAGGGCAAACTGGCTGGCACCGACTACAAACCAACGCTGAAAGTCGACGGCGAATACGCGCACAAGGACAGTGTGAAACAGGCGTCCGGCATCAACGCTGGTCAGGGTGTGAACCTCACTGTCGGCGGCGCTACGCAGCTGACTGGTGCGCGGATTTCCGCCACCGAAGGCAAGGTCGATCTGGGTGGTTCGAAGGTCAGCAGCAGCGATCTGAGCAACCTCGACTACGGCGTAAAAGCCGGCCTGGACCTGCCACACAAAACCGAAGAAAACGCACCGAAGGTTTCCCTTGAAAACGGCAACCTGAAAGTCGGGCCGGTGACCCTGAGCGGTCATCTGGACAGTCAGCCCCTGCAAGCGGGGATCGACGAAAAAGGTTGATTCACCGTCAGTGAAACCGGCGGGAGCGAGCCAGCTCGCTCCCGTTTCTGATGGATGCCCCGCTCAAAACGGCAGCCACTGTCGTTTCCCGTCAAGTCGATGAAAACACGCGCTCTACACTCGGATGAAACCGGGAGGCCGCGCCATGCACGACAACGTCCAACACCTGAGAATCCAGCTGGCCTGCGCCCTGCGCTGGGCCGCGCGCTTGAACCTGCACGAATCCATCGCCAATCACTTCAGCGTGGCCACTTCAGCGGATGGTCGCGAGTTTCTGATCAACCCTTACGGCAAACATTTTTCGCGGATCCGCGCCAGTGATCTGCTGCTTCTCAATGCTGACGATCCGTCCAGTCTCGACCGCCCGGATGCTCCGGACATCACCGCGTGGGCCTTGCACAGCGCCTTGCACCGCAACCAGCCCCAGGCCCGTTGCATCCTGCACACCCACAGCAAATACGCGACGACGCTGGCCTGCCTGAAGGACTCGCGGCTGCCACCGATCGAGCAGAACAGCATGCGGTTTTTCGAGCGGGTGGCGATTGATGACGGCTTTGACGGCATGGGTCTTGGGGAAGAGGCGGAGCGGGTGAGCAGGCTGCTCGGTGACAAGCCGATCCTGCTGATGGGCAATCACGGCTTGCTGGTCGCGGCGCCGAGCGTGGCTCAGGCATTTGATGATCTGTATTACTTCGAGCGGGCGTGCGAGGTGTACATCACCGCACTGGCGACCGGGCGGGAATTGCGGGTCGCGAGCGATGAAGTGGCGCGCAAGACTTGCCGGCAATGGCTGGATTATCCGGGGTTCGCCGACAAGCATTTCAACGCATTGATGGGCATTCTTGATGAGGAGGAGCCGCAGTATCTGCGGTGACTTCAGCCCCTTAGCCCTCACCCTAACCCTCTCCCAAAGGGAGAGGGGACTGACCGAGGTGTATCAGGCTATACGTCGACCTGAGACATCGAGTCGATTATGGATTCAATACAACTCGATCACGTCGGTGAGTTTCTCCAATTTTCCCCAATCAGTTCCCTCTCCTGAGGGAGAGGGCTAGGGTGAGGGGGCTTTTTTGCTCAACGGCTGGCGCATCACCGGAGCGCTCCACGCCTGACGCCGATCCTCGCTCGGCGGGCAGCCAAACCGCGCGCGGTAAGTGCGGGAGAAATGCTCCAGCGAGCCAAACCCTGAACACGCCGCCACCTGGGCCACGCTCATCTGCGTCTGTTGCAACAGGTTGTGCGCCCGGGCCAGGCGCAGGGTGATGTAGTACTTGAGCGGCGAGAGCCCGGTCTGATGTTTGAACTGGCGTTCGAGCTGTCGCCGCGACAGGCCGACTTCGCTGGCAATCGCCTCGCAGTCCAGCGGTTCTTCCAGAGCCTTTTCCATCAACTGCACGGCGCGGCGGATCTTGTTGCCGTACATCCCGCTGTTGCCCAGACCGCCGTCGAGCTGATTGTCCGCCGGCGCGCGCATCTGGCCCATCAACAAGTGCAGGCCGATTTCCCGGGCCAGATCAGGATCGATGCGCTGGCCGATCCAGCCCAGCAGCATGTCGAGAATGGTGGTCGCGCCGGCGCAGGTCAGGCGCTGGCGTTCGAGAGTGTAAAGCTGCGGTCGGGCGCAAACCTTGGGGTAGCTTTCCTGAAAACCCTGCAGGTTGTCCCAATGCACCGCCGCCTCGTAGCCGTCGAGCACGCCGGCGGCGGCCAGCAGTTCGGTGCCGGTTTCCACGCCGATCAATACCGCGCCAAACAGCGCCTGCTTGCGCAGCCAACTCTTGAGCGCCGGATTGCGGCTGTGTTGATGCACCTCGAAACTGGCCAGCACCACGCAGGCGTCGAAGGCCTGCTCGCTGTTCAAGCCGTCCTCGGCGATGCTCGCCAGACCGTTGCTGGCCGTCACCGGGCCCGGCTGCAATGACAGCAACGTCCACTCGAACAGCGTGCGCTGGCTCAGCCAGTTGGCGATGGCCAGCGGTTCCAGTACCGCCGCCAGACCGAAATTGGAAAACGCCGGCAGCAACAGCACCGCCACTCGCAGCGGTTCTTGATTGCGCGGTACAGCTTCAGCGGATCGGGTCATCGCCATCTCTGCTTTATCGTTGTTCGGTCTGCCAGTGCGGGTTGATCCACACCGGTACATCGAGGGCTGGCAACGGCGCGAGGTTGCGGATCAGGTCGCTGGCCTTTTCCGCGATCATCACCGTCGGTGCGTTGGTGTTGCCGCTGACGATCACCGGCATGATCGACGCGTCCACCACCCGCAAGCCGTCGAGGCCATGCACTCGCAGTTGCGGATCGACCACCGCTTCAGGGTCGCCCGCCGGGCCCATTTTGCAGGTGCCGCTGGCATGGTAGCCGGTTTCCGTGACTTGCCGCGCCCAGGCGTCGAGTTCGGCGTCGGTCTGCACCGAACGGCCCGGCACCAGTTCTTCGCCCTTGAACGGCGCCATTGCCGGCTGCTCGATGATTTCCCGCACCAGCCGTGCGCCGGCGCGCATGTCGGCGCGATCCTGCGCGGTCTTCAGGTAGTTGAACAGAATCCTTGGCGGCCGCCGGGGTTCGGCACTGTGCAGGGTCACGCTGCCGAGGCTGGTGGGGCGCATCAGGTCGATGTGGATCTGGAACGCATGAGTCGGCACCAGCTCGACGCTGCCCGGTTGCACGGCCAACGGCATGAAGGTCAGTTGCAGATCCGGGTGTTCGACGCCGGCCCGGGAGCGCAGGAACGCGCCGGCCTCGAAATGATTGCTCGCCGCCAGGCCATCGTGGCGCACGAACCAGCGCGCGCCGACCCACCATTTGCCTGGCGCGGTGGTCCAGCGATACAGCGACACCGGTTGCTTGCAGCGAAATTGCACCACGGCATCCGGGTGATCGTTGAGGCGTTTACCGACGCCGGGCAGGTCGTGAATCACGCTGATTCCGAGGTCGCGCAATTCCGCCGCCGGGCCCACGCCCGAGAGCAACAGCAACTGCGGGGAGTTGATCGCCCCGGCGGTCAGCAACACTTCCCGACGGGCGCGGACGGTGTTCGTTTCGCCGTTCTGTTCATAGTCAATTCCGACGGCTCGCCGACCCTCGAACAGGATGCGCAACACCAGCGCATCGGTGACCACGCGCACGTTGCCCCGAGCCAGCGCTTCGCTGAGATAGCCGCGTGAAGTGCTCCAGCGCCGACCGTTGCGCGTGGTGCGATCCACCGGGCCGAAGGCTTCCTGACGATAACCGTTCAAGTCCTCGCTGACGCCATAACCGGCCTCGGCCCCGGCCGCGATGAACGCCGCGCACAACGGTGTTTCGACATCGCCGGGAGTGACGTGCAAATGGCCGCCGCCGCCGCGATAGTCATCGCCACCGCTGGCGTGAGTCTGCGCTCGCTTGAAGTACGGCAGCACTTCACGATAGCTCCAGCCGGTGCAGCCCTGTTCGGCCCAGCCGTCGTAATCCCGGGCATGGCCACGGATGTAGACCATGCCGTTGATCGACGATGAACCACCGAGGGTTCGGCCTCTCGGCGTGCCGATTCGGCGGCCGTCGAGATACGGCTCGGGCTCCGACTGATAGCTCCAGTTATAGCGCGACCCGCCCACCACAAGGCCCACGGCGGACGGCATGTCGATCGTCCAGCTCTTGTCCTCGGGCCCGGCCTCCAGCAGCAGGATGCGCACGTTCGGGTCTTCGCTCAGGCGATTGGCCAACACGCAACCGGCCGAGCCGGCGCCCACGATCAGGTAATCAAACCCGGTGTCGTCCATGGTTTGCTCCGTTCTGACAAATGACGAGGGAAGGGCGGATCAGTCCACGCAATGGCCGTGAATACCGTTGAACACCAGGCGATGAAAGTGATGCACCAGATGCTCGCTTTCATTGCTGCGCTGGGCGTCGATCATGTAGCGACCCTGGTCGTAGCCGAGCGAGCGCAGGCCTTTTTGCACCGAGATGTTCAGGGCGATGTCTTCGGGGCCGAGGTCTTCGTTCATCCACTTCATGCACGCGGTGCTGACGGCAGCGGTTTCGGGGTTGCTGGAGTAGTAACCGAAGCGCAGCAACGAGCGTTCGGCATCCAGCGGAATCATGATGAACGAGCCGAGAAACTCGGAGAACGGGAAGGTGTAGAAGGTGTTGTTCGGCCACAGGCCGATGTTGAAAAAGCATTCCTGCGGGTTCAGCTCGCTTTTCAGCGGCACGCCATAGGCCTCGGTCGCCGACAGATTGGCCGGTGCGGCGTAGGTCCACCAGTTGTCGCGTTTGATCAACTGGTAACCCTTGAAATCAATCAGCCGGGCGAGGTCGATGTGGCACGGGCCCGACAGTTTGAAGTGATAGCCTTCGATGGAATTATCCATGATCACTTTCCAGTTGGCCGGCACGATCACGTCCTGTTCCTCGATCAGGCGCATGTCCGCCAGATCCGGAAACACCCGGCGCATTTCCTCGTCGGCGCCGGGGAACAGATCTCGCAGCGACGGTGCATTCGGGTCGAGGTTGAAGTAGATGAAACCGCCAAGTTCTTCGGTGCGCACCTGTGGAATGTTGAACTGCGCCAGCTCGAAATTCTTCATCCGCTCGCAACGCGGCGCACCGCGCAGGCTGCCGTCCATCTCGTAACACCACGAGTGGTAGGCGCAGCGAACCACGCCGCCTGTGGTGCCACGGCGTTCTTCGAGCAAGCGATTGCCGCGATGCTGGCAGACGTTGTGAAAACCATGGATCTGCCCCTGCCGATTCTTCGCCACCACCACGCTCTGGTCGAACAGATCGGTGACCACAAACTGCCCCGGCTCGGCGAACTCACTGACATGCCCGGCGACATGCCAGGCCTTCATGAAAATGTTGTCGCGCTCGGCACGGAACAGGCTGTCGTCGTAGAAATAACGCGAGGGCAGGGTGAAGGCCTGCTCCGGATCCTGCTGATCCCAGGCGTCGACCGGGCTGTGCTGCTTGCGGGTCTGGAAACTGTGCATGAGGCGATCTCCACGGCGTGTTGTTGTGGGATCTAATCTAGGGCGCAGCGCAGGTGTGGGGTTGATGGATTGCGACCAGTTGATGGGTGGAATGATCAATCTCAGGCTGTACCGGGGAGGTCTTGACAGCCCTGCGATAATGAAACTTCACCGTGATCATGATGCAGAGGAAGGTTTTCCATGGACAATCAAGCACTCAAGGCCCTGTTCGACCAGCAATCCGCTGTCTATGACAAACAGTGGAGCGGCATGGCGCCCCTTCGTGATGCCCTGTATCTGCTGCTGGATTCAGTGTTCGCGGGCCTGCCGGAGAATGCCCGGATACTCTGCGTCGGCGTGGGCACCGGTGTGGAAATGGCCCATCTGGCGCAGCAGTTTCCCGGCTGGCAGTTCACCGCAGTCGACCCTTCGGGTGCCATGCTCGACGTGTGCCGTCAGCGAGCGACAGAGGGCGGTTTTCTCTCCCGTTGCCGGTTTCACGAAGGCTACCTCGATACACTGACGGATGAATCCGGTTACGACGGCGCGACCTGTTTTCTTGTGTCGCAGTTTTTGCTCGATCCTCAGGTTCGTATCGACTTTTTCCGTGAGATTGCTCGTCGTCTGCTGCCGGGCGGGGTTCTGGCGAATGCTGATCTGGCCTCTGACACCGAATCACCGGCCTATGAAGCATTGCTGCGTCACTGGATGACGCTGATGGCATCGGCGCAGGTGCCTGCGGAAATGCTCGAGCGAGCGCGGTTGGCCTATTCCCGGGATGTGGCGATTCTGCCAGCGCCGCAGATCGCCAGTCTGATCGAGTCGGCCGGGTTCGAGACGCCGGTCCAGTTCTTTCAGGCGGGTTTGATGCACGGGTGGTTCTGCTCGCGCAAGGTAGAGATTGCCGCGGGTTAGAGCACTGGAATTATTGGGGAAAAACAGTTTGGTCGGCATTCCCGAGGAATCCATTGCTTCGGCTTAATAGGAAGCATTACTATTCACGCCCCTTTCCTCAGCACGCCGCAATGATCCCCATGCTGCCCCGCAGACCCGGCTTTCTCGAGCATTACGAAGAGTTGATCGGCACCTGGACCCGTCGCCTGCGCAATCGCGCGCAGGCCGAGGATCTTGCGCACGACACCTTTGTGCGGGTGCTCGAATCCGATTCGTCGGCGGTGCAGCAACCCCGGGCGTATTTGCACCAGACCGCGCGCAACATTGCGGTGGACGGCTATCGGCGTGAGGACCGGCGGGGCGCCATGGAGTCGGAGGCGATCGATCTCAGTGAGTCGCCGACCGGCGATCCGGAGCATTACATGCATGCGATCCAGCTGGCCGATTCCATCGAACGCGCGCTCACGGAGCTTCCCGTCAACTGCCGACGGATTTTCGTCTGGCAGAAGATCGAAGGCCTGACCCAGGCGGAAATCGCTGAACGCCTGGGCTTGTCCAAGAACATGGTGGAAAAGTATATGATCCGCACCCTGCGGCATCTGCGTGATCGCCTGGACGGGGCGCAATCATGAGCCGCGGCGTCTTTTCATCCCCAGCCAAACAGGACATTCCATGATGGATACTCGTGATTGCGCGTGCGGGCAAACAACGGTGCGCGATGACGCGGCACGCTGGTTTGTGCGTTTGCAGGAGCCGGCCGTCAGTGCCGACGAACAGCAGCGCTTCGACGCGTGGCTGAACGAACATCCCCAGCACCGTGACGAATTCCAGTTGCTGCAGGGCTTGTGGACGGCGGCGGATCTGCTGCCGGCGCCACGGCTTAAAGCTTTGTGCGAAACCCCGCCGGCGCGGCGCGAACGCCGTCCGTTATTGCGTTATGCCGTGGCGGCCAGCGTGGTCGCGGTGGCGCTTGGGCTCGGTCTGTTCAGTGGCTTGAATCATCCGGCGGGTTACAGCGCCGAATTCGCCACCGCGCTGGGCGAGCGCAAGCATGTCGCGTTGCCGGACGGTTCGGTGATCGACCTCAACAGCCGCAGCCGTCTGCAGGTGCGTTTCGAGAAGGATCGACGGCTCATCGAGCTGACTGAAGGCGAAGCGATGTTCAGCGTCGAGCACGACACTTCTCGCCCGTTCGTGGTCGAGGCCGGCAGCGGCAAGGTCACGGTGACTGGCACCCGTTTCGATGTGCGCCGCGATGTGACGCAGACTCGGGTCGCGGTGGAGCAGGGCACGGTCAAAGTGCAGGGCCGTGATGCGACCGATGCCGATTTCATCAGCCTCACTGCCGGCCTCGGCACACGGATCGATGCCCAGGGCAAAGTGGCGCCGGCCTATGCGGTCAACCCGGCGGAACTGACGGCCTGGCGCAGCGGCAAACTGGTGTTCAACAACGCCAGCCTCAGCGAAGTTGCCGAGGAAGTGTCGCGTTATCGCGACAAGCCGCTGAAAGTCGCCAACCCGGCGGTGGCCAATTTGCGTCTGACCAGCGTGTTCAAGTCCGACAACACCGATGCCTTGCTCAAGGCCTTGCCGAGCATCCTTCCGGTGGCCGTGCGCACCCTTGCCGACGGCAGCCAGGAAATAATTTCAAAATAAAATTCAGGTTTTTTTCGAGTTCGTCGTCTTCCTGTTCAACTGCAACTGGTTTGCATTAACAGCCGCACACTCTTGCGATCCACAGGACTCCGTTCGACGTGAAAAACTCCACCGCCAAAAACAAAAAATCCCCTTGGTTGCCGCTGGCGCTTGCGCTGGCGGTCAACGCCGCCGTGCCGATGGCCTTCGCCGCCGAAGCCATTCACATCCGCGCACAACCGCTGGGCCAGGCCCTGAGCGAACTGGGTCAGCAAACTTCATTGCAGGTGTTTTTCAGCCCGGACCTGGTCGCCGGCAAACAGGCACCGGCGGTGGACGGCAATCTTTCTCCGGAACAGGCCTTGCGCCAATTGCTGCAAGGCAGCGGTCTGGATTATCAGATCAATGAAGGTTCGGTGACCTTGTCCCCAGCCCCGACTTCCGCCGCCAACGGCCCGCTGGAACTGGGCGTGACCGACATCAAAGTGGTCGGCGACTGGCTCGGCGACGCCAACGCCGCCGTGGTGCAGAACCACCCCGGCGCGCGCACGGTGATCCGCCGCGAAGCGATGGTCGAGCAGGGCGCGATGAACGTCGGCGACGTGCTGCGACGCGTACCGGGCGTGCAGGTGCAGGAAGCCAACGGCACCGGCGGCAGCGATATTTCGCTGAACGTCGGCGTACGGGGTTTGACGTCGCGCCTGTCGCCACGCTCCACCGTATTGATCGACGGCGTGCCGGCCGCGTTTGCCCCGTATGGCCAGCCGCAACTGTCGATGGCGCCGATCTCTTCCGGCAACCTCGACAGCATCGATGTGGTTCGTGGTGCCGGCTCCGTGCGTTACGGGCCGCAGAACGTCGGCGGCGTGATCAACTTCGTGACCCGCGCGATCCCGGAAAAAACCACCGGTGAAATCGGCACGACCCTGGAAACCTCGCAGCACGGTGGCTGGAAACACATCGACACCGCGTTCCTCGGCGGCACGGCCGACAACGGCATCGGCATGGCGCTGTTGTACTCGGGCGTGAACGGCAACGGTTACCGCGAGCGCAACAACGGCAACGACATCGACGACGTGATCCTCAAGACCCACTGGGCGCCGACCGATCAGGACGATTTCAGCCTCAACTTCCACTACTACGACGCCAGCGCAGACATGCCCGGCGGCCTGACGCAAAAGCAGTACGACGACAAACCGTTCCAGTCCGACCGCGACTACGACGGCTTCAGCGGCCGCCGCAAGGACGTGTCGTTCAAGTGGATCCGGCAGATCGACGAGCGCACCCAGGCGGAAGTGCTGACCTACTATTCCGACAGCTTTCGCGGCAGCACCATTGCCGCCCGCGATCAGAAAACCCTCAGCTCGTTTCCGCGTTCTTACTACACGCTGGGCATCGAGCCGCGTGTTTCGCGTGTATTTGACGTCGGCCCGACCACTCAGGAAGTCAGCGTCGGTTACCGTTATTTGAAAGAGGCGATGCACGAGCAATCGAGTCGCCTGGCGCTGGTCAACAACGAGCCGGTGGTCACCAAGACCTCCGATGGTCATGTGTTCCAGGATCGCACCGGCGGCACCGAGGCCAACTCGGTCTACATCGACAACAAGATCGACGTCGGCAACTGGACCGTGACCCCGGGCATTCGCTTCGAACACATCAGCACCGACTGGCATGATCGCGCCGTGCTCGACACCGCTGGCAAACGCGTGCCGGAGAAAAACCGCAGCATCGAAAGCAACGAGCCGCTGCCGGCCCTGAGCGTGATGTACCACCTGTCCGATGCGTGGAAGCTGTTCGCCAACTACGAGACGTCGTTCGGCAGCCTGCAATACTTCCAGCTCGGCCAGGGCGGCTCGGGTGACCAGACCGCCAATGGCCTGGAACCGGAGAAAGCCAAGACCTACGAAATCGGCACGCGCTACAACGATGACGTGTGGGGCGGTGAAGTGACGCTGTTCTACATCGACTTTGATGACGAACTGCAATACATCAGCAACGAGGTGGGCTGGACCAACCTCGGTGCGACCAAGCACCAGGGCATCGAAGCTTCGGTGCATTACGACATGGCGGCGCTCGATCCACGCCTCGACGGCCTGACCGCCAACGCCGGTTTCACTTACACCCGCGCGACCTATGAAGGCGAGATCCCCGGCTTCAAGGGCCGCGATCTGCCGTTCTACTCGCGTCAGGTGGCGACCGTCGGCCTGCGTTACGACATCAACCGCTGGACCTACAACATCGACGGTTTCGCCCAGTCCAAACAGCGCTCGCCGGGCACCGGTGTAAATGCTGACGGCAGCTTCAACGGCAACTACATCACCGAAGGCACGGCGGACGGGCAGTACGGCGACATTCCGGGCTACGTGACCTGGAACGTGCGCGGCGGCTATGACTTCGGTTCGCAGCTGTCGAACCTGAAGCTCGGCGCCGGTGTGAAAAACATCTTCGACAAGCAGTACTTCACCCGCTCCAGCGACAACAACTCGGGGATCTACGTGGGCACGCCACGGACGTTCTTCGTGCAGGCCAGCGTCGGTTTCTGATCTGCACTGATTGTTCCCGCGTCTCGACGTGGGAACGATCCAGCTCAGACCTTCAGCGCTTTCCCGCCAATCGCCACCGCCACCAGCAACGTCGCCATCAACCCGAAGGCAAAACTCAAACTGCTGGCGTGGGCGACAAACCCGATCACCGCCGGTCCCGCCAGAATCCCTGCATAACCCAGCGTGGTGATTGCCGGCACGGCGATGGCTTCCGGCATCACCGTCTGCTTGCCCACCGCCGTGTACAGCACCGGCACGATGTTCGAACAGCCGGCACCGACCAGCGCATAACCGAGCAGCGCGGCTTGCCAGCTCGGAGCGAAGGTCGCCAGAAACAACCCCGCCGCCGCCAGCAAACCGCCAAACAGAATGATCCGGGTCGCACCCAATGCGCGGACGATCCGGTCACCGGTCAGCCGGCCGGCCGTCATGGTCAATGCGAACGCTGCGTAACCCAGCCCTGCATAGGCGGTGTCGATCCCGCGTTCCTGCGCCAGGAACACCGCGCTCCAGTCCAGCGCCGCGCCTTCGGTGAGGAACACGATGAAGCACATGCCGCCGATGAACAGCACAATCCCGTGGGGCACCGCGAATGCCGGGCCCGAACTTTCACTGCCGTAAGGCAACATGTGCGGCACCGCCTTGAACAGCGCCGCGATCAGCACCACGACCACCACCATCATCGCCGCCAGTGGCGACAACCCGAGACCGAGCAGGGCGCTCACGCCCGCTGCGCCGACGATCCCGCCGAGGCTGAACAGGCCGTGAAACCCCGACATCATGTTCTTGCCGCTGGCCCGCTCGACGATCACCGCTTGCAGGTTCACCGTCGAATCCACCGTGCCCAGTCCGGCACCGAACATGAACAACGTGGCGATCAGCGCCGGAATCGACGACACCGTCGCCAGCAACGGCAACGCTGCGCAGATCAGCAACGTGCCGCCGGTGGCCACCTTTCGGCAGCCAAACCGCGTGGCCAGAATCCCCGCCAGCGGCATCGCCAGAATCGAGCCAACGCCCAGGCACAGCAACAACAACCCCAACGTGCCTTCATCGAGCCCGGCCCGCGCCTTGGCGTACGGCACCAACGGCGCCCACGCGGCGATGCCGAGCCCGGCAATGAAAAAAGCGATGCGCGTGGACATCTGTTGCAGACGTCCGGGTGCAAGGGGCGGCGGGGTGTTGATGGCAGTCATGAAACGTCCTTGGTCTTGCGGTCAATGGCGTGATGCAGGGCAACATCGTTGCACATCAGTCCATGGGCCGCGACCTTGAGTTCCCGATTCGGCTGATCGGTGACAGCGTTTCACTGCTCGCGAATGCTTTGCGTCAACTTCAAAAAGCGCGGTACGACCGCCTCGGGCGGTGGCACCAGATCTTTCAGGCCGTCGGTGCCTTTCTGGAAAGTGAACATCTGCGCTGCGATCAGCGGGCTCGCCAGACCGCCAACATGGGCGATGGCGAACCAGGCGCGATCCTGTTCGGTGGTTTCCGGACGAGGGTCAAGACGCCAGCCTTCGAGGGTGGTCATGCGATCGCCGATGTAGAACTTCTCCATGATCTTCGACTTTTTCCAGATTTCGGCGTCGTAGCCGGGGCGGTAGTCGGTGTCGTAGGTGCCACGGGTTGGTTTGGTCGGATCGTTTTGCGAGGCATTGATCAAACTCATGATCACGTTCGGAGTGCTGGTAAAGCGCAGGCTGTTCTTGACACTGAAACCGGTTTTGCCGTCGTCATGGATAAAGCCGTAAGGCATACAGACGCCGGGGCCTTCGGGTACTTCATAGAGGTCGCGGGCTTCGAAGCGCGCGGCAAGGTCCTTGATCCGTTGTGCGGAGTTTTCGGCGGGTTTGTTCATGTTGAAGTAGAACACCCGGTTGTTGCGCCAGAGCAGGAATTCGTAGGGCGTTTCCTTGCTGCCCAGAACGTGGGAATCGGGGATGCCCAGGTCGTGTTCATAGGTTTTGGTCTGTCGTATCTGGTCTTCCAGTTTGGTGATTTCGTTTTCGTGGTTTTTGACGATGTCGGCGCTGTATTTCATTCGCTTGATCGTTTCCAGCAGACGCTTGTTGGTTTTGAGATCGTCCTGAAGGATTTTCTTATAGGCTTCGGTTTCGTGAATGATTGCGTTCCGTTGTCGATCAAAGTTTTCGCGTGTAGTGACATCGCTGACTCTGATCGTCATTTCGTCATAGTTGTAGCTGACGTAGTCCCCAACAGCGTGAACGTTCTTCGAAAAAACATGGCCTCCGGCTGATGCAATCTTGCTGCGTTCAACCGCGAAGGTTGCCCATTCAAATGATTCTGGCGACTCGAATCTGGTGCGTCCCAGGCATTCGTTGAAGGCGGGCTCAGCAAGGGCTGATTGGTTGCATAGCAGCAGGCTGGCAAAAGAGAAGATGATTCGTTTCATGAACTGTGCTCATTTCGATGGGACGTCTCGCTCACACTTGCGATTTGCACGTCGTTCTTTTTGTCTTGGGTGTGAGCAATGATTGTCAGGTTCAAGCCCGAGTCATTGTTTTCGCCCTTGGTCCAGTAAATGGGTAGAGCAGTGATAAACCCTTCAACCCCGATAGGTGCTGGATATGTCTTTACACCAGCCAAGGTTTTACTTTCCCAAAAGCCTTGCTCATGGGGCAGTGGATCTGAAATCTGACCACCAAGATTCAAATCGCGAGTTGAGCGGTAGGTCCAGGTAGGCCATATGGGGGCTGGAAAACCGTTCTTGAATTTGCTGGCAGTGGACGATTCGATCACTTGTGAGCGATTGAAATTCCGGGGAATGAAATTGAATGACTTTTCATAGGCCTTCGAATTGTTAGTGGCTTGCTCCTGAATTTTCTTCCACGTGTTTTCTGACGCAGGCTCATCCAGCAAGTCTTTCAAACCTGTATAAGCTGGCACAGAGCCTTTTTTGGTCTGGCTCATTCCGAAATGCTTTTTCCACAGGTCTTTACGTAGCTGATTGATGGTTTTTCCAACTTTTTGAGTGTGTTTTCCGTCCAGTTTTGCGTCAGTTGATTCACTGTCCCGGATAATTACCGCCAGCTCAGAATCGCGCGTACCGCACTGGCTGCGGTCGTTGATATTGGCGCTGCCCAGAATCGCCACCCTGTCGTCCGCAATCAACAGTTTGCTGTGTACATAAATCTGCTCCGTGACGACTCTATCATCGAGGGTATCCCAGGTCCGAAGGTTCAGCAGGGTCAAATATTTCGACCAGTCCTGCTGCGAGTAGACTGGCTCCTCGTTAATGTCCAATCGCTCAATAATCTTCCCGGCCTCTTCCTTGCTCGCCCCGCGATCCATCATGTCCTTCATCGCCATGTGCCGTTGAATGCGTTTGACCAGACTCTGTTCGCCAAACACCAGACTTTGCATGGTCAGGTGAACCTGGTGCATGAGGTTCAGCACATTCAGCGCGCCTTCCGGGTGCACCGGCAAAATCAGGTACACGTGGAACGGACGGTTTTCGGCAATCGCCCGGCCGATGCGGTCGGCCAGCGCCTTGCCGATGGTGTTGGTGAGTTTCTGTTCTTTCCCCAGTTTCTGCGTCAGCCAGCCCTGTGCGTTGGTCTGCCAGATCGTGAGGAAACTTTTGAGAAAGGTGCGGGCCTCTTCGCCGGGTTCCTTGCTGATGGCGTTGACTTCTTTCCAGTCGATCTGGGTGAAGTCCTGGTCTTCCATTGCTTCACGCAGTTTGATCCGGGCGACGAAATTCTCGTTCAAGGTGGACGGGTCGCGCAGGCTGGCCATCGGGCCGGACAGCGGCCGGCCTTCCGCCAGTTCGGCCTCGTCACCGAAGTCGGTCTGGAAAAACTGGTTCTCGATGTAGATGAAGTGCTGGGCACTGGAAATGGTCTGCAGCATGGCGCGCAGGCAGTTGTCCTGGACGCCGCCCACGTTGAAACCCTCGGGCAGCGGCAGGTTGACCTTGGCCAGGTTTCGCCCCTTGGCTTCCTGAGTGGTCATCGCGGCTGAAGCGCTGCGCAACACTTGCACGCTGACCCCGCCTTGCGCGGTCTGTGGCGGTGTCGGCAGGGTCGGTGCCTGATCGATCCAGACCGGTTTGGGCATGGGCAGCTTCAGGTTGATCTGATTGTTGAGATCCAGGTGATGGGGCAGGCCGGCGTCCCTGACCAGGGTATTGACCCACTCCATCAGGGCGACGATGACCGTGGTTTTTTCCAGGCTCTTGATCTCGGCGATGTAAGCCTGTTGGCCGTTCCAGCGGTCGATGAAGTTGCGCGACAGGTCATACACCGACGGCCCTTCGATGCGGCTATGAACGTCCTGCCACGGCATGCGCGGCTGGTCCTTGTCCAGCCGGCTGTAATCTGCCGAAGCCAGTGGCTGCGGTTGGTGTTTGAGATATTCGAAGGGCTCCCGGTGATTGGCCACGCGGTCTTGCAGCAATGCGTAAAAATGCCCGAGCAATGAAGTGGTCAATTGGCCGATGTTGTTCAGCCAGCCCATTTTCTCTGCGGGCATGGCGTCGTAACCCTTGTCGCAGAACATCGCGACAAGGCGGCCGAGATCGGTCGAGTTCGTCCAGTTGTTGATCAGCTCGTAACTCTTCAGACGCAGCGAAGCCTGCAAATTGCCGGCACTGGTTTCGACTTCGCGAATCCACACTTGAGCCTGGCCCTTGAGCGGTTCGGCAAGCGGCAGGCGCGTCCAGTTGTGTTTGATCAGCGCGGTGATATTGCGGATGGCCGCGTCGGTCAGATACTCCCTGGGCCTGGCCAAAGGATCGATGGAGGACACGGACTCCTTCAGACTTTTACCGGCCTTCATTGCCCGGTCCAGAACGGGTAGTGGAGGACTTGCGAAGAAGTTCTGAATCGCCGCGATGGCGTTGATCACGCTGGCGCGACGGGGCAACGCCAGTTTGACGTTGGTGTTTTCTGTGCCGATGGTCGTTTCGGCCAGCGGTTTGGACAGGTCGAACAGCGTGCCCAGCAGCAGGCCGGCTCGACTGACGTGCTTGTTCATGTCCATCCAGCCCAGGTGCGGAATCCCCGGGTTATACGCATCGTTACCCTGACGGTCGACGGCGCTGAGGCTGAAGTTGTTGTCATCCCGACGACCGTAGGCCAGGTCGATACCGCCGACATAGCCGATCTTGTTGTCGATCACCACGCACTTTTGGTGATGGGAAAATGTCGAGCCCAGACCCTTCATGTCGCTTTGCTGGATGGCCGGGGTGCAGAAGGCGCGCGGCACTTTCAGGCCGGCGTTGAGCTGGAAAACCGCGAGCATGGTTTCGAAGTCATGAGTGCCGACGCTTGCCGCCGGGCTCAGCCACGGCATGACAAACACTTTCAGTGTCGGGTGCGCCTGGAGGGAGTTGTACAAGCACTCCCACAAGGTCTGCTTGCCGTCCAGGGTCACATCGTAGTTGACCTGCCAGCCAGTGATGAAAATCGAGGTTTCGGCCTTGGCGATTTTCTTGGCCAGATCCTTGTAGTAATCCTCGCCGGTGGTGAAAAAAAGTACCTGGTTGCCACTGCGCTTTGGCGCGAAGGCGGACTTGTCCTGTATGAAAAAGTCCGGCGCGTTGACGGCGGGCAGCGCTTTGCCGGCGGCCGTGTTGATCTGGCTGACTTCCTTGTGGCGAACGCCGTTGTAGGGGGTAGCGGAATCCGTCATGGTCATTCGTCCGTGCTGTGCAGGCGGCTGTACAAGTCGCCGTCGGTGAGCAAGTCCTGCTTGCTGCGTTCGTTGCTGGCGGTGTTGATGGTGCGGTGGTGGGTGCTGTCATGAAAGTCGAGGGCGGCGAGAGCGAAGCGCTCCTTGTCCGCATCCGCCGGTTCGTCATGCAGGGCCACGGGCACGCGTTGCCCCGGATAGCACAGCCACAACGGGCCGGCTTCGGCATAAGCTTTTGAGAGTTTCAGGCGTTGCGGTTCGTCGATATTGACGCGTCCGTTCTCGTCGGTCTGACCTTCGAGCAACGGTTCATCCACGCCGTCCTGGACGATCTGCCACAGGGTGTGGGCCAGCGGGAAACCTTCATCGCCGGGCACATCGGTCAGGGTAATGTCGAAGAAGTATTCCCGTGGCTCGTGTTTGGTCGGCAATACGCCCGGTTGTGCGGGCGCCATGAGATTGCCGGCCTTGGCTGACGGTGCGGGGATTGGCAACAGCGGCATGAGGATCGCAATCCCGGAACCCGTTCCCGCCGAACCACCTGCGTTGATCTTCACCACAGGCCCGACCACCGTGACGCCGCCGCCATCGAGTTTGATGAAGCTGCCGCCCGCCTGGAGGGTCAGTTCGCTGCCGGCCTCGATGACCATTTTGTTCCCGGCCTTGAGGTGGATTTCCTTGCCAGCGCTGGTCAACTGAGCGGTGCCGAGTTTGATGTGCTGGTCCTGGTTAACGGTCAGGTGATCGCTGGCTTTCACTTCCACTTTGCGGTCGGAAATCGTGGTGCGGTGCTCTTCAGCCTTGAGCTCGGTGTAGGTGTTCTTCACCACCGTGTCGTGACGTTCATTGCCGACCCGAATCTTCTGATCGTGCTCAACGTTTTCATCCCAGTCGCGCTGGGCGTGGATGAAGATTTGTTCGGCGCCTTTTTTGTCTTCGATGCGCAGCTCGTTGTAGCCACCGCCGCCCGGGGAGCTGAGGGTTTTGAAGACGCTGCGGGTTTTGTTCGCCGGCAGGGCGTACGGCACCGGGTTTTCCTTGTGGTACAAGCAGCCGGTGACGAGGGGCTGGTCGGGGTCGCCTTCGAGAAAGGTGACGAGGACTTCCATGCCGATGCGCGGGATGGAGATGGCGCCGTAGCGGTCGCCGGCCCAGGAGCTGGAGACGCGCAGCCAGCAGCTGGTTTTGTCGTCGGCCTGGCCTTCGCGGTCCCAGTGGAATTGCACCTTGATGCGGCCGTACTGGTCGCAGTGGATTTCTTCACCTTTGGGGCCGGTGACCATGGCGGTCTGGCTGCCGAGCACGCGGGGTTTCGGGTGCTCCAGCGCGGGGCGGTAGAACACGTCCCACGGGGTGGCGAGGAAGGTGTTGCGGTAGCCCTGGTGGAAGTCGTCCTTGTTGTCGGTGGTGTCGCTGGTCACCGACTCTTCGAGGACTTGCGGCTGTTTGCCTTCGTGGAAAATTTCGGTGAGCAGCCACAGGTCGTTCCACTCGCTGCGCGGGTGGTCGGACATTTCCATGAAGTGGCCGCTGACCAGTTTCGTCTGGTCGCCGCGACCTTCGGCCTGGCGATAGTCGGCGCGATGGCGTTCGAGGGCGCGCTGGCTGAGGAACTTGCCGCGCGCGCGGTCGATGAAGCGGCCGGGGTAGTCGTAGTCTTCGAGATCCGGTTCAGTGCTCTCGCCGTCCGGTTTGTAGGCCGCTTCCATTTGCAGGCGTGGTTTTTCGAAGTCGTAGTCACGGCGAGTGGTGCGGCTGGTGCGGGTTTCCAGACGCAGCTTGAAGCCTTTGATCACCGGTTCTTCGGCGACCATGCCGCTGCCCTGCACATACGCGGTCGGTTGGCCGAGGTTCGGGAACACGGTCTGGTCATCGCCGAACACCAGCAGGTGGCCTTTCTTGCTGTGCTGGAAGTGGTAGTGAATGCCTTCTTCTTCGCACAGACGCTGGACGAAGTGCAGGTCGGTTTCGTCGTACTGCACGCAGTAGTCGCGATCCGGGCACGGCTGGCTCAACTGGAAGCTGTAGGCGTTGCCCTT
>NZ_JAMDGS010000020.1:0-2500 GCF_028657055.1 Pseudomonas aphyarum
CAAATTGCTTGGGTGTTATATGGTCAAGCCTCACGGGCAATTAGTATTGGTTAGCTCAACGCCTCACAGCGCTTACACACCCAACCTATCAACGTCGTAGTCTTCGACGGCCCTTCAGGGAACTCAAGGTTCCAGTGAGATCTCATCTTGAGGCAAGTTTCCCGCTTAGATGCTTTCAGCGGTTATCTTTCCCGAACATAGCTACCCGGCAATGCCACTGGCGTGACAACCGGAACACCAGAGGTTCGTCCACTCCGGTCCTCTCGTACTAGGAGCAGCCCCTCTCAAATCTCAAACGTCCACGGCAGATAGGGACCGAACTGTCTCACGACGTTCTAAACCCAGCTCGCGTACCACTTTAAATGGCGAACAGCCATACCCTTGGGACCGGCTTCAGCCCCAGGATGTGATGAGCCGACATCGAGGTGCCAAACACCGCCGTCGATATGAACTCTTGGGCGGTATCAGCCTGTTATCCCCGGAGTACCTTTTATCCGTTGAGCGATGGCCCTTCCATACAGAACCACCGGATCACTAAGACCTACTTTCGTACCTGCTCGACGTGTCTGTCTCGCAGTCAAGCGCGCTTTTGCCTTTATACTCTACGACCGATTTCCGACCGGTCTGAGCGCACCTTCGTACTCCTCCGTTACTCTTTAGGAGGAGACCGCCCCAGTCAAACTACCCACCATACACTGTCCTCGATCCGGATAACGGACCTGAGTTAGAACCTCAAAGTTGCCAGGGTGGTATTTCAAGGATGGCTCCACGCGAACTGGCGTCCACGCTTCAAAGCCTCCCACCTATCCTACACAAGCAAATTCAAAGTCCAGTGCAAAGCTATAGTAAAGGTTCACGGGGTCTTTCCGTCTAGCCGCGGATACACTGCATCTTCACAGCGATTTCAATTTCACTGAGTCTCGGGTGGAGACAGCGCCGCCATCGTTACGCCATTCGTGCAGGTCGGAACTTACCCGACAAGGAATTTCGCTACCTTAGGACCGTTATAGTTACGGCCGCCGTTTACCGGGGCTTCGATCAAGAGCTTCGCGTTAGCTAACCCCATCAATTAACCTTCCGGCACCGGGCAGGCGTCACACCCTATACGTCCACTTTCGTGTTTGCAGAGTGCTGTGTTTTTAATAAACAGTCGCAGCGGCCTGGTATCTTCGACCGGCGTGGGCTTACGCAGCAAGTGCTTCACCCTCACCGGCGCACCTTCTCCCGAAGTTACGGTGCCATTTTGCCTAGTTCCTTCACCCGAGTTCTCTCAAGCGCCTTGGTATTCTCTACCCAACCACCTGTGTCGGTTTGGGGTACGGTTCCTGGTTATCTGAAGCTTAGAAGCTTTTCTTGGAAGCATGGCATCAACCACTTCGTCGCCTAAAGGCAACTCGTCATCAGCTCTCGGCCTTAGAATCCCGGATTTACCTAAGATTCCAGCCTACCACCTTAAACTTGGACAACCAACGCCAAGCTGGCCTAGCCTTCTCCGTCCCTCCATCGCAATAACCAGAAGTACAGGAATATTAACCTGTTTTCCATCGACTACGCTTTTCAGCCTCGCCTTAGGGACCGACTAACCCTGCGTCGATTAACGTTGCGCAGGAAACCTTGGTCTTTCGGCGTGGGTGTTTTTCACACCCATTGTCGTTACTCATGTCAGCATTCGCACTTCTGATACCTCCAGCAAGCTTCTCAACTCACCTTCACAGGCTTACAGAACGCTCCTCTACCGCATCACTTACGTGATACCCGTAGCTTCGGTGTATGGTTTGAGCCCCGTTACATCTTCCGCGCAGGCCGACTCGACTAGTGAGCTATTACGCTTTCTTTAAAGGGTGGCTGCTTCTAAGCCAACCTCCTAGCTGTCTAAGCCTTCCCACATCGTTTCCCACTTAACCATAACTTTGGGACCTTAGCTGACGGTCTGGGTTGTTTCCCTTTTCACGACGGACGTTAGCACCCGCCGTGTGTCTCCCATGCTCGGCACTTGTAGGTATTCGGAGTTTGCATCGGTTTGGTAAGTCGGGATGACCCCCTAGCCGAAACAGTGCTCTACCCCCTACAGTGATACATGAGGCGCTACCTAAATAGCTTTCGAGGAGAACCAGCTATCTCCGAGCTTGATTAGCCTTTCACTCCGATCCACAGGTCATCCGCTAACTTTTCAACGGTAGTCGGTTCGGTCCTCCAGTCAGTGTTACCTAACCTTCAACCTGCCCATGGATAGATCGCCCGGTTTCGGGTCTATTCCCAGCGACTAGACGCCCTATTAAGACTCGCTTTCGCTACGCCTCCCCTATTCGGTTAAGCTCGCCACTGAAAATAAGTCGCTGACCCATTATACAAAAGGTACGCAGTCACAGAACAAAGTCTGCTCCCACTGCTTGTACGCATACGGTTTCAGGATCTATTTCACTCCCCTCTCCGGGGTTCTTTTCGCCTTTCCCTCACGGTACTAGTTCACTATCGGTCAGTCAGTAGTATTTAGCCTTGG
>NZ_JAMDGS010000021.1:0-104373 GCF_028657055.1 Pseudomonas aphyarum
TTGGTTAAGATCTTTCGTCTCAACCGAGGCGCGCATTCTACAGCAGCCTCATTTGCTGTCAAGTGATTATTTTCAGAAGCTTTCGAAGATTTCTTCAACAACTTCAACCACTTGCGCTTCCGATCTCTCGTTAGCGGGAGGCGAATTCTACAGCGTTACACGCTGCTGTCAACACCTCTTTTTCTCCGCTTTCGACCGAGAAGATCGAATCGTTGAAAGCGCCATACAAACCGGCATTTCCAACTCCTTCCAGGCTTCGATGAGCTGAAGCGACCCGCTTTCGAAACCTACTTAACTCATTGAATCTCAAGGAGTTTTCCGTTTCGACTGCGCCGGAAGTGGGGCGAATTATAGAGACTCAGAATCTGCCGTCAACCCTTATTTTCATAAATCTGTCACATCGGTCAAAAAAGCCCTGAAACGCGAAGGCCGACCTTAAAAGGTCGGCCTTCTTTGCACTGCCCTTCTACTTACAAGCTAGGGAATGCGAATTGCGAAGCTTCATGGCTCGCACGCTGCGGCCAGCGCTGGGTGATCGCCTTGCGGCGGGTGTAGAAGCGCACACCATCCGGACCATAGGCATGCAGGTCGCCGAACAGCGAACGCTTCCAGCCACCGAAGCTGTGGTAAGCCACCGGCACCGGCAATGGAACGTTGACGCCGACCATGCCGACTTCAATCTCGTCGCAGAACAGACGCGCCGCTTCACCGTCACGAGTGAAGATGCAGGTGCCGTTGCCGTATTCGTGATCGTTGATCAGCTGCATCGCCTCTTCAAGGCTGTTCACCCGCACGACGCACAGCACCGGCCCGAAGATCTCTTCTTTATAGATGCGCATCTCAGGAGTGACGTTGTCGAACAGACAGCCCCCCAGGAAGAAGCCTTCTTCATGACCGGCAACGCTCAGACCACGACCATCGACCACCAGGGTCGCGCCCGCCGCCACACCGTCTTCCACATAACCGCTCACTTTGTCGCGCGCCTGACCGGTGACCAGCGGTCCCATGTCCAGACCACACGAAGTACCGGCACCGATTTTCAGCGCCTTGATCTGTGGAACCAGTTTCGCCACCAGTGCGTCCGCCACCTGGTCGCCCACACACACGGCTACCGAAATCGCCATGCAGCGTTCGCCGCAGGAACCGTAAGCCGCGCCCATCAGTGCGCTGACCGCGTTGTCCAGATCCGCATCCGGCATCAGCACCGCATGGTTTTTCGCGCCGCCCAGTGCCTGCACGCGTTTGCCGCGCTTGGTACCTTCGGCATAGATGTATTCGGCAATCGGCGTCGAACCCACGAAGCTCAGCGCTTTGACTTCCGGCGCTTCGATCAGCGCGTCCACCGCAGTCTTGTCACCGTGCACCACGCTCAGCACGCCTTTCGGCAGGCCGGCTTCCAGCAGCAGTTGCGCGATCAGCAGGGTCGAGCTCGGATCACGCTCGGACGGCTTGAGGATGAAGCAGTTGCCGCAGACGATCGCCAGCGGATACATCCACAACGGCACCATCGCCGGGAAGTTGAACGGCGTGATGCCGGCCACCACGCCCAGCGGCTGGAAGTCCGACCACGCATCAATATTCGGGCCGACGTTGCGGCTGTATTCACCCTTGAGGATTTCCGGCGCTGCGCAGGCGAACTCGACGTTCTCGATACCGCGCTTCAGCTCGCCGGCAGCATCTTCCAGAGTCTTGCCATGTTCTTCACTGATCAATTGCGAGATGCGCGCTTCATTCTGCTCCAGCAGTTGCTTGAAACGGAACATCACCTGAGCACGTTTGGCCGGTGGCGTGTTGCGCCAGGCCGGGAATGCAGCCTTGGCGGCATCGATGGCGTGCTGGATGGTTTCGCGGCTGGCCAACGGCAGCTTGTGGATAGCCTGACCGGTGGACGGGTTGAACACATCGACCGCGCGACCGTTCTCGGTCACCAGTTCGCCATTGATCAAATGCGGGATAACGCTCATCGGGGAACTCCTGAATTCTTGTGCGCAGACGCCCGCAAGGGCGCCTGCTATTAGCGTATCTATATAGAAGGAAAATCAGTCGAGCTTGTTCAGCACTTCGCCGACCGCGTCGAACAGACGATCAAGGTCCTGCGGCTTGCTGTTGAAGGTTGGGCCGAACTGCAGGGTGTCGCCGCCGAAGCGCACGTAGAACCCGGCTTTCCACAACGCCATACCGGCTTCGAATGGACGCACGATGGCGTCGCCGTCACGGCCCGCAATCTGGATCGCACCGGCCAGGCCGTAGTTACGAATGTCGATGACGTTCTTCGCGCCTTTCAGGCCATGCAGGGCATTTTCGAAATGCGGCGCGACTTCGGCCACGCTCTGTACCAGGTTTTCCTTTTGCAGCAGATCGAGTGCCGCAAGGCCTGCGGCGCAAGCCACCGGGTGCGCGGAATAGGTGTAGCCGTGCGGGAATTCCACGGCGTATTCCGGGGTCGGCTGGTTCATGAAGGTCTGGTAGATCTCGGAGCTGGCAATCACCGCGCCCATCGGGATCGCGCCGTTGGTGACTTGCTTGGCGATGCACATCAGGTCCGGGGTCACGCCGAAGGTGGTGGCGCCGAACATGGTGCCGGTCCGGCCGAAACCGGTGATCACTTCGTCGAACACCAGCAGGATATTGTGCTGATCGCAGATTTCACGCAGGCGCTTCAGGTAACCCTGTGGCGGAACCAGCACGCCAGCGGAACCGGCCAGAGGCTCAACGAACACCGCAGCGATGTTCGAAGCATCGTGCAGTTCGATCAGCTTCAGCAGCTCATCGGCCAGTGCGATACCGCCCTGCTCCGGCATGCCACGGGAGAAGGCATTGCTCGCCAGCAAAGTGTGCGGCAGGTGATCGACGTCCATCATCGCCTGACCGAACAGCTTGCGGTTGCCGTTGACGCCACCGAGGCTGGTGCCGGCGATGTTCACGCCGTGGTAGCCACGGGCGCGGCCGATCATTTTGGTCTTGGTCGACTGGCCTTTCAGGCGCCAGTAAGCGCGGACCATTTTCACCGCGGTATCGGCGCACTCGGAACCGGAGTCAGTGAAGAACACGTGATTCAGGTTGCCCGGCGTCAGATCGGTGATTTTCTCCGCCAGCTGGAACGACAGCGGGTGGCCGTACTGGAAGCCCGGCGAGTAATCGAGAGTGCCCAACTGCTTGGCCACCGCTTCCTGGATTTCCTTGCG
The DNA here is from genome assembly GCF_028657055.1 of Pseudomonas aphyarum. Lineage (NCBI taxonomy): Bacteria > Pseudomonadati > Pseudomonadota > Gammaproteobacteria > Pseudomonadales > Pseudomonadaceae > Pseudomonas > Pseudomonas aphyarum. The sequence continues at coordinate 3,186 of NZ_JAMDGS010000021.1, forward strand.
GGTATGCCCGGCGCCGCAGGTCCACAGACCGGACAGCGAGTCGTACACCTTGCGGCCCTTGTCGTCGATCAGCCAGCTGCCTTCGGCACCGACGATCAGGCGCGGGTCGCGCTGGAAGTTGCGGTTGGCGGTGTACGGCATCCAGTGCGCGTCCAGCTTCAGTTGGCTGGCCAGTGGCGACGACGCGTTTTCAGGCATGTTCATCGGGCAAAACCTCGCAGGGCAATAAGCTTCAGAGAGATAGAAAGCGTTGTTGCAGCTAAATTGCCACGCGGATAAAGTCGGTGAAATTCAACTCTTCTAACCTTCAGTTAGAACTCTGCTAAACAATGAGAACAACAGCATGAGCAGCCGTCGCCCCGATCCATTGGCCCAGGTCAGTGACTTTGATATTCGCCTGCTGCGGATTTTTCGCAGCGTGGTGGAGTGCGGTGGCTTCTCGGCGGCGGAAACCGTGCTCGGCATCGGTCGCTCGGCGATCAGCCAACAGATGAGCGACCTGGAACAACGCCTCGGTCTGCGTCTGTGCCAACGCGGGCGCGCCGGTTTCTCCCTGACCGAAGAAGGTCGCGAGGTCTATCAATCGGCGCTGCAGCTATTGAGTGCACTGGAAAGTTTCCGTACCGAGGTCAATGGCCTGCACCAGCACTTGCGCGGCGAGCTGATCATCGGCCTGACCGATAACCTCGTCACCCTGCCCCACATGCGCATCACCCACGCGCTCGCGCAATTGAAAGAACGCGGGCCGGACGTGCAGATCCAGATCCGCATGATCGCCCCCAACGAAGTCGAACAGGGCGTGCTCGACGGGCGCCTGCACGTCGGCGTGGTACCGCAGGCCAGCGCGTTGTCGGGGCTGGAATATCAGCCGCTGTACAGCGAACGTTCACTTCTCTACTGCGCAGTTGGTCATCCGCTATTTTACGTCGACGATAAACAGCTGGATGACGAACGCCTGAACAGTCAGGACGCTATCGCCCCGACCTTCCGTTTGCCGGCGGAGATCCAGGCGCACTATCAGGCCCTCAATTGCACCGCCAGCGCTTCCGACCGTGAAGGCATGGCGTTCCTGATTCTGACCGGACGTTACATCGGCTATTTGCCCGATCACTACGCCAGTCTCTGGGTACAACAAGGTCGCTTGCGCGCACTCAAGGCCAGCACCCGTTTCTATGATTTGAGCCTGGCCTCGGTCACCCGCAAGGGCCGCCGCCCTCATCTGGTACTGGAAAGCTTTCTCGAAAGCCTGGCCGCCACCCGCTGACGGCCGGGGTTTTATTCGCCCGGGGCTTGTCCCGCGCCGGTGGTTGCGCTATCAACGCAACTGGTTGCACCCCACAGACAAACCCGGAAGTGCCTATGACCTTTGAAGTCCCCGCTCACGGCGGCAAACCTGCCAGCCGCATTCGTCAGAAGAACGAAGAGACCATCATCAAAGCCGCCGAAGACGAGTTCGCCCGTCACGGGTACAAAGGCACAAGCATGAACACCATCGCCACCAAGGCCGGGCTGCCCAAGGCGAACCTGCATTACTACTTCACCAACAAGCTCGGGTTGTACGTAGCGGTGCTGAGCAACATCCTTCAATTGTGGGACAGCACCTTCAACACCCTGACGGCCGACGACGATCCGGCCGAAGCGCTGACCCGCTACATCCGCGCGAAAATGGAATTCTCTCGTCGCCAGCCGCAAGCGTCGCGAATTTTCGCGATGGAAGTGATCAGCGGCGGCGAATGCCTGACCGAATATTTCAACCAGGATTACCGCGCCTGGTTCCAGGGCCGCGCCGGCGTGTTCCAGGCCTGGATCGACGCGGGCAAAATGGACCCGGTCGACCCGGTGCACCTGATCTTCCTGTTGTGGGGCAGCACCCAGCATTACGCCGACTTCGCCACCCAGATCTGCCGCGTGACCGGTCGCAGCAAGTTGACCAAACAGGATATGGAAGACGCCGGCAACAATCTGATCCGCATCATCCTCAAAGGCTGCGGCCTCTCTTCTTCTATATAAGTCGTTTTATGCCATTCACCCTCAGCGGCTTTTGCGAATTCCGCGAAGAGATTCGCAAAAGCCGTTTCATCACCTTCGCCGCGCCGATCGGCAGCCCCGCCGAGGCGCAAGCCTTCATCGAGCAGCACAGCGACTTGAACGCCTCGCACAATTGCTGGGCGTGGAAACTCGGCGATCAGTACCGCAGCAACGACGACGGCGAACCCGGCGGCACTGCCGGTCGGCCGATTCTCGCGGCCATCGAAGCGCAGGACTGCGATCAGGTCGCGGTGCTGGTGATCCGCTGGTACGGCGGCATTCAACTGGGCACTGGCGGTCTGGCTCGGGCCTATGGCGGCGGCGCCAACAAATGCCTGCAGGCCGCGCCGAAGATCGAGTTGATCAGTCGCGTGCCCGTGCATTGCGCCTGCGCCTTTGGCGAACTGGCGCTGGTGAAAGTGCGGGTCGCGGATCTGGGCGGATTGGTGGTCGAGGAAAACTTCACCGCCAATGGTGTCGAGCTGCAACTGGCCGTGGGCGAAGCGCACATCGAGCTGTTGCAGAATCAGTTGGCCGACCTGAGCCGTGGGCGAATCCTGCTGCAGCGTTGAAGCCCCGCCATGTTTTGGGGCACCAGCCCGTTTGCTTATGCCCGAGACTTGCCCACATCCGCTGTGCACCCGGCTGTGGATAACCTGAGCACAGGATGCTGTAACCCTTCTGTCACGTGGCTTTGCGGGATTTGTTCACTTTTCGTCCAATCGCCCATCACAACAAACAATTTCACGTAAAAACAATCGCTTAGCGTTGTTTATCGCCTTTAGAAGAAAGCCCGGCAGTGCTTATGCCCGGGATTTGGTCTTGCGCACAAATACTGTGGAGCAACCTGTGGATAAGCCGTTCATGGCTGGCGCAGTCGCAGGTTCTGCATGGCTTCGACGGGGTTGCTCGTTTTTTGATCAACCAGGTACGGGCAAAACTGGAGCCTGATCAAAGGCTTTGCCCTCAAGTGGTGCCGTGCAGGCAACCGAATTCGATTCACAGGCTCTGCGCCACAGGCTGGCAAACAGCGGTCGCCTACGTTCCTGACTCAATGGCCAGGAAATTGCTTTATCCACAGGCACAACTCCAAGCGACCCGAGCCTGTCATGCCAAACCCCACGTCCACACCGCGCTTGCAACTGCGCCACATCAGCAAACGTTATCCCGGTTGCCTCGCCAATGACGCCATCGACCTGAGCATCGCCCCCGGTGAAATCCACGCACTGCTCGGTGAAAACGGTGCAGGTAAAAGCACCTTGATGAAGATCATCTACGGCGTCACCCAGGCCGATTCGGGCGAGATGCTGTGGCAGGGTCAACCGGTGAGCATGCGCAACCCGGCCCAGGCGCGGCAGTTGGGCATCGGCATGGTGTTCCAGCATTTCTCGCTGTTCGAGACCCTGAGCGTGGCGCAGAACATTGCATTGGCGATGGGTGCAGCGTCCGGTTCGCCGAAACAGCTTGAGGCGAAAATACGTGAAGTGTCGCGCCGATATGGCATGGCGCTGGAACCCCAGCGACTTGTCCATAGCCTGTCGATCGGCGAGCGGCAACGGGTCGAGATCGTTCGTTGCCTGATGCAGGACATTCGCCTGCTGATTCTCGATGAGCCGACCTCGGTGCTCACGCCGCAGGAAGCCGACGAGTTGTTCATCACCCTGCGCAGGCTCGCGGCCGAGGGCTGCAGCATTCTGTTCATCAGCCACAAACTCGGCGAGGTGCGCGCCTTATGCCACAGCGCCACCGTGTTGCGTGGAGGTCGGGTGGCCGGGCATTGCGTGCCGGCCGACTGCACTGATCGGCAACTGGCGCAATTGATGGTGGGCGACGCCGCGACATTGATCGGCGAGTTCACGAAGGTCACCGGTGGCGCGACGTTTTTGCACGTCAGTGGATTGAACTGGTACAACCCGGATCCCTTCGGCTGCTCCCTGAGCAACATCGACCTGCAGGTGCGCAGCGGTGAAATCGTCGGCATCGCTGGCGTGGCAGGCAACGGACAGGACGAGTTACTGGCCTTGCTCAGCGGCGAACAAACGTTGCCCCGCGAATCAGCGGCAACCATCCGTTTCCGAGAACGCGCCGTCGCCGATCAGCGCCCGGATGCTCGACGTAAACTCGGCCTGGCGTTCGTCCCCGCCGAACGCCTCGGGCATGGCGCGGTGCCGGACATGAGCCTGGCGGACAACACCCTGCTCACCGCTTTTCAACAAGGCCTGGTCAGTCACGGCTTGATCGAACGCGGCAAGGTCGAAGCCCTGGCACAAACGATCATCCAGCGCTTTGGCGTGAAAACCCCGGACACCCAGACCGCCGCCCGCAGCCTGTCGGGCGGCAACCTGCAGAAATTCATCCTCGGCCGGGAAATCCTCCAGCAACCGAAACTGCTGATCGCCGCGCACCCGACCTGGGGCGTGGATGTCGGCGCGGCGGCCACCATCCACCGTGCGCTGATTGCCCTGCGCGATGCCGGGGCGGCGATTCTGGTGATCTCCGAAGACCTCGACGAACTGTTCCAGATCAGCGACCGCCTCGGCGCGCTGTGCGGCGGGCGCCTGTCGGCATTGCAGGACACGGCGCAAACCCGACTCAGCGACGTCGGCGGCTGGATGGCCGGCCAGTTCGACACCCCTCAACCACAACCGGCCACGGTTTAACGGAGTTTTCCCCATGTTGCTTTCCCTCGAACCCCGTGGCCGGCAGTCGCGCCTGATGCTGTGGTGCTCGCCGGTGCTGGCGGCGGCGCTGACGCTGGTGTGCGGATCGTTGCTGTTCGTCGCCCTTGGCCATGATCCGCTGAAGACTTTGCACACGTTGTTGATCGCCCCGATCAGCGACCTGTACGGCGTTTCCGAACTACTGGTCAAAACCCTGCCGATCCTGTTGTGTGCACTGGGCCTTGCAGTGGCTTATCAGGCGCGGATCTGGAACATCGGCGCCGAAGGCCAGTTGCTGCTCGGTGCGTTGGCCGGCAGTGCGCTGGCGGTGAACATAATCGATATGCAAAGTCGCTGGGCGCTGGTGCTGATCCTGCTCACCGGCACCCTCGCCGGCGCCGCGTGGGCCGGGCTCACCGCCTGGTTGCGCACGCGGTTCAACGCCAACGAAATCCTCACCAGCATCATGCTCAATTACATCGCCCTGAACCTTTTGCTGTTCTGCGTACACGGGCCGCTGAAAGATCCGGCCGGGTTCAACTTTCCCGAGTCGGCGATGTTCAGCGATGCCAGCCGCCTGCCGCTGTTGATGGAGGACGGGCGGGCGCATATCGGCGTGTATTTCGCCTTGCTCGCGCTGGTCGCGGTGTGGGTGTTGCTGCAGAAAAGCTTCGTCGGTTTCCAGATCAAGGTACTGGGGCTGGACAAGCGTGCGGCAGGATTCGTCGGGTTTCGCGAGAAGCGTCTGATCTGGCTCGCACTGCTGATCAGCGGTGGATTGGCCGGGCTCGCCGGCGTCTGCGAAGTCACCGGGCCGATCGGCCAACTGGTGCCGCAAGTCTCGCCGGGCTACGGCTATGCGGCGATCACCGTGGCGTTTCTCGGGCGGCTCAATCCCATCGGGATTCTGTTTTCCAGCCTGTTGATGGCGCTGCTGTACATCGGCGGCGAGAGCGCGCAGATGACGCTGAATCTGCCGCAGGCGATCACCCAGTTGTTCCAGGGAATGATGCTGTTTTTCCTGCTGGCCTGTGACGTGCTGATCCTCTATCGGCCACGCCTGAACCTGCGCGGGGTGCGGCGCACGTCTACCACCGCCGTAACCGCCGGAGCGCTGTGATGGATATCGATCTGCTGAGCAATGTTTTCTACGCCATGGTGCGCTGCGGTACGCCATTGCTGTTGGTGGCACTGGGTGAACTGATCTGCGAGAAGAGCGGCGTACTCAACCTCGGTCAGGAAGGCATGATGCTGTTTGGCGCGGTGATCGGTTTCATCGTCGCGTTCAACAGCGGCAACCTTTGGTTGGGCGTTGTGTTGGCGATGCTCGCCGGAATGCTGTTGTCGTCGCTGTTTGCCCTGGTGGCGCTGGTGTTCAACGCCAATCAAGTGGCGACCGGGCTGGCGCTGACGATTTTTGGCGTGGGCCTGTCGACCTTTGTCGGCGCGGCGTGGGTCGGCAAACCGCTGGCGGGATTCGAGCCGATGGCGATTCCATACTTGAGCGAAATCCCGCTGATCGGCCGCATGCTGTTTGCCCAGGATCTGCTGGTGTACCTGTCGTTCGCGCTGTTTGCGCTGGTGGCGTGGGTGATCGTGAAAAGCCGTGTCGGGCTGATCATTCAAGCGGTCGGCGAGAATCCTGATGCGGCCAGTGCCATGGGCTTGCCGGTGCTGACCGTGCGCACACTGGCGGTGCTGTTCGGCGGCGCGATGGCCGGACTGGCCGGGGCTTATCTGTCGCTGGCTTATACGCCGATGTGGGCCGAGAACATGACCGCCGGACGCGGCTGGATCGCCCTGGCGCTGGTGGTGTTCGCCAGTTGGCGGGTGTGGCGGCTTTTGCTCGGCGCGTATCTGTTCGGACTCGCCAGCATCCTGCACCTGGTGGCACAGGGGTTAGGGCTGGCGATTCCTTCGAGCCTGCTGGCGATGCTGCCGTATGTCGCGACCATTCTGGTGCTGGTGTTGTTGTCGCGGGATGCGGTGCGTACGCGGTTGTATGCGCCGGTTTCACTGGGGCAGCCGTGGCAGGCTGGACACTAAGCCGTGACGGCTCGCGACAGCGGCCGAACCGGCAACACCTGAGCAATGCCCCAAGCCAGTTCGAAGACCAGAAAACCCGCCAGCAACGAACTGGCGCCGTGGGCCAGGGCATACGCCTGCCACGCGGCGAACAGAAACCGCGCCACCGCGTCATAGCGCCCATAAACCGGCTGCGGATCACGAATCCGCAGCACGGCCCAAACACAAACCACCGAACCCAACAGATTCGCCATCAACATGTGCACAGGTTCGAACGCCGGCAGCTCACCGGGCAGATCCAGCGCCTGGCTCAACGCCGTCAACACCCCATGCAACGCGGCAAAGCTCCACGGCGTGACAAACGCCGCCGTCACGATCAAGTCATACCAGGCGCTGCCGCGTACCAACCGCCGATACTGCGTTGAAGTCCACATCGTCCTTGCTCCGAAAATTCAGGGAGCAACCACGGTAAAGCCTGGAGTATGCTCCAGGGTCAAACACTTTCGAGATCTCCGGGATGCGCATTGGTGAGTTGGCCCAGGCCTGCGATGTCAGCCGTGACACGCTGCGCTTCTACGAGGAACGCGGATTGATCGCGGCGCAACGCAGCGCCAATGGTTATCGCGACTATCCACCGGAGATGGCGCAACTGGTGCTCTACATCAAGACTGCGCAGCGTCTGGGTTTTACTCTCGGCGAGATCGGCAGCAGCGTGGGCGCATTGTGGCAATCGCCCAACCCCGACACGGCCGTCACGCAACTGCTGCAAGACAAACTCAAACTGATCGAAACCCGCATGGCCGAACTCGGCGAGCTGCGTCACGAATTGCAGCAACGGCTCGGTCAACGCTGTCCATTGAACCCGTGATCTTTCAACTTTCAAGGAAAGCCCATCATGTCCGCACTGAATCCTGCCAAGCACGCACTGATCATCGGCGCCTCCCGGGGCCTGGGCCTGGGACTGGTGAAAACCCTGCTGGCCGACGGCTGGCAAGTCACCGCCACGGTTCGCAACCCTGCGAACGCCGAGGCGCTGAAAGCGCTGGGCGACGTGCAAGTCGAAAAACTCGACATGGACGACCAGCAAGCGGTGATCGCCCTGAGCCAGCAGCTCAAGGGCGAGACCTTTGACCTGCTGTTCGTCAACGCAGGGGTCAAAGGTCCCGAAGTGCAGACGCCGGGTGGCGCGACGCTGGCGGAAGTCGGCCAGCTGTTCTTCACCAACGCCGTGGCGCCGATCAATCTGGCCCAGCGCTTCGTCGGGCAGATCCGCGACGGCAGCGGCGTGCTGGCGTTCATGAGTTCGGTGCTCGGCAGCGTGACCATGCCCGACGCGCCGGAACTGGCGCTGTACAAGGCCAGCAAAGCGGCGCTGAACTCGATGACCAACAGCTTCGTCACGCAACTTGGCGATCAGAAACTCACGGTGCTGTCGCTGCATCCAGGCTGGGTGAAAACCGATATGGGCGGCGAAGGCGCCGACATCGACGTGGAGACCAGCACCCGAGGTCTGGTGGATCAGGTCGATGCATTTGCCGGCAAGGGCGGCCATCACTTCGTGAACTACAAAGGTGAAACCATTCCCTGGTAATCGCTGGACCCTGTGGGGGCTCGCTCCCACAGGGTTATCCCGGTGTCTGGTCGGGTTGGGCTTGCCCGTCGCAACATTTTGTTCGAAACTCCGCACCTCGTCCTTCGCGGCGACCCTGGATCAGCAGACAGGGCAACACTGAGCTGGCAACCCTGAACCCAACTTTCAGAGGAGCCGGCCACAATGCCTGCGACCCGTATCTGGTTAAAAAATCCCCTCGCCATTTTCACGGCCAACGGTCTCGATGCCCGTGGCGGTCTGGTGCTGCAAGACGGTGTGATCACCGAAGTGCTTGGCGCCGGCCAGCAGCCATCGACCCCATGCAATGAAGTGTTCGACGCTCGTGAGCACGTGATCCTGCCGGGCCTGATCAACACCCATCACCACTTCTATCAGACCCTGACCCGCGCCTGGGCGCCGGTGGTCAATCAGCCGTTGTTCCCGTGGCTGAAAACCCTGTACCCGGTCTGGGCGCGCCTGACGCCTGAAAAACTCGCCCTCGCCACCAAAGTCGCGCTGGCCGAGTTGCTGCTGTCGGGTTGCACCACCGCTGCCGACCACCACTACCTGTTCCCGGATGGCCTGGAAAACGCCATCGACGTGCAAGTCGAAACCGTGCGCGAACTGGGCATGCGCGCCATGCTCACCCGTGGTTCGATGAGCCTCGGAGAGAAGGACGGCGGCCTGCCTCCGCAGCAGACCGTGCAGGAAGGCCAGGTGATTCTCGACGACAGCCAGCGCCTGATTCACGAGTACCACGAACGTGGCGACGGCGCGCAAATCCAGATCGCTCTGGCGCCGTGCTCGCCGTTCTCGGTGACCCCGGAAATCATGTCCGCCAGCGCCGAACTGGCGAACAAACTCGATGTGCGTCTGCACACTCACCTTGCCGAAACCCTCGACGAAGAAGATTTCTGCCTGCAACGCTTCGGCCTGCGCACCGTGGATTATCTGGACAGCGTCGGCTGGCTCGGCCCGCGCACCTGGCTGGCTCACGGTATCCACTTCAACCCCGACGAAATCGCCCGCCTCGGCGCGGCCGGCACCGGTATCTGCCACTGCCCGAGCTCGAACATGCGCCTGGCGTCGGGCATCTGCCCGAGTATCGATCTGACCGACGCCGGCGCATTGTTCGGTATCGGTGTAGATGGTTCGGCGTCCAACGATGCATCGAACATGATCCTCGAAGCGCGTCAGGCCCTGTACATCCAGCGCCTGCGTTATGGCGCCGAGAAGATCACCCCGGAGCGTGTGCTGGGTTGGGCGACCAAGGGTTCGGCGAGCCTGCTGGGTCGCACCGATATCGGTGAACTGGCGGTGGGCAAGCAGGCGGATCTGGCGTTGTTCAAGCTCGATGAGCTGCGCTTCTCCGGCAGCCACGACCCGATCTCGGCGCTGCTGTTGTGCGGCGCGGACCGCGCGGATCGCGTGATGGTCGGCGGCAAGTGGCGTGTGGTTGACGGGCAGGTTGAAGGGTTGGATCTCAAAGGCCTGATTGCCGATCACAGCCAGGCGGCTCGGCAGTTGATCGCCGGCACCTGATCCAAGCGGACGTCTGAATGTGGGAGCGGGCTTGCTCCCACATTTGATTTTGTGATCGGCTCAAAGGCCCAGCAGCGACAACATGATGAACGTCGCAAACAGCACAAAGTGCGTCATGCCCTCAATCGCATTGGTCTCCCCGTCATTGAGGTTGATCGCGCTGACGATCAGCGTGATGAAGATCATCACCGTCTGCACCGGCGTCATCGCCATCTGAAATGGCTGGCCCGTATAGAGCGCCATCGCTTCCATCACCGGCACCGTCAAAATCACCGTCGATAACGACGCACCCATCGCAATGTTGACCACCGACTGCATGCGGTTGGCCAACGCCGCGCGCAGCGCAGTCAGAATCTCCGGCGCCGCCGAAATCGCCGCCACCAGAATCGCCGTGATCACCGGCGGTGCGCCCGTCCCTTCCAGGCCCAGATCGAGGGTCTTGGACATCACCTCGGCCAATGCGCCGATTACCACCACACCGAACACCAGAATGCCGATCGACAGCGCCAGGCTGACCGGTTTCGGCTCCTCTTCCACGGGCTCTTTCTTGCGGCGTTTGTCCGGGTAGCTGTAGCTGAAAAAATAGCTGTGCGGCCCGACCTGCATGCGCAGGAACAACGCATAAAGCACCACCATCGCGCCAATGGTGAACGCCGAATAGATTTTCCAGTTGGCCTCGGGAATGAACTCCGGCACCACCATCGACACGCCCATGGCGGTGAGGATCATCACGCTGTAACTGCGGGCCGAATCGTCGTTGTAGGACTGCTCGCCATGCTTGATCCCGCCCATCAGCGCGGCGAGGCCGAGTATCCCGTTAATGTCGAGCATCACCGCCGAATAGATCGTGTCGCGCACCAGCGTCGGCGAGGCTTCGTTGCTCATCATGATCGCCAGGATCACCACTTCCACCAGCACGGCGGCGAGGGTCAGGATCATCGTGCCGTACGGGTCGCCGACTTTTTCCGCGAGCAGTTCGGCCTGATGGGCGACGCGCATCGAGGCGGCGACGATGAACGCGATCAACACCAGCCCGGCCGTCAGCGCGACGAGCTGGCCGCTGTGCAGCAACCAGTGCTCCAGCGGATACGCGACAAAAGCCGCGATCAGGGCCAGCAGCAGAAAGCTTTCTTGCTTGAGGATCGTGAGCATGGCGAGCCTTTTGGCGCAGGGGTTCGAATGAGCTACTGACTGCGGGGCGGCGCTAATGGTTCGTTACACCTTAGCGCACCAGTGGATGGCGTCCGTGTACGGGCATGCACTTTTTTCGGCCCGGCCGGCCTCATCGCGAGCAAGCTCGCTCTCACAGGGATCGCGGTGCTTTTGTGGGAGCGCGCTTGCTCGCGAGGGCCTCGCCGCGATTTCGACTCGATTTGTTGTCCGCTTGGTCAGCCTTTTGCATTGCCCTCCCCACACACAACAAAAGGGAGTTCGCGTTCATGCAAAAACGTCCACTGCAAACACTGCTGTGCATCGCCATGGGCCTTGGCCTCAGCCTGAGCGCCAGTGCCGCCGACCCACTGAAAGTCGGCTTCGTCTACATCGGTCCCATCGGCGACCACGGCTGGACGTATCAGCATGAACAGGGGCGCAAGGCGCTGGCGGAAAAACTCGGTTCGCAGATCACCACCAACTACGTGGAGAACGTCGCCGAAGGCGCCGATGCCGAGCGGGTGATCCGCAACATGGCCAAGGACAACTACGACCTGATCTTCACCACCTCTTTCGGCTACATGAACCCGACGGTGAAAGTCGCCAAACAGTTTCCCAAGGTGACCTTCGAACACGCCACCGGCTACAAGCAGGACAAGAACCTCGGCACCTATCTCGCGCGCACCTACGAGGGTCGTTACGTCGGCGGTTTCCTCGCGGCGAAGATGACCAAAACCAAAAAGATCGGCTACGTCGCCTCGTTCCCGATCCCCGAAGTAATCCGCGATATCAACGCCATCCAGCTGGCCCTGAACAAGTACAACCCTGGCACCGAGATCAAAGTGGTGTGGGTCAACTCGTGGTTCGACCCGGGCAAGGAAGCCGACGCCGCCAACGCGCTGATCGATCAGGGCGTGGACGTGGTGTTCCAGCACACCGACAGCCCGGCGCCGATCCAGGCCGCCGAACGACGTGGTGTCTATGCCGTGGGCTACGCTTCGGACATGGCGCACTTCGGGCCGAAAGCGGTACTGACCTCGATCGTCAACGACTGGGCGCCGCACTACATTCAGGCGACCCAGAGCGTGATCGACCACAACTGGAAATCCCAGGACTACTGGGGCGGGTTGAAGGAAGGCACGGTCGAATTGCCGATCAGCGATCTGGTGCCGGCACCGGTGAAGGCAGAAGCCGAGCAGATCATCGCCGACATCAAGAGCGGCGCCCTGCAACCGTTCACCGGGCCGATCAAGGATCAGGCCGGGGCCGAGAAAATCCCGGCGGGGGTCAGTGCCACCAACGCCGAACTGGCGTCGATGAATTACTACGTCGAAGGCATGAAGGCCGAGATGCCGAAGTAATTTTTTGTCAACCACCCAAAACCCTGTGGGAGCGGGCTTGCTCCGGGCGGCGTTCCGACGAAAGCGGTGTGTCAGGCAACTCATGTATCAACTGATACGACGCCTTCGCGAGCAAGCCCGCTCCCACAGTTGGATCTCTGCGTATTCAAGGATTGTGTATGGATCAGCTTCCAATCATCGACATCAGCCCGCTCTACTCCGCCGACCAGAACGCCTGGCCCGCCGTCGCCGAACAGATCGACCACGCCTGCCGCGAATGGGGCTTTTTCTACATCAAGGGCCACCCGATTTCTGCGCAGCGCATCGAATCCCTGCTCGATCACGCACAGCGCTTCTTTGCGCAACCGGCAGAAGAAAAACTCAAGATCGACATCACCCAGACCGTCCATCACCGAGGCTACGGCGCCATCGCCACCGAACAGCTCGACCCGGACAAACCCAGCGATCTCAAGGAAACCTTCGACATGGGCCTGCACCTGCCGGCCGATCATCCCGAGGTGCTGGCAGCAAAACCCTTGCGTGGCCCCAACCGTCATCCGGCGATTCCAGGTTGGGAAACACTGATGGAGCAGCACTACCTCGACATGCAGGCCCTCGCGCAAACCCTGTTGCGGGCCATGACGTTAGCGCTGGGCATCGAGCGAGACTTCTTCGATACACGCTTCAACGAACCGGTCAGCGTATTGCGAATGATCCACTACCCGCCGCGCCACACCGCCAGTTCCGCCGAGCAGCAAGGGGCCGGCGCGCACACCGATTACGGCTGCATCACTTTGTTGTATCAGGACGCAGCCGGCGGCTTGCAGGTGAAAAACGTCAAAGGCCAGTGGATCGACGCGCCGCCCATCAACGGCACATTCGTGGTCAACCTCGGCGACATGATGGCGCGCTGGAGCAACGACCGTTATCGCTCGACCCCGCACCGGGTGATCAGCCCGCTCGGCGTGGATCGCTACTCGATGCCGTTCTTCGCCGAGCCGCACCCGGACACCCGTATCGAATGCCTGCCCGGTTGCCAGGACGCACAGCATCCGGCGAAATATCCGACCACCACCTGCGCCGAATTCCTGCTGTCGCGCTTCGCCGATACATACGCCTATCGACGGGAGCAGGAAGCGGTGTGATGGATCGGTTGGTCAGGTTTTGCCAATTGTTTCGGCAGGCATCTGTAGAATGCCGTCATTGCACCTGATGAGAAAAGAATATGTACGACTGGCTCAACGCCCTGCCCAAGGCCGAACTGCACCTGCACCTCGAAGGCTCGCTGGAGCCCGAGCTGCTGTTCGCCCTGGCCGAACGCAACAAGATCGCCCTGCCGTGGAGCGACGTCGAAACCCTGCGCAAGGCTTACGCCTTCAACAACCTGCAGGAATTCCTCGACCTGTATTACCAGGGCGCCGACGTGCTGCGCACCTCCCAGGATTTCTACGACCTGACCTGGGCCTACCTGCTGCGCTGCAAAGAACAGAACGTGATTCACACCGAGCCGTTCTTCGATCCGCAGACCCACACCGACCGTGGCATCCCGTTCGAAGTGGTGCTCAACGGCATCGCCGCCGCGCTGAAGGATGGCGAGCAGCAACTGGGCATCACCAGCGGTTTGATCCTGAGTTTCCTGCGCCACCTGAGCGAAGACGAAGCGCAAAAAACCCTCGACCAGGCGCTGCCGTTTCGTGATGCGTTTGTCGCTGTAGGTCTGGACAGCTCCGAGATGGGTCACCCGCCAAGCAAGTTCCAGCGCGTGTTCGATCGTGCCCGTCACGAAGGTTTCCTGACCGTCGCCCACGCTGGCGAAGAAGGCCCGCCGGAATACATCTGGGAAGCCATCGACCTGCTGAAAATCCAGCGTATCGACCATGGCGTGCGCGCCATCGAAGACGAGCGCCTGATGCAGCGGATCATCGACGAGCAGATCCCGCTGACGGTATGCCCGCTATCGAACACCAAGCTCTGCGTGTTCGATCACATGTCGCAGCACAACATCCTCGACATGCTCGAGCGCGGCGTGAAGGTCACGGTGAACTCCGATGACCCGGCGTACTTCGGTGGTTACGTGACCGAGAACTTCCACGCGCTGCACACTCACCTGGGCATGACCCAGGATCAGGCCAAGCGCCTGGCGCAGAACAGCCTGGATGCGCGGTTGGTGAAACCGTAACAGCACAAAGCCGTTCGAACACGCGCGTGTTCGAACGGCTTTCAGGTCTCAGCGCACAACTGCTTCCGTCAGCTCTTCGAGCGTCTTGCCCCGGGTCTCCATCCCGAACAGCCACACCACCCCCGCCGCAATCGCAAAACACAGCGCCCCCAGCGCAAACACCCCGCCCTGCCCGGTGATCGGGAACACCAACCCGGTGACCAACGGCCCGAGCAGCGAACCTACGCGGCCGATGGCCGAGGCGAACCCCGAGCCCGTCGCCCGCGCCGAGGTTGGATACAGTTCCGGCGTGTAGGTGTAGAGCACCGCCCACATGCCGAACAGGAAAAACTGCATCAACAGGCCCGTGCCGATCAGCAGCGCCACGTTGCCGCCAAACACTGCGCTTTGTCCGTACAGAAACGCCATCACCCCGCCGCCGAGCAACGTGACGATGCACACCGGCTTGCGTCCCCAACGCTCCACCAGCCAGGCCGCCATCAGGAAGCCGGGAATCCCGCCGAGGGAAATCAGCACCGTGTAATACACCGACTGAGTTACGGCGAAACCCGATTGTTGCAACAACGCACTGAGCCACGAGGTCAGGCCGTAGAAGCCGAGCAACGCGAAGAACCACAGGCTCCAGATCATCGTCGTGCGCTGGCGATACAGCGGTGACCAGATCTGTTTGAGCGCCGAAAGGAAATGGCCCGGTGGAGTCACGCTTCGTGGCAGACGAACCGGCTCCGGCAATGCCGCACCGCCGAGGGATGCCTGAACCCGCGCCTCGATCCCGCGCAAAACCTTGTCCGCCGCGTCATGCTTGCCGGCCTGCTCCAGCCAGCGCGGCGACTCGGGAATGAAAAAGCGGATCGCCAGCACGAACACCGCCGGCACCGCCAACACCAGAAAGATGTCGCGCCAGCCAATCAACGGCAGCAGGAAATACGACAGCACCCCGGCAGCCACGAAACCCAGCGGCCAGAAACCGTCCATCAATGCGATGTAGCGACCCCGGCGCTGGGCAGGAATCAACTCCGACAACATCGACTGGGCAATCGGAAACTCCATGCCCATGCCGATGCCCAGCAGGATGCGAAACAGCGTCAGGCTCTCGACCGTCTGCGCCGTGGAACACAGGTAACTGGCCACGCCCCACAGGACGATGCTCCACTGGAACACCGGTTTGCGACCGAACCGATCAGCCAACAGACCGGATAGCGACGCCCCCAGCACCATGCCGAAAAAACTCGAACTGGCCAGCAGGCCAGCCTGCGCACTGCTCAGGCCGAACTCGGCTTTGATCGAGCCGAGCAGGAAGGTCATCATCGCCAGATCCATGGAGTCGAAGAAAAACGCCAGGGCGATGATGATGAAGATGATCCGGTGATAACCGCTGACTGGCAGGCGCTCCAGTCGATCTGCCGCGCTGAAGTTTCCCGTGTCCATGCCACCTCCTCAATCCGAAAAGTCCCCGGATCGAGTGTGCGCGATAGCGGTTGCGCGCCTGTGCCAGATGCGACGTGTTCGCAGCCGTTGACGACGTTCAGTTGCTGTTCCGTGGAAGAAAGCGCTCTACAACGCCATTTCCAGCTCGGTTTCACAGGCGAATCGATGAATTTCCCGCTGGCCCGCCGCCGTCAGTTGCAGGGCTCTGGAATCGTTGGGCAGCACCAGCCAGCCCGACTGCATGAACAGCTGCAGCAACGCCGCCCCCAACGAGCCTCCCATGTGCGGGCGACGCTCGCTCCAGTCCGGACAGGCGCACGCCACCTGGGCGTTGCGGTGGGCCAGCGCCTGGATGTACACCCCGCGCCCGGCCAGTTGAGTCGAGCCTTTGTGCGTGACCACCACTCTATGCTCGAGCTGCTCGATCCAGCCGGCGTCGAGCAGGCGCTGGTACAGGTCGGCGGCCAGCGTTCCGCCCAGATGGTCGTCGCAAAACCGCGCGCGCAGCAGTGACGAAGGCGCGGCCTGGGGTCTGACGACCGGCGAGGCACGCTTGAACACGTCGGGGATTTCTCGCGGAGCGCTGGCCAACGTGGCGCTGGCCAGGGCTTCGATGGCCGCGCCGATTTCGGGAGCCGCCAGGCGGAAGAAGCGTTTGCGACCGCGCGCCTCGACCTTCAACAGACCGCCAGCGGACAAACGCCCCAGATGCGCACTGGCCGATGACGGCGAAAGCCCCGCCAGCAACGCCAGTTCCTCGGTCTGCCGCGCCGAGCCATCCATCAGCGCCCACATCATTGCGCTGCGTTTGGGATCGGCCAGCAACGTGGCGATCTGGCTGATGCAAGGTGCATGTTCCATCTATTCACTCCCTGTTGAATCATATCGTCTACAGCTCATAGACATCTTGACCAGTAATCAGTCGTCGGCCAAGGCGCGTAAAATGCCTTCAGCCAAGGCGAGGCAACGCGCCGCAGCAAGGAAACCGCAGTACTGTCGCGACCCTCGTTCCTCTTCCGCCGGTTCCGGTCTGATCATTCTCGTACCGACCTTTTGGTGCGGGCATCAGGCGGTCGCTAGTATAAGCGGGTTGCTCGCTGCGTCCTGCGCCGGAGCTGACACGGCTGGTGATTGTTCCTGAGAGAAATTTCGCTATTTACCTGCGACTAATGATCAATCTTTGTGAAAACGGGAAATCGGCTACTCAGTTCGGCGCAACGGCTGGCGAGCATTTCCCTCAGAAGGTTCACCGGCTTACTCAATTGTGCGCGATGGGCGCACAGCAAATTCAGCGGAGCGCGTTCGCAGAGCAGCTCCGGCAACAGCACTTTCAGCCGCCCCGCCAGCACATCACCGGCCACATCGAGCCACGATTTGTAGGCGATGCCGGCTCCCGCCACCGCCCACAGACGCACCACATCGGCGTCGTCACTGAAGCGGTCGCCACTGACGGTCAGGCCGACCTCGCGCTTGCCGTCGCGGAAACTCCAATGGTCGTGCACCCGGCCACCGAGCATATAAAGCAGGCAGTTGTGCTGGGCGAGCTGTTCCAGATGCAGCGGCTCGCCGTGCCGGGCCAGGTAGGCGGGTGATGCACACAGCACCCGTCGGTTGTGCGGGGCAATCGGCAAAGCCACCAGACTGGAATCCTCCGGCTCGCCATAGCGCAAGGCGATGTCTACCGGCTGGCGAAACAGATCGGCGATGCGGTCACCCAGCAGCAGGCGAACCGTCAGTTTCGGGTGTTCGCGCTGAAAATCGTCGAGCCACGGCAGCAGCAGGTTGCGACCGAAGTCCGAAGGCGCCGACAGCTGCAGAATCCCGCTGACCTGATCCTGCCCGCTGGCCAGCAGACGCCGCCCCTCATCGAGGTTGCTCAGCGCCGCCCGGGCGTACTCGAGAAACCCTTCACCTTCGGCCGTCAGCCGCAGGCTGCGAGTGGAGCGCGCCAACAACCGTGCGCCCAGTTGCTGCTCGATCCGCTTGAGCGCGGCGCTGGCCACGGCGGCGGACATGTCCATCACCCGCGCCGCCGCCGACAGACTGCCCAGATCCGCCGCACGGACAAACAACTGCAAGTCATCGAAACGCAGCATCTCAGCCCCGATTATCAAAAAAATATTGAAAGAGACTGCTCTTTTAGCCGGTTTTATCTCCGGCAGAAATAGCCAATCATGCCATCCATCGAATTCATCCCGTCCCGGAGTCGAACATGTCCCAGCCCTTCACCGCCATCGCCACCCTGATTGCCCGACCTGGCCAGCAGGACGCCCTCGAACAGCACCTGCGCGCCCTGATCGAACCGACCCGCGCCGAAGCCGATTGCGGTCAGTACGAACTGCATCAGGACCTGGCCAACCCGCTGGCCTTCTACATGATCGAGCAGTGGGCCAGCGACGAAGCCCTGCAAGCCCACGATGCCAGCGCCCATATCCAGCATTTCCGCAGCCAGGCCGAGGCGTTCCTCGAACACTTCGAACTCAAGCGTCTGCGCGTCATCGCCTGAAGCCTTCCTTTATTCACTTTCGGAGTTCCCCATGAAAGCCATCGCCTATTACGCCTCGCTCCCGATCAGCGACGAAAAATCCCTGCAAGACATCGAACTGCCGGAACCGGTAGCCGGCCCGCGCGACCTGCTGGTGGAAGTCAAAGCGATTTCGGTCAACCCGGTCGACACCAAGGTTCGCCAGAACGTCGCGCCGGAAGGCGGTGCCGCCAAGGTGCTGGGCTGGGACGTGGCCGGTGTGGTCAAGTCGGTCGGCAGTGAAGTGACATTGTTCAAGGCCGGCGACAAGGTGTTCTACGCCGGCTCCATCGCCCGGGCCGGTGGCAACAGCGAACTGCACGTGGTGGATGAGCGGATCGTCGGCCATATGCCGAAAACCCTCGGTTTCGCCGAAGCCGCCGCCCTGCCGCTGACTGCCATTACCGCTTGGGAATTGTTGTTCGAACGCCTGCAGATCCGCGAAGGCAACACCGATGAAGGCCAGAGCCTGTTGATCGTCGGCGCGGCCGGCGGCGTCGGCTCGATCCTGACCCAACTGGCCAGCCAGTTGACCGGGCTCAAGGTGATCGGCACCGCCTCCCGCCCGGAGACCCGCGACTGGGTGACCGAGCTGGGCGCAAACCTGGTGATTGATCACAGCCAGCCGTTGAGCGAGGAACTGAAACGCGCCGGTGTCACCCACGTGACCCACGTCGCCAGCCTGACCCAGACCGACCAGCACCTGGACCAACTGGTCGAGGCCCTGGCGCCGCAAGGCAAACTGGCGCTGATCGACGACCCGAAAGCGCTGGACGTGACCAAACTCAAGCGCAAGAGCCTGTCGCTGCACTGGGAGTTCATGTACACCCGCTCGCTGTTCGAAACGCCGGACATGATCGAACAGCACAAACTGCTCAACCGGGTGGCCGGGCTGATCGACAGCGGGACCTTGAAAACCACGGTTGGCGAGCACTTCGGCACGATCAACGCGAGCAACCTGCGCCGCGCCCATGAACTGCTGGAAAGCGGCAAGGCCAAAGGGAAAATTGTTTTAGAAGGTTTCTAAAATTCAGAAGACCGCAGCCTTCTCCAGCCTCCGATGTGGCTGGCTCGGGGGCTGCGGTGTTTTTTTGCCGTCAGTCAGATGCTTGACCCTTGTCACAATTGCGATCGTATTCAGGACTACAATCGAGTCCTCTGCGATGCAATCTTTTACGTACGGGAGGTCAGCAATGAAGATCCTGATAAAAGAAGTGGCAAAGTCCCAGTGGCAAGTTCGTCTCGACCAGCACGCCGTGACCTTCCGCAGTGAGGCCGAAGCTCGCGCCTTCACTCGCACCCTCGAAGCGCGTATCTACGCGCCCCACCAGATTCCCGACCTCGGCCAGCAACGCGCTGTCGGCTGAGTTCTTCCGTTCAGGCTTCGGCCTGCGCCTTTGCGAGCGCCCGGGCATTCTGCATGCGCCGGGTGAGCATTGCTGCGCACACCACAAGCAAACCACACAGGCTGATGACGATTGCCATCGGCACGGCGGTGCCATCGTGCAGGATCCCCACCAGCGCCGAAGCCCCGGCGGCGACGCTGAATTGCATGCTGCCGAGCAACGCTGAAGCACTGCCGGCGCGACCGCCCTGCCCGTTCATCGCACACGCTGCCGCATTGGGGCTGATGCAGCCAAGGCTGGCCACGCAGATGAACAATGGAATCAGCAGTGGCCACAGCGCCTCGGTGTGCAAGGCGCTGACCGCGAGCAGCGCCAGCCCGGCGCTCAGATAAACCCAGACTGCCCGCGACAGCAGGAAGGCCGGACCACGCTTGGCCAGCAATCGCGCATTGACCTGTGCCACCAGAATGAACCCGGCCGCGTTGGTGCCGAACAGCCAGCCAAAGTGCTCGGCCGGTACGCCATACAACTTGATGAAAATGAACGGCGAACCGGCGATGTAGGCAAACATCCCGGCGATGGCGATGCCGCCGGTCAGGGCATGGCCCATGTAGACCGGATCCGCCAGAAGCCGACCGTACTGACGCAAAGCGCCGGACAACGGCTGACGCGGAACATGCGCCGGCAGACTTTCCGGCAGGCCGAGGGCCACCGCCAGTCCGGCCAAGGCACTGAAACCGGTCAACACCAGGAAGATCGACTGCCATCCCGACGTGTTCACCAGCAGCCCGCCGAGCATCGGCGCCAGAATCGGGGCCAGCCCCATCACCAGCATCAGTTGCGAGAAGACTTTCGCCGAACCCACCGCATCGCATTTGTCGCTGACCACCGCCCGGGCAATCACCATCCCCGCACAACCGCCCAGCGCCTGCACGAGCCGCGCGCCGATCAGCCATTCCAGATTCGGCGCATAGGCGCAGGCCACTGACGCCAGCGTGAACAGCGTCAGACCAATGAGCAGCGGAATCCGCCGGCCGAAGCGATCCGCCACCGGCCCGTAAGCCAGTTGGCCGATGGACAGGCCGAAGAAGTAAGCCGACAGCGTCAGCTGGACGTGTTTCTCATCGGTGCCGAACGCCAGCGCCATGGTGGGAAATGCGGGTAGATAGAAGTCGATCGCCAGCGGACCAAAAGCGGTCAGGGCACCGAGAATCAGAAGGGTACGGAAGTTCATCAGGCGTCCACGTTCGGCAGGCATTGGGAGGGCACTTTAGTAGAGAGTGCAGCCCGACAGTCTAGCCGCGCGAAGACGCCTTGAACATTCCGGTAGCTCGCTAACTATTAAAAAGATCAGGCGAGTTTGATCGCATAACCTTCTTCGCTGATCGCTGCGATGACCTGCTCGGCGCTCAACGCACTTTCGACGCCGACTTCCTTCGCCGCCAGATCGACCCGCACACTGGCGGCCGGATCCTTGCTCTGCACCGCCTGGGTGACGGCTTTGACACAGTGACCGCAGGACATGCCTTCAACAGTGAACACTTGCATGGAATGACTCCTTTGAGTGAGGTTGCCGGCAGTTTCGGGCTTGCCACGATGGCAAGGTCAAGTTCTGCAAAAAACTGCCGGGCTGGCAATCGTCGCCGCGCTCGGCCAAGCTGCATGCATCAATGACATGAATTCAGGAGATTCAGCCATGCGCTGGTCAGCTTTCAGCCTGTTTGGCTTTCTCAGCCTCTTTGCCGCGATCCCTTCGGTGCATGCCGCCGGGGAAGATTACGGGGTGCTGATCATTTCCCGCGAGCGACTGGAAGTTGCGACCTCGTGCGAAATCGGCGTGTACATCCAGGATCAACTGTCGGCGCGCCTGTTCCAGGAGCAAAGCACTTCGTTCAACCTGCCGCCGGGCAATGTCTCGCTGCGCCTGAAACTGCTGCCGGGACAAATGCCGGGCTGCAACCCGGGCATGCTCGCACCGGGTTCGCAGGAGATCAGACTGCATGCCGGCGACATCCTGAAATTCCGCATCGCGATGAATGCGGAAGGCATGTACCTCAAGCCGACCGGCCTCGGTTACTGACGCTTTCGGATTGGCGCTTGACCTTGCCAGCATGGCAAGGTTGATCCTGTAGGCATCCACTACAGGGAGTACGACCGATGTCCGATTCCATCACGTTCGATCTGCCCATCAGCGGCATGACCTGCGCCAGTTGCGCCGGCCGTGTCGAGCGGGCGCTGAGCAAAGTCAGCGGCGCCAGTGCTGTCAGCGTCAACCTCGCCACCGAACAGGCCCGGGTGCAGGCCCCTGGCGACAGCCTGCCGGCACTGATGGAAGCGGTTGAGCGCGCCGGTTACAGCGTGCCGCAGCAAACCATGGAATTGAACATCGACGGCATGACCTGCGCGTCCTGCGTCGGACGCGTCGAACGCGCCCTGAGCAAAGTGCCGGGGGTGAAAAGCGTCAGCGTCAACCTCGCCAATGAACGCGCCCACCTCGAATTGCTCGGCGCGGTCGACCCGCAAACCCTGATCGCCGCCGTGAGCAAGGCCGGTTATTCGGCCAGTCTCTTCGAACTTGAACACCAGACAGACAATCGCCAAAAACGCCTGAACCATGAACGCTGGGCGCTGATCTGCGCCATCGCCCTCGCCTTGCCGCTGGTGCTGCCGATGCTGCTGCAACCGTTCGGCATTCACTGGATGCTCCCGGCCTGGGCGCAGTTCGCCCTCGCGACCCCGGTGCAATTCATCTTCGGCGCGCGTTTTTATGTGGCCGCGTGGAAAGCCGTGCGCGCCGGCGCCGGCAACATGGACTTGCTGGTGGCGTTGGGCACCAGCGCCGGTTATGGCCTGAGTCTCTATGAATGGGCGACCGCTGCCGGGCGCATGCCGCACCTGTATTTCGAGGCCTCGGCGGTGGTCATCGCGCTGGTGCTGCTCGGCAAATACCTGGAAAGCCGCGCCAAACGCCAGACCGCCAGCGCCATCCGCGCACTGGAAGCCTTGCGACCGGAGCGGGCGATTCAAGTCATCGATGGCCGCGAACAGGACGTCGCCATCAGCGCCCTGCGCCTCGGTGACCTCGTATTGGTCAAACCCGGCGAACGCTTCCCGGTGGACGGCGAAGTGCTGGAGGGCCACAGCCACGCCGATGAAGCGCTGATCAGCGGCGAAAGCCTGCCAGTGCCCAAACAACCGGGCGACAAGGTCACCGGCGGTGCGATCAACGGCGAAGGCCGCTTGCTGGTAAGCACCACGGCGCTTGGCGCGGAAAGCGTGCTGGCGCGGATCATCCGTCTGGTGGAGGACGCTCAGGCAGCGAAGGCACCGATCCAGAAACTGGTGGATAAAGTCAGTCAGGTGTTCGTGCCGACCGTGTTGCTGCTGGCCCTTGCCACGCTGATCGGCTGGTGGCTGTACGGCGCACCGCTGGAAACCGCGTTGATCAATGCCGTCGCGGTGCTGGTGATCGCCTGCCCGTGTGCCCTCGGTCTGGCGACACCGACCGCGATCATGGCCGGCACCGGCGTCGCCGCCCGTCACGGGATTCTGATCAAGGACGCCGAGGCACTGGAACGTGCCCATGAAGTCAGCGCCGTGGTATTCGACAAGACCGGCACCCTGACTTCTGGCACGCCGCGCATTGCGCATTTCAGCGCAATCGACGGTGACGAAAGCGCCCTGCTGACAGCGGCCGGCGCGCTGCAACGCGGTAGCGAACATCCACTGGCCAAAGCCGTGCTGGATGCCTGTGCCGAACGGAGCCTGAACGTACCGGATGTGGGCGACAGCCAGTCCCTGACCGGGCGCGGCATCGCCGGCAGCCTCGACGGCCGGCGCCTGGCGCTGGGCAACCGGCGCTTGCTGGAAGAAAGCGGTCTGAACGCCGGAAACCTGAGCGAATCCGCCAAGGCCTGGGAAACCGAAGGTCGCACGCTGTCGTGGTTGATCGAGCAAAGTCCGCAGCCCCGCGTACTCGGGCTGTTCGCCTTCGGCGACACCCTCAAGCCCGGCGCGCTGCACGCGGTGCAACAACTGGCGGCGCAGCACATCCACAGCCACCTGCTGACCGGCGACAACCGCGGCAGCGCCCGGGTGGTTGCCGAAGCGCTGGGCATCGAAAACGTCCACGCCGAAGTGTTGCCGGCGGAAAAGGCTGCCACTGTCGCCGAGCTGAAGAAAACCGGGGTCGTGGCCATGGTGGGCGACGGCATCAACGACGCACCGGCGCTGGCCGCCGCGGACATCGGCATCGCCATGGGCGGTGGCACCGACGTGGCCATGCACGCCGCCGGCATCACCCTGATGCGCGGCGATCCACGGCTGGTGCCGGCCGCACTGGAAATCAGCCGCAAGACCTACGCGAAGATCCGCCAGAACCTGTTCTGGGCCTTCGTCTACAACCTGATCGGCATTCCGCTGGCGGCGTTCGGCTTCCTCAATCCGGTGCTGGCCGGTGCGGCGATGGCCCTGTCGAGCGTCAGCGTGGTGAGCAATGCGCTACTGTTGAAAACCTGGAAACCCGAGGATCTGGAGGACAACCGATGAACATCGGCCAAGCGGCCCGTCACAGTGGCCTGAGCGCGAAGATGATCCGTTATTACGAGTCGATCGGTCTGCTCAAGGCTGCCCATCGCACCGACAGCGGCTATCGCGTCTACGGCGACGATGACCTGCACACGCTGGCATTCATCAAGCGTTCGCGGGACCTGGGCTTTTCGCTGGAGGAGGTCGGCAAGCTGCTGACCCTCTGGCAGGATCGCCAGCGCGCCAGCGCCGATGTGAAGGCCCTGGCACGCCAGCACATCGACGAGCTGAATCAGAAGATCCGCGAACTCGGCGAACTGCGCGACACCCTGCAGGATCTGGTCGAGCATTGCCACGGCGACCATCGCCCGGACTGCCCGATCCTCAAGGAACTGGCGTCGGGCTGCTGCGCGCAACCCGTTCGCGCCTGAGCAACAGGACTTTCATCGACAGCACTGTGGCGAGGGGAATGCCGTGGAACAGCAACACCACGGCACCCGGCGCCCACCACTCATAGAACGGTGCGGCGATCAGCATGCCGACGCCAAACCCGGTCATCTGCAACAGCGTCAGGAAACTGAAAATCGGCAGGCGCAGCGGCTCCGGTTCCCGTTGCAGCCGTGACATCAGGCCGACTTCCGAGAAACCGTCGCCCAGTCCGGCCGGCAGCGAAAACAGCAACAGACCGACGACGCTGTGCTGCTGGAACATCAGGATGAAACCGCAGGACATCAGCAGCACGCCACCGAAATAGCGGCGCTCCAGATGGATGTTTTCCGAGCCATTGAGGCGACTGGCGATCCGCGCGCCGAGCAGCTTGCCGGCGGCCCAGACCGCGAGCATCAGGCCCAGCGTGGTGCTGGCGGAATCCGGCGTGAGCAGTTTGGAAATGATCGGGAATCCGACGTTATGAGCAGCGCTGCCCAAGGTGTCGGCCATCGTGATAGCCAACATCGCGGCCACCACCGGAGCGCTACGCAGGCCTTGCAACAATGCCGACCATTCACCCTGTTTAGCGCTGGATTCAGCCACTGGCTCCGGCGCGCTGAACCGCAGCGGCGCAATCAACACTGCCGCCAGCAGATAGGTCAGCGCATTCAGCGCAAACACCGTTTCAAAACCAAACCCCGCGACCAGCAACCCGGACACCAGACTGCCGCCGACCATCGCCATGGACGAGGCGGACGTGATCCAGGCATTGGTCTTGAGCAACTGCGCCGGCTCGATCAAGCGCGGCAACTGGCTGTTGAGGCCGATGGCGAACATCGAATTGCCAAAGCCCAGACCGAACGCGATCAGCGGCAGCAACAACGCCTGCTGACTGACCGGCACGATGAGCAACAGCCCGAGCACAGCGGCGCGCAGCAGATCGAACGCAATCAACGGCAGACGGCCACTGCATCGACGATAAAACGCGGTGCCGATCAGGCTGGCGAAAATCCCGCCGCCCACCCGACTGGCGAGAAAAATCCCCACGCTCATCGCGCTGTTGCTCAGCAGATAGACATAAGTGGCCAGCGCAACCATGTTGAGGAACGCGCCGAAATCGGAAATCAGCCGGGCCGTGATGATCAGCCGGGCATTGCGGGAAGTGGTGGTCACAATCAATCCTTGAATGTGTAAAACCCGGCCGAAGCCGGGTTTTCTTTTTCAGATGCTCACTGCATCCACGGTGGCGGAGGCGGTTCGTCGGACTTGCCCTTGGGCTCGTCGTCCGCCGCGCGGATGGCTTGCTTGCGCTCCTCATCCAGACGCGCCGCTTCGATCTCGCGCAGCACCCCGCCGACATCGGCCAGGTCCTCGGGATCGTCGAACTCGCCGGTCAGCACGCTGGCCGGGTGCAACGTACCCGCTTCGTACAACGCCCACATTTCCTTAGCGTATTTGGTCTTCTTCAACTCCGGGGCGAACCGGCCGAAGTACGAAGCCATGTTGCCGACGTCACGCTCGAGCATGCTGAACGCGTGGTTGTTGCCGGCGGCGTCCACCGCTTGCGGCAGGTCGATGATGACCGGCCCGGTCGGCGTCAGCAGCACGTTGAACTCCGAGAGGTCACCGTGCACCAGACCGGTACACAACATCAGCACGATCTGCGAAATCAGGAACGCGTGATATTCGCGGGCCTGATCCGGTTCCAGCACCACGTCGTTCAGACGCGGCGCGGCATCGCCGTATTCGTCGGCCACCAGTTCCATCAGCAGCACGCCTTCGAGGAAGTCGTACGGCTTGGGCACTCGCACCCCGGCGTTGGCCAGGCGGAACAGCGCCGCGACCTCGGCGTTCTGCCAGGCGTCTTCGGCTTCCTTGCGCCCGAACTTGGAACCCTTGGCCATCGCCCGGGCCTGTCGGCTGTTGCGAACCTTGCGGCCTTCCTGATACTCGGCCGCCTGGCGGAAACTGCGTTTGTTCGCCTCCTTGTAGACCTTTGCGCAACGTAACTGATTGCCGCAGCGCACCACATAAACAGCTGCTTCTTTGCCACTCATGAGTGGGCGCAGCACTTCGTCGACCAGACCGTCCTCGATCAGGGGTTCAATGCGTTTTGGAGTCTTCATCAGCTTTTATTGTGGGTCCTTTATTACCAAACACGCGAATGTCATTCGTTATACGGCAATCCTCGCATCACGGGGAGGGGTTGCCGACCTGTGAACCTGTGGATGCACACACTGTGCCGGATAAACCGGGCCGATCCGCCGCTTTATCGACCGCTGCGAATCATAGCCGAGGCTGTCGAAGTTGTTGGCGACAGCACTTGAGGGCATTTGCGACAGAATCTGACATCCCGCTGCACGCAGCTCGTAAGAATTTTCTCTTGCGGCCTCAATTTCCCCCTCCGGCAGCCGAATTCCTCAGAGACAGAGGAATTTGTCCGACAATCGTTCCAAAAAAAAACTTCGATGTCGCACTCAAGGAAACGGGTGGAAAACAACGTTTTTCGGCTGCCAATAACCGCGAGTCATCTGCACTGCGTGGGCCTACAAGAAAATCTGGAGCGCGGATGAACATCAAACAGAAGTTGACCTGGGCGTTTGCAATCATCGCCTGCTTGCCCGTGGTGCTGGTCGCCACGCTGGTGGTACTGAACCTGCGCAGCGATGCCCGGGACGATTTTGTCGACAGCAGCGGGCGCGAGATCCGTCAGGTCAGCAACGCCATGCAGCTTTTCTTTGACGGCATCAGCCAGAACGTTGATTACCTGGCGACGCAACCGCTGATCAAGAACACCGACGACAGCCTCAAGACCTACATGAGCGCCAACGCCGAAAGCATTCCGCAGGGCGAGATGGACAAGAAGGTCTTCGCCTTTCTGCAGGACCTGGGCAACAGTCATCCGGCCTACGCCTACGCGATCGTCGGCACCGCTGCCGGCGGCTACGTTTCCTGGCCCGACGATCCCAAGCTGAGCAACTACGACCCGCGTCAGCGCCCGTGGTACAAGGCCGCCCAGGCCAAGCCCGGCAAGCCGTTCCGCACTGCCGCCTATTACTGGGCGCAGGACGATGCGACCTATGTCAGCACCGTGCGCACCATCGACAACAAGCTCGGCAGCAACGGCGGCGTGGTCAGTATCGACGTGACGCTCAAGCAGCTCACCGAGATCGTCAAACAGATCAAACTGGGTGAAAGCGGTTACCTGATGCTGCTGGAAAACAGCGGCACGGTGCTGGTCGACCCCAAACAGCCGGAGCACAACTTCAAGCCGCTCGACAGCCTAGGCGAGGGCTACGCGCAACTGGCCAAGGCCGGCAAAGGGCTGGTGGAAGTCGAGCTCAACGGCGAACGTTACATGGCCAACGTCTGGCCGTCGGAACAACTGGGCTGGACCTTCATCGGCCTGATCAAACAGAACGACGTGATGAGCTCGGCCACTCAACTGACCTGGCTGATCGCGATCATCGCGGCCGTACTGGCGGTGTTCTTCGCGGTGGTCGGCGCCAGTTTCGCCAGCCTCATAGTGCGGCCGATCCGCAGCGTGGCCAGCGGTCTGGAAGGCATCGCCCAGGGCGAAGGCGACCTGACCAAGAACCTCGACATCCGTGGCAGCGACGAAACCGCGCAACTGGCCAACTGGTTCAACCAGTTCCTCACGGCGATCCGCAGCCTGATCCAGCACATCGGCGGCGCGGCCGGGAAAATCCTCGCCACTTCGCAGAGCTCGACCCGGGTTTCCGGCGACATGGCCGAAGCCGCCGGGCGCCAGCGCGAAGCGGTGGACATGGTCTCGACCGCGTTCCACGAAATGGTCGCCACCGCCAACGAAGTCGCCCGCTCGTGCAGCCAGGCGGCGGAGTCGGCCGACAGCGGCCAGCGTCAGGCCCGCGAAGGTCAGCAGCAAATCGATGCGGCGGTTCACAGCGTCGACCAACTGAGCCAGGAACTGGAGCAGTCGGCGCAGTCGATGCAACAACTGGAACGCGACAGCAACGACATCCAGTCGATCCTCGGCACCATCCGTTCCATCGCCGAACAGACCAACCTGCTGGCACTCAACGCGGCCATCGAAGCGGCGCGGGCCGGTGAGCAGGGGCGTGGTTTTGCGGTGGTGGCCGATGAGGTTCGCGCACTGGCCAAACGCACGGCGGATTCCACGGCGGAAATCGACGGGCTGCTGGGCAACCTGGCCAAACGTACCAGCGCGGTGACCCAGCAGATGCGCGCCAGTCTTGATGTTTCGCAGCAATCGGTGGCACGGATTGGCGAGGCACGGGAGAGCTTTGGTCAGATTCGTGAGTCGGTGGATGTGATTCGTGACATGAACACGCAGATCGCGACGGCGGCGGAAGAGCAGCATCAGGTGGCTGAGGACATCAATCGGCATATCAGCCAGATTCATGGTGATGCGCAGTTGGTGGCGGAGCTGGCGAATTCGGCGCGGCTGGATTCGCAGAGTCTGGCGGGGTTGTCGAATGAGCTGGATGGGTTGGTGCGCAGGTTCCGGACTTGAGATTGGGGGGAGCCCTGAAAAGCCCCCTCACCCTAGCCCTCTCCCGGGGGGAGAGGGGACTGATTGGGGGATGCTTGAGAACTACGCCGACCTGAACGAGCGTTGTTGAATCCATAATCGACTCTAATCTTTCAGGTCGATGTATAACGCCAGACAACTCGGTCGGCTCCCTCTCCCTCCGGGAGAGGGCTGGGGTGAGGGAAAGCTTTTTGCTCCTCTAGCGCTCGACGATGGCAGTCACACCCTGCCCCCCCGCCGCACAAATCGAAATCAACCCCCGCCCCTGCCCCGCCGCATCCAGCAACTTCGCCAAATTCGCCACAATCCGCCCGCCCGTCGCAGCAAACGGATGCCCCGCCGCCAGCGAGCTGCCCTTGACGTTCAGGCGGCTGCGATCAATCGAGCCCAACGGCGCATCCAGCCCCAGCCGGGTCTTGCAGTACTCCGGATCTTCCCAGGCCTTCAACGTGCACAACACTTGCGCGGCAAATGCCTCGTGGATTTCGTAGTAGTCGAAGTCCTGCAAGGTCAGCCCATTGCGCGCCAGCAAGCGTGGCACCGCGTAAACCGGCGCCATCAAAAGTCCTTCGGCACCGTTGACGAAATCCACCGCCGCCGCTTCGCCGTCCCGCAGGTACGCAAGGATTGGCAGACCACGTTCCTTGGCCCACTCCTCACTGCCCAGCAACACCACCGACGCGCCATCGGTCAGTGGCGTGGAGTTGCCGGCGGTCAGCGTGCCCTTGGCGCTTTTCTCGAAGGCCGGTTTCAGGGTCGCGAGCTTTTCCAGGGTCAGGTCGGGGCGCAGGTTGTTGTCGCGGGTCAGGCCGAGGAACGGGGTCATCAGGTCGTTGTGCCAGCCTTCGCTGTAGGACGCCGCCAGTTTGTGGTGGCTTTCAAAGGCCAGTTGATCCTGTTCTTCGCGGGGGATGTTCCAGGTCTGCGCCATCAATTCGCAGTGCTCGCCCATCGACAGGCCAGTGCGCGGTTCACCATTGCGCGGGAATTCGGGGATCAGGTGTTTCGGGCGCAATTGCAGAAAGGTCTTGAGCTTGTCGCCGGTGGTCTTGGCGCGGTTGGCTTGCAGAAGGATCTTACGCAGGCCTTCGCTGACGCTGATCGGCGCATCAGACGTGGTGTCGACGCCGCCGGCGATGCCGCAATCGATCTGGCCGAGGGCGATCTTGTTCGCCACCAGCAACGCCGCTTCCAGGCCGGTGCCGCAGGCCTGCTGAATGTCGTAGGCCGGAGTCGCCGGTGACAGGCGCGAGCCGAGCACGCATTCGCGGGTCAGGTTCATATCCCGTGACAATTTCAGCACCGCCCCTGCGACCACTTCGCCGATGCGCTGGCCGTGCAGGTTGTAGCGTTCGATCAGGCCTTCGAGGGCGGCGGTGAGCATCACCTGATTGCTCGCGGTGGCATACGGCCCGTTGGAACGGGCAAACGGAATGCGGTTGCCACCAATGATCGCGACGCGGCGCAGCTGACTCATGAAATGCTCCTTGTGAAATATCCGGTCTGAAAATCGAGCGCTGAAAACCCGGTCGGGCCACAAAAGCGCCGAGGGCAAACTACTCTGCTGTTCTAGCGTAGGCCTTATTGCGTGGATCGAACGATTGATTGCCCTTCGCAGTCCACACTTTGAACCCCATCTTCTGGAGAGCGTTCCATGTCTGACCGCTATATCGACTTCGCCAACTCGTCCATCGGCCACCGCCTGGTCGGGGCCCTGGGCCTGCCGTCGCCGGTGCGGCTGGAACGCTGGCAGGCCGGGCGCCTGCGGCCGGTAGACGGTGCGCTGCTGATCGGCGGCGGGCCGCTGGCCGAGCGGGTCAGCACCTTCGCCAATCGCCTGACCGACGCGATCTACCGCTACGGCGACCAGCCGGCGAGCGCTACCCAATGGATTCCCGGCCACGGCCCGAAACTCAAGGCCGTGGTGTTCGACGCCAGCGATTTGCAGCACACCGACCAGCTCAAGCAGCTGCGCGAATTCTTCCAGCCGCTGATGAAGAATCTCGACAGCAGCGCGCATCTGGTGATTCTCGGCCGCGCCCCGGAAACCCTGCGCGAACCGTTTGCCGCCAGTGCGCAGCGCGCGCTCGAAGGCTTCTCCCGCTCATTGGCCAAGGAACTGCGCAGCGGCGGCACGCTGCAACTGATCTACGTCGGCGAAGGCGCCGAGGATCAGCTCGAAGGACCGCTGCGGTTTTTCCTCTCGCCGAAAAGCGCCTTCGTCTCCGGACAAGTGATTCGTCTGACGGCTTGCGCCACTCAAGTTACCGACTGGACGCGCCCGCTGGCCGGACGCAAGGCGCTGGTCACCGGCGCGGCGCGGGGCATCGGTGCTTCCATCGCCGAAACCCTGGCCCGTGACGGCGCCGAGGTGATCCTGCTCGACGTGCCGCCCGCGAAAACCGATCTCGAAGCCCTGGCCGCTCGCCTCGGCGGACGCGCCATCACCCTCGACATCTGCGCCGAAGACGCCGCTGCGCAACTGATCGAACAACTGCCGGACGGCCTCGACATTCTGGTGCACAACGCCGGCATCACCCGCGACAAGACCCTGGCCAACATGACGCCCGAGTTCTGGGACGCGGTGTTGGCGGTCAATCTCAACGCACCGCAAGTGCTGACCAAGGCCCTGCTCGACAGCGGCACCTTGCGCGATAACGCCCGGGTGATTCTGCTGGCGTCGATCAGCGGCATCGCCGGCAATCGCGGGCAGACCAATTACGCGGCGAGCAAGGCCGGGCTGATCGGCCTGGCCCAGGCCTGGGCGCCGACGCTGCTGGAACGCGGCATCAGCATCAACGCCGTGGCGCCCGGTTTCATCGAGACCCAGATGACCGCGCACATCCCGTTCGGCCTGCGTGAAGCCGGGCGGCGCATGAGTTCGCTGGGCCAGGGTGGCCTGCCGCAAGACGTCGCCGAAGCCGTGGCCTGGCTGGCCCAGCCGGGCACCGGCGCGTTCACTGGGCAAGCCTTGCGGGTGTGCGGCCAAAGCGTTCTGGGGGCCTGAACA
Source organism: Pseudomonas aphyarum (assembly GCF_028657055.1). Taxonomy (NCBI): domain Bacteria; kingdom Pseudomonadati; phylum Pseudomonadota; class Gammaproteobacteria; order Pseudomonadales; family Pseudomonadaceae; genus Pseudomonas; species Pseudomonas aphyarum. The sequence goes on from NZ_JAMDGS010000021.1 coordinate 35,501, forward strand.
TGACCATCGAATGGCAAACGCTGCACCACGAGCCGAGCCTGCCGGGGCTGTATGCCCGGGCGGCGACCCGGCGCAAAATCACCGGCACCACCCTGCCCGACAGCGGTTTGCGTTGCGCCGTCGAGGTGGATGGCAAACGTCTGGCGGCGTATCGCAAGGTCTGCGGTTTCGCCGATGACGGCCTGCTGCCGCCGACCTATCCGCATATCCTGGCGTTCGCCCTGCAGATGCAATTGCTGACGGCCAAGGAGTTTCCGTTCCCGCTGCTGGGGCTGATTCATCTGAGCAACCGCATCCGCGTATTGCGGCCAATGGGCGGGATCAGTCGTGCACAAGTCAGCGTCCGGGTGCATAACCTGCAACCGCATCCGAAGGGCGCGACCTTCGATCTGCTGACCACCCTCGACGATCAACTCGGCCCGTTGTGGGAAGCCGAAAGCCGGATGCTCTGTCGCGGCGTGAAGCTCGAAGGCGAACCGGTCGAACAGACCTGGGAGCCGACGCTGCCCCTCGCACAAGTGGCGCAATGGAAGGCGCCGACGGACATCGGCCGGCAGTACGCCAAAGTCTCCGGCGACTACAACCCGATCCACCTGAGTGCGGCCAGCGCCAAGTTGTTTGGCTTCCCCACCGCTATTGCCCACGGTCTGTGGAACAAGGCCCGCACCCTGGCGGCACTGGCGGATCATCTGCCCAAGGCCAACCTTGAGGTCACCGTGCACTTTCGCAAACCGGTGCGCCTGCCGAGCGAGGTGAGCCTGTTCGCCAGCGCTGCCGGTTCCAGCGGTGAGTTGCGCCTGATCGGCGCCGGGGATCTGGAGCACATGGTGGGCAACTGGCAGCCGGTGGCCTGACATCGAAGCCGGGAAAACCTGATCAATTGTGTATATATCACTTAAGTTTTCCCGCGCCGCGAACATCTTCTTCGCCAAAAACCAGCCTTGATTTTCAAGGCTTTTTTTTGCGCGCCTATATCCTCGGTATTAGTCGTTAGGCGGCACTCGCAGCCACCTGCATAAAGGCGTTAATACCAACTTGAGAATGGCGTGCATCCAGCCTTGCGATTGATATGAACACAACGGACGAAGGCATTGCCGGCAACAGAACCGGCGAGCCGTCGAAGTCAACGAACGTTGTGACAGGTGCAAGGAATAACCCTCATGAAAACCCACATGAAAGCCCAGGCGTGGTGCAAATCGGCAACAGCACTGGCCCTTATTCTCTCCCTCGGTCTGGCCGGTTGCAGCAGTGGCGGCGGCGGTCATCACAGCAGCTCCGGCAGTTCCTCTCCAGACAGCTCCACCGCCGGCACCGGTGGTTCCAGCGGCACCGGCGCCAGTGGTGGAACGGCAGGAACGGGCGGCACTGGCGGCACCACGGATCCGACCAATCCTACCAATCCGACAGACCCTACCGATCCAACCAACCCGACCAATCCGAGTACACCGACGCCTCTGGTCACCACCACACTGGTGCAGGACGTCGGCACTACCGTCAGCGGCGTCGGCGATGGCGTCGGCCAGGTCGGTGACTCCCTGAGCGGCGTGCCGGTCGTTGGCGGCGTGGTGCAAAGCGCGGCCCGGACTGCCGGCAACGTAGTGACTACGCTGGGCGACGGCGTGGCCAACGGCATCGGCAAACTGGCGACCACCGACAATGGCCTGGGCGTCACCGCTTCGGCAGTCGGCGGCGTGGTCCAGGATGTGGGCAACGGCGTGTCCGACCTGAGCGGCAAACTGGCGACTGCCACCGGCAGCGTTCCAGTGGTCGGCGGCGTGGTGACCAAAGTCGCTCCACTGCTCAACGGAGTCGGTGAAAAAGTCACCATGCTCGGCGACACGCTCAGCACCGCTACCACCACCGGCCCGCTCGGCTCGGTTACCAAAGAAGTGGGCAGCAAACTGGTGCCGGTGATTGCCATGGTCGAAAGCACCACGGACAAACTCGGCAGTGCCACGGGCCTGGGTGCTCCCGTGAACGGCCTGCTGCAGAAAGTCGGCAGCACGGTCGACGGTGTGGGTGACAAGGTCACGGATGCCGGCAACGGCAACGCCCTGACCAACACCGTCGGCGGTGCCTTGAGCAATGTCGGCACCGCTGTGGGCAAGGCCGGTGGACTGGTCGCCAACGGCACCGGTTCGGGAACGGGCGTCGGTGGCGGACTGGGCAACAATGGCTTGCTGCAAACCGTCGGCGGCGCAGTCGTGAACGTCGGCGCCGGGTTGAGCAACGGCAATGGCAGCCTCGCCGCACCGGGTGGTGTTCTGGCAGCGGCGGGCAATACCGTGGCCTCGCTCAACACCGTGCTCGGCGGCTCGGGATCACCGATCACCAGCCCGACCACTCCCCTGGCCACCCTGGGCAACAACGTGGGTGCGGGACTTGCACCGGTTACCACTGCGGTCACCAGCCTGACCCAGAATGTCGGCGCCGCCACCGGGCTCGGCTCTCCGGTCGCGGGTCTCACCAGTCAGGTCGGCGGCGCCGTCAGCAATCTGGGCAACACCCTCGCCGGCACCAACAACAACCCGGTCGTGGCGGCGGTCGGCAATACCGTCACCACGGTGGGCAACACGGTCACTGCGGTCGGCGGACTGGTCAACGGTGGCACCACCACCGGGGCTGGCGGCGGACTGGGTGGCGTCCTCGGCGGCCTCACCGGCGCCCTGGGCGGTCGCAATCGCTGATTTGCACCTGGCCGATTCGACGGCCTTACCTACAGCGCCTACGCTTGGTTGAGGGCGGAAGATTCCCACGAGTCTTCCGCTTTTTTCTTAGGAGAAACCCTGCCCCGTGCTGCGGGTTTGAACATGGAGTGTCCTATGCGCGTCATGGCATCCCTGCTGTTGCTCAGTCTCGGTTCCACCGCCCTCGCCGACACCCTGCCCAGCTTTCTCAACAGCAACGAAACCATCCGCAACCTGCCGGTGCCGAACCTGCCCGCCGACGCTTACCGGCCGAACGCCGCGCCGCTGCAAGTGCCGGAGCCCGGCGCCACGGCCGCACAGCCGTTGCTGATGGGCACGAAGATCAACCTGAGGACCGTGCAGATCGAAGGCGGCACGCTCTACCCGCTGAACGAACTGGCCGAAATCTACAAACCCCTGATTGGCCGCGAGAGCAGCCTCGCCGACCTGATCGAAGCCACCCGCACGATCACCCGTCGCTATCAGCAGGACGGTTATCTGCTGTCCTACGCCTTCCTGCCACAGCAGACCTTCGATGACGGTGTGGCGCGCGTGGTGCTGGTGGAAGGTTACGTGCGTGACGTGCAGATCGCCGGCGACGTCGGGCGGGTCAAAGCCCTGCTCGACCGGTTGGCCGCCAAACTCCAGGCGGAACGCCCGCTGACGCGCAAGACGTTCGAGCGCTACACCACGCTGATGACCCGCATTCCCGGCGTGACGATCCAGGCCCAGGTGCCGCCGCCCGGCACCACCGATGGCGCCACGACGCTGGTGGCCCAAGCCAGCCGCAAACCGTTCACCAGCACCCTGAGCACCACCGAAGACAACCGTAACGGCACCCAGGCGTTGCTCGGCGTCAGTAGCAATTCACAAACATCGATGGGCGAACAGTTGAGCCTCAGCGGGCTGTTTCCACCGGGGGATGATCACGAGCATTACTACCGGCTGGACTACAACCAGTTCATCAACGACGAAGGTGCGCAGTTGAATCTGTCGGCCTCACGCTACCGCGCCGACCCCGGCACCAACGTGCTGTTGAACAACGGGCTGGAACTCAAGCCGCACCGCGAAAACGACCGTTATTCGCTCGGTTTCACCCTGCCGCTGATTGCCGCCTCGGATGAGTTGCTGACCGCCGGATCGCGCCTGTACGCCGTCAACGACAAGACCCGCTACAACGTGATCGGCTACCCGCTGAGCGTCGAAGAACGCACCGACATCCGCGCCCTCGCCTTCGAAAGCGACTGGCGCAAGGCCGATGCCCGCCAATTGCGCATTCTCAGTGGCGGCGTGTACCAAGGCTTCGACAGCCTGGGCGCACACACCAACAACAGCGCCATCGACCTCGACTTCTTTCGGGTGCGCCTTTCCGGGGTGCAGAGCGACAAGTTCTTCGACAACTGGCAAGGGGTGCTGTCGGCTGCGTTGTACTGGAGCCGCGACACCCTGCCCGACAGCGAGCGCGCGGTGTTCGGCGGGCAGAATTTCGGTCGCGGTTATCCCGACGATCAGGCATCCGGCGACAAGGGCTGGGGCGTGGCTTACGAGATCAACTACAGCTTCAACCGCGATGGCAACTGGGTGCGCATCCTGCAACCGTACTTCGTGCTCGACCGCTCACGCAGCTGGTTCAATGAATTGCCGGTGCAGGCCAACAACCTGTCATCGGCGGCGTTTGGTCTGAGATTTGGCGATGCGAAGTACTACAACATCGCCCTGGAAGCGGCCAAGGCGATGTCGGATGAAGCGCTGGACACCTTCAATCGTCGGCCGCGCTACAGCATCAGTTTCAGCTATCAGCTGTAGCACGATCGACCGCTGAATCAGAAGGCGTAGCGCACTTTCGCCGTGAAGCCGTCAGCGTCAAATCCGCTGGCGGTCACGTAGTTGTAGGACCCGCCAACGCTCCACGCGCCCATCCGATAGTTGGCGCCCAGACCCAGTTCATAACTGTCACGCACCGGGGTGGTGCCACGGCTGGTGAACGAATCGCCACCCAGCACGAACGACGACGTGGTGCCGGTCTTGTCCCCAATGACGTCATGCCAGGCCATCAACTTGGCTTCCGGTTCCAGGCTGCCGGTGCCCACATCGAACGCAGCGGCCAGACGTGCACCGACACCCATTTCGCCCACTTCATAACGCTGACTGCCGACATTCAGCGAAGCCGAACTGCCCTTCTCGCGATAGCTGTCCATGCCCACATTGGCGTAACGCGCCCCGACCTGCGGCTCCAGCACCACATCCGGCATCAGGTGCACGGTGTAACCGGCCAGCGCGCTGACGCCGAACACGTTGCTGTCGTAATCACCCTTGGCGCGGGTACCGGCGATGTAGCGGCGAGACTCGTTGTCGCTCCAGCCGTACATCAGCGACGAATCGACAAACCAGTTGTCGTGGGTCCAGTTGCCGTACAGGGTCAGCGCATGGCCGGTGACCTGGGTCTTGCTGCCGCGATCGGATTTCACATCGGTGTCGAGGTAGCTGTACGCCAGACCGACCGCCAGATCGGCATTCAACTGACCATCGGCACCCACGGCGATGCCATGGCTGTCGGCATCGTAACCACTGACACCACGACGCTCATCCTGGTTGGCATCGCTGCTCAAGGCTTGCAGCCAGACACCTTTGTCCGTCGACACCCCAGCAGTGCGGGCACGGCTGGAGCGATCATTGATGACACCCGACACCAGCGTCTGACTGTTGGTCGCAGCGTGAATCACCCCACGGCTGACATCCGGGCTGAGGGTTTCGGACAACCGCGCCAGCTGCGCATCGGTGCTGGCGTTGGCGAACGCCTGGAACACCGGATCCTGCTCATCGATCCGCGACATCACCGCCGACAATCGCCCCACTGCCGTCGCCGCATTGCGACTGCCACCGGCCGCGAGGGTGTTTCGCGCCAGCACTTCATCGGACTTGGTCGTCACCACCGTCGCGATGTCAGTGCCATCGACCCCGAAACTCTTCACATCGAGCAGCGCAGAAGTGGACGTCACGGTGAGGTTATTGCCGCCGACAAGACTGCCCGAGCTGATCAGGGTGTACTTCGTACCCCCCGGCGTCACCCGGAAATCACTGGAACGCGCCAACAGACGCAACGTCGCACCCGGCGCGATATCGGTAGTGCCCGTGACCTTCAACACCGGCAACGCCGGATTGGTGTCATTGCCCAGGTACATTTCCAGCACCGAGTCGGACTCTTCCATGTCGAAGTCACCGATGATCGTGGTGTGCGGCCTCACCAGCGTCAGCGTCCCGTCCTCGATGGTCACGTAACCGGATTTGATGGTCGAACCGTCGAAGACCGCGTCGCCGTCGATGATAACGCCGGACAACCCGAGCAGATCGCCTTTGACCTGGCCGCCATTGAAGTGAAAGTAGCTGACCCCGTCATCCACCTGAATCGCCGCCTGACCACCCTCGATCAGACCTTCCAGCTGATAGATCACGAATGGCAGGCCACCGGCCGGCTGATCGCTGACATGCACACCGATGGACTCACCGGAAATCGTGCCCTGGTTGAACAGCGCGAAAGTACCCGTTCCTGCCGGGGCACTGTATTTCACACCCTCCAGCGTCAGGGCCTCGGCGTTTGCCCCGGTTGCGCGAATCGTGCCGTTGTTGTTCAGGGCGCCCTTGAGCGTCGCACCATCCAGAAACAACCCCAGCGCGTCGGTCCCGCTGACACTGATCGTGCCATCGTTGGATACCCCGTTCAGCGTGGTATGCACCAGCGACACGCCGCCAGCCCGCGCCCCGCTGACCTCGATAAGGCCCTCGTTGAGCAACGAGCCACCCAGCGTACTGCCGATATCAGAAATACCGGTGGAACTGCCTGAACCGGCCAGACCGTTGATCTTGATCGAACCCTGGTTTTGAAGGTTGAAACCGATGGTGCTCGGCACAACCCCGGCAGAGCCCAGCAGGATGCCGTAGCCGTGAGTGGCGCCGTCAATCTGGATCACGCCCTTGTTGACCACATCCAGCGACGCCGTCAAACCCGTGATCTGCGCACCGTAAGTCATCCCCGGCGCCGCAACGGGAGCAATCACCCCGGTACCGACAAGGTTGATCTGATCCCAGGTCTGAAGACTGCTCGTCAACGACCCGCCGCTCAAATCGTGATTGAGACTGGCAGCAAAAGCCGTGGGGAGATGCAAAGAAGCCGCAGCCACAGACAGCGCCAGCAACGAACGGCGCAGACAGAAAATATTCAAAACGAGAGTCCCTTCCAAAACGAAAAATGTTCCAGCAGGGCTCAACGCATCAAACAGGCCTCCCTACCGACCCGTCAGCAACACAAGATCGGGCGCGGCGGAATCTACACGAGCCATCATTTCGACACCACTAAAAAGCCAAACAACTGACGCCAAAAAATCAATAAAACACACCAAACCAAACCGAATACACGATGAGCGTTAGCTCGAGCACCGCTTTTGACCCACGGGCGACTTCGGAAGGCTGAGTGGAGGGATTCATTCGGGGGTGGGAGCGCAGCGACCGTTTGGCGAAGCCAAACACATCGAGAGGAGGTGCAGCGAAGCAAACCGTAGGCGATGCCCCCCGGATGAATCCCGGAGCGAAGGAACCCCGAGCCTTAGCGAGCGGGCCGAACGCAGGAGCAAGCCCTTTTGGTTCCTTTTGGGGCGTTTGCCAAAAGGGACTCGCCGTAAGGGCGAAACCACAAGAAGCCGTTACCGCAGCAACGGATATTCACCCAACCCCCAACAGCATGGTCGGCCCAAAGGCCGCCAAGCCCCAACGATCAGGAAACATTAACCCGAGGCTTGGGAAACAAATTATCAAGCGTCTCAAGCAACCGAACGTGATAAATCGGCTTGCGAAACAAATCCAGCACCTGCAACCGCAACATGTCACTCACATCCTCCATGTCCGCATGCCCGGAAGTCACAATCACCGGCAAATGCTGACGCGAAGTATGCTCCCGCAGCCGCTTGATCAACGACATGCCACTCTCCTCCGGCATGCGCAGATCCGTAATCACCAGCGCAATATCCGGATGCCGGGTCAAATGATGCAGGGCCAGCTTCACCGACGTCGCGGTATGACAGACAAAACCCTCTCCCTCCAGCAACTCCGCCAGCTCCAACAACGCGTCCTCCTCGTCATCGACCAGAAGCAACTGTTGGCGGGGCGTTTGGGAGGAAGACATAAGGCATTACCTTGCGAGGGACTGAGCGCTGACGTTAGAACCCCTTGGGCGCATTCGCAAGTTGCCGACCGTAGACATCACAGGTCTCAGAGTGCGGCCAGGATGCCGTTGAACATTGTGGTAATAGCAGTGGAAATGGGGGTCACGAACGCCGCCAGCGCCACCGCCACCATCCCGGCAATGATCGCGTATTCGATACCGGATGCCCCTTCGGTGTCCTTGGCCAGACCTTTGTAGAAAGCGACCTGGGATTTGATTGTCTGCACGGCTTTTTTTGCGAAGGACATGACTGATTCTCCTTGAAGGCATGGGGTGTTGCGGCGTTCGCAACATGATTTCCCCGTGCCAGCATCAGCATTGTCGGCATTACCCGGACCTACAACTGTAAGAACGGATTAACACCAAAGTAGTAGCGACCCAAACAACGGCAAAAAACCATGTTTGGCGCTTTAGCCCCCTACTTTCGGCGGATATTTCGGCCCGCGTAATGGCGTTTTGTTCTGGCTGCGCTACCGTCAAATAGCGAAATAGTTACTGGTTCATAGCTGCCTGTTTGCGAATTTATCTCGTTGGAAGTCACGGGTTGTTGCAGGGGACATAGCGCAGCGGGAAAGGGAGAGCCGTCATGAACAGTCGCGTCACTCTGGGCCTGGCCGGCATCTTGCTGCTGGGTGCCATCATCGCCGGTTACTGGGGGCTCACATTGAGTCGTCAGGCCCCGGCCGCCGAACCCGTGGTTGCCACCCCTGATACCCCCGTCGCCACCCCGGCACCGGTGGAAGATCCGACTCGCCAGCCGGTAGTGGTGCTGGTGCGCGACATCGCTCCGTTCGTGACCATCACCGCCGCCGACGTCGCCGTGGAAAAACTGCGCACCGCCCCCGCCGGCAGCCTGGCGAGCGTCGATCAGGTGATCGGCCGCACGCCATGGCGCGCCCTGAGCGCCGGCACCTGGTTGACCCAGGAAAGCTTTGAGGCCGGCAGCCCGCTGGCGCGGATGATCCGTCCCGGCGAGCGTGCACTCGCGGTGGCGGTGGATGAAGTGATCAATGCCGGCGGCCAACTGGCGCCGGGGGATTACGTCGATGTGCTGCTGTTCTTGCGCAAGGATGAAAACAACCCGCAACCGACCGCCCAACTGGTGGTGCCTGCCGTGCGGGTGCTGGGTGTGGGCAATCAGATGGGCCTGACCAACAGCGGCCAGCCTGCAAGTCCCGCCCACAGCGAAGAAGAAAAACTCAAGCAGGAACAACTGCGTGCCGCCGCCCGCAGCGTGGTGCTCGCGGTGCCTGAACCGTTGCTCAACCGCCTGATGCTGGCCTCCAGCGCCGGCGTGCTGAGGCTGGCCGTGCGCAGTGCCGACGAGCAGCAACTGGCCCGCTACTGGGCCGGTGACAACAACGTTGCAGCCGGCCTCGACAGTCCTCGGCGCGAACTGATCGAGTTCAGCCAGCTGTCGTTGACGCCGCCACCCAAACCCATGGCGGTCGCCAGTCAGACCGCTCCCAGAAAACCGGCCGTGGAAGTGATTCGCGGCACCGAATCCGTCGAACCTACCCCCTGAATCGAGCAAGGACGCACCTCCATGCGCAAACGCTTTACGCCCCTGTTCCACTGGCTGCAGTTTTCCTTGCTGAGCGTGGCTTCGATCGGCAGCGCGGCTGCCGCCACCGGCAATTGCGCCACGCTCGCGCCGTTGCCGGCCGTGCTGGAAATCGGCGAAGGCCTGCAACAGGCCGTGCAGTCACCGGTGGCGATCACCCGGGTGGCAGTGGGCGATCCGAAGATCGCCGACGTGCGCGTGACCGGCGATCAGGGCGTGTTGCTCACCGGCGTCGGCCCCGGTGCCACCACGCTGATGATCTGGACGGCCTGCGCCAGCACGCCGCGTCAGAGCATGGTGTTCGTGCAGGGCAAGGCCAGCGCGGCGATGACCGCGGCGGCGCTGCCGTCCAGCAGCGAACCGGACCTGCCCTCGCAGGTGCAGACCGACATCCGCTTCGTCGAAGTCAGCCGCACCAAACTCAAGGAGGCCGGTACGTCGATCTACGGCAAGGGCTCCAACAACTTTCTGTTCGGCGCACCGGGCACCGTGCCGAACACCGGGGTCACGCCGGGTGTGGTGCCGCTGTTCAACATCGACCCACGCATCGCCTCGCCGAGCATTCCGCTGGCCAACGACATGTTCAACATCGTCTGGGGCGGTGGCAGCAGCAAGTTCCTCGGCATCGTCAACGCGCTGGAAGGAAGCGGTTTTGCCTACACCCTCGCCCGGCCAAGCCTGGTTGCATTGAGCGGTCAGAGTGCGAGCTTCCTCGCCGGTGGCGAGGTGCCGATCCCGGTGCCCAGCGCCAACAGCAACAGCTATTCCATCGAGTACAAGGAATTCGGTATCCGCCTGACTCTGACCCCGACCGTGGTCAGCAATGACCGGATCGCCCTCAAGGTCGCCCCGGAAGTCAGCGAGCTGGACTACAACAACGGCGTGACCATCGGCGGCACCAAAGTGCCGGCGTTCACCATTCGCCGCACCGACACCAGCATCTCCCTGGCCGATGGCGAAAGCTTCGTCATCAGCGGTTTGATCAGCACCCGCAACGCCTCGGAAGTGAACAAGTTTCCTGGGCTGGGCGACATCCCGGTGCTCGGTGCGTTTTTCCGCAACTCGTCGATCAACCGCGAAGAACGCGAACTGCTGATGATCGTCACCCCGCACCTGGTGCAACCGTTGGCCGTCAACGCGCCATTGCCGTCGTTGCCCGGCGAGAAACTGCGCAACTACGACCCGAACTGGTATCGCCTGTACTTCCTGGAAAACGGCAACTTCGATAAACGCAGCGGGTTATCGCAATGAGCCAGAGCCTGAGCCAGACGTTCCTCGCCATCACCCGTAACACCACTGATCTTGAGTGGCTGCAAGGCGCGCTGGCGCCGCTGGGCCAGGTGGTCAGCGCCGGTGGCGGCAGCCTCGACGAACTGCTGGCGCTGGTCGACGTGACTTTCGCCAGCCTGGTGTTCGTCGGCCTCGACCGTGAACATCTGGTGGCCCAGAGTGCGTTGATCGAAGGCGTGCTCGAAGCCAAACCGATGCTGGCGATCGTCGCCCTCGGTGACGGCATGGACAATCAGCTGGTGCTCAACGCGATGCGCGCCGGTGCCCGGGATTTCGTGGCCTACGGCTCGCGCTCCAGCGAAGTCGCCGGGCTGGTGCGTCGCCTGAGCAAACGCCTGCCGGCGGTGACGCCAAACACCCAGCTCGGCGGTTTGACCGTTTTGTACGGCATCCAGAGCAACGCCGACGGTGCGCTGCTGGCCAATCACATGGCGCTGGTGGTGCAGAAGAGCGGCCAGCAGACCTTGCTGCTCGACCTCGGCCTGCCGCGCGGCGACAGCCTCGCCCTGCTGGGGCTGGAGAGTTCGTTTCATTTCGGCGACGCCTTGCGCCACTTGCGCCGCCTCGACGCGACCCTGATCGACAGCGCCTTCACCAGCGCCGAGGCCGGGTTGCGCATTCTCGCCTACGCCCCCGGCGACGAACCGCTGGAGCGCACCAGCGCCGCCGAGCTGTACATGTTGCTCAGCGCCCTGCGCCAGCACTTCCAGCACATCGTGGTGAACCTCACCGGCCAGCCCGACAGCGAAGCGCTGCGCACCTTCGTCAGCCATTGCGACAAGCTGCTGTGGTACACCGACCAGAATGTCCTCGACTGCCGGCGCAACCTTGCGGTGCTCAATCTGTGGCGCGAAAAAGGCATGAAGCTCGATCACGGCCGGCTGCTGGTGGATCGCTACCTGCGCAATGTCGCACCGGACTCCGACACCCTCGGCAGAACCTTCGGCCTGGAAGTCATCGCGGTGCTCGCCTACAGCCCGGAACTGCGCCTCAACGCCAAGAACCAAGGCGTGACCCTGTTCGAACTGGCCCCGCGCGAAGCCATCAGCCAGAGCCTGCGCACCCTCGGCGAACGACTGGCCAAGCGCTCCGAAGGTCTGGCCAAACCCAAAATCACCTGGTTCGACCGCTTGCGAGGCAGCTCATGAGCAGCGAGCAATTGTTCGGCGGGCCACAGCGCAACGCCACCGGCAACACCGACCACGACGGCCTGAAACTGGTGCTGCACCGCTACATCATCGACGCCATCGAGGAGTCGGGAAAAAACCTGCTGGAAGGCTCGCGGCAAGTGCTGTCGCAGTTCGTCATCGACAAGGTCGCCGAATACATCGCCCGTCTGCACCTGGCGATTTCCCGCTATGAGATGGAGCGTCTGGCCGAAGAAATCGTCGACGAACTGACCGGTTTCGGCCCGCTGGAAGTGCTGCTGCGCGACAGCGCCGTGACCGAGATTCTGGTCAACGGCCCGCACCGGGTGTTCATCGAACGCGATGGCGTGCTGCACCTGAGCGACCTGCGTTTCATTGATGCACACCACGTCGAACGGGTGATGCAGCGCATCCTCGCCCCGCTCGGCCGGCGCCTCGACGAGTCGTCGCCGATGGTCGATGCGCGCTTGCCCGATGGCAGCCGGGTCAACGCGATCATCCCGCCAATCGCCCTCGACGGCCCGTGCCTGTCGATCCGCAAATTCCGCAAGGACATGCTCAAAAGCACCGACCTGATGGCGATGCAGACCATCGACCAGGCGATTTTCGACTTCATCGCCGAGGCGGTCGGCAAGCGCTGCAACATCCTCATCAGCGGCGGCACCGGCACCGGCAAGACCACTCTGCTGAACATTCTCAGCCAGCTGATCAACCCCCACGAACGGCTGGTGACCATCGAAGACGTCGCCGAACTGCAACTCGGCCATCCGCACGTGGTGCGCCTGGAAACCCGTCCGCCGAATGCCGAGGGCCACGGCGAAGTGAAGGCCAGCGACCTGATCCGCAACGCCCTGCGGATGCGCCCTGACCGGATCATTCTTGGCGAGATTCGCGGGGTCGAAGTGGTCGACGTGCTGACCGCAATGAACACCGGCCACGACGGCTCGATGAGCACGGTCCACGCCAACAATGCACAGGACGCGTTGCTGCGCCTGGAAACCCTGGTGGGCCTGACCGGACGCACCATTGCCGAACGCACCCTGCGCCAGATGATCTGCGCTGCGCTCGACGTGATCATTCAGCTGACGCGCATGCCCGACGGCCGCCGCTGCGTCAGCGAAGTGGTGGAAGTGGTCGGGGTACGCGATGACGTCTACGTCACCAACACTCTGTTCCGCCTCGACCGCCGCACCGGTTTCGGTTTTCTGCGCGAAGCGGTCAACCCGGCCGGTGACAAATTGCGCCGCGAACCGGCGCTGTCACAGTGAGGGCCACGGCATGCTCAAACCGCTGTTGCTGATCCTGATCTGTCTGGCGCTGCTCGGGCTGTCGCTGCGCCTGTTTTATAACGGCTGGCGCCAGGGCGGCACCGAACGGGTGCTGGACCGGTTGAATCAGGGACAACCGCAGTTGTTGGCGGAAAAACCGCGCTGGGCCGGACTGGAGCGAGCCTTTTTGCGGGCGGGTCTCGGTCGCCCGGATCGCCTCGAACTGTGGTTGCTGCTGTGGGCCTTCGGCAGCGTGATCGGCCTGGCAATCGGTGGCTGGATCGGCTTTGTGTTGCTGCTGGTGTTGCCACCACTGGCGTTGCGCCTCTACGTCAGCTGGCGCTATCAGCGACGGCTGCGGCGGATGATCGAACAACTGCCGCAACTGCTCGATCACACGGTGCGCAGCCTGAAATCCGGACGCACCCTGGCCGACGCGGTACTGGGTGCGATCGACGCCAGCGAAGACCCGCTGAAAAACGCCATGGGCCGTGTGCAACGCAACGTGCAGTTGGGGGTGAGCCTGCCGGAGGCGGTGGGCGATGTGGCCGAGCTGTATGAAAAGGACGAACTGCGCCTGTTCGCCGTCGGCCTGAAGGTCAATCACCGCTACGGCGGCAACGCCAGCGAGCTGCTGGAAAACCTGATCCGGATGATCCGCGAGCGCGATCAGGCATCTCGCCAGTTGCGCGCCATGACCGGCGAAACCCGCATCACCGCCTGGGTCCTCGGCCTGCTGCCGGTAGGGCTGGCCGGCTACTTTCTGCTGTCCAATCCCAAATACCTGATCGCCATGTGGAACGACCATTCCGGCCAGATGATGCTCGCCAGCGCCTTCGGCCTGCAGGTGATCGGCAGCCTGCTGCTCTGGCGGATGTTGCGCAGCCTATGACCATGCCCCTGATGATCAGCGCCCTGTTGATGCTGGGCGCCGCACTGTTGCTGATCAGCGGTCTGCTCGACCGCCGCCGTCGCGCACGGCAGGTCACGCGGCGGCTGGAAGGTGCGCTGCTGCGCGACAATCGTTTCGGCAACCTGCTGCAAGTGCTCGGCGGCAGTTCCCTCGGCCAGCGCGCCGTCAAACTCGACAACGAAACCCAGACCCTGCTCAACCGCCTCGGCTGGCGCAGCGCCCGCCAGCGCTCGCTGTTCGCCGCCTGCCAGATCGGCTCACCGCTGCTGTTGCTGACCGTTGCGGTGCTGCTGCAAGGCGTGCTGTTTCCCCACATCGAAAGACCGTGGATCGCCCCGATGTTCGCCCTGGGCATCGGCTACCTGTTGCCCAAACGCCTGCTGGCGATGGCCGCCGCCCGCCGGCAAAAACAACTGGCCACGGAAATCTCCACCTTCATTCCGCTGCTGCGCATCCTGTTCGAAGCCGGCATGGCCGTGGAGCAGGCGTTGCGCGTGCTCAGCCACGAAGGCCAGACGCTGCTGCCGGTACTGACCCAGGAGTTGCGCCTGGTGCTGGCCCGGGTCGACTCGGGCCTGGAACTGGGCGAGGAACTGAATAAGGCCACGCGACTGCTGGCGGTGGACGAATTCACCGACACCTGCGTGATCCTTCAGCAACTGCTGCAACAGGGCGGCGGCGCGATGAAGTCGCTGCTGGCGCTCAAGCAACTGCTCGATGACCGGCGCCTGACAAGGTTGCAGGAATACATCTCGAAAATGTCCGCCAAAATGTCCGTCGTGATGATGATGTTTCTCTTCCCGGCGCTGTTGATCGTCCTCGCCGGCCCGGGCTTCAGCGCCCTGGCGCGGGCGCTGGGCTCATAAAGGAATCGCCATGAAAGCAATGATTGCCTGTTTGACCCTGCTGATGCTCGGCGGCTGCGCCAGCAACGGCCAGGCGCCCTGGAACGCCCTGACCCCGAACGCCGGTTGCGGCCCGTTGAGCCAGGAGCAACAACTGTCGATGACCCTGGCCGACGACATGGCCAAGGACGGCAAACTGCACGCCAGCCTGGCCAACCTGCAAAGCCTGCCAGACAACCTCGCCGACGTCCGCCTGCGCAAGGCCAAGGTCTATCGCCTGCTGGGGCGCAGCGAAGCCGAACCGTTGTATCGCGGCCTGCTCGGCAGTTGCCTGGCTGCCGAAGCCGAACACGGCCTCGGCCAACTCGCCGCCGCACGCGCCGACTACGGCCAGGCCCAGGCCCACCTGCAACGCGCCGCCCGCCTGGCCCCCACCGACGAAAAAATCCGCAACGACCTGGGCGTGGTGTACCTCAACCAACTGCGCATCGAAGACGCCCGCTTCGAATTCCTCACCGCCATGGAACTCAAGCAAAGCGACTCGCTGGCCGCGCTGAACCTGGTGACGCTGCTGCTCTACCAGGACGACTGGACCCGCGCCGCCGAACTGGTCAGCCGCCTGAACCTCAGCCCCGAACAATTCAGCGAAGCCCAGGCCCGCGCCCAGAAACTCAAGACCCCAAGCCCCGTCACCGCAGCCGCTACCGCGATGCTCAAATAAGGAGCCCCGCCATGAAAGCCACCGCGCTCTGCCTCACCCTCCTCGCCCTGCCCCTGACCACCCACGCCATCGACCCCGGCCCCGCCTCGGCGCAACAACAGGAAACCGAAGGCTGGCTGCTCCTGCAAAGCCGCAACAAAGCCGCCTCCACCAAACCCCAGACCAGCACCCCCACCGAACGCGAACTGAGCATGCAACGCTGGTTGAAGAGCTACACGCACGAAATTCCAGAGTTCTTTGATCAGAAGCAGGGAGGAAGTGTGGACAGTGGGTCGGGGGGATAGACGAGGCAGGAGCACACATTTCCAAACGTGTTTGCCGTCCTACAGATGGCCCGATTCTGGGGGATGTTTCCGACACGTCGCGTCGGTTGTCCCTCGGAAACGGGGTGGATAGGCTTTGAGGGTCGCTGACGCATCAGCGGCCGGGTCTGGAAAACCCGATTTCGACCAACCATGCTCGTGGCATACTGCGGCCCTTTCAGCTCGCAGTGTTATGGCGGCTGTGCGCGGGAGGCCCTTGGGCCTGCCGGGTTGGATGGTTGACCGGTTTTTCCAGTCCGTGCACAGCTGCCACCCTTTCGCCTGGAAAACGAAAGATGGCAGCTTCAACTCAACCAGCCATCGAGTAATGCTTTCATGAAGAAACCAACGCCCAATCCTCCTGAAACTGACGAAACCTCTCCCTACGAATCCGCCGATTCCAGGAAGCTCCACGAAGCCGCCGAACGCGCCCTCGACCACCACTTCAATCCCCTCCCGAAAAAATGCCCCGGCCGTAAACCGAGCCAGATGTTCCAGATCTCACCGGACATGGACGACGAAAGCCTGCTGGCCCACGCCTGCGAATCCCTGGCCTCGGCCAGCGTCATGGCCAGTGACGTGGCGGCCTATGTCGACTCACCGCAACGGCACCGGATTCTGGGCATACAACAAGTCATCATGCTCGCCGAACTGGCGGTGAACCGAGTACTGGATAACGTTGAGGTCAGTCGATATCCGGCATAGATGCTTATGAAATCTCTGCGGGAGAAAGGTTTGTGGTGTGTCAGTCAGGACGCTGCCCTCACCCTAGCCCTCTCCCGGAGGGAGAGGGCTAGGGTGAGGTGTTTGGGAGAGGTACACCGACGTGAGATACCGAGGTGAACTCAGGTTAAAAACACACACAACTCCCCCTGCTTTGGCTCACATCACCTCAGTTCACCTCACCTCAGCTTGGCTTTGGCTTTGGCTTTGGCTCTGGCTCTGGCTCTGGCTCTGGCTTCCACCACTCAACACGATGAGCGTTAGCTCGAGTACCGCTTTTGACGTACCGGCCCCTTCGGCAGGCTGAGTGGAGGGATTCATCCGGGGGTGGGAGCGCAGCGACCGTGCGGCGAAGCCGCATGCATCGAGAGGAGGTGCAGCGAAGCAAACCGTAGGCGATGCCCCCGGATGAATCCCGGAACGAAGGAACACCGAGCCAAAGCGAGGTGCCGAACGCAGGGGCCCAAGACCTTTGGTTACTTTGGGGCGTTTGCCAAAGTGACCCGCCGTAAGGGCGGAACCGCCAGCCGCAACACCCCAAAAAAACGGATATTCACCCAAACCAACCCAAAAACCTGGCCGGCCCAAAGGCCGCCAAGGTCAATGCGCCGTAACCCCCCGCCTAACCGAGGAAGAACTGCCGGGCGCAAGGGCCAGAGCCAACTGCGTCCGATTATGCATATGCGTCAACCGCAAAACCTGCGACACATACAACTTCACCGTGTTCTCGGTAATCCCCAACTCACAGGCAATCTGATAATTGGTCTGCCCCTTGCCCACCAGCCGGGCCACATCGAGCTGACGCGGCGACAACTGCTCGAAAATCGCCGGCATCTCGACGCTGTCACCTTCAGGCAACGACTGGGCCGCCGGCGCAGGCCCGCGCCGAACCTTGTCCAGATCCTGATACAAGTCATCGATGGATGAAGAAAGATCCTGCAGCTTCTGATTCAGGTGCCCCAGTTGCAGCGTCTTCTGCCGCTCCTGCAGCACCGCTTCCTGACGCCGCAGCCCATCCAGCAACTCATCCAGATCCACCGGCTTCTGGTAGTAATCGGCAATCCCCGCGCGCAACGCCTTGATCACATCCTGCTTGTCGGCGCGGCCGGTGAGCATGATCGCTTCGAATGCCCGGGTTTTACCGGACAACCGTTGCAACGCCTGCACCAGCTCGATGCCATCCATGTCCGGCATATGCAGGTCGCACAGCACCAGGCCGATCGCCGGATCTTCACTGAACCGGGTGATCGCCTCCTGACTGGACCCACAGGGAACGCAGCGATAACCGCTGCTCTCGAGAAACTCGCAAAGTTCTTCAACGATCAGCGCCTGATCATCGACCACAAGAACCTTCACCGCCGACGTAAGCTTGTTCACGTGCCACTCCATGCCCGGGCCAAAGCTGACCATTCCTGTACTGCCAGCCTGTGGCTGTATAACCGCTCATTTGAAAGTAGACGCACTTTCCGACTATGTACATAGCAGTAGTGGCGAGTGGCGACTAATGGATCCAATAAAAAGTCAGGATTGCTCCAACCAGCACGAACGGCGCAAATGGCAGCTTTTTTGACATTTCAGGGCTGAAATATCGAAGACGTTCTCTAACCCCTTGACTTGCATGCAGCCAGACTTTTGGCACCAGGAGCACCCAGATCGCACTGCAAAGTGCGGCGCCGATAAACGCCCCCAGCAAGTGCTGACCGTCTGTCGCCAGGGCCATGGCTGTCATTAATTTCACATCGCCGCCGCCCATTCGCCCCAGCAGGTAACCCGGCAACGTGAGCGCCAGCGCCAGCAACACTGCCCAGCCGCCCTGCGCCGCATCGGCCCCGAGCCAGGTGCTGCCGGTGACCAGCAGCCAGACCAGCGCCAGCGCGCCGACGCCGAGGGTCAGGACGTTGCCGATGTGGCGTTCGCGGGCATCCTGCGCGGCGCAGAGTGTCAGCCAGATCAGTAGGACAAAGCTGTGCATCCGGTAAAAATCGTCCGTTTTGGCTGAATGATTCTATGCTGATACTACGTAGTGACTGTCAGGGTAGACGCGCTCATGAAAACCGGCCTCCCCCGCAAGCAAAAAGGCGCCGCCGCCATCGAATTTGCCTTGGTGTTCGTCATCTTCTTTGCCGTGTTTTACGGGATCGTGAGCTACAGCCTGCCGATGCTGCTGATGCAGGCCTTCACCCAGTCGACATCCGAAGCGGTGCGGCGCGGGGTGGCGCTGGATCCGGCGACCGCCAACTACGCCACCGCGATCCAGAACGTCGCTCGCGCCGAACTGGCCCGGCGACTGGCGTGGCTGCCGCCGGCGCTGAACTTCAACGCAGCGACTGACGCGACGGTTACCTACGTGGGCGGTCTGCTGACGGTGCGCATCAACTACCCGACCAACAAGCTCAATCAGGCATTACCGTTTCTGGTCTTGCCGGGTATCGGGGCGGTGCCCAATCTGCCTGCCAACCTGACCGCCAGCTCGAGCCTGCAATTTTGAGTTCCGGTGACAAGCTGTTCGACCGCCTGCTCAATCGTCAAACACCCACACCGTCAGCGGTCGTGGACAACCCCGTGGTGCCCGGCGTCGGCTTGCAGCTGCATCTGGATGGCGAAGGTCAGGTCACCCACCTGACCGGGCCGCTGCGCCATCTGCTGGCGCAACAACTGTCCGCCACCCGCACGCTGCATCTGCTCGATTACCTGCTGCCGCACAGCGCGCTTGCGGTCGAAGGCACGCCCGCCGACTGGCAGGGACAATTGCTCGATCTGGATTTTTTCAGCCTCGCCGGCCCGCCATTGCATTTGCGCGGCTGGGTGCAACCGCAGGGGGATGGCTGGGTTCTGCAACTGCTGGACATCGGCGACCTGTTGGGGGAAAGGCGCCAGGCGCGCAGCCGCGAGCAGTGCCAGTGGCTCGCCGCACACATTCGCGACCACTTGCGGCTCTGCGGCCTGGCGCGTTTGCCACAGGTGCTGGGCGAACAGTTGCAGTGCCTGAGCCAGCGTTTTCAGGTGCCTTGCCTGGCCGTGGCGCTGCTGGATGAAGTGACCGAGGGCTGGCAGATCCATCAGCATTACAGCGCACCCGACGCCCCGCAGTTGTGGGACACCGCGCAGCGCCTGGGCACCGGCCTCGACAGCCTCAACGGCGCCGCGCCGCAACGTGTGCTGCCCGCCGAGCATCCACGCCTGAGCAGCGTGTTCGGCCCCGCCGAAGGGTTTGCCGTGCCTTATCGCGATGCCCATGGCGTGGCCGCGTGGTTGCTCTTCGGCTGCTTCAGCGTGCAGCCACACACCGCTGACTTGAACGATCACGACTGGCTGCAACTGGCCGCCGCCGTGGCCGCGCCGCTGCTGGAACGCCTGCGTGAGCATCGTCACCACTTGCAGCTGGAACGTCTGGAAATCCTGCAAAGCCTGCTCGGCACCGGTTGGTGGGAGGTGTTCAGCGACAGCGCCGAAGTGCTGCTGGCCGATGCACTGGCCACCAGCCTCGGGTTGAGCGCCGGACGCCTGCCGATCCAGGACTGGTTCGCCCGTGTGCACCCGGCCGACCGCGAAGAACTGCGCAGCCGTCTGCAAGCCTTGCAGGACGAAGGTCAACCGCTGGAGCTGTGCGTGCGCCTGCAACCCGACGATCAGGCGCAACCGCAATGGTTCCGCTTGCAGGGCCGGTCGCTGGGCATCGGCGCCGAGCGGCGTCTTGTGGGCTTCATGCTCGACATCAGCGACATCAAGAACCAGCAACAACAGGCCGCCGCCGCCCATGCACGACTGGACAACCTGATCGCCAGCGCGCCAGCGGTGATCTACGTGCAGCGCTATGTCGAAGGCGCGTTGCAGCCGACGTTTTTCAGCGCCAGCCTGCAACCGCTGCTGGGCTGGGGCCTCGCCGACTGCGCCGACGGCGCGTTGGTGAATCAGGTGCATCCCGAGGACCGTGCGGCCTATTTCGAACGCACCCGACAGTTGCTGCGCGAAGGTTCGGTGAGCACGCGCTACCGGATGCTCGACACTCAGGGCAACGTTCACTGGCTGCTCGACGAAGCCAAACTGTTGCGCGACGACCTCGGCCTGCCGGTGGAAGCTGTCGGACTGTGGCTGGATGTCACCGACGCAACCCTCGCCGCCGAGCGGATCAAGACCAGCGAAGAACGCTACCGGATCCTCGTCGAAGATTCGCCGGCGATGATTTGCCGCTATCGCCCGGACCTGACCCTGACCTTCGGCAACCGGCCACTGGCGATGTATCTGGAGTGCGCCCCGGAGCAACTGCCGGGGGTGAATCTGGGCAGCTGGATGTCCGACGAACAGCGCGAGGCTTTCGTCGAGCGTCTGGCGCAACTGACCCCGGACGCGCCGGTGAGCAGCGCCGAAATCAACCTGCGCCTGCCGGGCCGTGAGCATGCGTGGTGGATCTGGTCGGATCGCGGAGTGTTCGATGAACAGGGTCGCCTGCTCGAGGTACAAGCGGTGGGCCGCGACAACACCGAGGTCCGGCGTTCGCAGCAGCAACTGACCCAGAGCGCAAAAATGGCCACCCTCGGCGAGATGGCCACGGGGCTTGCCCACGAAATCAATCAGCCGCTGAACGTGATGCGCATGGCCATCGTCAACGTACTCAAACGTCTGGGCAACGGCGATGTGCAAATCGATTACCTGACCGACAAGCTCAACCGCATCGACGCACAGGTCCAGCGGGCGGCGCGGGTGGTCGATCACATGCGGGTGTTCGGCCGGCGCTCGGAAATCGAACAGCATCCGTTCAATCCGCTCGACGCCATCGAAGGCACCCTGTCGTTGCTGTCCGAAGGCCTGCGCGGCAAAGGGGTCGAACTGCGGATCGGCGAAGCGAACTTTCAGGTGCAGGTGCGCGGGTACGTCGATCAGCTGGAACAAGTGCTGATCAACCTGATGGTCAACGCCCGGGATGCGCTGCTGAGCAAGCGTGAATCCAATCGCGACTTCCAGCCGTGGATCGGTGTGCGTGCCGAACACGACGAACACGTGGTGCGGCTGTGGGTCGAGGACAATGGCGGCGGCATCGACCCGCGCTTGCTGGAGCGGATTTTCGAGCCGTTCTTCACCACCAAACCGGTGGGCGTCGGCACCGGTCTGGGCTTGTCGGTGAGCTACGGCATCGTCGAGAACATGGGCGGACGCCTGAGCGTGCGCAACGCCGACGACGGCGCACGGTTCTGCATCGAATTGCCGATCGCTTTGGACGATCAGATCACCAGCGTCGCCCGCCCCGACTGACAACTGAGATTGGCGCCGACATCGACCTGGTTGAGGTTGATCCCGAGGGCCATCAGCAGGGTGTTGATCAAGGTATCGAGCAACGGGCTGAGCACGGTGTTGATGGTGGTGACCAGCAAGGTCTTCACGGAGCTCAGAATCGCCCCCAATCCACTGACCAGACTGCCCGTCGGCCCATACATGTTGAGGTTGATGTTGTTCAGCGTGTCGCTCAGGCTGCCGACCACATTGCTGGTGGTGTAGCTGTAATAGAACGGCGGCTGGTTGATCTCCGGCAGGCTGGCGGCCGGCGGTGCGGAATAGACGTGGGGGATGTTGGCGGTCTGGCCGACGGTGGTATCGGCCGAGATGTCGAGCCCGCCGCCGACAGAAGGGATGCGCGGATCACAACTGACCGGCAACACGAGGAAGCGTCGGCAGGTCTTCACGCCGATATCGATCACCTTCAACGGTTGCACCACCACGGCCGGCGGCGTGACGTTATTGCCGAACACCGCTGCCGGATCCATCCGGCCGATTTTCAGGTTGGCGACCGACGTGGTGGTGTTGGTGGTCAGGGTCTTGTTGGTCGGCGTCAGGCAGCTGAACGCGGTGACGTAGCTGTTGGCCGCCGCCACATCCAGCGCCACATCGAGACGAATCGGCCCTGGCAGCACTTCGATCGACGGCGTCTGGCAGGGCGCGCCGAGCGCGCAGGTCAGCGAATCGATCACGCCCACCAGGTTCAGGCTGAGCAAGGCATTCAACGTATTGGTCAATGGGCCGGCGAGATCGGCCACACCGTTGACCAGCGACAGGATCGTATCCAGCAACGGTAGATTGACCGACAACAGGGTTCGCACCTGCGCGGTCTTCACGTAAATCCGGTTCGGCCCCAAGGGGTTGGCGGCCGCCAGCCGAGGGTTGCCGATGGCCGACAATTGCGGCGGTTCCAGCACCTGCACCCGAGCGGTGATTTGCGCCACGCCGAGGTTGATCGACTGGTTGGCCACCAGGCCGTTCTGCTTGTTGGCCAGTTGCACGAAGCCCTGAATCAGATCGAATGCCCGTAAATCCACCGCCAGCGCCGTGGCCTGAGTGCCGGCCTGAACCTTCAGCAGGTTGCCCAGCACTACTTGTGTGGCACCGGCCGCTGCCTTGATCGCCTGCAAACCGAGGATGGTCGCCGTGGCACTCAGGGTGCCGTTGGGGTCGAGGACGTTGATTGCGGTCTGGACGAGCTGACTGACCGCGATGGTGTTGCCGAGCACCTGCTCGTAGCCGCCGGCACTGAGACCGATGTCGACCTTCAACCGGTCCAGATATCCGAGCAGGTTGATGTTGGTGTTGACCAGACCATTCCAGCTCGCGGCGCTGAGCGTGAGGTTGCCACCCAGCAATCCGCCGAACAGCGCATTGAGTACGGCTGACCGGCCTGTATCGACACTCAATGTGGTGCTGCGGATGGTCAGTGAAGCCAACGGTGGTGGCAACGCCGCGACTGCCGTGGCGCTGAGGTTGATGGTTGCATTGCGCCCTGCGCCGCCGAACAGTCCGCCGATGGCACCGGCAAAGCTCTGAGGCACGGTATGGCTGACAACAACGCGGATCGCATCCGTGCTGGCGGCGTTGACGGCGAACACCCGCAGATTGCTGGCGTCCAGGTTCAATGTGCCGCAGGCGACGGCCAGGGCGCGACCGGCACTGGGAATCGGGAAATTGTTACGCACGACGCTGGCCAGCGCATAGGCGTTGGCCGTGGCCCCGGCGCCGCAATTGCCGCCACGGGTCGCGGCTTCGAGGGCGGCGACATCGGCGATCTGTTGCAGATGCCGACGCTCGAGGTACAGGCGGCCGCTGTCGACCACCACCAGGATGAACACCAGCGCCATGCCCAGGGTGAGCGCCGCCATCAGGCCGATAGCCCCGCGTTGTCGGGCAGGATCGATGAACGGCGAATGGCGGGACATGGCGCACTCCTTTGCCGGCGCACGGCCGGGCGCAACCTCCATGGATGGGTATGAGTGTAGACACGCGCAGGCAACACTGCTGGCAAGACGCCAGTTTCACCCGCCCATAAAAAACGGGAGCCATGGGCTCCCGTACTTTTTCAACAGACTCAGCGCGGTGGATAGTTGGACAGGATCCGCGCCACGGTCTCGCGGATGGCATTGCTGCGATCCGCCGGGTTCGGCGTGCGGCTGAGCATTTGCTCGTCGCTGCCACGCCACACCAGTTTGCCGTCCTTGCCGTCGAGCAGATCGACCTGAATGGTCGCCACCTTGTAGGTGATGTTGCGGGTTTCGTTGTACATCGGTGCGCCCCAGTAACCGTTCCACGGGCCACCCCAACCGCCGCCGTAGTTGGTGGTCACCTGTTGCTGACGGTCCTCGACGATCAGGTAAGTCTGCACAAACAGATCGCCCCGGGCGCCCGAGGCGGCCGGGCGCAGGCCGCGTTGATCCAGTTGATCGGCGACGGCCTGACGGATGCGCTGTTCGGTCAGGTCGCTCTTGATCCGTGGATCGTCTGGGCGGTATTGCAGGGCGGGGTCTTTCCAGCTCCAGCTGCGGTACGCGGCAAAGTCGCGGCTGGCGTCGAAGTCATGATTGACCTGGTTGGCGGCGCAGGCACTGAGCAGTGCGGCCACGGCCAGTAAAGCGAGACGGCGGAACATGGTTTTTCTCCGGTGGAAGACATGAACCTGAGGGAGCTCCTCATTGGCAGGAAGCTAACTGGGAGGATACGCCGACATGGCCTTTTCGACAGCCTCCCGAATCGCATCGGTGCGATCACTTTGCTTGCCCTGGGTACCGGTTTCGGCGCTGGCGCTCCAGACCGGCTGACCACTGCCGGCGTCGAACAGATCGACCCGCACCACCACGACCTGTTCCTGGTAGGTACGTACGATCGGCACCGTGTTGTACATCCCGTAACCGCGACCGTAACGGTCATAACCACCATAGCCGCCGCCGTAGTAACCGTAATCGTCCTGCACCTGACGCAGGCGGGTTTCCAGACTCAGGTTGGCACTGACCAGCAGGTCGGCCGGGCGATTGTCATGCAGCGGGCGCAAGCCGCGCTGGTCCAGCGCACTGCTGACGGCTTCGGCCACTTGCGCCGAATCCGCCCAGGCCGTGCCCGGCGGCAACTGACCGTTGAGCCACGCCCAGCTGCGGTAGCGCCCGTAATCCCGAGGCGGCGCGGGATAAGCGCTGCGGTCGAAGGTGGTTGCCGCTTGCGGTGGCGCCGGCGGCAATGGCCGCGACTGCGCCACGTAAGGGTTGCTGCCCTGGCAGGCGGCCAACCCCAGACAGATCAGCAGTAACCCTGAATGACCTTTCATATCTCGCTCCGATCAGATCGGCCGGCAGATCCAGTGCAAGTAGCGCCCAAGCCCGGCGAAGCTTGGGTGACGACGGTGGGCAAGCTCCATTTCGAGCAAATCAATCAACTCGGCGCGGGCCTGGAATTCCACCGGCATGTAATCATGGAAAACCCGCACCCCGCTCTGAGTTTCGACCTGCCACAACCCGGCGAGTTGCGTCGCCAGTTCCCGTGGATCGAGCGGCTGTTGCGGGGTCAGGCTCTGCTTTTCACCGGCCATATCGTTCTTGCGCATTTTCTTGAAATGGCCTTTGAGCAGGTTCCGGTAAATCAGCGCATCACGGTTGTAGAACGCCAGCGACAGCCAGCCACCGGGTTTGGTCAACTGATGCAGCACCGGCAGGATCGCGTGGGGTTCGGCCAGCCATTCCAGCACCGCATGGCACAGCACCAGGTCGTAGGGCTCGGTGAGCTGGCCGAGCAGTTCCTGCCAGGGCGCCTGAATGAACGTTGCGGTTTGCCCAGCATCGGCAAAGCGCTGGCGTGCGCCTTCGAGCATCGGCTCGGCCGGCTCGGTGAAGGTCACCTCGTGCCCGCGCTCGGCCAGCCACAGCGACATGTGTCCCAGGCCGCCACCGATATCCAGCACCCGCAACGGACGATCCGGCAGGGCTTCGGCGAGGTCGGCCTGCAACACCGCCAGGCGGATCGCGCCTTTGGCGCCGCCGTAGATTTTTTCGGCGAAACGGGTCGCCAACTGATCGAAATGACGGTCGCTCATCAGCTGAACCGCCGTTCGCTGTCGGCGAGTTTGCTGCGCACCACTTCATTCATGTCCAGCCCCAGTTCGCTGCACAGCAGCAACAGATAGAGAACGATGTCGCCGACTTCCTGCCCGGCGTGGGCGAGTTTGTCCGCCGGCAATTGGCGGGACTGGTCTTCGGTCAGCCACTGGAAGATTTCCACCAGTTCGGACATTTCCACGCTGGCGGCCATGGCCAGGTTTTTCGGGCTGTGAAATTGCCGCCAGTCATTGCGGTCGCGAATGGCGTGCAGGCGTTCGGTCAGTTCAACAAGGTTCATCGGGCTCTCCTGAAGACGTATAGCTTCGGGGGGATGCGGATCGAAGGCAAGGGCCAGTCGCCCGTTAAAACCCTCTATGCTTGCAGGGAACTCGACCGCACCCGCTGCGGCCCAAGGCTCAGCTCTTTCATCAGGAAACAGACATGCAGGTAGAAAGCTTTTTCGAATGGCTGGGCCAGGCGCTCGGCTCGATCATCCGCTTCATCGTCGATGGCCTCAGCGGCTTGTTCAATCTGCTGGGCAACGCCGGCGGCAACTTTGTCGACGGGCTGTCGAAGGCGCTGGGCATGGACACGTCGATCATCAGCATCATCGCGCTGATCGTCGGCCTGATGCTGCTGTGGTCGGCGATCCGCGCGTTCATGAATGCCTCGATCATTGCCGGGATCATCTGGTTGCTGCTGGGATTGTGGCTGCTGAGCTGGATCATTCACTGACACCTCCCGCTACAATGCCGCTCCCCAAGGAGCCCGCATGTCCAACCTGATCGCCGACTGGCGCGACCGCCCGACCCATCGCCGGGTCTGGGCCCTCGCCGCCCCCATGATCCTCTCCAACATTTCCGTGCCGCTGGTGGCGCTGGTCGACAGCACCGTCATCGGTCACCTTCCCCACGCCCATCAACTGGGCGCGGTGGCGGTAGGCGCCAGCCTGTACACCTTTCTGGCCTGGGCCATGGGCTTTCTGCGCATGGGCACCACCGGTTTCGCCGCGCAGGCAGCCGGACGCAGCGACGGTGCGGCCTTGCGGCAGATTCTGCTTCAAGGCCTGTTGCTGGCGATGGGGCTGGCGCTGCTGCTCGGAACCCTCGGCGTACCGCTGAGCGGCGTTGCGCTGCACTTCATGCAACCGTCGGCGGAACTGGATCAACTGACCCGCGACTTCTTCCACACCCGGCTGTTCGGGCTGCCGGCGGCGCTGGCCAGTTATGCGCTGGTGGGCTGGTTCCTCGGCACCCAGAACGCCCGGGCGCCGCTGGCGATTCTGTTGAGCACCAACCTGATCAACATTGTGCTCAACCTGTGGTTCGTGATTGGGCTGGACTGGGGCGTGGTCGGTTCGGCCCGCGCATCGGTGATCGCCGAATGGAGCGGCGCCCTGCTCGGCCTGTGGATGACTCGCAAGGCATTGCGCGCCTATCCCGGGCACATCGCCTGGGCCGCGCTGAAAGTCTGGCAGAGCTGGCGCCCGTTACTGGCGGTCAATCGCGACATTTTCATTCGCAGCCTGGCCCTGCAATCGGTGTTTTTCCTGATCACCGTGCAGGGCGCCCGGCTCGGCGATGCCACGGTCGCGGCCAACGCGCTGCTGCTCAACGGCCTGCTGCTGACCGCCCACGCGCTGGACGGTCTGGCCCACGCCGTCGAAGCCTTGTGCGGCCACGCCATCGGCGCCCGTGATCGTCTGGCCCTGCGCCGCTCGCTGGTGGTTGCCGGTGGCTGGTCGTTGCTGGCCAGCCTGGGTTTTGCAGCACTGTTTCTGTTGGCCGGCCACTTGTTCATCGAGATGCAGACCGACATCCAGAGCGTGCGCGAGACCGCGTTCATCTACCTGCCCTATCTGGCCGTCCTGCCGCTGATCGCGGTCTGGAGCTACCTGCTCGACGGCCTGTTCATCGGTGCCACCCGTGCCCGGGAAATGCGCAACGGCATGCTGGCGACCGTGATTCTGCTGCTGCCGGTCGCCTGGGCGCTGCAAGGTCTGGGCAATCACGGCCTGTGGATTTCATTCCTGCTGTTCATGGTGCTGCGCAGCCTGACGCTCGGAGGGCTGGCGTGGTGGTTGCGCCGCACCGATGGCTGGTTCAACGGGGCTGCTCACTGAAGCGGCGCCTCACGACGGGTCGTTCAGCCAACGCCGACGCAACAGCTCAAGCCGTTCCCGTGGGGTCAATCCTTGCGGCAGCGGCGTCAGTTCGGCACGCGGATGCTGCAAACGCAGCCACAACCAGTCGTCCAGCAACGCCTGCTCGCTGAACCCCAGTTCCAGGCCTTGCTCCTGAAAGGAAGACATCAGCCGATAGTCGTTCCCTGTCGCCTGACTCCAGCGCCAGACATGCTGATCCAGCAGGCAACGGTGCAGGCGTTCGCGCTGTCGGCGGGTCAGGCTTTGCTCGATCCGCAGCGGCTCCACGACCAGCCCCGGATTGCGCAGTTGCTGCCAGCCCTGACTGCCGCCGGCCAGATCGGCCCAGGTCCCGCCGAACCAGCGCAGCCACCCGATCGGCCCGAGCCAGCAGCTCAATTGCCGGGCATCACAGGCATCGAAAAAGTAGCTGGCGGTCTGCCGATTGTAGAAATTGAGCAGTGCCCGGTGATTCAGGCCGACGGACACGGTCAACATCCGCTGCAAGTGTTCGCGCAATACCTGCGCCGAGGCTTCGCTGCCCAGCAGCAGCCCTTGCCAGGTCTGCGGGTCGGCGTGGCAAAGCGCCGACAGCGCCGGGCTGTCATGCAGGTCGATCAGCCACGGGCCTTGTTCACTGACCGGCTGAAACTCCGTACCGTCAAACAGCTTCAGGCTGTGCACACCGGCAAATCCCTGGCGTAACGTCTGCACGGCCTGTGGTGCCTGTGCGATATCCAGCAACAACCATTGAGCGCGCTGTCCGGGGGCCGCGACGCTCATCTTCCGTCGCTCGTTTTGAGCCCGGCGACCAATCGACAGCTGCACAGTGACGCCGCGCAATGGCGATAACTGCCGCCGCCGGGTATCAGGCACAACAACAATAACGGCTCGGCCGCTTTCAGCCATTGAGGCAGGCCCGCGCTCGCCAGACGCTCGGGCAGCGGTGACGGTGCATCATCCTCGATGGCTTCGGTGAGTGCCGGGACCTGCAAGACGCCGCTGATCACGGGCTGCTCAGGGTCACCTTCCAGAAAGCTCACCACCACCTCTACCCCGTCCTTCAATGATGCCATCGGCGTATCGGCCAACGCCGGGGCCAGCGGCAGCCAGCAGTGGCTGGGGCGGGCCCCTTCTCCCTGATAGAGCCAGTCGAACTGAACGGCCACCGGGCGCACGGCATCCGGTTGCACCTCCTCGACCGACACCACCCACGCGCGTTGCGGACTGCACATGCGCGCCCCGCGGTATTCAACGGATGATCGGGGGCGCGGCAACTGGTCAGCGGCAAAAATCCGGTTGCTGTAGGGCGGCTCGAGGGACTGATCGGCCCGATGCTCGATTCGGCTCACCAGCCACTGCGCATTCGCGTCTGCCAGGGGCTGGCCGGAAATCGTCAACCAGTGACCACTGCGCAGGATTGGCGAGTCGGAATGCCCCTGCGCCGTGCGCGTCCGTCGCGAGCCTTCTGCGTGCAGACGGGCATGCTCGCCCAGTTGCCAGCGGCGCACTGTCGGCGACGCCTTCCCATCCTCGCCCTCGCATCGCAGGTTCCCGGCGCGTGGCAGCTGGGCCGGGTCATCACCGAACACCAGGCAATGCCCCCGACTCCCATGTTCGAAGTGATAGTGAATGCGTGCCTGCCCGCACAACCGCTGCACCAGTTGCAGATCCGACTCGCCGTACTGAGTACAGAATGTCAGGGGCCGATACCCGCTGTGCAGATCGAATCGGCGCCGGGTGCCCCTGATACCGTGTTCCCTGAGCACCTGATCAAGAATCTGCGGCACCGTACGATCGCTGAAGATGCGCTGGCTGAAGCGCAGGCCTAGGCAGCTCAACCGAGGCCCCAGCCGCGCCCGGCACAACCGGGCGCCGTGCCCCTGTTCATGCTGGACAAGGCTGTGCAACTGCCCGTGCAGACCATTGCCGGAAGGCCCGAAACACAGACGCGCCGAACGATACATCAGGCCGGCAAGGTCCAGATGCGGGTCATCGATCAGCACGTCGATCTCGAACGCAAAAGGCTCGCTGATGGCTTCGCAACCCGTGAATGCAAGGACTTCAAGGGAGTCGGAAAGGCCCGCTACATCGAGACGAAACGACGGCTCGTCGGGTGGATCGAACATGGGGGGATTCTCTACAGGGGGGCGG
This sequence comes from Pseudomonas aphyarum, assembly GCF_028657055.1. Classification (NCBI taxonomy): domain Bacteria; kingdom Pseudomonadati; phylum Pseudomonadota; class Gammaproteobacteria; order Pseudomonadales; family Pseudomonadaceae; genus Pseudomonas; species Pseudomonas aphyarum. The sequence continues at coordinate 65,815 of NZ_JAMDGS010000021.1, forward strand.
GCGGGGATTCTCGCCGAGACCCATGGCCGAGTAGAGGGCCGAACTACAAATTCGGAAATGACCTACGCGAAAAGCAGACGACGTCACTTTGCTCGCCTGGAAGCAAGCCGTTTCGCGAAGAGAAAAAGAAGCGTCTCACCTGGTTGTCTGAAACGTCCGCGGTGAGCGGAACAATTTCAGACAACCAGATGAAAGCGGAACCTGGCCTCAGGAAGACAGGTAGGAGGAGCGGGTCAGACCCAGGCGCAATGCATCGAGGAACTGGGTGCGCTCGCTGGCGCTGATGCGGGCACTGGCGCACTTGTCGCGGTAGTGGGTCATCAGCTCTTCCGGCGACAGGTGCACGTAGCGCAGCATGTCTTCGATGGTGTCGTGGGTTTCAATACCGGCGTGGTACACGCTGCCGTCGGCGTTCTGGTAGATGTTCACCGAGTCGGTGTCACCGAACAGGTTGTGCATGTCGCCGAGGATTTCCTGATAGGCGCCGACCAGGAACACGCCCAGCAGGTAGTCTTCACCTTCGTTCAGCGCATGTACTGGCAGGCTGGTCTCGATGCTCTGCTCATCGACGTACTGATTGATCTTGCCGTCGGAGTCGCAGGTCAGGTCTTGCAGAACGGCACGACGCAGCGGCTCTTCGTCGAGACGGTGCAGCGGAATGATCGGCAGGACCTGATCGATTGCCCAGGTGTCCGGCAGGCTCTGGAATACCGAGAAGTTGCAGATGTACTTGTCGGCCAGCTTGTCGTTGAGTTCGTCCAGCACCTGACGGTGCGAACGCTGACGCGCCTTCAGCGAGTTGTGCAGGCGACGGCACACGGCGAAGTAGCACTGCTCGGCCAGGGCTTTCTCGGCCAGGGTCAGTTTGCCGTCGGCGTACTGTGCGGCCACGTCGCTCATGTAGTGGGTGGCGCGCCAGTAGGTTTCGGTGACCATTTCGATGTCGGTCGGGCCGAGCAGGTCAACCAGCCACTGCACGGTTTCCGGCAGCGCTTCCTTGTTCTCGATCTGCGGCACGTCGTCGTTGTGCTTCTCGACGTCGGTCACCTGCACCACCAGCATCGCGTGGTGCGCGGTCAGCGAGCGGCCGCTTTCGGAGAAGATGTGCGGATGCGGCAGGGCCTGCGCATCGCAGAACTCCTTGAGCATGCCGACCACGACACCGGCGTAGTCGTCCATGTCGTAGTTGATCGAACTGGCGTTGCGCGAGTGGGTACCGTCGTAGTCGACGCCCAGACCGCCGCCGACGTCGATGTGATCGACCGGCAGACCGAGGTTGCGCAGCTCGCCGTAGTAACGGATCGCTTCCTTGAAACCGTGCTGATAGTCAGCGAGGTTGGCGATCTGCGAACCCATATGGAAGTGCAGCAGGCGGATGCCTTGATCCAGGCCCGCCGCGCGGAAGCGCTCGACCACCGACAGCAGTTGCGCCGCCGACAGACCAAACTTGGATTTCTCGCCACCGGTGTCCGCCCACTTCGACGACGCCAGGGACGACAGACGCACGCGCAGGCCGACCTGCGGCTTGACCTTCAGCGAGGCGGCTTCTTCGATCACCAGACCGACTTCGGATTCTTTCTCGATCACGATGAACACGTTGTGACCGAGCTTCTGGCCCATCAGCGCCAGACGGATGAACTCGCGGTCCTTGTAACCGTTGCAGACGATGGTGCCACCCTTCGGCGCCAGTGCCAGCACCGCCAGCAGCTCAGGCTTGGAGCCGGCTTCCAGACCGATGGAAACGTTCTGGGTGGCGATGATGTTTTCGATCACCGCTTCCTGCTGGTTGACCTTGATCGGGTACAGCGCGGTGTATTTGCTCTGGTATTCCAGACGCTCGATGTTCGCATCGAAAGCGCCGGTCAGCTGACGGACGCGGTCTTGCAGGATGTCGGGGAAACGCACCAGCAGCGGCAGGGACAAGCCACTCTTGCGCAACTGGTCGACTTGTTCGAACAGATCGATAGGCGAGCTGCTCGGGCCGTTCGGACGAACTTCGACGCGACCGGCGTCATTGATCGCGAAATACCCGGCCCCCCAATGGCGAATCCCGTAAACACTGCGGCTGTCCGCAACTGTCCATTGGCTGCCATCGTCTTTGCGTGTGCGTCGTACGGACATCGAAGTCCCCTATAAAGAAGTCATAGTGCGTCGCCTGATCTCAGGCCGGCGCAGTCTAAAGAATGAAAATGACGGTTCGTCAGCGGGGCGGTAGACCGCGCTGACAGCGTTGAGTTTAGAAACCGGTCATGAACAGGCTCTGTGAAAACCATGGAAACGACGTCAGGCCCAGGAATTCTGGAGCTGAATCAAGCCGCCGGTGGGTTTCACAGAGGCTGCTAGCCGCCGGACTTCTTCGCTTTGAAACCGTGCTTGACCAACTCGGCCAGGAGCAGCTCGACATGGTCGCCCTGGATCTCGATGATCCCGTCTTTCAACGCACCGCCGGTGCCGCAACGTTTCTTCAACGTTGTCGCCAGCTCCTTGAGTGCGTCTTCGGCCAGGGGCACGCCGGTGATGGTGGTCACCGTCTTGCCGCCACGGCCCTTGCTCTCGCGGCGCACGCGGGCAATGCCGTCGCCGGCCGGGATCACGGTTTGCTTGCAGATACAGGCGTCCACCGGCTTGCTGCATTCCGGGCAATGACGACCTGCGTCGGTGGAAAATACCAGGCCGCCCAGGGCGGCGAAGGATGCGGCTTTTTTGGCCACCGGCAATCCTCTCGGGAGGACAAAGACTGATCGCAGCCTTGGGCAAGGCTATCGACCGCGAAGCCCCACTCAGGCAGGGGCAGCGCTACTGTGCCATGAGCTCCTGAAAGCGGGCCGGCACAGCTTGAAAAGGTCGCGCAGTGTAACGGCAAAAACGCCGATTGCTAAGTGCCAATCGGCGCCAATTTATGTGTTCTTTGCGACGTCGCTTTGCTGAGCCTTCAGATAGCGTTTCAACGCGGCCAAAGAGTCCGGGCAATAAGGCTTTTGCTGGATTTCCAGCATGACCTGCTCGACCGGAATGAAGCGCGCTTCGAGCACTTCTTCAGGCTGCAGGATCAACGGCCCGTCCCACACCGCCGAAAACGCCGAACACCAGAGGCGATTGCCGGTGTCCTCGAAGTAGAAATGGTCGTGGGCTGTCAGCTCGACGCCGCTCACTCCCAATTCCTCTTCCAGCTCACGGGCTGCCGACTCGGCGTAGGTCTCGTTCGCCTGCACCATGCCGCCCGCCGCCACGTCCCAGTAGCCGGGATAAATGGCTTTGCTCAACGTACGCCGATGCACGCAGAGTTCACCGGCGGAGTTGAACAGCATGATGTAGGTGCCACGGCCGATCAGCCCGCGCTCGCGCAGGTCAGAACGCACCAAGGCGCCGAGCAGGTTGTCCTGCTCGTCGACCCAGGCGATCTGTTCGGCATCCGAGGCGGCGCGGTGGGCCGCCTCTTTGGCGCTCTCGTCCATGACTCAGCCCTGATTGAGCAGTTGACGCAAATCGATCACGGCGGCGTTGGCCCGGGAAATGTAGTTGGCCATCACCAGCGAGTGGTTGGCCAGCACACCGAAGCCGCTGCCGTTGAGGATCATCGGGCTCCAGATCGGCTCCTGAGACGCCTCCAGCTCACGAATGATCTGACGCACGCTGACGGTCGCGTTCTTCTTCGCCAGCACGTCGGCGAAATCGACCTCGATCGCGCGCAGCAGGTGCGACAGCGCCCAGGCCTGGCCACGGGCTTCGTAGAACACGTTGTCGATCTGCATCCACGGAGTCTCGACGACTTCCTCGTCGACCTGCGGTACTTCACCCACTGCCGGCACTTCGGTTTTCAGCGCGGTGTTGAGCTTGACCCGGCCAACGCTGGCCGACAGGCGTTGCGACAGCGAACCGAGACGGGTGCCGACATCGCCCAGCCAGTTGTTCAGGTTGTCGGCGCGGGCGTAGAACAGCGCGTTTTTCTGGGTCGGATCGGACAGGCGCGCCTGATAACGGCTCAGGGAATTGATGCCTTCCTGATATTCCGACTCGCTCGACGGCAGGATCCAGCTCTTGTTGTCGAAGTTGAAGCGCGGCTCGGCCTTGGCCAGGTCGGCGTCTTCAGCCGATTGCGACTGCGAACGGGCGAAATCCTTGCGCAGGGCACGGGTCAGGTCACGGACCTGCACCAGCACGCCGTATTCCCAACTTGGCATGTTGTCCATCCACAGGCCCGGCGGGAAACGGTCGTTGGAAATGTAACCGCCCGGCTTGTCGAGCAACGTGCCGGCCACGGTTTTCAAGGTTTCGACGGTGGTGTAGCCGACCACCATCTGCTTGCCCTCTTTCTCGGCGGCAACCTGAGCGTTCTGCGCGACGGGAAACAGCGCCGGCTCCTGGCTCCAGTACCAGCCAAGGGCAATAGTCACCAACAGGTAAATGGCGACCAGCGTGGCCAGCGCCCGGCTGAACAACAGCCCGCCGACATAGCTGCGGGCGGCCGACTTGGGCTCGGCGGCACGTTCAGGCGCGCTGGCCGCGCGGTTCTTCCAGTCCAGCATGGCGATATCCTTTCAATCTTGGGTTCAACGGTTCGACCACAACCATACAACAACGTGCCTCGACCGGGCACCCGTCAATATTGACAGGCGTTGTCTCGCCACCCGACACAAGGCCGGGACACACCGCCCTAAGGGATTCCCCGATAGCGGATTCATCGCCATTGCGCCGCCGATACCCGCAACGGGACAGCACAAACACCCTGCCCCACCTTTCTCATACTCCGATAAATTCACCCGCATGCAGATCGGCAAATGCCCGGTAGATGGGGACTTCCCCGACGATCAGGTTCAAATTGAAACCAATCAGTCAGAAACTGAATAGTGCCGCACTGCAGATTATTGACGTACGACACTCATGTAAGGGAAAAGAGGTGCTAGCATAGAGCCACCAGTCGATCTCAGCATGCACCCTAACTAGTAGTCAGGATATGACCGAGCCAGAAGACCCCAGCCGTGAGCGCCTCAAGCACCACTTTGCCCAGCGGGTAATTCATCAGGCACGTCAGATTCTTGAGATATGGCAGCGCCTGCAACGCAGTGAGTGGTCCACTGCCGATCTCGCCGAACTGAGCGAGGCCAATCTGCGCCTGCTGCGTTTTGCCGAGCGTTTCGAACAGCCCGAACACACGCAGCTGGCCCGCCACATCAGCCAGTCGCTGGAAGCGGTGGACGCCAATCGCGGACGCCTGAGCAGCGGCCTGATCACCGATCTCAACCGTTTGATGCAGCGCTTGTCGCGCACCGGCCTGCGCCATGGCGATCAGCTTGATCAGACCTTCCTGCCGCCCCTGCGCAAACCGATCTACGTGATGCTGCAGGATCACGACCGCGCCGAGCGGCTGGCCAAGCAGCTGGAGTTTTTCGGTCTGAGCGCCCAGGCGCTGGACAGCGTGTCGGCGTTTCGCTCCTCGATGGTCGAGCGTCTGCCGGCTGCGATCGTCATGGACGTGGATTTCAGTGGTGCCGGCGTCGGCCTGAAACTCGCCGCCGAAGCCCAGCAAGGTCTCGAAGAACCGCTGCCGCTGCTGTTCTTCAGCCTGCACGAAACCGACACCCCGACCCGCCTCGCGGCGGTGCGCGCCGGTGGCCAGGAATTCCTCACCGGCACCCTCGAAGCCTCGAGCCTGCTGGAGAAGATCGAGGTCCTGACCTGCGTCGCCCAGTACGAACCCTATAAAGTGCTGATCATCGACGACTCCCGCGCCCAGGCCCTGCACACCGAGCGCCTGCTCAACAGCGCCGGGATCGTCACTCGCACCCTGATCGAACCGATCCAGGCCATGGCCGAGCTGGCGGATTTCCAGCCGGACCTGATCATCCTCGACATGTACATGCCGGCCTGCACCGGCACTGAACTGGCCAAGGTTATCCGCCACAACGACCGTTACGTCAGCGTGCCGATCATTTATCTGTCGGCCGAAGACGATCTGGACAAGCAGCTCGACGCCATGAGCGAGGGCGGCGACGACTTCCTGACCAAGCCGATCAAACCGCGTCACCTGATCACCACCGTGCGCAACCGCGCCGCCCGCGCGCGCAACCTGAAAGCACGGATGGTTCGCGACAGCCTCACCGGCCTGTACAACCACACGCACATTCTGCAATTGCTCGAAGACTGCTCGTTCCGCGCCCGCCGCGAGAACAAGCCGTTGAGCTTTGCCATGCTCGACATCGACCACTTCAAGCGGGTCAACGACAGCCACGGCCACCCCATGGGCGACCGGGTAATCAAGAGCCTGGCGCTGTTCCTCAAGCAGCGTCTGCGCAAGACCGACTTCATCGGCCGTTACGGCGGCGAAGAATTCGCCATCGTTATGCCGGACACCGATATAGAAGCCGCGCACAAAGTGCTCGACGAGATCCGCCAGCGCTTCGCCGAGATTCACTACCCGGCCCAGCCGCAGGATCTGTGGTGCACCTTCAGCGCCGGCGTGGTGGAAATGCACGACGACTCCGACAGCCTGATGATGGCCAGCCAGGCCGACGAGGCGCTGTACCGCGCCAAGGGCGAAGGACGCAATCGGGTGCAGACCGCGCGCGACTCAAAGCAAAGTGCCACTTTTTCATCGCAATCCACTGATTCGGTCATAACCCCGTAACAGAACCGCAATAAATTCAGGCGCTTACCATTCTGCCGTTGGTAGCCGTCATGCGCCTGAAGTTGCTCACCAATCTCAATACTCTGTTGCTGGTCGCCGTCTGCGTGGCCCTCGGCGCCACGCTGTGGTGGTCGCAGAAAGCCCTGGAACGCCCGTATCTGTTGATGGAGCGTTACCTGGGGCTGTCGCAGCAATTTCAGAATGACGTGGCACGCAACGTCGAGGATTACCTCGCCAGCGGCGACGCCCTGCGCCTGAGCAGCGCCAGCCAGGCCATCGATCAGTTGCAGAAAGAACTCGGCGAGCTGCCGCCGTCGCTGGCCGACACCTTGCGCCCGAGCCTCACCGGCCTCGATGAATTCAGCAAGACCGACCTGCTGGCCGCCGGCAAACTGGCCGGCGATCCACAGGCGCTGCTGTTGCAGGCCGAGCGGGAATTGAGCGCCAGCCTAGATCAGCTCAGCACCTACGCTGGCGGCAACGCGACTTACCTGACGCCCCTGCTGGTCGCCTCTCAACATCTGGGCAAACTGTCGCTGGCCCGGGACAAACTGGTCAGCAGCGGACGCAGTGAACTGGCCACCGATGTCGAACGCGAAGTCAGCAACATCCGCGCTCAGGCCCAGACGATCGATGCCCTACCCTTGCTTGGCGTGGTCGCCAGCAGTGAATCCGGCAGCGACGATTTCGCCGCGATGATGGGCATCGAAAGCACAGAAAAAGCCGCTGCCGAAGATGCTGGTGTGGGTCTCAAACGCGAGCTCAACAGCTTGCTCGGCCGTTACCCGGCAGAGCTCGCACGCACTCGCGATCAGATCCAGAAACGCACCGACCTCAGCACCGCGACCCACCAGAAAATCGCCGCCGTGCAGCAAGCCATCGCCGGCCTCGAGCCGGTGGTACGCGCACAACACGGGCAGATCCAGGGCGAAGTGCGGCTGATGCAAGGCGTGATGATCGGCCTGATTCTGCTGATCGCGCTGCTGATCGACACCCTGCAGCGGCGCCTGGCCCGCACCCTGACCAATCTCGCCCCAGCGCTGTCGACCTGGGCCGAAGGCGACTTCAGCCGCGACATTCATCTGGGCAAGACCAACCGCGAACTGCACGACATCGAAGCCTCGCTCAATCGCCTGCGCGCCTATCTGGTGGATCTGGTCGGGACGATTCGTGGCAATGCCGAGCAGGTGGCGGGCAGCAGTCGCACCCTCGCCGAACTGAGCAATGACTTGCACAGCGGCGCCGAACATCAGGCTGGTGACACCGCGCTGATCCGTGATTCCCTCGGCGAACTGGAAGCGACCATCCAGCAAGTGGCCGGCGATGCGCGCCAGGCCGCCGACGCCAGTCGCCATGCCGGGCTGGCCGTCGAACACGGGCAACAAGTGATCGGCCAGAGCCTCACCGGCTTACACGCGCTGGTCGGCGAAGTGCAAGGCAATGCGCAAATGATCGAACACCTGGCCGAAGAGTCGGCAACCATCGGCGGCGTGCTGACGGTGATCCGCTCGATTGCCGACCAGACCAACCTGCTGGCGCTCAACGCGGCGATCGAAGCCGCCCGCGCCGGGGAAATGGGTCGCGGATTCGCCGTGGTGGCCGAGGAAGTGCGCTCGCTGGCACAACGCACCGCCGGCGCCACCGCCGAGATCCAGACCCTGATCGCCGCCCTGCAAACCGCCGCCCGGCAATCGGTCGAGGGCATGCGCGCGCAGGTCGAACACGCCGAGGCCACGGCCAATCAGGCGCAATCGGCGGACGGTGCGCTGGACAAGATTGTCGGCGCGATCCAGACCATCTCCGACACCGCGATCCGCATCGCCGACATCACCGCACAACAGAGCGGCGCGGTCAGCGAGATCCGCGATCACAGCGAACGGATTCACCAATTGGGCGGGGACAATCTGCTGCGCATCGGCCAGGGCCGCGAGCAAGGCGAGAACCTGCTGTTGCTGGGCGGTCAGCTGCACACCGCCGTGCAGGCGTTCCGCGTGTGACACACAGCGCAGGGCCAAGTCCGCTATCATTCCCGCACCTTTGATTCGCGAGATTGTCATGCGCCGTCTGCTCTGCCTGCTGCTTTTCGTCTTCGCCCTGCCGGCCGGCGCCGCCGGTCTGTTCGACAGCAAACCCAGCGCCACGCTGGGCTCGGTCAACAACAGCGCCGATTTCCTGCCGGTGCGCGAAGCCTTTCAACTGAGCCTGGTCGAGAGCACCCCGCAATCGGTCAAACTGCGCTTCGTCGCCACCGAAGGCTATTACCTCTACCGCCATCGTTTCCAGTTTCGTGTCGAGCCTGCCGAGGTAAAACTTGGCGCCGCACAACTGCCCCAAGGCGAACAGAAACACGACGAGTATTTCGGCGACGTCGAGGTCTACCACGGCATTCTCGACGTGGAACTGCCGCGCAATGATTCCCGGGCGTTCACGCTGGCCGTCACCTATCAGGGCTGTGCCGACAAGGGTTTGTGCTATCCACCGGAAACCGAACGCCTGAGCATCGAGGGCAACGCAGCGGCAAATGACACGTCCGCTCCGGTGACGGGTTGGGACTGGCGTGATCTGGCGTTGTTCTTCCTTGCGGGCCTGGGCCTGACCTTCACGCCTTGTGTATTGCCGATGCTGCCGATCCTGTCCGGCGTGGTGTTGCGTGGGCAGGTCGGCGGTTTGCGTGGTTTCAATCTGTCCCTGGCTTATGTGCTGCCGATGGCTGCGTGCTTCGCGCTGCTTGGGGCGCTGATGGGGCTGTTCGGTGCGCAACTGAATTTACAGGCGCGGCTGCAATCGGCGTGGGTGCTGGTGCCATTCGCGATGTTCTTTGCGGTGTTCGCGCTGGCGATGTTCGGCGTGTTCGAGCTGAAACTGCCGCACTTCATCAGCAGCCGCCTCGACCGGATTGCCGGCCGCACCGAAGGTGGCTCGTTGTGGGGCGCCGCGGTATTGGGCGTGGTGTCGAGTTTGCTGGTATCGCCATGCGTTTCCGCCCCGCTGGCCGGCGCATTGCTTTATATAAGCGCCAGCGGCGATGCGCTGGGCGGCGGTCTGAAGCTGTTCATGCTCGGCCTGGGCATGGGCGCGCCGCTGTTGCTGGTGGCTACCGGCGGCGCGACGTGGCTGCCGAAAAGCGGGCCGTGGATGATGTACGTGAAGAACGGCATCGGCGTGTTGCTGCTCGGGCTGGCGATCGGATTGCTCAGCCGGGTGTTGCCGGGACAGATCACGTTGCTGCTGATCGGCTTGCTGGCCGGCGGCGTCGGCCTGTTCCTCGGTGCTCTGGAATTCGTCTACAAACCGCCGCGCAAACGCCTCGGCCAACTGCTGGGCATGTTCCTGCTGTTTTATGCGCTGGCCTGCTGGTACGGCGCGTTCAGCGGGCAGACCGACCCGTTGAATCCGATAGCCCCGGCGCGCCTTGCCGACAGCGGATCGCCCGCGCAAAACAGCGGTTCATGGCAGACCGTCAGCACCCCGACGGAACTGGATCGGGTACTGCTCGAAGCGAAAACCGCCGGCACCCCGCTGCTGCTCGACTGGTACGCCGACTGGTGCATCAGCTGCAAAGTCATCGAACACGAAGTGCTAAACGACGCCACGGTCGTCGATCGGCTCAAGGGCTATCGGCTGATCCGCTTCGACATCACCGCCAGCAATGCCGAACAGCGCACCCTGCTCGACCGCTACAGCCTGTTCGGCCCACCGGCGCTGATGTTCTTCGGCAAGGACGGGGCAGAACGTCGCGATGTGCGGGTGATCGGCGAGATCAACGCCAGCGACTTCGCCGAACGTGTTGCCAAAGCGAATGACCGGATTTAATCAGTCAGTCACATATTTTGCGCAAACATCGGTCATCGTGCTGGCTATTGCAGAGAACTGGACAGTCACAAAGTCTTTGCGGCATAGTCGCCGGGTTCTGACGAAGGCTCACCCATAACAAGGAACACGCAGATGGCAACGCTACTGGTGCTGCACGGCCCCAACCTGAACCTGCTCGGCACCCGGGAACCCGGGACCTACGGGTCGACCACCCTGGCGCAGATCAATCAGGATCTGGAACGCCGCGCCCGTGAAGCCGGCCATCATCTGCTGTATCTGCAAAGCAACGCCGAGTACGAATTGATCGACCGCATCCACGCCGCTCGCGGCGAGGGCGTGGACTTCATTCTGATCAACCCGGCAGCATTTACACACACAAGTGTCGCATTACGTGACGCGCTGCTGGGAGTGAGCATCCCATTCATCGAAGTGCATTTGTCCAACGTGCACAAACGCGAACCTTTCCGCCATCACTCTTACTTCTCCGACGTAGCGGTAGGAGTGATCTGCGGCCTTGGCGCCAGCGGTTATCGACTGGCCCTGGAGGCTGCACTAGAGCAGCTTGAACAACAAGCTATACGCCCCTGACCGACCCTTGGGAGTTGATGATTCATGGATATCCGTAAAGTTAAGAAACTGATCGAATTGCTGGAAGAGTCCGGCATCGACGAGCTCGAGATCAAGGAAGGCGAAGAGTCCGTACGCATCAGCCGTCACAGCAAGACCCCGGCGCAGCAGTACTACGCACCGGCTCCGATGCAGGCTCCGGCCGCTGCACCTGCCGCCGCTGCCGCTCCGGTTGCTGCTGCCGCAGCTCCGGCTGCCGCTGCTGCTCCAGCGCTGAACGGCACCGTTGCCCGTTCGCCGATGGTCGGCACCTTCTATCGCAAATCTTCGCCAACCTCGCCGTCCTTCGTTGAAGTCGGCCAGACCGTGAAGAAAGGCGACACCCTGTGCATCGTCGAAGCCATGAAGATGATGAACCACATCGAAGCTGAAACCAGCGGTGTGATCGAGTCCATCCTCGTCGAAGACGGCCAGCCGGTTGAGTACGACCAACCGCTGTTCACCATCGTTTGAACTGCGGAGAGCCTTTGATGACTGCGAAGTTGGAAAAAGTTCTGATCGCTAACCGCGGTGAGATCGCCCTGCGGATTCTGCGTGCCTGCAAAGAGATGGGCATCAAGACCGTCGCCGTTTACTCCAAGGCCGACAAAGAGCTGATGCACCTGGGTCTGGCAGACGAATCCGTCTGCATCGGCCCGGCTTCTGCCGCGCACTCCTACCTGCACATCCCGGCAATCATTGCGGCCGCTGAAGTGACTGGCGCTACCGCCATTCACCCAGGCTACGGTTTCCTCGCGGAAAACGCCGACTTTGCCGAGCAGGTCGAGAACTCCGGCTTCGCCTTCATCGGCCCGAAAGCCGACACCATTCGCCTGATGGGCGACAAGGTATCGGCCAAGCACGCGATGATCGAAGCGGGCGTGCCAACCGTTCCAGGTTCCGACGGCCCGCTGCCGGAAGACGAGGAAACGGCACTGCGCATCGGTCGTGAAGTCGGCTACCCGGTGATCATCAAGGCCGCCGGCGGCGGTGGTGGTCGCGGCATGCGTGTGGTGCACAAGGAAGAAGACCTGATCGCCTCGGCGAAACTGACCCGCTCCGAAGCTGGCGCGGCGTTCGGCAACCCGATGGTCTATCTGGAAAAATTCCTGACCAACCCGCGTCACGTCGAAGTGCAGGTTCTGTCCGACGGCCAGGGCAACGCCATCCATCTGGGTGACCGCGATTGCTCGCTGCAACGCCGCCACCAGAAAGTTCTCGAAGAAGCGCCGGCACCGGGCATCGACGAGAACGCGCGCAAGGAAGTCCTGGCTCGCTGCGTCAAGGCGTGCATCGACATCGGCTACCGTGGCGCCGGCACCTTCGAGTTCCTGTACGAGAACGGTCGTTTCTACTTCATCGAAATGAACACCCGTGTTCAGGTGGAGCACCCGGTTTCGGAAATGGTCACCGGTATCGACATCGTCAAGGAGATGCTCAGCATCGCCGCTGGCAACAAGCTGTCGTATACCCAGGATGATGTGGTCATCCGCGGTCACTCGCTGGAATGCCGGATCAACGCCGAAGACCCGAAAACCTTCATGCCGAGCCCGGGTACGGTCAAGCATTTCCACGCTCCAGGCGGCAACGGCGTTCGCGTCGATTCGCACCTGTACAGCGGTTATGCCGTTCCGCCGAACTACGACTCGCTGATCGGCAAGCTGATCACTTACGGCGCGACCCGCGACGAAGCCATGGCCCGCATGCGCAATGCCCTGGACGAAATCGTGGTCGACGGGATCAAGACCAACATCCCGCTGCACCGTGATCTGACCCGCGACGAAGGCTTCTGCAAAGGGGGCGTGAACATTCACTACCTCGAGCACAAGCTGGCTGGCGAGAAGCACTAAGCTTCAGCCCGCACCAGACAAGGCCGCCTTCGGGCGGCTTTGTTGTTTCTTAAGGTTTCATCTGCTCACACATTCCCCGCTCCCACAAAACCGTCGCGCTCGCGTAAACTTGCGCGCTTCTCGCAGGCCGCTAGGCTGCAATCAATCTTTTTCACAGGTGCCCGCCATGCCTTGGCTGCAAGTCCGTCTCGCCATCAGCCCAGAACAAGCCGAAACCTACGAAGACGCTTTCCTTGAAGTGGGCGCCGTTTCGGTGACCTTCATGGACGCCGAAGATCAGCCGATCTTCGAACCGGAACTCAATACCACCCCGCTGTGGGCGCACACCCACCTGCTGGCCTTGTTCGAGGGCGGCACCGAAGCCGCCCCGGTACTGGCCCATCTGGAACTGCTGACCGGCAGCCCGCTGCCCGAGCACCACAGCGAAGTGATCGAAGACCAGGACTGGGAACGCAGCTGGATGGACGGTTTCCAGCCGATGCAATTCGGCCAGCGCCTGTGGATCGTGCCGAGCTGGCACGCCGCACCGGAGCCGGACGCGGTCAATCTGCTGCTGGATCCGGGCCTGGCGTTCGGCACCGGTACTCACCCGACCACCGCCCTGTGCCTGGAATGGCTGGACGGCCAGGACCTGAAAGACTGCAACGTGCTGGATTTCGGCTGCGGCTCGGGGATTCTGGCGATTGCCGCCCTGCTGCTGGGCGCGAAAGAAGCCGTGGGCACCGACATCGACGTGCAGGCACTCGAAGCCTCCCGCGACAACGCCGGGCGCAACAACATCGCAGACGAACTGTTCCCGCTGTACCTGCCGGAAGACCTGCCGCAGGTCAAAGCCGACGTACTGGTCGCCAACATTCTGGCCGGCCCGCTGGTTTCCCTGGCGCCGCAACTGTCCGGTCTGGTCAAGTCCGGCGGGCGTCTGGCACTGTCCGGGATCCTCGCCGAACAAGGTGACGAAGTCGCTGCCGCCTACGCACAGGACTTCGATCTCGACCCGATCGCCAATCGTGATGGCTGGGTGCGCATCACCGGCCGTCGGCGCTAGAATGACCGCCTGCTCAATCCGGATCGCCGCATGACCGACAGCTTCGTCACCCAGTGCCCGCATTGCCAAACCAGTTTCCGCGTCAGCCACGCTCAGTTGAGCGTGGCCCGCGGGGTGGTTCGTTGCGGCTCCTGCCTGCAAGTGTTCAATGCCGCCAAGCAATTGCTGGAGCAACACGCAGGCAAGGAAGCGGTCACGCCGGTGGCGCCGTTAATCAGCGAGCCGCCACCGATCAGCGAGCCTGCGTCTGTCGAGCAACCGGCCATCGTCGAAACGCCCGAGCCGCGCGCCATCAGCCAGAAGCAATGGAGCGCCGCCGAGCTGGATCTGGACAGCCTGGATCTGGACGAAGAGCTGGCCCGCCTCGAGCAACGGGAAATCCAGCCGACCACCGAGTTCGGCCGTCCACGCGAAGACGCCCTGAGCGCCCGCCGCGACAGCCACGAACCGGAAGACACGACGTGGCCGGACAGCCTGTTCAGCGAACCGGCAGATGGGCGCGCACCCGAAGTCGAAGATGAACCCGACGCCGTCGAGCCCGAGCCGATCCGACCGGAGCGCACCGAACCTTCGCTATCGCTGGAGCCGGTCGATCTCGATGACGAACCGCCGATCCCGCAACTGCGTCTGCACGATCCGATCGACCCGAATGCCCGCCGCGAACGCCTGTCGGCCAGCGACGACGTCGACGACGAACTGCCACTGATCGAAGCACCGCGCAAAAAGCGCGAACGCGTCGAATCCAGTGTTCGCGCCGAAGCCTTGCAGGATCTGACCGACGATCCGCTGCAACTGGACTGGCAGAAACGCCGCTCGCCCTGGGGCCGTCGCCTGCTCTGGCTGTTGCTGATCGTGCTGGCCGCCGCCGGCCTGGGCGGACAATACATCGCCTATCACTTCGACGAACTGGCGCGCCAGGATCAATACCGGCCATGGTTCCAGCAACTGTGCCCGCAAGTCGGCTGCACGGTGCCGTCCAAGGTGGATATCGCCAAGATCAAGAGCAGCAACCTGGTGGTGCGCAGCCATCCGGAATTCAGCGGTGCGCTGGTGGTGGACGCAATCATCTATAACCGCGCGCCGTTCTCGCAGCCGTTTCCGCTGCTGGAGCTGCGCTTCGCCGACCTCAACGGCCACCTGATCGCCAGTCGTCGCTTCAAACCCGGCGAATACCTCAACGGCGACCTCGAGGGCATGGCGGAAATGCCGCCGCAGACGCCGATCCACATCGCCCTGGACATCCTCGATCCAGGCCCGAAAGCCGTGAACTACAGCCTGAGTTTCCACTCGCCCGAGTGAAACGCTTCACCGCTCCCGGATTGACGGCAGTTTTCTGACTGCGCAGCGCACGACCAAACCGGCGGTAATAACAGAATAACTGTTCAGATTTTGTTCAATTCAGCCTTTATCCAGTCATCGAGAGCGGGTATCATGCCAACCCTTTTTCGAACTCTCATGATCCGGCCCCACTTCAGGGAAGTCCTATGTCGGCGGTACGCATCGGCCCATATACATTGCAGAACGGCTTGATCCTCGCCCCGATGGCGGGTGTCACCGACCAGCCCTTTCGTCAGCTGTGCAAGCGTTTGGGCGCAGGGCTTGTAGTCTCGGAAATGGTCACCAGTGACATGAGCCTGTGGAACACCCGCAAGTCGCGCATGCGCATGATCCACGAAGGCGATCCCGAGCCACGCTCGGTGCAGATCGCCGGTGGCGATGCGCAGATGCTGGCGGATGCAGCCCGGGCCAACGTCGAACTGGGCGCACAGATTATTGATATCAACATGGGTTGCCCGGCGAAGAAGGTCTGCAACAAGGCCGCCGGCTCCGCGTTGCTGAAGGATGAGGCGCTGGTTACCGAGATCCTGCACGCCGTCGTGGCGGCAGTTGATGTGCCGGTGACCCTGAAGATCCGCACCGGATGGGATCGCGACAACAAGAACGGCCTGACAGTGGCGAAGATCGCCGAGCAGGCCGGGATCACGGCGCTGGCGGTGCATGGCCGCACCCGCGCCGATCTGTACACCGGCGAAGCCGAGTACGACACCATTGCCGCGATCAAGCAGGCGGTGTCGATTCCGGTCTTTGCCAACGGCGACATCGTATCGCCGGAAAAGGCCCGCTACGTGCTCGACGCGACCGGTGCCGATGGCCTGTTGATCGGCCGGGCCGCCCAGGGGCGGCCATGGATTTTTCGCGAGATCGAACACTTCCTGCGTACCGGCGAAAAACTGCCGGCGCCGGAGCTGATCGAGGTGGAACGCATTCTGCTTGAGCATCTGGCCGCCCTTCACGCCTTCTATGGGGACGTGATGGGTGTGCGAATTGCCCGCAAGCATGTGGGCTGGTATCTCGCAACCTTGCCGGGCGCCAGGGAATTTCGCGCCCACTTCAATCGTTTGGATGGTACGGAAACACAATGCGCCAACGTTCGGGAGTTCTTCGCCGAACGTTACAAGAGCCTGACAGGGGACGGAGAAGGGGTGGCCGCATGACGATGATGACCGAGACTTTAGTGAGTGGAACAACACCCGTGAGCGACAACGTGAATTTGAAACAGCACCTCAATACCCCGAGCGAAGAAGGCCAGACCCTTCGCGGGAGTGTCGAGAAGGCGCTGCACAATTATTTCGCCCACCTTGAGGGCGCGTCCGTCACGGACGTGTACAACCTGGTGCTCTCCGAAGTCGAGGCTCCCCTGCTCGAAAGCGTGATGAACTACGTCAAGGGCAACCAGACCAAGGCCAGCGAGCTGCTCGGACTGAACCGCGGCACGCTGCGCAAGAAACTCAAGCAGTACGATCTGCTGTAAGCATTCAATCAAACCAGAAAGGCGCCCGCGTAAAACCGGTCGCCTTTTTTGCTGACTTCCCTTGCTTTTGATGGAAATTGAGATGACCGACCAGACTACCCGCCTGCCGATCCGCCGCGCCTTGATCAGTGTTTCCGACAAGACCGGGATCCTCGAATTCGCCAGGGAGCTGGAAGCCCTGGGCGTGGAAATCCTTTCCACCGGCGGGACCTTCAAACTGCTGCAGGACAACGGCGTGGCCGCAGTGGAAGTCGCGGATTACACCGGTTTCGCAGAGATGATGGACGGTCGGGTGAAAACCCTGCACCCGAAAATCCACGGCGGGATTCTTGGTCGTCGCGGTATCGACGACGCGATCATGAACGAGCACGGCATCAAGCCGATCGACCTGGTAGCCGTCAACCTGTATCCGTTTGAAGCCACCATCAGCAAGCCAGGCTGCGACCTGCCGACCGCCATCGAGAACATCGACATCGGCGGCCCGACCATGGTCCGTTCGGCCGCGAAAAACCACAAAGACGTGGCCATCGTGGTGAATGCCAGCGATTACGCCAACGTCCTGGAAAACCTCAAGGCCGGCGGCCTGACCTACGCTCAGCGTTTCGACCTGATGCTCAAGGCGTTCGAACACACCGCCGCCTACGACGGCATGATCGCCAACTACATGGGCACCGTGAACCAGGCTGCCGAAACCCTGAGCACTGAAGGTCGCAGCGAATTCCCGCGCACCTTCAACAGCCAGTTCATCAAGGCCCAGGAAATGCGCTACGGCGAGAACCCGCACCAGAGCGCGGCGTTCTACGTTGAAGCCAAGCCTGCCGAAGTCGGCATCGCCACCGCGACCCAGCTGCAAGGCAAGGAACTGTCGTACAACAACGTGGCCGACACCGACGCCGCGCTGGAATGCGTGAAGAGCTTCGTCAAACCGGCCTGCGTGATCGTCAAGCACGCCAACCCGTGCGGCGTGGCCGTGAGCCCGGACGCCGAAGGCGGCATCCGTCAGGCCTACGAACTGGCCTACGCCACTGACACCGAATCCGCGTTCGGCGGCATCATCGCCTTCAACCGTGAACTGGATGCCGAGACCGCCAAGGCGATCGTCGAGCGTCAGTTCGTTGAAGTGATCATCGCACCAAGCGTCAGCGAAGAAGCCCGCGCCATCGTTGCTGCCAAAGCCAACGTACGCCTGCTGGCCTGCGGCGAGTGGTCGGCGGATCGCGTTCCGGCCTGGGACTATAAGCGCGTCAACGGTGGCCTGCTGGTACAGAGCCGTGACATCGGCATGATCGGCGCCGACGACCTGAAAGTGGTGACCAAGCGCGCCCCGACCGAACAGGAAGTCAACGACCTGATCTTCGCCTGGAAAGTGGCCAAGTTCGTCAAATCCAACGCCATCGTCTACGCCAAGAACCGTCAGACCATCGGTGTCGGCGCCGGCCAGATGAGCCGCGTGAACTCGGCGCGTATCGCGGCGATCAAGGCTGAGCACGCCGGTCTGCAAGTGGCTGGTTCGGTAATGGCGTCGGACGCGTTCTTCCCGTTCCGCGACGGTCTGGACAATGCGGCCAAGGTCGGTATCACGGCGGTGATCCAGCCAGGTGGCTCGATGCGTGATGCCGAGGTGATTGCTGCTGCCGACGAGGCTGGCATCGCCATGGTGTTCACCGGCATGCGTCATTTCCGCCACTAAGTACACGATCCACTGTGGGAGCGAGCTTGCTCGCGAAGACGGCGGCACATTCAATTCAGATGTGACTGAAAATCCGCTTTCGCGAGCAAGCTCGCTCCCACAGAAAAGCGCCCCAGCGGCGCTCAACAGAATTAGCGTCATCCGAGGTTTTTGAAATGAATGTTTTGATCATTGGCAGCGGTGGCCGCGAACACGCCCTGGCCTGGAAAGTGGCTCAGGATCCGCGTGTGCAGAAAGTCTTCGTGGCGCCAGGCAACGCCGGCACTGCGATTGAAGCCAAGTGCGAAAACGTCGCCATCGACGTGCTGGCCCTTGAGCAGCTCGCTGACTTCGCCGAGAAAAACGTTTCCCTGACTATCGTCGGTCCGGAAGTGCCATTGGTGGCCGGCGTCGTCGACCTGTTCCGCTCCCGTGGCCTGGATTGCTTCGGTCCGACCGCTGGCGCCGCGCAGCTGGAAGGCTCGAAAGCCTTCACCAAGGATTTCCTGGCGCGCCGCAAGATCCCGACCGCCGACTACCAGAACTTCACCGAGATCGAGCCAGCCCTGGCTTATCTACGTGAAAAAGGCGCACCGATCGTGATCAAGGCCGACGGCCTGGCCGCCGGTAAAGGCGTGATCGTTGCCATGACCCTGGCCGAAGCCGAAGACGCCGTGCGCGACATGCTCGCCGGCAATTCCTTTGGCGACGCCGGTTCGCGCGTTGTCATCGAAGAATTCCTCGACGGCGAAGAAGCCAGCTTCATCGTCATGGTCGACGGCAAGAACGTTCTGCCGATGGCCACCAGCCAGGACCACAAACGCGTCGGCGACGGCGACAGCGGCCCGAACACCGGCGGCATGGGTGCTTACTCCCCTGCACCAGTGGTCACCGCCGACGTGCACCAGCGCGTGATGGACCAGGTGATCTGGCCGACCGTGCGCGGCATGGCCGACGAAGGCAACGTCTACACCGGCTTCCTGTACGCCGGTCTGATGATCGACAAGGCCGGCAATCCGAAGGTCATCGAGTTCAACTGCCGTTTCGGCGATCCGGAAACCCAACCGGTGATGCTGCGTCTGCAGTCGAGCCTGGTGCTGCTGGTCGAAGCTGCTCTCGCCCAGGCACTGGACAAGGTTGAAGCGCAGTGGGATCCACGTCCGAGCGTCGGCATCGTGCTGGCCGCTGGCGGTTACCCGGGCGACTACGCCAAGGGCGCGCCGATCAACGGTCTGGACGCAGCCGCCGCACTGGAAGGCAAGGTCTTCCACGCCGGTACTGCGCTCAAAGACGGCAACGTCGTGACAGCCGGTGGTCGGGTGCTGTGCGCCACCGCCATGGGCGCCAGCGTCGGCGCCGCCCAGGAGCAGGCCTACAAACTGGCCAAGGCCATCGACTGGGAAGGCTGCTTCTACCGCACCGACATTGGCTACCGCGCCATTGCCCGTGAACGCGGTGAGTCTCAGTAATAAGCTACGCTGTGTTTCCGGTAGGGGCTCATTGCCCTTGCCGGACTGTTCCGACGCTGCGCATCGTTATATTCTGGCATCAACCTACGAAGGGATTTCGCCGTGCGCTGGCTCAGGATTGCCATAGGCTTCACCGTCACGCTGTTGACTTTGCTCTGCATGCTCCCGGCCCAGGCCGCGCAAGGCAGTGGCTGGTCGGTATTGCTTGACGATCAGGGCAACCTCCAGCTGAGCGACATCCGCTCCGCCCGCTACACCAATCAATTCAGCCCTATCGAGCTTGACCGCCTCACCGCGGCCGAACCCGATGGCGCCTTGTGGCTGCGCTTCAGGCTGGCGCCCGGCAAGCACGAACAAGTGCTGCGGATCTTCGCCCCCGACCTGTCGCACCTCAATCTGTATGTCCTCGACGGCGATCGCCTGATCGAACAACGCGACACCGGCACCACCCAGCCCCAGGTGGAACGACCGCTGCCCAGCAGCGACTTCATGCTGCCGTTGCCGCAGAGCGACAAACCCCTCGACGTTTACCTGCGCCTGGTCTCCGATCACCAGTTGCGCCCGTACATCACCCTGCAATCGGCGGTGATGGCCGCGGCCAATCACAACCAGACGCTGATCTACGGCCTGCTGTTCGGCTGTCTGGCGATGCTGATCCTGCACAACCTGATCCGCTACGCCTACACCCGCTCGCGCAGCAGCCTGTGGCTGGCGGTGTGTGAAGGCCTGTTGAGCCTGAGCCTGTTGCTGCTGCTCAACCTCGCCGGTCCGTGGCTGCCGAACTGGCACGCGATCCAGACCCCGGGCGCCTATCTGGCCCTGCTGCTGACTGCACCCGCGGGCCTGATGTTCGCTTACCGCTTCTTCGCGCCGCTCGGCCCGCATCCGCTGAACAAGCTGCTGATCGGCGACATCCTGTTCATCGTGATCTGCAGCCTGCTGCTGTTGTTCGTCAACACCTTGCCGCTGAACATCATCACCTACGCGCTGGTGGCCCTGGCCGGGCTGAGCATGTTGCTGGTGGCGTTCTATCACTGGCAGAAAGGCTACCGCCCTGCCCGCTTGTTCGTCGCCGCGATGGTGGTGTTCAACATCGGCACGCTGATCATCCTCCCGGCCTTGCTGGGGCTGACCCTGGTCGCGCCGCAAGGCCTGATCATGACCCTGATGGGTTTCATCTGTATCAGTGGCCTGTTGATGAGCATCGCCCTCGGCGAGCGTCAGCGCAGCATCACCGAAAGCCGTTTCAGCATCAGCCGCGACCTCGCTGCGAGCAACGCCGAGATCAACGCCAAGGCCGAGTTCCTGGCCAAGATCAGCCACGAAATCCGCACGCCAATGAACGGCGTACTGGGCATGACCGAACTGCTGCTCGGTACGCCGCTGTCGGTCAAGCAACGCGATTATGTGCAAACCATCCACAGCGCCGGCAACGAACTGCTCACCCTGATCAACGAGATCCTCGACATCTCGCGGCTCGAGTCCGGGCAGATCGAACTGGACGACGTGCAGTTCGACCTCAACGCGCTGATCGACGATTGCCTGAGCATCTACCGCGCCAAGGCCGAACAGCAGAACGTCGAGCTGATCAGCTTCATCCAGCCGCAAGTGCCACGGGTCATCAGCGGCGACCCGACGCGCCTGCGTCAGACGTTGCTGAGCCTGCTGGAAAACGCCCTGAAGAAAACCGAAGAAGGCGAAGTATTGGTAGTCGTCGCCCTCGACGAACGCAGCGCCGGGCCACGCCTGCGCATTGCCGTGCAGGACAGCGGCCAGCCGATGGATCAGGAAGAGCGCGACGCGCTGATGCACGCCGAGTTGCACAGCAAGCACTTCCTGTCGGCCAACCGTCTGGGCGGCAACCTCGGGCTGGTGATCGCCCGCCAATTGATCCGTTTGATGCAGGGCGAGTTCGGTATCAAGAGCGGCGCCAGCCAGGGCAGTACGCTGTGGCTGACCCTGCCGCTGGACCCTGATCGCCTGGAGCACCCGACCTCGGACCTCGACAGCCCGCTGCAAGGCGCACGCGTGCTGGTGGTCGACGACAACGACACCTGCCGCAAGGTGCTGGTGCAGCAATGCAGCGCCTGGGGCCTGAACGTCAGCGCCGTGCCGTCGGGCAAGGAAGCGCTGGCCCTGCTGCGCACCAAGGCGCATTTGCGTGATTACTTCGACGTGGTCCTGCTCGACCAGAACATGCCCGGCATGACCGGCATGCAACTGGCGGCCAAGATCAAGGAAGACCCGAGTCTGAACCACGACATCCTGCTGATCATGCTCACCGGCATCAGCAATGCGCCGAGCAAGATCATCGCGCGCAACTCGGGGATCAAGCGCATCCTGGCCAAACCGGTGGCCGGCTACACCCTCAAGACCACGCTCGCCGACGAACTGAACCAGCGCAACCGTGGCCAGGTGGTGTTCCAGCCACAGGTTGCGAGCCCCGCTGCGCCGGTCAAGGTGCCAAGCGATTTCCGCATTCTGGTGGCCGAAGACAACACCATTTCCACCAAGGTGATCCGTGGCATGCTCGGTAAACTCAACCTGCAGCCGGACACCGCCAGCAACGGCGAAGAAGCCTTGCAGGCGATGAAAGCCCAGCGCTACGACCTGGTGCTGATGGACTGCGAAATGCCGATCCTCGACGGCTTCTCCGCCACCCAGCAGCTGCGGGCCTGGGAAGTCGGCAATCAGCGCATCCGCACGCCGATCGTCGCGCTGACCGCGCACATCCTTGCCGAACACAAGGAACGCGCGCGCCAGGCCGGGATGGACGGGCACATGGCCAAACCGGTGGAGCTGTCGCAACTGCGTGAGCTGATCGAGCACTGGGTGGCCCAGCGTGATCAGCAGAACCGAGCGACGACACAACCGTCGTGAGCCGACAGACACGATAGCGCCTGTTAGACTCCCCCCGACTTTCCCCGCCAGCGAGCCCGCGCCATGCTCCACGTGTTATTCAGTGTTTACCTGAAGATGCTGGTGCTCTACAGCCCGTTCTTCGTGTTGTCCTGCTTCATCAGCCTGACCCGCGGTTATTCACGCAAGGAACAACGCCGCCTGGCCTGGAAAGTGGCAGTCGCCACCCTGGTCTCGAGCGTGCTGCTGTATCTGTTCGGGCGGGTGATTTTCGATGTATTCGGCATCACGGTGGATGCCTTCCGCATCGGTGCCGGCAGTGTGCTGTTCATTTCGGCGCTGGGCATGGCGCAGGGCAAGTCGGCCGTGCAGACCGACAACGTGCAGCAGGACGTGACGATTGTTCCGCTGACCATTCCGCTTACGGTTGGCCCCGGCACCATCGGTGCGCTATTGGTGATGGGTGTCAGCCAGCCACACTGGGACGACAAGCTGTTCGCGATCATGAGCATCGCCCTGGCCAGCTTCACCGTCGGGGTGGTGCTGTACCTGTCGAACCGCATCGAACGAATTCTCGGCGATCAAGGGCTGCAGATTGTCAGCCGTCTGATGGGCCTGTTTGTTTGCGCTCTGGCCGCACAGATCATCTTCACCGGGGTGAAAGGTTATCTTGGCTGACCTGCCACCACTGGAATGAAAAGCGGCTCCGAAGAGCCGCTTTTTTATGCCTCAAGTATTGGGTTTCTCGCCATACCAGCGCGGGGTGTACACCCAGTCGCCACCGCTGGCCCGGGGGAAAGTACAGGTCATGGAAGACCCGACCAGCACCATGGTGCGCATGTCCACCTGATCCGGGGTCAACGCGCCCAACGTGGTGGTACGTAGAGTCTGCCCCGGCCTGCCGATATCGCGCCCCAGCACCACCGGCGTTTGCGGCGTGCGGTGTTGCGCGACGATTTCCAGCGCTCGCCCCAGTTGCCACGGACGGGCACGGGAGATCGGGTTGTAGAACGCCAACGCCAGATCCGCCTCGGCGGCCAGATCCAGACGCTTCTCGATGATCGACCACGGTTTGAGGTTGTCCGACAGCGACATCACGCAGAAGTCGTGGCCCAGCGGTGCCCCGGCCTGAGCGGCGGTGGCGAGCGACGCGGACACACCCGGCAGGATTTCCAGATCGACGCTGTGCCACGCCGGATCCGTCGACTCGTGCAACGCTTCGAGCACTGCCGCCGCCATGGCAAACACACCCGGATCGCCGGACGAAACCACGATCACCGAACGGCCCTGAGCGGCCAGCCTGAAGGCGTGGCGGGCACGCTGCATCTCTTCGCGGTTGTCGGTGCAATGCTGCACCTGATCGTCACGGAACGGGCCGGCCATGCGCACGTAGGTTTCGTAACCCAGCACGTCAGTTGCACGGGCCAGTTCGGCTTTCACCGCCGGCACCATCAGCTCTGCCGCACCTGGGCCGAGGCCGATCACGGCCAGACGTCCACGCGGGCGGCCGACCTGCGAAACATCCAGCGGCTGTTCGGCCACGGCGATGGCAATGTCGCGGGATGTTGTGATGATTCGAGCGCCGGGGACTGCATCGCGAGCCAGCTCACCGATGTCACTCGCCGGCGCCACAAAGCGCAGCGGCACTGCCAGTTCAAGCGCTGCTTCACGCAATGCCGGACTGGCCATCTGAATGTCCGCCGCCACCAGACAGGCCAGCGATTGAATCGCTACACCGGCCTGCTGCAACGCATCGCGAATCGCGCCCGGCAAGTCGGCCACATCCACACCGACCGCCACCGCCACGCTGCGCGGATAAATCAGCAACTCACTGGCGCTCGCCGCACGGGCATCGCTGCCCACATGAATCGAGCGCTGCGCCTGTGGATCTTCCGGCAGTTGCGCTTGCTCAAGCCACGGCGCAGCACCGTCGATGCGCACGCTGTGGCCGGCGAGCAGATCGGAGACAAAACGCTTGCCCTGCTCCAGATCGCCAAGGGCATAACCACCGGGCGGGTTGAGCAGACAGGTGCCGAAGCGCAACTCACCGCTGGTGGTGATCGCCGCTGCCACTTCAAGCGCAGCCGCGATCTCGCGGGCCATGACATTCACCCCGCCCAGGCCGCCGAGCAAAGGCACCACGGCGCTGCCGTCCTCAGCCACGGCGAGCACTGGCGGCTCGACGCCTTTCTCCAGCAACAGCGGTGCCAGCGTGCGGATGACAATGCCTGCCGCGCACAGGGCAATAATCGGCGTGTCCTGTTGATACAGCTCGCGCAGGGTCGCGCCGAAGTCGCTGTAAGTCAGGTCGGCGCCATCGACGCGCCCTTTCAGTCCGTGAATCTGTGCAGCCGGATAAACCTGTTGAAGGCGACGGGCCGTGGCCAGCGCGCCCTGGCCGAGAATGACGATGGCCGGTGTGGATTGGGTCATCAGCCTTGCCACCGTTCGCCGGGAACAATGATCAGCGAGAAGTACGGCGACGACATCGGCTCGACCTCGTCCAGCGGCACGATCTTCTGGTTGGCCATGGTCGCGCG
Source organism: Pseudomonas aphyarum (assembly GCF_028657055.1). Classification (NCBI taxonomy): domain Bacteria; kingdom Pseudomonadati; phylum Pseudomonadota; class Gammaproteobacteria; order Pseudomonadales; family Pseudomonadaceae; genus Pseudomonas; species Pseudomonas aphyarum. The sequence goes on from NZ_JAMDGS010000021.1 coordinate 91,103, forward strand.
TTCGACGTACAGCGCACGTTCGGCCAGACCCAGCTCTGCCAAAACGTCGCGCACCTTCGGGAAATTGCGCCCCAGTTTCATGATCACCGCCGCGTCGGCATCGGCCAGACGGCGCTTGAGTTCATCGTGAGGCAGCACGCCGGACAGCACCGACAGGCTCTGATTGCGATACACCAGCGGTGCGCCCAGCACCGACGCGCCACCAAGCATCGAGCAGACGCCCGGCACCACTTCGGCTTCGTAACGGCTGGCGAGGCGATCGTGCAGGTACATGTAGGAGCCGTAGAAGAACGGGTCGCCTTCGCAGATCACCGCCACGTCGCGACCGGCATCCAGATGCGCGGCCACTTCCTCGGCAGCGTCATCGTAGAAATCGCTGATCACTTGCTCGTAGGACAGCGGCGCCGGCAGCACTTCGGTGGTCACCGGGTACACCAGCGGCAGCAGATTCTGCGCGTCCTGCAGGTGCGCCTCGATGATGCCAAACGCGTTGCCCTTCTTGCCCTTGGCCACGAAATACGCCACCACCGGCGATTCGCGCAGCAGGCGCAGGGCCTTGACGGTAATCAGTTCCGGATCACCGGGGCCGACGCCCAGGCCAATCAAACGTCCTTGAGCCTGCATCATTCGATCTCCGTAGCGAGGGCATTGACCGCGGCGGCGGCCATGGCGCTGCCGCCGAGGCGGCCTTGCATGATCACGAATGGCACGCCACGGCTGTTGGCGGCCAGCTCGGCCTTGGATTCGGCGGCGCCGACGAAGCCCACCGGGAAGCCGAGGATCAGCGCCGGTTTCGGGGCACCGGCGTCGAGCATTTCCAGCAGATAGAACAGCGCGGTCGGCGCGTTGCCGATCACCACCACGCTGCCTTCCAGATGCGGGCGCCACAGTTCCAGTGCGGCAGCGGAGCGAGTATTGCCCAGCTCGCGCGCCAGCTCCGGCACGCTGTCATCGCGCAGGGTGCAGATCACTTGGTTGTTGGCCGGCAGGCGCGCACGGGTCACGCCCTCGGAAACCATCCGCGCATCGCACAGAATCGGAGCGCCGGCGGCCAGCGCATCGCGCCCGGCCTTGCCGGCGCCCTCGGAGAATTGCAGCCCGTCGATGGCCTCGACCATGCCGCAGGCGTGGATCACCCGCACGGCGAGTTTTTCCAGGTCGGCCGGGATGCGCGCCAGGTTGGCCTCGCTGCGAATGATCGCGAAGGAGTTGCGATAGATCTCCTGACCGTCGCGGATGTAATCAAGCATCAAGGGGGCTCCGTGAGCGGGCGGCGAGCAATTTCGCCGCCGCTTCGATAGTAAGGTTGTGAGCGTGCAGCGCGCCGAAACCCGGCAGCGCTGCATCGCGAAAATAGAGATCGTAGTGACCGGGGCCGACCGCCAGCAGAGTCACCGCAGCCCGATGCGCCGCGGCGCAGGAACGCGGGCAGCCGGACAGGTGCACATCCACGGCATGTGGCAACAGCGTAGCCAGCAGGCGGGCATCGTGTTTGGTGTCGGCCAGGCCTTTGCCGCAGCCGTTGGCGCCGGTGCAGGCGATCAGGTGCGCCAAAGGATCTTCGATATGGGTCAGCAGGTTCAGCTTGCTCATTTCGTCGAGCACTTGAACCGCATCGGTTTCCCGCACATTGGGCAGCAACAGACTCTGCCAAGGGGTGAAACGCAGGCTGCCGTCACCGAAGGTTCTGGCCAGTTGTGCGGCGCCACGCAGCATGTCCGGATCGAGGCGGCCGAGCGTCGGTGCGGCACCGACATAGACCTGACCAGCCGATTGCTGAGGGCGGATGCCGAGGTGCAAACCCTCCGGTCCGGCTTCGCGCTGCCAATCAGCAGCGGCTTTCAGATTGATCCGCTGACCGAGTTTTTCCAGGAACACCGGCGCCGGACATTCATCCAGCAGATGCCGCATCCGCGTCTGCTCCGGCCGGGCCAGATCGAGAAACAGTTCCAGCACCGCCACCACCAGCGCATGTCCATCCGAAAGCGCCACGGCGGCCAGCGGTCGATCCGTCGGACAACCCGCCAGCCCGAACGCCAACAGCGTGTCGCCGCGATCTTCGAATGCGGACAACCACAGGTCATGAGGATGTTCGAGCATCGCCAGCGCTTCACCGCCATCCAGTTGCACGGCGAACTTGGCGCTCAGCTCGTGGAAGCGCGGATGGCTTTGCAGGGTCTCGAGAATCTGCCCGGCCAGTGGACGAGTATCGAAGCGCATCTGCGGGTCGATGCCCGCCGTCGGGCTGAGCATCAGGTTGCGCACATCGTCGCCCGCTGCGGTTCGCGGCCCGAGACCGGCGGCCAGCAGGCTGTCGATCAGCGCAACGGACTGGTCACCGATGCCGCGAATCTGCAGATTGCCGCGGTTGGTTGCCTCGATCGCCCCGCCGGCAAACCGCTCGGCAGCATGGGCCACCGCATCGGCCTGATCGGCCGTGATCGAACCGCCATCTAGCTTGATCCGACAGATCCCGCCATCCAGCGCCTGGACGATACGCAGCAACCCCGGACAAGCCGAGGGGCGTATGGCGTTGGACATCGGACGTTCGTTCAAGGGCTGGCAGCTCTGTGGGAAAGGCGCTTCGCGGGCGAAGGCGCGGTATTATGCCTGCTTTGTCCGACGGCATGAAAAGTCTGCCCGTCGGAACGGCGCGTTTGCGGACACTTTTTTGAGGGGCTACAGATGTCACCCTGGCTGACAGTAGTAGGAATCGGTGAAGACGGCTTCAAGGGCCTGGGCAAGAATGCCCGGCGCGCCTTGATGGGCGCTTCACGGATCATCGGCGGTCAGCGTCAGCTGGATCTGTTGCCGGCGTGCATCCGCGGCGAGCGTCAGTTGTGGCCGAGCCCGTTTTCCCTGGCCCCGGTGCTCGAGCGTCGCGGTGAAGCGGTGTGCGTGCTGGCCAGCGGTGATCCGATGTTCTACGGCGTTGGCGCGAGCCTGGCGCGGCAAGTTCCCGGCAGCGAGATGCTGGTTCTGCCGACACCAGCCTCCTGCTCGCTGGCAGCCGCCCGATTGGGCTGGCCGTTGCAGGAGGTGGTGATCGTGTCCTTGGTGGCGCGACCATTGGCCGCTCTGAACGCACAGTTGTTTAGCGGCGTGCGCCTGTTGCTGCTGAGCAACGATGGCCAGAGCCCGTCCGCCGTTGCGCAATTGCTGCGTGAGCGCGGATTCGGCGCCAGTCGCCTGAGTGTGCTGGAACATCTGGGCGGCGACGCTGAACGCCGGATCGATGGCACCGCCAACGACTGGAACGATCCGCTCATTGCCGATCTCAACGTGATCGCCATCGAATGCCTGGGCGATCCGCAGACACCGCGCCTGTCGCGTCTCGCCGGTCTGCCGGACTCGGCCTTCCAGCACGACGGCCAACTGACCAAGCGCGACGTGCGCGCGATCACCCTCGCCCGCCTCGCCCCGACACCGGGCGAATTGCTGTGGGACGTCGGCGCCGGCAGCGGTTCGATCGGCATCGAGTGGATGCGCACTCACCCGACCTGCCGCGCCCTTGCTATCGAAGCCGATGACGGCCGACAACAGTTGATCGAACACAACCGCGACGCCTTGGGCGTGCCCGGCTTGCAACTGATTCGCGGCAGTGCCCCGCAGGCTCTCGCCGGGCTGGAACGCCCGGACGCGATTTTCATCGGCGGCGGCGTGACCCGCGAAGGCGTGCTCGACACCTGCTGGGAACAACTCAAACCCGGCGGCCGACTGGTCGCCAACGCCGTGACCCTGCAAAGCGAAATGACCTTGATGAGCTGGCGCGAACGCCACGGCGGCGAGCTGACCCGCATCCACATCGCCCAGGCCCAGCCGCTGGGCGAGTTCGATACCTGGCGCCAGGCGTTGCCAATTACTCTGCTCGATCTGGTCAAACCCCTCGATGCGTGACGAAACCGCCGAACAACCCGCGCCCCTGCGCAGCGGCCTGACCACCGGCAGCTGCGCCACGGCCACCAGCCTCGCCGCTGCCCGCCTGCTGCTCGGCGGCGTGGTGGCGGACGCCGTGCAGATCGTGTTGCCCAAGGGCAAGCAGGTGCAGATGCGCCTGGAGTTCTGCCGGCTGACCGAGAACGGCGCCGAAGCCGGAACCATCAAGGATGCCGGCGACGACCCGGACGTGACTCACGGCGCTCTGCTCTATTCACGGGTGCAATTGATGGCCGAGCCGGGAATCCGCTTCATTGCCGGTAAAGGTGTCGGCACCGTCACTCGGCCGGGGCTGGTGCTGGGCGTCGGCGAACCGGCGATCAACCCGGTGCCGCGCAAGATGATCAGCGATCACCTGACTTTGCTGGCCGAAGAAACCGGCTATCGCGGCGGCTTCGAGGTGACGGTCAATGTCGAGGGTGGCGAAGCCCTGGCGCTGAAAACCATGAACCCGCGCCTTGGGATTCTCGGCGGGCTGTCGATCCTCGGCACCAGCGGCATCGTCCGGCCGTTTTCCTGCGCAGCGTATATCGCCTCGATCCATCAAGGCATCGACGTGGCGAAAACCAACGGCTACCTGCACATCGCCGCCTGCACCGGCAACGCCAGCGAAGACACCATGCGCCGGGTCTACAACCTGCCGGAAATCGCCCTGATCGAAATGGGCGACTTCGTCGGCGCCGTGCTCAAGCACCTGCGCAAAGTGCCTGTGGATAAACTCAGCCTGTGCGGCGGCTTCGGCAAGATCAGCAAACTGGCGGCCGGACACATGGATCTGCACTCGCGCCATTCGAGCATCGACCTGCCGCAACTGGCCGAATGGGCGGCGGCGATTGGTGCTGACGATGCGCTGCAGCAAGCCATTCGCGGGGCGAACACCAGTCAGCAGGCGTTGGCGATGGCCAGTGCGGCGGGCGTTGCCCTCGGTGATGAGGTCTGTCGCCATGCTCTGGAATTCGCCCGTAGCGTGGTACCGGCGCAGGTGCAGGTCGAGGTGTTTGCGATTGATCGTCAGGGCGGTATCGTCGGCCATGCGGGAGCTTTTGTATGAAACGGATTCTGTTGCTGGGCGGCGTGACCGAAGCGCTGGCCATCGCGCGCACTTTGGGGCCGGAACACATTTACAGCCTGGCCGGCGTCGGCCGGGTGCCGACCGATCTGACGTGTCAGGTGCGCGTCGGCGGCTACGGCGGTGCCGAAGGTCTGGCGCAGTTCATTCGCGACGAAGGCATCAACCTGCTGCTCGACGCCACCCACCCTTACGCCGCCCAAATCAGCCAGAACGCCGCCACTGCTGCGCAACTCACCAGCATCCCCTGCTGGGCCCTCCGCCGCCCGGCGTGGCAGCCGCAACCGGGCGATGACTGGCGCGAAGTCGCCGACTGGGCGGAACTGATCGCCGCCCTCGAACCCTTTCACCGCCCACTGTTCACCCTCGGCCGCGAACCGCTGCAACACCTCGATGAAATCCCGGCGCACCAGTTCTGGACCCTGCGCGCCCTTGACGTTTATCCCGGCAACGAACGCTGCGAAGTCATCGGTGCCCGTGGGCCGTTTCTGCTGGAGGATGAGCGAGCGCTGTTCGAACGCCGGCAGATCGACGTGCTGATCAGCAAGAACAGCGGCAGCACCGCAACCGAGCCGAAACTAGAAGTGGCGCGGGCGCTTGGGGTGCCGGTGATGGTGTTGAAGCGACCGCTGTTGGCGGGGGTTGATCGGGAATTTACGACGGTTAATGACGTCATCTCGGCTCTTGAAAAACCTTGATCGGGACGGAGCTTTTTCCTCTCGCGATAGCTTCAGTTGTTGATGCAAGTCCCATGCAATGCAAATTCGAGCCGCTACACTCTCTTGAAAGAGCGCTGCGACACCAAACCGCACGACGCTTTTTTACTTATCGGTCCTGATCAGGCTAAATAGCCGCGCCTGATCGCCCACCCTACGGATCTGTCCCATGAACCGACACCGGCTCGCATTTGCCTGGATCGCCTGCTTTGCAGTGCTGTTCAACATGCTCGCCATGCCGTTGACGGGAGCGATGGCGCAGGCGGCGCAGACACCGGCCGAGCAGTTGCTGTGGAGCAGTTTCTGCACCGGCAGCGGGACGAAGATGGTGGCGATCGACATCGGCAGCCTCGATCAGAAAGCGCCGCAAAGCGGTGACCATCATTCGACCATGCAGCATTGCTGGTGCTGTTCCGGATCGGCGCCGGTGGTGGCGTTGCCGGGGCATTCGCCGCAGCTGTATTTCGCCCGATACGAAAGCAATCGCAGCGTGGCGCCCGCCTTGCTGCAGACTCCGACACCGCGCAAGCAATGGCCGAGCCTCAATCCCCGCGCCTCTCCTCTGGTTTGATTTGTTCCCGCATTTGACCTGCGTTTCAAATCGTTCTGGAGAACTGCCATGTTGAACAAATTCATCGTCATCGCTGCGCTGTTGCTGCCTGCGTGCTTCGTCCATGCCCACGAATACAAGGCCGGCGAGCTGGAAATCGCCCACCCGTGGTCGCAGGAACTGCCGCCGAACGCACCGACCGTTGCCGCGTATTTCATCATTCACAACGCCGGCAAGACGGCTGACCGCCTGCTCAGTGTCGACTCGCCCATCGCCCCGACGGCCGAACTGCACGAGCACGTGATGCAGGGCGATCTGATGAAGATGCAACAGGTGCCGAACGTGGCCATCCCGGCCGGTGGAAACGTGACCTTCGCGCCGATGGCCTATCACGTGATGCTGATGAATCCGACCGACCGCAGTCTGCTGACCGACGGCAAGCGCTTTCCCCTGACGATGCACTTCGAAAAGGCCGGTGACGTGACCGTCGAAGTCGCCGTGCAGAAGAAGCCGCCGGAAGCCACGCAAGCCCACGCGCACGCCCAGTAACCGTTCCGGCAGACTCCGCCCATGCGCCCCCTGAGCGCCAGGCCCTCCCTGCAACGCCGTCAGACTGAACACCTGACCCGCGGCAGCTGGATCGCCCTGTTCGCCATGTTGATGATCTTCATCGGCCCGCTGATTTCCCAGTCGATGCCGATGGATCAGCACGCCTCGACCTCCATGCCGATGAGCATGGACATGTCGATGGACATGGCGGGCATGGATCATTCCGCGCATGAAGCAAAACCCTCGGCCGAACACTGTCCGCCGCAATCCTCGCACCATGTGCTGTGGGAAAAATGCGGTTATTGCAGCCTGCTGTTCAACTGCCCGGCGCTGACCGGCGGCGGCAGCTTCGCCACCTTCAGCATTCCACTCGTCAACACCTTCACCCCACCCTCCCCGCGTCTGGGCCATGCCCGGCAGACCTTCTTCCCCGGCGCCCGCACCCGCGCCCCGCCCGTCGCAGCGTAAACACCCACCTCTGATTGCACACGGTTGAGAAGACAGCCTCAGGCTGCCGGCCGTGTCGTTTACGACTGTTTGATGGAAATTGTCATGTCCAGGTTTTCTGCTGTCCCACGCCCGGCTTCTGCCCCAGCGCCCTTTGCCCTGAACGAATCCCGCGTTCGTTTCAGGCACGCTACCGCCGTCCTTTGCGGCGTCCTGCTGTCCCCGCTGGTCCACGCCGACGAACACGCTGGCCACACTGATGAGCTGAGCCCGACGGTGATCACCGCCATCGCCCCGAGCTCGCCGCTGACCATCGTCACCAACCCGAAAGACCCGCGCCAACCGGTGCCGGCCAGCGACGGCGGCGACTACCTGAAGACCATTCCCGGCTTCGCCCTGGTGCGCAACGGCGGCACCAACGGTGATCCGGTGCTGCGCGGGATGTTCGGTTCGCGCCTGAACATCCTCACCAACGGCAGCATGATGCTCGGCGCCTGCCCCGGCCGGATGGACGCGCCGACCTCGTACATCTCGCCCGAGACCTACGACAAACTCACCGTGATCAAAGGCCCGCAAACCGTGCTCTACGGACCAGGCGCCTCGGCCGGCACGATCCTGTTCGACCGCGAGCCGGAAAGCTTCGGCGAACTCGGCACCCGGGTGAACGCCAGCGTGCTGGCCGGCTCCCACGGGCGCTTCGACAAGGTCGTCGATGCGGCGGCCGGCGGCTCGCTGGGTTACGTGCGGGTGATCGGCAACACCGCGCATTCCGATGACTACCGCGACGGCAACAACGACATCGTTGCCTCGCGCTATGACAAGTGGAACGGCGACGTGGCGCTGGGCTGGACCCCGGATGCCGACACCCTGATCGAACTCACCGCCGGCAAGGGCGACGGCGAAGCCCGCTACGCCGGACGCGGCATGGATGGCTCGCAATTCCTGCGTGAAAGCCTCGGTCTGCGTTTCGAGAAATCCAACATCACCGATGTGCTGGAGAAGCTCGAAGCGCAGGTCTACTACAACTACGCCGACCACGTGATGGACAACTACACCCTGCGCACGCCGTCCGGCACCGGGATGATGGCCGGTCCCATGGCGTCCAACGTCGACCGCCGCACCCTCGGCGCACGGATCAAGGCCACCTGGCGCTGGGCCGATATCCAGCTGATCACTGGCCTCGATGCGCATACCAACGAACACCGCCAGCGCAGCGGCATGGGTATCGATACCTATAAGGATCAGCCGTTCACCAAGGACGCCGACTTCCATAACTACGGGGTGTTCAGCGAAATGACCTGGTACGCCGCCGACCGCGACCGGCTGATCACCGGCGCCCGGGTCGACCGTGCCTCGGCCAGGGATTTCCGGCAGACCACCGGCTCGGGAATGATGTCCCGCCCGAACCCGACTGCCGGCGATACCCGTGCCGACACCCTGCCGAGCGGCTTCATCCGTTACGAGCATGACCTGGCCGACAGCCCGACCACGCTCTACGCCGGCCTCGGCCACGCTCAACGTTTTCCGGATTACTGGGAGCTGTTTTCGCCCAAGTCCGGCCCGGCCGGTTCGGTCAACGCGTTTGATTCGATCAAGCCGGAAAAGACCACTCAGCTCGACTTCGGCGTGAACTACAAGAGCGCCGAGCTCGAAGCCTGGGCCTCGGGCTACATCGGCCAGGTGCGCGATTACATCCTGTTCGACTACACCCCGGGGATGATGGGCATGAGCACTTCCCGCGCCGAGAACATCGACGCGCGGATCATGGGCGGTGAACTCGGTGCCGCTTACAAACTCACCGACAACTGGAAAGCCGATGCGACCCTGGCCTACGCCTGGGGCAAGAACAGCAGCGACGGCAAGGCCCTGCCGCAGATGCCGCCGCTGGATGCGCGCTTCGGTCTGACCTATACCGAAGACAACTGGAGCGCCGGCGCACTGTGGAGGGTGGTCGCCGCGCAAAACCGTATCGACCAGAACAAAGGCAACGTGGTCGGCAAGGATTACGACAAGAGTTCAGGCTTCGGCGTGTTCTCGCTCAACGGTGCCTACCGGATCAACAAACACTGGAAGGTCAGTACCGGCGTCGACAACCTGTTCGGCAAGGCTTACGCCGAACACCTGAACCTGGCGGGCAACGCCGGGTTCGGCTACCCGGCTAACGACCCGCAAGCGATCAATGAACCGGGGCGCACGCTCTGGACCAAGGTGGACATGAGTTTCTAACCCTCAAGGGCGCTCGCTCCCTTCAGGGAGCGGGCGGCAACAGACAACTAGAAGATCCAAGCCAAGCGGAGCACACGTGATGAAACAGCCCAAACCGAATTTCTACAACCTGGCCTGGCGTTGGCATTTTTATGCCGGATTGTTCGTCGCGCCTTTCATGGTGATGCTGGCCCTGACCGGCATCATTTACCTGTTCAAGCCGCAACTCGATTCGCTGATGTACAGCAGCCTGCTGAACGTCCCCGCCGGGCATCACACCGTGCCGGCCGATGACTTGCTGCAAAAGGTCAAAAGCGCTTATCCACAGGGCCAGGTCACCCAGTACCTGCCGCCGGTGAATGCCGAGCGCAGCGCGCAGTTTGTCGTGGCCAATGCCGGCCATGAGCTGAACGTGTTCGTCGATCCGTACCACGGCGACATCCTCGGCGAGCAGGATGCCAGGCAGAACCTGCAAGCCATCGCCCGGGCGATCCACGGCGAGTTGATGATCGGCACCGTCGGTGACCGACTGATCGAAATGGCCGCCGGCTGGGGCGTGGTGCTGGTGGTGTCCGGGGTTTTCCTGTGGTGGCCGCGAGGCCAGGCAGCGGGGATTCTGTGGCCACGCCTGAGCAGTCGCGGCCGCGTGCTGTGGCGTGACCTGCATGCCGTTACCGGATTCTGGGGCGCGGCCTTGCTGCTGGTGATGCTGCTCAGCGGCATGACCTGGACCGGCTTCTGGGGCAAGCAGTACGCCCAGGTGTGGAACGTGTTCCCGGCGGCGATGTGGGACAACGTGCCGACTTCCGACGTCGAGGCCGGCAGCCTCAACAACGCTGCCCGCCAGACCGTACCCTGGGCGATGGAAAACACCCCGATGCCGATGTCCGGCGACCACGCCGAACACATGGCCCACGGCGGCATGCAACACGGCCCCGCCGCGCCGACCATCCCCTTGCAGGACGTGCAAAACATCGCCGTTGAGCGCAAGGTCGAGCCGGGCTACAGCATCACCCTGCCGACCACCGCCACCGGTGTGTTCACCATCGCCCTATTCGCCGACGACCCGCGTAACGATGCGACCCTGCACGTCGATCAGTACACCGGCAAGGTGTTGGCCGACGTGCGCTTCGAGCAGTACGGCGCAGTTGCCCGCGCTACCGAGATCGGCGTGATGCTCCACGAAGGCAAGATGTTCGGCACCTTCAACCAGATCATCGTGTTGCTGATCTGCCTGATGATCCTGCTGAGCGCCGTCAGCGGCGTGGTGATCTGGTGGAAACGCCGCCCGCAAGGAAAATTCGGCGTACCGCCGCTGCGTCACGATCTGCCGAAGTGGAAAACCGGCGTGGCGATCATGCTCGCACTGGCGGTGGTGTTTCCGCTGGTAGGGGCTTCTCTGGTGGTGGTGTGGTTGCTGGATCGGCTGCTGTTGTCGCGTCTGGGCCGACAAGCTGAATCTGCCTCAACTTCATCATGAAACAGGCGAGATGCGCGATCCAGACAGATCTTTAAACTGCCGGGGCTTAAACTCCGGCATTTTTTAGTGTTACTGTATAACGCAAATTTGCTGCTCTGCCCGCAGCCATGCATTGTCATGAGCCTGCGGGCTTTTCTTTTGAAGAAGTGATTCACCGCCCCGATGAACAAGTACCTCTTGTCCAGCCTCTGTCTGTTCGCCCTGAACCACAGCGCCCACGCCGACAACACCCCGCTGACGCTGCCCACCGGCACCATCACCGCCCCGGCCAATGAAGACCAGACCGTCAGCCTGACCACGCCGACCAGCGCCGGCTCGCGCCTGAACCTCACGCCCATGGAAACCCCGGCCAGCGTCGAAAGTCTCAGCGGCGAACAAGTCCGCACACGTGGCGATCGCAGCGTGCAGGACGCGGTGTCGCGCAGCACCGGCATCAGTCGCACCGGCACGCCGGGCGATGGCGGCACTTCGTTGCAGGCCCGGGGTTTTACCGGGCAGAGTTCGGTGATGCAGTTGTATGACGGCAACCGCATGTACACCGGCATGGGCACCGTGACGTTCCCGGTCGACACCTGGTCGGTGGAGCGCGTCGACGTACTGCGCGGCCCGGCCTCGGTGCTGTACGGCGAAGGCGCGACCGGTGCGGTGGTCAACGTGATCCCGAAGAAGCCGTTCGAAGGCGAAATCGAAAACCATGTGCGCGTCGGTTACGGCTCGTTCGACCTCCAGCAGCAGGCGTTCGACAGCGGTGGTTCGCTGACCGACACCCTGAGCTATCGCCTCAATCTCAATCGCCTGCGCAGTAATGGCTGGGTCGATCGCGGTGATTCCTCCAGCGACTTCATCAGCGCCGCCCTGCGCTGGCAGGCCACTGATGACCTGACCTTCACCCTCGCCCACGATTACGGCGTTCAGCGCCCGCAGAACTACTTCGGTACACCGTTGATCAACGGCCAGTTGAAAGACAGCCTGCGCAACAAGAACTACAACGTGCGCGACGACAAGCAGCACTACAACGATCAGTGGACGCGCCTGACCACCGACTGGCAGATCAACGATGCAGTCAGCGCCAGCAACGAGCTGTACTACCTGAAAGCCCAGCGCCGCTGGCAGAACGCCGAGAACTACAACTTCGACGCTGACAGCCAGCAACTCAGCCGCAGCGGCTACTTCGGCATTGGCCACAAACAGGAACAGGTCGGCGACCGCCAGACCTTCACCTTCAAGCACTCGCTGTTCGGCCTCGACAGCCAGACCGTGACCGGTGTTGATTACAACCGCATCCGTTTTCAGCTCAACAGCAACTCGCCGTTCAACGACCTGTTGCCGAATGGCCAGCCGCTGGACCGGTATCACCCGCAAAGCGGTTATTTCGAGAGCGCCGATCCGTATCGCGATCAGTTCGACAGCACTACCAAACAGATGTCGGTGTTCGCCGAAAACCGCACGCAACTGAGCGAGCGCTGGTCGCTGGTGACCGGTGTGCGCCGCGACTACGTGCATGTGGATCGCAACAACCTGGTCGACGGCAGCCAGAGCGACAAGACCCTGACCGGCAACAACTGGAAGGCCGGCCTGGTGTTCGCGCTGACGCAGGACACCTCGTTCTACGGCCAGGTCGCCACCAGCACCGATGGCATCGGCGGTCTGATTTCCCTGAGCCCGAGTCAGCAGCAATATGACCTGTCGACCGCACGGCAAACCGAGATCGGCATGAAGCAGTTGTTCTGGGATCAGCGCGGCGAGTTCACGTTGGCGGCGTATCGCATCGTCAAGAAGAAGCTGTTGACCGACGACCCGGGCAACCCGACGCTCAAGCAGCAGGTCGGCCAGCAATCGTCGAACGGCCTGGAAGCCAGCCTTGATCTGCAACTGCCACACGCCTGGCAACTGCAAGCCAACGCGGCGATCGTGAAGGCCAAGTACGACGATTTTGAAGAAGTGGTCGGCGGCGTGCCGGTGTCGCGCAACGGCAATCGCCCGGTGGACGTGCCACGGCGCACCGCCAATCTTTGGCTGAGCAAGGCGCTGACCGATGACCTGAAAGCCGGCGCCGGTGTGCGTTACGTCGATGCGCGTTACGCCGACATGGCCAACCGCAACGAGCTGCCGAGCTACACCGTGGTCGATGCAACGCTGTCGTGGAAAGCCCTGCGCAACACCACGCTGGGGTTGCAGGTGAACAATCTGTTTGACCGGACGTATGCGCAAAGCCAATACAATGAGGGCCAGCAGTGGATTCTGGGTGAGCCTCGTTCGTTCTTTGTCACCGCTGACTACACCTTTTGACTCACTGGCCCCGCCCTCACCCTAACCCTC
>NZ_JAMDGS010000022.1:0-129972 GCF_028657055.1 Pseudomonas aphyarum
CAATTTGCTGAAGCGAGGCCATCCGGCCACGACTCAGCACCCGAATTTCTTGACGACCATAGAGCGTTGGAACCACCTGATCCCATCCCGAACTCAGAAGTGAAACGATGCATCGCCGATGGTAGTGTGGGGTTTCCCCATGTGAGAGTAGGTCATCGTCAAGATTAAATTCCGAAACCCCAATTGCGAAAGCAGTTGGGGTTTTGTTTTGCCCGCAGGAAAGTTTTTGCTCGCGTCAGCGAACAAATTTGCACAGTTATTTTCGAATCAGAACACTAGAATAGATCCCAACTTTTTCGGAGCCAGAGCCCTTATGTCAGATTCGGTTGACGCCCCAGGGCTGTCAGATTTACCGCTGGATGACTTGGTGGCCTGCCATGAGTGCGATCTGCTGATGCGCAAGCCCAAGCTTGCTCACGGCGAAAAAGCCCTCTGCCCACGCTGCGGTTACGAACTGTACGCTCACCGTCATAACGTGGTGCAGCGCAGTCTCGCCCTGGTCATTGCCGCGCTGTTGCTCTACGTGCCGGCGAACTTTTTACCCATCATGCAGCTCAATGTTCTCGGGCAATCGTCGCAGGATACGGTCTGGAGCGGTGTGATCGGTCTGTTCAACACCGACATGCGCGGTGTTTCGGTTGTCGTATTCCTTTGCAGCATGGCGATTCCACTGCTGAAACTGCTGTGTCAGTTGATCGTGTTGCTGACGATCCGTTTCAACATCGGACGCAGTTATGGCCTGCTGCTCTACCGCATTTATCACCACCTCAAAGACTGGGGCATGCTTGAGGTCTACCTCATGGGCGTCCTGGTCGCGATCGTCAAACTGGCGGACATGGCGGCTATCACTGTGGGCCTCGGTTTGGCGTGTTTCATCGGCTTGTTACTGGTTCAGGTCTGGCTCGAAGTGGTGATGTCGCCGCACCAGATCTGGCAGGCGTTATCAGGAGAAGATGCCCATGCGGGCGATTGATGCAGGCATTCTGATCTGTACCGAATGCCACGAACTGAACAGGCAGGATACCGACAGCGATGTGCAGACCTGCACCCGATGCGGTGCGCTGGTTCACGCCCGGCGACCCAATAGCCTCGCGCGAACCTGGGCGCTGCTGATCACGGCCGCGATTATCTACATCCCGGCCAATGTTCTGCCGATCATGACTGTCAGCTCTCTAGGCCAAGGTGATCCGAGCACGATCATGTCCGGCGTCATCCAGCTGGTGCAGCACGGCATGATTCCGATCGCCGCCGTGGTGTTCATCGCCAGTATCCTGGTGCCGACGTTCAAGCTGGTGGGCATCGCGTTGCTGCTGTTTTCTGTACAACGCCGCCAGCCATTGTCCGCCCGTCAACGGATCTGGATGTATCGCTTCATCGAGTTCATCGGCCGCTGGTCGATGCTCGATATTTTCGTGATCGCCATTCTGGTGGCGGTCGTCAACTTCGGCCGGCTTGCCAGTGTCGAAGCCAATCTTGGCGCCATCGCCTTCGCCAGTGTGGTGATTCTGACGATGCTCGCCGCTGTCACTTTCGATCCCCGACTGATTTGGGATAACACGGAGTCGGACGCCGACCATGACTGATTTGCCTGTAGCGAAAACCCGACCGGCTTCGAACTGGTCTGCCATCTGGGTGCTGCCCCTGATCGCCCTGATTATCGGCGGCTGGCTCGGCTGGCGTGCCTACAACGAAACCGGCATCGAGATTCAGGTGCGGTTTGAAAGCGGTGAAGGCATTCAGGCCAACAAGACCGAAGTGGTCTACAAAGGCATGCCGGTCGGCAAGGTGAAAGCCCTCAAGCTCGATGATGAAGGCAACTCCAAAGGTGTCATCGCGACCATCGAGATGAACAAGGATGTCGATCAGTACCTGAAGACCAGCACCCGTTTCTGGCTGGTCAAGCCGAGCGTGACCCTGGCCGGGATCACCGGCCTGGAAACCCTGGTATCGGGTAACTACGTCGCCATCAGTCCCGGCGAAGGCGAGCCGACCCGCAAGTTCAAGGCCCTGGCCGAAGAGCCTCCGCTATCGGATTCGCAGCCCGGTCTGCACTTGACGATCAAGGCCGATCGCCTCGGTTCGTTGAATCGCGGCAGCCCGGTGTTCTACAAGCAGATCAAAGTCGGCCAGATCAAAAGTTACGTGCTGTCGGAAGACCAGAACACGGTCGAGCTCAAGGTGTTCATCGAGCCGACCTACGCCAAACTGGTGCGCAAACACACCCGTTTCTGGAACGCCAGCGGCATCAGCATCGACGCCAACCTGTCCGGGGTGAAAGTGCGTAGCGAGTCCCTGGCCAGCATCGTCGCCGGCGGTATTGCCTTCGCCACGCCGGAGAATCGCAAGGACAGCCCGCCCACCGACCCAAGCCTGCCGTTCCGTCTCTACGAAGACTTCGATGCGGCCGCCGCCGGCATTCGGGTGAAGGTCAAACTCAGTGACTTCGAAGGCCTGCAAGCCGGGCGTACTCCGGTCATGTACAAGGGCATTCAGGTGGGTAACCTGAAAGCGCTGAAGATCGATCCGGATCTGTCCAGTGCGACCGCCGAACTGACCCTTGATCCGCTCGCCGAAGACTATCTGGTCACCGGCACGCAATTCTGGGTAGTCAAACCATCGATCTCCCTGGCCGGCATCACCGGTCTGGAAGCGCTGGTAAAAGGTAACTACATCGCCGTACGCCCGGGCGACAAGGGTGGTGCACCACAACGTGAATTCGAGGCCCGGCCAAAAGCGCCGCCGCTGGATCTGCGCGCACCCGGCCTGCACCTGGTGCTGTTCACCGACACCCTCGGCTCGATCGATGTCGGCAGCCCGATCCTCTACAAGCAGGTCAAGGTCGGTTCGGTGCAGAGCTATCAGTTCTCCAAGACCCGCAAACAACTGGTGATCGGCGTCCACATCGAGAAAGAATACGAAAACCTGGTCAACGCCTCGACCCGGTTCTGGAACGTCAGCGGCGTCACGCTGACCGGCGGGTTGACCGGCGGCATTCAGGTCAAGAGTGAATCCTTGCAGACCCTGATGGCCGGCGGCATCGCCTTCGAAACACCGCAAGCCAAGGCACCGCTGCAAAAGCGCATTCCGCGTTTCCGTCTGTTCGCCAACCATGATGAAGCGAATCAGAAAGGCGCCGTCGTCACCATCAAAGTCGATCGCGCGGACGGTCTGCGCAGCGGCACCCCGGTTCGCTTCAAGGGCCTGGATGTCGGCAAGATTGAAAGTGTCGACCTGACCGATGATCTGCAATCGGTAATCCTCACCGCGCGCATCACCGAAGTGCCGGAGAAGATCGCCCGGATCGGCAGCCAGTTCTGGGTGGTCAAACCAGAATTGGGGCTGATCAAGACCTCGAACCTGGAGACCCTGGTCACCGGCCAGTACATCGAAGTGCAACCGGCAGCCAAGAACCTCGGCCCGCAGAAGAACTTCGTGGCCCTGGCCAATCCTCCGGAAGTCACCAAGCAAGAGGCTGGCTTGAGTCTGGTACTGAGCGCTGCCCGTCGCGGTTCGCTGAAGCCGGGTGTGCCGGTCACTTACCGCGAAATCACCGTGGGTAAAGTCACCGGTTACGAACTGGGCCAGACCGCGGATCGGGTACTGGTGCACATCCTGATCGAACCGAAGTACGCGCCACTGGTGCGCAGCGGCAGCCGTTTCTGGAACACCAGCGGTGTCGGTTTCGACATCGGCCTGTTCAAAGGCGTGACCGTACGCACGGAGTCGCTTGAGACAGTGATTCAGGGCGGTATCGCCTTCGCCACACCGGACGGCGAGAAGATGGGCAATCCGGCCCGCGCCGAACAAACCTTCCCACTGTTCGACAAGTTCGAAGACGAGTGGCTGAACTGGGCACCGAAAATCCCTCTCGGTAAATAATCCGGAGCCCATGAAAAAGGGCCGCGATCCAATGGATCGCGGCCCTTTTTTGTGCCCGTCAGTTACGCATCAAACCGCATCCAGCTCCGGCTCGTCCGCTTCGACGTTGATCGTAGCCTTCACCACATCGTGGCGACGGATGTACTTCCAGTCCGCCTCGTCGATGTAAATGCCGGCCGGGCCGCTGCCGCCTTCCAGGTCGATGGCGACACTGGCGCAGACCTGCGGCTTCACGCTCGCCAGAATCGGCACGAAGCCCAGTTGCAGGCTGGTTTCCAGCAGCGCAGCCTGGTTCTTCTCGTCGATGTCCGCTGCCTCGTCGAGGTAGTACGGCAGGCGCACACGCCCGGCCAGGTCGCGATCCATCAAGTGCAGCAACAAATACATGTTGGTCAGCGCCTTGATGGTCATCGTGGTGCCGTTGGACGCCGCGCCATCGATGTCGGTGTGGATCACCGGCTGGCCGTTGACCTTGGTGATCTCGAAGGCCAGTTCGAACAAGTCCTTGAGGCCGAGCTGGTTGTGGTTCGCCGCCACCAGCCGCGCCAGGTACTCCTTGGCTTCTTCGTTCTTGTTGTCCTGTTCCGCACTTTGGCTCAGGTCGAACACCGACAGGGTTTCGCCTTCTTCGTACTGACCGGCGCTGTGGATGATCTGGTCGATGTGCTTGAGCGCCTCCTTGTTCGGCGCGAGCACAATGCGGAAGCTCTGCAGGTTGGACACCTGACGCTTGTTGATCTCGCGGTTGAACAGCGCCAGTTGGTGCTCGAGGCTGTCGTAGTCGCTGCGGATATTGCGCAGGGTCCGCGCGATGTCGGTGACGGCTGCACGACGCGCCTTGCCCAGGGTCAGGGCTTCGTCGGTACGGTGCGCGTAAGCGTTGATCAGCAACGACAGACGGCGCTCCATGTCGTCTTCACTGTCGAACTTGGCCACGCCCTTCAGGCGCACCTGCGCGTACAGCGCTTCGATCTGGCCATCGGCACGCAGCAAGCCTTGCCAACTGTCCTGATAGTCGTTGAGCAGCGGCAGCAGGTTGTCCATCGAATCGTCGACCGGATCCATGAACGGCGTGCCGAACGGCAGGTCCGCTGGCAACAACTGACGACGACGCAGGGCATCGTCGAGGGTGCGTTGCTTGGCTTCCATGTCGGCAATCTGCCGGCCGACCAGTTGCAACTTGGCCGACAGTTGCTGGACGCGCTCGGTGAACGCATCGCTGGAACGCTTGAGTTCGTCCTGCGCGGCTTCCATCTGCGCCAGTTGCTCGAGCTTGTCGCCTTCTTCGGCGCTCAGGGTCTGGGTGCGACGGAAATCTTCCAGAGCCTTTTGCGCATCCAGCACCTGCTGGTACAGCGCTTCGGTCTGGGTTTTGCTCGCGGCACGGTCGGAGGCAACCGCTTGCTGGGTCTTGAGTTGCTTGAGCTCTTTTTCCAGACGCTCTTTCTGGTCGCGCAACGCGGCACGGTCGGCCAGTGCTTGCAAAGCCGGCGGCTCGATGTGCGAGATGTCGATCGACAGGCCCGGCACTTCGAAACGCTCGCCCTTGAAGCCGTCGAGGATCAACTCGACCGATTTCACCCATTCGCCATCGTCGTCGAGGGTGATGCCGTGTTCGCCCAGCGGCAGGCTGAACAGCGCGCTGTTGAACAGGCGCATCAGGCGCTCGACATCCTGTTGCGAGAACTCTTCGCGCAGGCGTGCATAGCTGTTGTTGTCGGCGTGATCGAGTTGCTGCTTCACCGACTTCAGGCGTTTTTCCAGATCGCGAAGACGTTCTTCGAGATCCTCGGCACTGAACTGACGGGATTGCGCCAGCGCACCGGCCAGTTCGTCGTGAGCGTCCTTGGCCGCCAGCAGTTGCTGCTCCAGGACTTTGACGTCATCGACCAGTGCGAAGCGGTTCTTAAGAACGGACAACTCGCCGAGCCAGCGCTGGATGCCGGAGATTTCCCGCTCCAGACGCATCAACTCCTGAGTGCCACCGCGCTGATCGTTTTGCAGATCGTCCTGCTCACGACGGTAGTGCTCGGCCTGGATCGTCAGTTCTTCCTTGCGCGCC
The DNA here is from genome assembly GCF_028657055.1 of Pseudomonas aphyarum. Taxonomy (NCBI): domain Bacteria; kingdom Pseudomonadati; phylum Pseudomonadota; class Gammaproteobacteria; order Pseudomonadales; family Pseudomonadaceae; genus Pseudomonas; species Pseudomonas aphyarum. Next base: position 5,942 of record NZ_JAMDGS010000022.1, read on the forward strand.
GTGGCATAGTCCGACCAGGTGCCGAGTAACGAATCGAGCAGCGGCGACAGGCGATGCAGTTTGCCGCGCAGCACATCGCGCTGTTTCACGCCATTGGACAAGGCTTCGACCAACGGGCCGGCAGCCACCAGCGAGTTGTAGTCCTGTTCCATACGACGCACGTCGCGGAAGGCTTCTTCGCATGCGGCGATGTAATCGACGCTGCCGGAACGCAGGCTGTGTTCGAACGCGTCGAGGAACAATTGCTTGAGCTTGGCCGCAGTGATTTCACGCATGTGCAGCAGGTTGATGAACAGAGCGCGGAAGGTCTTCAGGCTCTGCTCGCTGGTGGAGCGCAGCGGGATCAGCGTCAAGTCGAGAGGAATCGACGTGTGACCGCCAACCAGCAAGCGACGGAGCTCATCGGGCTTGAGTTCGTAGGCTTTCAGGCCTTCTTTCTCAAGGTTGCTGAACAGCTCTTTCTGCCGCAGGCAGGTGTCGTTCTTCTGGTAGTGCGCCAGGTCGAGCTTGCCGGCATAGGCAAAGAACTGGTGACCGAAACCACCACCCGGGCCGCGACCGACCACGCCGATCACGTGCGGGCCGTGGGGCAGGTTCACTTCGACGAGGATGTAGCTGGTGTCGGAGGCAAAGTAGAAACGCCGGGATTGCTCCAGGCTGTACTTGCCGAAACTCATGTCCGACATGCGCGCCAGGATCGGGAACTGCAAGGCGTTGATCGAGGCGGATTTGCCAAGGTTGTTCGCGCCGTAGACCGACAGCGGTTCTTCCAGCGGAAACAGGCCGAGGCTGTAACCGGCGGTGTTCAAAAGGGCAAAGCGGCGGATGCCGTAGCGTTCCTGGCTCATGCGTCGGACTCCTGTTCTTCGGCAATGGCTCTGGCCAGTGCGTCTTCTTCGCTCTCTTCATCAAACTCGGAAAGATCGAGCGGGTCGTCGGTGGCGAGGAATTTGGCCTCGGCGGCTTCGTCGATCAGCACCGGTGCCGGCAGCGGCAGAACGCTGTGCACGCTGGCCGCCAGATCGCGGTCCTGCTGAACCGACAGGCAGACGTCGAGGAATCGGTGCATCGGCGGCAGGAAACGGTACACGCCGTTTTCTTCGCTGGCGAAACCGAGCTGGGTCATGCGGCGCATGATTTTTTCTTCCAGCTCTTCAACGGTCTGCACTTCGGCCTGGATGAACAGGTCGCGGTACTTTTCCAGCAGCGACGGCAGTTCTTCGCGGCCGAGGCTGCCGCCGTCGAGCACGGCGATCGGGTCGCGGCCCTGATCGGCCAGATGCTCGACGAGGATGAAGGTGAACAGCGCCAGGCGCTGAGCCGTCTTGTTCACCGCCGCAGCAGCCATGTCCGGCACGAAGTAATAGAAACCACGGGTGTCGCAGACCAGTTCGAAGCCCAGTGCCTTGAACAGCGTGCGGTACTGGTCCTGGAAGTTCGACAGTTGTGCGTACAGCTCCGGGTCGCGGCGGCTGACGTGGTAACCCTTGAACAGCTCGCGGAAGATCGGCGCGAGTTGCGACAGTTCGGAAAGATCAAGATGCATTGGGGATGCTCGCAGAATCCTCGGCGGCGGTGTCGCCGGCCGAGAGCAGGGCGAAGGAGCGCAGGCTGACCTGGTGCTCGTGAGTGTGGTATTCGCGGCGTTCCAGACGCTCGCGCTTGAAGCGTTTTTCCCGCGACAGGCGCGAGAACCAGTAAAGCAATTCGTCGGTCGCGCCGTCCGGTTCCTGCTCCAGCAACCAGGTCATCAGATCCGGCATCGGCAGGGATTCTTCGCAGCGGTCGACCATCTCGCGCACAGTGCGCGGTGCACGTGGGGCATCGCCGGTCTTCTGCGACTTGTGCGCCTTGGGGAAGCGCGCCGGTTTCGGCTCGAAACGGGCCAGGGCGTAGACGTAGGCTTCAACCTGACTGGCGCTGCCGAGGAAGGTACTTTGCGGCCGGGTGAACAGCGGCATCGCGGCTTGCGGTACGGCGTCGATGCCTTTGCGGCGGATCGCGGCCAGCGCCAGCGCAGCACCACGGGTCACGGCGTTGTGCCGGCGCGCTTCTTCACGCAGCGGCAGCAGCAGTTCACGGGCGTGACGCAGGGTCAACTGGGCGCTGGTCTGCATTTCGAGGATGCGCGCGTGAGTGCGCAGCAGCATGTCGTCATCGACCAGATGGCCGAGGCGCTGCTGTTCGCTGAGCATCTTCAGCAGCACGGTTTCGACCTTGCGCACGCCTTGCTCGAAGGCGCCGTCGGCGTTCACCAGATCGATCATCGGCTCGACGTATTCGTCCCAGGTCGCCAGCACTTCGGCGTAACGCTGACGCAGCGGAATCTGCCGGTCGCTGGTCTTGGCCCGTTCGGCCACGGCTACCAGCGCCTGTTCGTCGTTGTCGAGTTTCTTCAGAACGTCGCGCACGCGCATGTCGAGCAGGCGCAGCTGACGGGCCAGATCATTGCCGTCACGGACGTCGAATGCATCCTGAATGTAACCGGCCAGACGCTCGAGGTGACGCAGATAGGCTTCGATTTCCAGGCACAGGCCCAGACGGTGTTCCCGACGCAGATAGGCGAGGAAGTCGTGAATCTGCGCATTGAGCTCGAAACGGTTCGGGCTCTTGGCCACGGGAACCAGAATGTCGAGGCGGATCCACACGTCGAGCAGGCTGGTGATGTCCTGCGGCGTGCTGTCCAGTTGCTGGGCGGCCAGTTGCGTGCGCAGTTCGTTGAGGCTCAGGGTGCCCTGGTCGAAGTGCTCGCACAGTGGCTCCAGAAGTGCCCAGTGTTCAGCGAGGGCGCGCAAGACGCGCTTGGGTTCGATCATCGGAATGGCCGGCTGGTTGGCGATTAAAAGCCGCGATTGTACTGCATCACGAAGGATGCGATTCACTCTCGGGACGGGCTGTCGCTTTTCTTTGCGTCAAGGTATCGGTCAAGACTATCGATCAACAGCGCGCGATCTTGAGCGAAGGGCGGTAGAATCAGCGCACTTCAGTTATCCACAAGTGGCCGACCCTTGCTAATCGAGTCCCGCCGCCGCGCCTATTTGAACGCCATGCAGGTGGTCAACTGGCTGCCGCGCACCGAATTGCCCTTTGCCGCGCCGTCGCGGCCCGAGCTGCTGGACATGCCCGAGCCCGAGGTTGCCGCGCCGGTGATCCCGGCAACCCCGGCCGAAGCGCCGGTGCAGCCGGCCGCGCGTCCGGTCGAACGGCCGAAGATCGAGGTTCCGCGACCTTCGCTGGCCAGCACCCGCACGGGCGCCAAACCGGTCGAAGAAGTCGACGAAACACCTGTGGTGGCCAGGCCGGCGCCGGTGCCTCCACCGCGTTTTGCCCTGCAATTGCTGCGCGCCGGCCGTTGCCTGCTGCTGGTGGAGTTACCCACAGGCGAAGCTTTCCAGTCGCGCGATCCTGCTTATCTGTTGCTCAAGGACATGCTGCGTGCCGCCGGTCTGCCGGACGCGCCGCAGATTGTCGGTGAGCCGGTGCGCTGGCCATGGCTGAACCGCGGCACGATGGATCAGGGCCCGGAAGCGGCCCGGGATTTCGTCCAGGGTTTCCTGTCGGTGCAGATGGAGGCGGCGCCGTGCGCCTGCCTGTGGCTGATCGGCCTGCCGGCGGTGCGTTTTGCCGGTGAAGCGGATGCCGAAGCGTTCAACCGTGAATTGCAAATCGAGGGTCTTGGCCTGGCGTGGGCCGTGCCGGGGCTGGAATTGTTGATGGAAGAGCCACAGCGCAAGGCCGCCGTGTGGCAAGCCATGCGTCGGCTGATGGCGCGCTGGAAAGAATCGAATGAGTGACGCTGTATCGTTTCGCCCGATGACCGAGGCGGATCTGGACGCTGTGCTGAAGATTGAATTCGCCGCGTACAGCCATCCGTGGACCCGCGGGATTTTTCTCGACGGCCTGGGCAAGTACCAGATCTGGCTGATGTTCGAAGGTGAGCAGCAAGTGGGCCACGGGGTGGTGCAGATCATTCTCGATGAGGCGCACCTGCTCAACATCACGGTCAAGCCGGAAAACCAGGGGCGCGGGCTGGGGCTGACCCTGCTCGAATACCTGATGTCCCGCGCCTACGCCGCCGATGCCCGGGAATGTTTCCTGGAAGTGCGCGACAGCAACACGTCGGCCTTTCGCCTGTACGAGCGCTATGGCTTCAACGAGATCGGCCGGCGCCGGGATTACTACCCGGCGGTCGGCGGGCGTGAAGATGCCGTGGTCATGGCCTGCACGCTCGTCGACTGATAGGCGCAGGTGTAATCAGCGCTTGCGATCCAGCGGATCGCGGCGCGCCAGTTCCGCTTCATCCAGCCCGTTGCCGCCGCCGATGTCGTCCTCGTCGACCACGCTCAGATCCCAGTCGGCCTGATTGTCGCCGCCGAATTCCCGGGCATCCCGGGCGCCATCTTCACGGATCAGGGTTTCCGGGCTCAGGTCATCGTCGGTGGGCTCGTGATCGGCGGTCGATGCCCCGGTGAAACCGGCTTCGCGCACGCGGTCCCGGGGCATCAACTGTTCACGCTCGCGCTCGGGCAGTTCGTCGCCGATCTTCGCACTGGGCTTTTCGTCGTCGAAGTCCAGCTCATGCACCGAACCCATGCGGTCTTCGTTATCATCGATGGGCTCCGGTTGCACCGCATCGAAGGGACGTCGTGAATCAGTCATGGCAATTCCTCATACTGTGGGCCTTACTGAGGTGGACTCACCGGGCGCACGAGAAATTCAAAGCAAATCACCCACGATCCCAGCGTGACCCCGACGGGCGGTCGACAGTCATACCAGCGCATCTTTCTTGAGGCCTTACAGCATGCACGACTTACAAGACCTGATTGATAACAACGAGCGTTGGGCTGACGCGATCACCAAGGAAGACCCGGATTTCTTCGCCAAGCTGGCCCGCCAGCAGACGCCGGAATATCTGTGGATCGGCTGCTCCGACGCACGGGTGCCGGCCAACGAAATCGTCGGCATGCTGCCGGGCGATCTGTTCGTTCACCGCAACGTTGCCAACGTGGTGCTGCACACCGACCTCAACTGCCTGTCGGTGATCCAGTACGCAGTGGACGTGCTCAAGGTCAAACATATTCTGGTGACCGGACACTACGGCTGCGGCGGTGTGCGGGCTTCGATGCAGGATCGCCAGTTCGGCCTGATCGACGGCTGGCTGCGTTCGATCCGCGATCTGTACTACGAAAAACGCGAAGAACTGGCCAGGCTGCCGACCGAAGAAGAGCAGGTCGACCGCCTGTGCGAGCTCAACGTGATCCAGCAAGTGGCCAACGTCGCCCACACCAGCATCATCCAGAACGCCTGGCATCGCGGGCAGAGCCTGTCGATCCACGGCTGCATCTACGGCATCAAGGATGGTCGCTGGAAGAGCCTGAACACCACGATCAGCGGTTTCGAGCAATTGCCGCCGCAGTACCGTTTGCGTCCGGTCGGCGCGCCTTGATCGGTCGTTCAGCGTAATCCTTGCCGACGCCGCCAGTTCAGTAAATAGCGCTGGCCTTCGAGATTGGGTGATTCATCGTAACCGGTGATCCACCCACGGCAGCGCGAGGACCCGCAACCGCAGGCGAACTGCCGCAGCAGTTTGTCTTCGGTGGCGGTGTAATCGATAGTCAGCCTTTCACCCACCACAATATCGCGCAGGGCCCACACCCATAACTCGCTCATGTCGAGAAAGGTATTCGGGTCGCAGCAATGTTCGAACGCGCCGCAAAAGCGCGGATCGTAGAGGTGGATGCCGGCCAGCAGTTGCCGGGTCTGCCGGCAGCGATAGGGCAGCAACTGGCCTGAAACCCGGCACATTCGGGTGATGCGCAGGAATGCCCGGCACGCTATGACAGCGATGGCAATTCCTTCGGGGTCGTGAACAATCTCGAAATCCTGCTTTGACGGAAATCCGAGGCGCACGGGGAGTCCGGCAAAAGGATAAATGCCCTCGGTATCGCGTGCCGGTTTACCCGGTAATGCGTGAATGTTCATAACGTTCCCTGTTGGTCAGGTGTCGCGACTTCCCTCGGCTGACGTCCTGTCAGTCCTGCAACACGATTGGATCCAAGATCCCTCAAATCAAACCAGCGGTCTACTGTCAGATCTGACAGGCGAAATAGACGCTTTCCCGGGTCAGCCAAGGCTGACACGGGAAGGACGTCCGGTTGCTCAGAGGTGGGCGGCGGGCGCGGCCATGTCCGGCAATGGGCTTTTCAGCTGTTGCAGCTGGGATTTGACCGGTGTGGTCGAGCAGGTCTTGTCCGCTTGTGCCACGGTCTCGTTGCGGATCGTGGTGTAGAACAGCTCGCAGGTCTTGGCTTTCTGCGTCACTTGCCAGGTCTGGGTGCAGCTGTTGAGCAGGGCCTTCGGATCGGTGCCCGGTTTGCTTCCCATCCCGGCCTGCCAGCAGGCGGCGCTCAAGTCTTGCCCCATCACCTTCAGACCCGCTGCATCGGCCTTGGCCTGGGCATCGTCGCCGGTGTAGTTGCTCGGGTCGGCGGCGTACCAGATGTAGCTCGGATGGTTGGAACCCAGCACCGGCACGTTCACCCCCACGCTCGGGCTGATGGTCGCCAGGCCCAGTACATTCACGGTCGCACCGTATTGCAGCTTGATCCAGTTACGCACCGGCGCACCAAAGGCCACCATCGGCAGCACGGCGCCGCTGGCGTTCTGGCTGACCTGCTTGACCATGGTGGTCTGGTAATCCTTGAAGTAGTCGTACACGCCTTCCAGATCCTTGCCGGCGCTGGCGGGCGCGGCGATCGGGGCGATGTCGATGATGGTCTGGTAGGCCGGCGTCTGGTCGGCGGGGATACCATTGTCGGTCAGCAGCGCGGCCCAGCGGTCGGTGGTGTTCGAGCGCAGGTAATCCTGGGCCTGGGTCAGCGAGTAATCCGGCGGGAAGTGCAGCAGCTCGACACTTTTGCGGTTTTCCAGGGCCATGCCCAGTGGCAGGAACAGGTACCAGCTGTACGCCCATTTGCCGTCGGCATTGAGTTTGCTGGCGCCGTTGTAGGCCAGGTCGCCGGCGTCCAGCAGCGCGGTCAGCGGCTTGTCGTAGCCCTTCGGTACGCCGCTGATTTCGGCGTAGAGCTGATCGTTGTCGTTTTTCACCAGCACTTTGGCGTTGGTGTAGCCGTCGCGCTGCACGCTCTGGCTCAGGTAATGGGCGACGGTCTGCTCCAGCGTCCAGTTGCGAAAGCAGATCACGCTGCAATTGTTGGGGTAGGCGAAGAGGCGGGTGACGCGTTCGGTGCTGCCCAGTTTCAGGTCGACATCGGCGTGGGCGGCGGCGCTCAGCGTGAGCGCCGCGAGGGTGAGGCCTGCGAGTTTCAACATGCTCAGATCCTTTTCAGCGAGGGTAAAACCTTGGTGGAGGGCAATCCGGCCCGCGTCTAGCCTAGCCGGGGAACAGGTGTTTCAGCGAATAACCAAGCTGACTGGCGAGAATCACGCCGGTCATGACCACCAGAAACAGCAGTTGCAACGGGCTGAAATGCGCCCAGTGCAGCGCGGTCAGCCACGGGTGCTTGTCGCTGAACTCCGGGTCGAGCGTGCCGATGCGCCGCTTGTGCCAGAGCCCGATCAGGATCACCCCGATATAGGTGAAGGCCCCCAGCCCACCGAGCATGACCGAGAACAGCAGGATCATGACGGCTTGCGGTACGCCATGGCGAAGCACGAGCCAGCGGGTGTCAGGGTTCCATCGGCGTGGAATGATCCTTTCGGTCAACCACAGGTCCTGAACGATCAAATGGGCGCTGATCAGAAACCAATAACTCAAGCCGATCCGGAAAAACCAGACAGGAACGCAGGCGAAGGCCAGAGGAATGACGATGCTCATTGCCGTGGTCTTGTGCTCGGCAGGCAGATAAAACAGCCACAGCGCCAGCGCAATCGCGGCCCATGAGCGCAACCAGGTTTCGCCGGCGATGTAGCGCGGCAGAAACCGTCGCCAGTAGAAAACATCGGCGTACGGCAGGCGGGCGAGCAGGTCGGGGAAGCGCCATTTGAGGGTTTCCGACAACTGCTGGCAGGCCTGCCAGTCAGCCGGGATGAACCGGTCGGTCATGTCTTTCTGTTGCCGCGGCTTCATCGGGCTGATCAGCATCCTCGCGGCCAGAGCGTCGGGCGACTCGTTGCGCTGATCTTCGGCGCGGGCGCACAGGTTGTCGTAGAGGCTTTCCTGGTTGCAGCGCTCGATCAGCGCCTGCCAGAGCCAGTCCGGTTGCGGATGAATGCCCTTGGTGTCGTCCCAGCCAAATAATTGGGAGATACGGTCGAACAGCGGAACGCTCCACTCTGTGTCCTGCAGCAGTTGCAGGATGATCTGCTGCCAGTGCTCCCGACGGTCGAACACCTGGAGCCAGGGTTGGGCCGTGTAAGTCTTGAGCAGCGCGAGAAATTCGCGTTCGTTTTGCGATGCGAGCAGCGTTTCCAGCGATTGCCGGTAATCCGTCAGCAGCTCGTTGGCGAGAATGCTGCGCTGCCCGTCGCCGATGACGATCTCCTGCCACGGGCCCAGCCAACCCAGGTGCTGCACCGCCCAACGGGCAATCGAAAGGCGCAGCGCGGGATGATCGAAGCACAACGTCAGCAACAGTGTCTGGAACGCTTGCGCACAATCCTGTTGGCGCGCTTGCTCCCAGCGCTCGTCCAGATTGGTGTCCGAGAGGCCGTCCAGCAATTGCGACGCGGCTTCAACGGCCGGGTCGGCAGTCGGCTGCTCGGGCTCCAGGTTAAGAGGCTCCGGATTCAGGGGCTGTACCCGCAAGGTCTGCGATTCGAGCGGTGCCTCGGGCGCGGCCGGGGTCACCGGTTCGAATAGCGCCGCAGGGTAGTCCCACGCATCGGTCCCGGTCTTCTGCAGCGGCTGAGCCATGGACTGCTCTTGTACCGCCAGCGCGGCGATCCCCGGAGCCAGCATGACGTCGCCATGCTCCTCGGTCTCTTCGTTTTCAAGGCGCCATTGGGCAATCGACAATGCGCGCTCATAAGCCTCGCGCAGGCGCTGGAAGCCTGCGGCATCTTCATCGGGCCGAAAGACTTTCAGCAGCCGCGCATAGCTGCGCTTGATATCACGCAGCCCGGCGTCTTCGGGCAGTTGCAGGACAGACCAGCATTCCATGTCGTGCTTCCTTACTGCCAGGGGTTACGGTCGAGGGCGCTCAACTGCTTGCTCAGTTCGGTACGGGTTTCACGGATCTGCCGCTCGTCCTGGGAATCCAGCGCCTGCTGGAATTGCTTGGCCCAGTAGCCGATCTGATCGCGCAGGTCGCCCAGGCTTTCCTGATACAGACGTTCCAGCCGTGCACTGAGCAGGGTGTTCACCTGTTGCTCGCGCGGATGGATCTTCAATTGCGCCAGGGCTTGCAGACGTTGCTGGATTTCCTCGGGCGTCAGCACGCCGGGGTTGTTTTCGATGACCAGCGAATGTTGCTGACCGGTCAGTGGAATGCTGACCTGGGCTTCGAGCAAACCGTTGTTGTCGTAGGTGAAGCGCACATCCAGCTCGACTTCGCCGGCCTTGCGCTTGGGCACCTTGATGTCCAGTTGGCCGAGCGCCACGTTGTCTTTGACCAGGCGGCTTTCGCCCTGAAAGATTTTCACGACCACCTGTTCCTGATTGTCGTGAAGGGTCTGCACAGTTTTGACCCGGCTGACCGGGACGATGCTGTTGCGCTCGATGATCGGCAGGTAGTGGCCGCTTTCATACTGACGACCGACCTGGGTGGAGGTCTCGATCCCCAGGGTGTAGGAGCAGACATCGGTGAGCACCACTTCTTCCAGCGCGGCCGAACGGGCCTTGAGCGCAGCCTGAATCGCCGCGCCTTGAGCGACCACCTGATCCGGATCGAGGCTGATCGACGGGAAGCGGCCGAACAGCCCGGCAGCCAGTTTGCGCACCAGCGGCATGCGGGTGGTGCCGCCGACCAGCAGGATTTCATCGAGGTCGCTGACGCGGATACGTGCATCGCGCAGGGCCCGTTCGATCGGCGCGCGCAGGCGTTCGAGCAGCGGCATGTACAGCGTCGCCATTTGCGCCTGGGTGATGGTCTGCGTCCATTGCTTTTCGCCGACCTGCAATCTGAATTCGGCGCTGGCGTCCTGGCCCAGTGCACGGCGCACACGCTCGGCTTCGCGGCGCAGCGGCTGGAGGATGGTGGAGCGCTCGGGGAAGTCCGACACGTTGCGATGCTGATCGATAAAGTGCTCAAGCAGCACGTTGTCGAAATCCTCGCCGCCGAGGAAGTTGTCACCGGCGCTGGCACGCACTTCCATGACACCCTCGAAGAGTTCCAGAATCGACACATCGAACGTACCGCCACCCAGGTCGAACACCAGGAACGAAGTTTCCTTGTCCCGTTGGTGCAGGCCGTAGGCGAGTGCGGCGGCGGTGGGTTCGTTGATCAGCTTTTCGACTTTCAGGCCCGCCAGTTCACCGGCGATGCGCGTGGCCTTGCGCTGGGCGTCGCTGAAATAGGCCGGAACGCTGATCACGGCTTCCGTGACGGTCTGGCCGTAGGTGCGCTCGACGTCTTCTTTCAGGCTCTTGAGCACCAGCGCCGACAGCTCTTCCGGACGGAATTTTTTATCCCCGAGGTAGACCTCCGTCGCACTGCCCATATGGCGCTTGAACAGCGAAGCGGTCAGGCGCGGATGAGTGTGCAGGCGTTCGCGGGCAGCTTGCCCGACCAGAATCCGGCCCTGATCGTCCAGGCCCACCACGCTGGGTGTCAGGAACTGCCCCAGGGCATTGGACACCAACTCAGTGGCATCGCCGCGCCATACGGCAACAAGGCTGTTGGTGGTTCCCAGGTCAATCCCGACGATCATTGCAACGAACTCCCTTTGCGCTCAGACAAAAAATGAAACAGATATTGGGCGCGCAAGAATATTACCGAGGCAGTGGCGCGGTAAAGAAAGATGATGGCTCTGAGCCATTATTTGCGACAGGCAACCGCAGGAAGGATCGTTCGGGTCGCTTTTTGTCGAAGGGGTCGAAGGGAAAGACAGGGCGCCGGAGCCGGCACCCTGTCGTCATCGTTTAAGGCATGACGGGCGGCAGATACGAGAGCGTCGTACCCAGCGCCCACAGCAGTACCAGCACCAGCGGCGTGTGCACCAGCAATTGCACGAACGAGAAACCGATCAGATCCCGCGCCTTCAGCTCCAGCACGCCCAGCAGCGGCAGCATGTAGAACGGGTTGATCAGGTTCGGCAGAGCTTCGGCGGCGTTGTAGATCTGCACCGCCCAACCGAGGTGATAGTTGAGATCGTTGGCCACCTGCATCACGTACGGCGCCTCGATGATCCACTTGCCGCCGCCGGACGGAATGAAGAAACCGAGAATCGCCGAGTACACACCCATCAGCAACGCATAGGTGTCGTGGGAAGCGATGCTGACGAAGAACGTCGAGATGTGATGGGCCAGGGTCTGGGCATCGGAGCCCTTGACCGTGGTCATCAGCGCGGCAATCGAGCCGTACAGCGGGAACTGGATCAGCACCCCGGTGGTGGTCGGCACAGCGCGCGACACCGCATCGAGGAAACTGCGCGGGCGCCAGTGCAGCAACGCGCCGAGCATAATGAACAGGAAGTTGTAGGTGTTGAGACCGGAAATCGCGGTGATCGCCGGTTTGGTCGAGAACTCGTGGAACAGCCATCCGGCCGCCAGCAGCACCAGCAGAATGATCAGCAGCGGGCTGTGTTCCAGCCATTCGCCTGGGCGGGTGCGTGGTTGCAGCGGCGGCAGGTTGAAGGCCGGGTCGATGCCGCAGGCCTTGGCGTCACGCGCCGAGTTCGGACCGGGCGCGGTGGCGTAGGCGATGATGATCGAAATCACGATCAGCGCCAGCAGCATCACCCCCGACTGCCAGAGGAAAATCGTCTGGGTGAACGGAATCACCCCGGTGATCGACAGAATCGATGGCGGCAGGCTGGCCGGGTTGGCCTGCAACTGCGCGGCGGACGACGACAGGCCCAATGCCCACACGGCGCCGAGGCCAAGGTAGGCGGCGGCACCGGCGGCGCGGTAATCCATTTTCAGGTCGGTGCGGCGGGCGAGGGCGCGAACCAGCAGACCGCCGAATACCAGCGACAGGCCCCAGTTGAGCAAGGACGCGACCATCGAAATCAGCGCGACCCAGGCCACGGCGGAGCGGCCGTTCTTCGGGATCCGCGCCAGGCGATCGATCAGTTTCACGGCGGGCGGCGAACTGGCCACGACATAACCGCCGATCACCACGAACGCCATCTGCATGGTGAACGGGATCAGGCTCCAGAATCCGTCACCGAAGGCCATGGCGGCGTCGGTGGGTTTGGCGCCCATGGCCAGGGTCGCCAGCGCGACGATGATCACCGCCAGCGCGGCGAATACCCAGGAGTCGGGAAACCAGCGTTCGGCGAAACTTGAACAGCGCAAGGCAAAGCGCGCAGAGCGGCTATCTTCGATATCAACGGCCACGGGAGTACCTCGGATTTTTATGTTTATTGTGGTCTTCGGGGCTTGGCCGGCCCGTCTGGACAGGTGCCAACAGTAAATCAACCGGCGGATTTTTGTGACCGTGTTTTACCGAATCAGACTATGGTCTAACGGGTTGTCCGGCGGCCCGTTTGCGTAGACCATGGGCGCCTTGGTTTTTTGCCTGCCAGAGTTCTTTGCCATGACTGCCCATTCCACTGCCCGACCGGCGCCGTTCAGCCGTTCCGACTACAAGACCCTCGGCCTTGCGGCCCTGGGCGGGGCGCTGGAGATCTACGATTTCATCATTTTCGTGTTCTTCGCCCTGACCCTCAGCCAGCTGTTCTTCCCGCCGGAAATGCCCGAATGGCTGCGCCTGCTGCAAAGCTTCGGGATCTTCGTCACCGGCTATCTGGCGCGCCCGCTGGGCGGAATCCTGATGGCGCATTTTGCCGACCGGCTGGGACGCAAGAAGGTCTTCAGTCTGAGCATCCTGATGATGGCGCTGCCGTGCCTGCTGATCGGGATCATGCCGACTTACGCGCAGATCGGTTATTTCGCACCGCTGTTGCTGCTGGCCCTGCGCATCCTGCAAGGCGCGGCGGTGGGCGGTGAAGTGCCGAGTGCCTGGGTGTTCGTGGCCGAGCACGCGCCGGCCGGCCATCGCGGTTATGCCCTGGGCTTTCTGCAGGCCGGGCTGACCTTCGGTTATCTGATCGGCGCGTTGACCGCGACTTTTCTGGCGCAAGTGTTCACCCCGGCCGAAGTGCTGGATTACGCGTGGCGTTATCCGTTCCTGCTCGGTGGTGTGTTCGGCGTGATCGGTGTCTGGCTGCGCCGCTGGCTGAGCGAAACCCCGGTGTTCATGGCGATGGAAGCGCAGCGTGAGGCGCGGGTCGAACTGCCGCTGCGCACCGTGCTGCGCGATCATCGGCTGGCCATGTTGCCGGCGATGCTCCTGACCTGCGTGCTGACTTCGGCGGTGGTGGTGTTCGTGGTCATCACCCCGACCATGATGCAAAAAACTTTCGGCATGACTGCCGGCCACACCTTTGCGTTGAGCGCGCTGGGCATTGTTTTCCTGAACATCGGCTGCGTGATCGCCGGCCGGCTGGTCGATCGCATCGGCGCCTGGCGCACGGTCATGCTCTACAGCCTGCTGCTGCCGCTGGGCATCGGCCTGCTTTACACCTGCCTGATCAGCGGCGGGGATTGGGTCGGTCTGGCCTACGCCATTGCCGGGTTGTGCTGTGGCGTAGTGGGCGCGGTGCCGTCGGTGATGGTCAGTCTGTTTCCGGCGCGGATCCGCGTTTCCGGGATCTCCTTCACCTACAACATTGCCTACGCCGCCTGGGCCAGTGTCACACCGTTGCTGCTGATCGGTCTGATGCCGTGGAGTCCGTGGATCTGCGTGATGTTCTGCGCGGTGATGGGTGTGGTGGGCGTCGCCAGCGCGGCGTATTTCGGCTCGCGGATGCCGCGCGCAGAACAGTGCCCGGTGGCCGGCACCGCCTGATCTGCCGAGGCGTAACTATTTTTGTAGGACAAGCCTCAAGCGCTCTTCAGAAAAGATTTCCAAGGCCGATGGTTAGGCTGCATACCCGCTCTCCATCCAGTCCATCGGTGCTTTCCCATGTTCAACAAACGCCTGAAGCAAGAGCTGGCGGCTCTTCGTGAAGAACTCTCCAGCCTTCTGCAAGTGAAGGAGAGCCTGGAAAGCGAGATGATGGTCCTCAATCTCGAGCCCGACGGACGCATTCAGTCGGTCAACCAGAACTTTCTCAGTGAAATGCTCTACAAGAGCCACGATCTGATCGGCCGAGCCATCGAAGACATCGTGCCGGCCCATGTGAAGTCCGACGAATTTCATCACCGCTTCAAGGCAGCATTGACCCGTGGCGAACATTTCGCCGGCGCCGTGCGTCTTTCCCGCGGTAATGGTGAAGAGGCGTGGCTGCGTTCGATCGTGCAGCCGGTACGGTCTTCAGACGGGCGAATCAAGCATTTCTCGATCTACTCCAGCGATCTGACCCGCACCATCGAGGCCTCCCGCGAGCACGAAAACCTGATCGGCGCGCTGGTGCGCTCGACCGCCGTGATCGAGTTCGACCTCAGCGGAAACGTGCTGAGCGCCAACGAACGGTTCCTGCAAGGCATGGGTTACAGCCTGGCGCAGATAAAGGGCAAACATCACCGGATGTTCTGCGAATCGGGTGAAGCCAACAGCGCCGAGTACCAGAACTTCTGGCGTCGCCTGAACAACGGCGAATTTGTCGCCGGCCGTTTCAAGCGGGTCGACAGCCATGGCCGGACGGTCTGGCTGGAGGCGTCCTACAACCCGGTGCTAGACGCCAACGAAAAGCTCTACAAAGTGGTGAAGTTCGCCACCGTGATTACCGATCAGGTCAATCAGGAACAGGCCGTTGCCGACGCTGCCAACATCGCCTACAGCACGTCCCTGCAAACCGACAGCACCGCCCAGCGCGGCACCCGTGTGGTGACTGAAGCGGTCAACGTGATGCGCGATCTGTCCAAGCACATGCAGACCGCCGGCGAAGGTATCGAGGCGCTGAACGAGCAATCCCAGGTGATCGGCACCATCGTCAAGACCATCAGCGGCATTGCCGAACAGACCAACTTGCTGGCGCTCAACGCGGCCATCGAAGCTGCTCGCGCGGGTGAGCAGGGCCGAGGCTTTGCGGTGGTGGCCGACGAAGTGCGGCAACTGGCTTCGCGCACCAGCCAGGCGACCGAGGAAATCGTCGGCGTGGTGCGCCAGAACCAGGACATGGCGCGCAACGCCGTGGCCCTGATGACCGACGGCAAGCAACAGGCCGAACAAGGTCTGGCGCTGGCGGCGGAGGCCGGTACGGTGATCGTCGAGATCCAGGACGGCGCGCAGAAAGTGGTGGATGCAGTCGGCCAGTTCGCCAACCAGCTATCCAGCTGATGCCTGCCAGGCGAAGGGATTGCCCACGGCAATCCCTTCGTTGTTTTTATCCCGCTACAATCGGCTCTTTTTCCCGGAGCAGATCCCATGAGCGAGTCCTTCCGTCGCCCGGTTCCCCTGAACAAAGCCTACCGCCTGCTCAATCACGGGCCGACCGTGCTGGTCAGCGCCGCCCATGACGGGCAGCGCAACATCATGGCCGCTGCGTGGGCCATGCCACTGGATTTCGAACCGCCGAAAGTCGCGGTGGTCCTCGACAAATCCACCTGGACCCGACAACTGCTCGAGGCCTCGGGCACCTTTGTTCTAAACGTGCCGTGCGTGAATCAGGCTGACATCGTGCAGACCGTCGGCTCGACTTCAGGCCTGGAAATCAATCGCGATCAAGGTCAGGACAAGTTCCAGGCGTACGGCTTGCAGAGCTTCGCTGGTGAACAGGTTCATGCTCCTATGCTCGACGGATGTGTCGCCTGGCTTGAATGCCGGTTGCTGCCCGAGCCGCGCAATCACGAGCAATACGATCTGTTCCTGGCCGAGGTGATCGCGGCGCAGGCTGATTCGCGGGTGTTCAGCGATGGGCGCTGGCACTTCGAGGGGCACGACGGCTTGCGCACTCTGCACCATGTGGCTGGCGGACATTTCCTGACGATTGGCGATCCGGTGGATGGCAAGACGCTTTCGGTTTGAGCGCCACTTGATGACAAGTCATTGCCGGATGTTGCAAGGTAAAGGTCTTTTCTAAACCGTCAGGCGCGTGCCCCATGGACCTTTCCTTTTCCGGTTATCTTGCTCCGTTGCTGTCGCTGGCATTGTTGTGGACGGTTGCCGTGGTGACGCCCGGGCCAAATTTTTTCAATATCGCGCAACTGGCCGTCAGCCGTTCCCGACGCCACGGCGTGGTGGCGGCGCTCGGGGTGGCCAGCGGGACGGTGCTGTGGGGACTGGCCGGGGGGCTGGGCATCCAGTCGCTGTTCAGTGCAGCGCCGGCGCTTTATCTGAGCTTCAAGATTGCCGGTGGCTGCTACCTGATTTATCTGGGGCTCAAGCAGTTCAAGCGCAAGGCCCCTGTCGCGCAAGGAACCCCGGACGCCCCGGAGCAAACGTTACTCGGTGCCTATGGACGAGGTTTTCTGGGCAACATGACCAACCCCAAATCAGCGCTGTTCGTGGCGACAATCTTCGCCACCGCCATGCCCGCCCACGTCCCCCCGATGCTGCTGGCGCTGGCGGTCATGACCATGGCCACGCTGTCCTTCAGCTGGTATTGCAGTGTGGCGTTGTTCTTCGCCAGCCGACGCATTGCCGGCGTTTATGAACGCTCACGCAAATGGCTGGATCGGCTGGCGGGTGGTTGCTATCTGTTGTTTGGTGCGCATCTGGTGGCTAACCGCTGATGACGAACCGCGCTGCAACCGAGCTTTTCTACCTCCAAGGACATACAAAAAAGGCTTACCTCTCGGTAAGCCTTTTTCAGTTGGCAGTGCTGATTCAATCCCCCAGCGCTACCCCTTCACGCCGAGGATCCGCTCCACCTGCCAGCGTTGCCTTCCCCTGAGCATCCTTGACCCGCACGATGGCCTGGGTGCCGCTGGTCATGTCGATTTCGTTGACGGTGTGGCCCTTGTCCTTGAGTGCCTGGATCAGCGCCGGGCTGAACTGGCCTTGTTCCAGCTCCGTCGGGCCGTTGCGGCTGCCGAAGTTGGGCAGGCTGATGGCGCTTTGCGGATCGAGGTTCCAGTCGAGCAGGCCGACGGTGGTTTTGGCCACGTACTCGATGATCTGCGATCCGCCCGGAGAACCCACGGTGGCGACGAACTCGCCACTGTTGCGGTCGAAGATCAGGGTCGGTGCCATCGACGAGCGCGGGCGTTTGCCGGGCTCCACGCGGTTGGCGACTTTCTGCCCGTTCTCTTCGGGGATGAACGAGAAGTCGGTCATCTGGTTGTTGAGCAAGAAGCCCTGAACCATCAGGTGCGAGCCGAACGCGGCTTCGATGGTGGTGGTCATCGAGACGGCGCCACCGAAGTCATCGACAGCGACCACTTGTGAGGTGGAAATGCGCAGCGGCGAGCGATCCGGCGCGTAGGCAACCTGCACGCCCGGCGGTGTGCCGGGTTTGGCTGTGCCCATGCTGCGTTCGCCGATCAGGCTGGCGCGGCTGGCCAGGTAACCCGGATCGACCAGGCCCTTGACCGGCACCGGAACGAAGTCGGTATCGGCTACGTATTGTGCGCGGTCGGCGTAGGCCAGGCGCTCGGCTTCGGCGATCAGGTGCACGGCTTGCGGCGCAGGTTCGATCCCGGCGGGTTTATCGGTTTTCATTGGTTTGAGCGGCGTCAGGGCCAGACGCGGATCGCGGGTTTCCAGCGCCTGCAAGGTGCCGAGAATCTGCGCCACCGCAATCCCGCCCGATGATGGCGGCGGCATCCCGCAAACCTGCCAGCGCTTGTAGTTGGTGCACAGGGGCGCGCGCTCCTTGGCCTGATAGTGCTGGAGGTCGTTCAGCGACAGGCTGCCGGGGTTGGCGTGGCTCTGAACCTTGGCCACGATCTCTTCGGCGATCGGGCCTTTGTACAGTGCGTCCGCACCTTCGTTGGCGATGCGTTTGAGAACGGCAGCCAGCGCCGGGTTTTGCAGTCGCGTGCCGACGGCTTTGACGCTGCCATCGCTGTTCAGAAAATACCTGGCCATGTCCGGCGAGCGGCGAATCACCGGGTCGGATTCCAGCAGTGAATGCAGGCGCGGGGAGATCGCGAAACCCTGCTCGGCCAGTTTGATCGCCGGCTCGAACAATGTTGCCCACGGCAAGCGGCCGTGCTTTTTGTGCGCCAGCTCCAATGCACGCATCACCCCCGGCGTGCCGACAGAGCGTCCACCGATCTGCGCCTGCGGGAACGGCATCGGTTTGCCGTCGGCCTGGAGAAACAGCTTCTCGGTCGCACCGGCCGGTGCGGTTTCGCGGCCGTCGTAGGTGCGCACCTGTTTGCCGTCCCACAGCACGATCATCGCTCCACCACCGATCCCGGAGGATTGCGGTTCGACCAGGGTCAACACGGCTTGCATCGCGATGGCGGCATCGATGGCGGAACCACCCTGACGCAACATCTCGCGACCGGCCTCGGCGGCCAGCGGATTGGCAGCGGCGGCCATGTGTCTTTCGGCGTGGCTGGCTTGCAGGCCGGTGCGGTAACCGGAGGCGGCTTCCGGTGCCAGCGGCAGGGTCGAGGAGGGCGGTGCGTTGCAGGCCGTGAGGGCGATGGCGCTGACGATCAGCGTCAGGGCGGGCAGGCGAAACCGGTTCAGGGGCAGGGCTGGAAACACGCGGGGCTCTCCGTCCGTGGGATAAAAGTCTGACGGACTGTATCGGCCGACCGTGTACGACGCAAACCGGAGGTATCTTTGTCCTTCATGCCTTGGCGGATTTTCTGTAGGGTCATGGGCAAACGTGAAGCCAGAACAATCAACAAGAGGCCGCCATGCACAACGAGTTTCCGACCCAGCCCAGCTATCGCGAACAACGCGAGCGCTTTCTTGCCGCCGCAAAGGTGGCGGGTGCAACGCTCTCCTCGTACGCGCATCCGCTCAATGGGCCGTTTGGCGAGTCTTTGAGTACCGATGTCGCGGTGCTGGGGAATCCAGCGGCCAAACGGCGCCTGGTGGCGCTCAGCGGCACCCACGGGGTTGAGGGTTATTACGGCTCGGAGTGCCAGATCGACTGGCTGAAGCATTTCACGCCGGACTCGCTGCCGAAGGATGTCGCGGTCGTGATGATTCACCTGATCAACCCGTGGGGCACGGCTTGGCTGCGGCGGGTCAATGAAGACAACATCGACCTCAACCGCAATCACCTGGATTTCAACCGACCGCTTCCGGACAACCGTGCTTACGCGGCGCTCCATGAAATCTACGCCTGCACTGATTTGAATGGCCCCGAGCGGCAAAAGGCGGATGCCTTGCTGGATGCGCAAATTGCCGAGCACGGCTGGCCGGCTGTCATGTCGATTGTCGAGGGCGGGCAGCACAGTCATCCCGACGGCCTGTTCTTTGGTGGACTTGCGCCGAGTTGGTCGAACCGCACGCTGCATTCAATCATCGAGAATCATCTGGCCGGTGCTGAAACCGTGATGTGTTTCGACCTGCACACCGGCGCCGGCGAGTATGGGCATCCAATGTTGCTGACGATTACCCAGGCACCGTATCCGGCACTGACCCAGGCGCAATCGATTTACGGTCCGTGGCTCTATACCTTGCACACAGGCGCCGAAACCTTGAGTGAAACCGGTGTTGCCGCGACCGCCACCGGCTACACCTCGCAGGCACTGCTCAACGCTTTGCCGAATGTGCAACTGATGCCGTTCGTGATCGAGTGCGGCACTTATCCGGGACCGGACGTGCATCGTTACCTGCGCGACGATCACTGGCTGCATCTGCATGGCGATCCGCTGGATGCGACGGGGCGCGAGATCAAACTGAATCTGCTGGAGCAGTTCTATCCCGCCGACCCGGACTGGCGGGCGATGGTCGGTTTGCGCACGCGGCAGATCTGGGCGAAAGGGCTGGCGGCACTGGCCGGATAAAAGAAAGTGCCGGCTGATGATGGCCGGCACTTTTCTCGAGGCATAAAAAAACGGCCTACCTTTCGGTAAGCCGTTTTTAGTACTTGGTGGCTACACAGGGACTTGAACCCCGGACCCCAGCATTATGAATGCTATGCTCTAACCAACTGAGCTATGTAGCCAAGTGGCGCGCATTATTCCCCTGAAATGGAAAAGCGTCAAGCGTAAATTCAAAATATTTCTTCTTATTTTCAACCGCTTATCCTCCCGCGCCGAAAATCGGGGCGGGAGGGGCTTTCAACGCAGCTGAAATCTCCCGGTATTCGCACTCAAGGCATGGCTGCCCTGACTCAAGGTGTCCGCCGCGAGGTTCACAGCCCGCGCGCCTTCGAGCAGGCGAACCGCCGCCTGATCCACCTGCTGGATATTGCCGCTGACCTCATCGGCGGTGCTGGCCTGTTCTTCAACTGCCGTGGCGATCTGGGCGAGGGTGTCGGTGACGCTCTGCACGGCGCTGGCGATTTCCCCCAGGCGTTCGCCAAGTCCCGTGACCGCTTCCGCGTCCGATTGCGCCTGGCCGCACGCCGCTTCCATCAGGCTCACGGCTTCATTGACCGTGTTGCGCAGGCTGTCGACCGTTCCGGCGATCTGCGCCGTGGACGATTGCGTACGTTGCGACAGGCTGCGCACTTCGTCGGCCACCACGGCAAAACCACGACCTTGTTCCCCGGCCCGAGCGGCTTCGATGGCGGCGTTGAGTGCGAGCAGGTTGGTCTGCTCGGCGACGCCGCGAATGGTGTCGACCACGAGTTGAATCTGCTGCCCTTGCTCGCTGACCCGGCCGAGCGCTGCTGCAGTTTCGTTCAGGCGCTGATTGAGCTGCTGAATGCTCGCCGTTGTGCGTTGACTGTCACGGCTGCTGTCGGCAGCGATGCGCCGGGTGTGCTGGGCACTGCCGGAAGCCTGTTCGCAACTCTGCGCCACACCTTGGGACGTCGCCGCCAGTTGCGTGGCCGCTGCGGCGATCTGGCTGATCTGCAATTGCTGCGCTTCAACTTCGCTGAGAGCACCGCTGGAGTGATCGTTGAGGCTGCGCACGGCGTTGCTCAGTTGCGAAGTCTCGTGATCGACACCCAGCAGGCTGGTGCGCAACTGCACCACGGCCACGTTGAGTGCGGTGCTGATCGACGCCAGTTCATCACGGCCCACGACCGGCACCTGCAGGCTCAGATTACCGTCGCGCAAGGCTTCGGCCAGTAGCGTGATGCCACTGGCGCTGCGACGGATCGAGGCTTGCAGGCAGACGAACAGATACAGCGCCGCCAGCAACAGGAAACCGAAGACCGCCGCGACAACGATGAACTGACGAATCGCCGATCCGTGGTAGTCATCCAGCCGCTGATCCAGCGACACCAGCGATTGCTGGCGCAGTGTGGCCAGGTTGCCGAGCAGGGCATCGAGAGTGCGCTCGAATTCTTCAGGCTTGAGATTGATGCTGCCGCCGAACACGCCGTCATCCAGCACTTTCAACCCGGCGTCCAGCTGTTTAAGGCTGTCGTGATACTGCCCGGCCCAGCCTTGCAGGGCCGGCGGCAGACGCGCCTCGAGCAGGCTCGCGGTTTTTACCAGCTGCTCGCGAGCATCGCCGATGCGGCTGCGCAGGTCACGCAGTTGCAGACGGCTTTGCAGGGTGAACTGGCCAGAAACCACGGACGCTTGGCCGACGGCTGCCAGCCGACCGACGCGTTCGATCAGGTCCGGTGCGTGCTGGGTGGAAATCTGCGTCAGCAGATAGGTTTCCAGCCACGGCGCGAGGATCAGACGGTTGTCCATCGCGATCTGCTCGCGCAAGGCTTGCAGGGCGCTGAGGGCGTTGGTGAAGCGGTCGTAACCATCCGGCCACCAACCGACACCGGAAAGGCTTTTCGAGTCCAGACCATTGAGCGCGGCTTGCAAGGCCTGATAGCGGGTCAGGGTTTCACCTTCCGCGCCCTCGGCCTGCAAGGCATTGCCCAGCTCCAGCGTGGCCTGGGCAACGGCAGGTTGCACACCATCGAAGGCGGCCATGGCCGCGAGGGTGGCGGGCGTCGGCTGGCGGTTGGTTTCCGTTGCGCGCCAACGGGCGGCGCGGTCGCGTTGAGCGGCGAGCAGGTTGTCGAGCGCATCGAGGGCGAGCAACTGCCGCACACCGGCACGTTCGCCGGCGATCAGGTTGAGTTTGTCGCGATAGTCCTGGCCGATCATCAACAGGCTGCCGGCCAATGGCAGGATAAACAGCAGAAACAACAACTGGAATTTACGCGCGAAGCCAAACCGCCCCAGCAACCTGATCCCCGGTGATAAAAAAGCCTGCATGCCCCATGACTCCTCTGGACACCACGCACCATCGGCGTGCATCTCGGTCGTTGCGACCGGGATTGGTGCCCTGCTAAAAGGCCTCGAAAGTTCACCCTTGCCCGCTCTGTAGGCCGGCTCTGTAGCGAAACTTCCCATTCTCGATGCCCTTTGTAAGGGCGCCGCGTTCAAGCGGATAAGCAAGGCAAGATTCAGACCATGGCGTTGCGCTATCACTTGTGGCGCGACGACTGAATAGTTCGTTAGCTGGCTAAGGGGATGGCGCTGGCGCACCGAAAAATGGCACATTGACGCACCTGCCCGCGTGCACCCATCTGCAGTCCGGAAACTCCCATGGCTATCAGCAACGTTCAGACCGCCGCTGCCTCGGCGTCCGCTCCTCCCCAGAGCAGTCCACTGGTGATGCGCATCATCGGCGCGGTGGCGCTGGCGCATTTGATCAACGACCTGATCCAGTCAGTGCTGCCGTCGATCTATCCGATGCTCAAGGCCAACTATGGCCTGAGTTTCACCCAGGTCGGCCTGATCACTTTGACGTTCCAACTGACCGCTTCGCTGCTACAGCCGTGGGTCGGTTATCACACCGACCGGCATCCGAAACCGTGGCTGTTGCCGGCAGGTTCCGTGTGCACGCTGATCGGCATTGTGATGATGTCGATGGTTGGCAGCTTCCCGCTTATCTTGCTGGCGGCGGCGTTGATCGGTATCGGCTCTTCGACCTTCCACCCTGAAGCTTCTCGTATCGCGCGTCTGGCGTCGGGCGGACGTTTCGGCCTGGCGCAATCGACCTTCCAGGTCGGTGGTAATGCCGGTTCGGCATTCGGCCCGTTGCTGGCAGCGGCGATCATCATTCCTTTCGGCCAGGGCAATGTGGCCTGGTTCGGACTGTTCGCAGTGTTTGCGCTGTTCGTGCTCTATCGCATCAGCCGCTGGTACGCCCATCACCTGAACCTGTTCAAGCTCAAGGCCGGCCAGGCCGCCACTCATGGGCTGTCGAAGGGCAGGGTGACCAGCGCGCTGGTGGTGCTCGGGCTGCTGGTGTTCTCCAAGTATTTCTACATGGCCAGCCTGACCAGTTACTTCACCTTCTACCTGATCGAGAAGTTCGACCTGTCGGTGGCCAGTTCCCAGCTGCATCTGTTCCTGTTCCTCGGCGCGGTGGCGGCGGGCACGTTCTTCGGCGGGCCGATTGGCGACAAGATCGGGCGCAAGGCAGTGATCTGGTTCTCGATCCTTGGCGTGGCGCCGTTCACCCTGCTGATGCCGCATGTCGACCTGTTCTGGACCAGCGTCCTGAGCGTGGTGATCGGATTTATCCTGGCTTCGGCGTTCTCGGCGATCGTGGTGTACGCGCAGGAACTGGTGCCGGGCAATGTCGGAATGATTGCCGGGGTGTTCTTCGGTCTGATGTTCGGCTTTGGCGGGATTGGTGCGGCGTTGCTCGGTCATCTCGCGGACATTCACGGCATCGAATACGTGTACTTCCTGTGCTCGTTCCTGCCGCTGTTCGGGGTGCTGGCGATCTTCCTGCCGAGAACCAAAAAGGCCTGACGGGCTGAATGTCAGGCACAAAAAAGCCGCGTATCAAACGCGGCTTTTTCTTGGGTGCAGCTTTTACACGTTGAAGCGGAAGTGCATCACGTCGCCGTCTTTAACGATGTAGTCCTTGCCTTCCAGACGCCATTTACCGGCTTCCTTGGTACCGGCTTCGCCCTTGTACTGGATGAAGTCGTTGTAGGCGATCACTTCGGCGCGGATGAAGCCTTTCTCGAAGTCGGTGTGGATCACGCCAGCGGCTTGTGGTGCGGTGGCACCGACGCGGACGGTCCAGGCGCGGACTTCTTCGACACCGGCGGTGAAGTAGGTCTGCAGGTGCAGCATTTCGTAGCCGGCGCGGATCACGCGGTTCAGGCCAGGCTCTTCCAGACCCAGGGCCTCGAGGAACATGTCTTTCTCTTCACCGTCGTCCAGCTCGGCGATTTCCGCTTCGATCTTGTTGCAGACCGGAACGACCATCGCGCCTTCTTCTTCGGCGATGGCCTTGACCACGTCCAGGTGCGGGTTGTTCTCGAAACCGTCTTCAGCGACGTTGGCGATGTACATGACCGGCTTGGTGGTCAGCAGGTGGAAACCCTTGATGATCGCTTTTTCGTCGGCGCTCATGTTCTTCATCAGGCTGCGCGCAGGCTTGCCTTCGCTGAAGTGCGGGATCAACTGCTCCAGCAGGGCCTTCTGGGCCACTGCGTCCTTGTCACCACCCTTGGCGTTGCGCGCGACTTTCTGCAGTTGCTTCTCGCAGCTGTCGAGGTCGGCGAAGATCAGTTCCAGGTCGATGATTTCGATGTCGCGCTTCGGGTCGACGCTGTTGGAAACGTGGATCACGTTCTCGTCTTCGAAGCAGCGCACGACGTGAGCGATCGCATCGGTTTCGCGGATGTTGGCCAGGAACTTGTTGCCCAGGCCTTCACCTTTCGACGCGCCGGCAACCAGGCCTGCGATGTCGACGAATTCCATGGTGGTCGGCAGGATGCGCTTCGGATTGACGATGGCCGCCAGAGCGTCCAGACGCGGGTCCGGCATCGGCACGATGCCGCTGTTCGGCTCGATGGTGCAGAAGGGGAAGTTCTCGGCCGCGATCCCGGATTTGGTCAGGGCGTTGAACAGGGTGGACTTGCCGACGTTAGGCAGGCCGACGATGCCGCAATTGAATCCCATGGTGTTTCCCCTCGGATTAGAGTCAGGCCTTCTGGCTGTGCAGGTTTTTCATCGCGCGGTTCCATTCACCGGCGAGGATATCCGGCAGCACGCCGAGGGCAAAGTCGATGCTGGCATCGAGTTTTTCCTGTTCGGCGCGTGGCGCACGACCCAGGACGAAATTTGAAACCATACTGGCGACGCCCGGGTGGCCGATGCCAAGCCGCAGGCGGTGGAACGTATTCTGATTGCCCAATTGCGCAATGATGTCGCGCAACCCGTTGTGACCGCCATGGCCGCCGCCGACTTTGAGTTTGGCGACGCCCGGAGGCAGATCGAGTTCGTCGTGCGCCACCAGGATTTCTTCAGGCTTGATGCGGAAGAAACCGGCGAGTGCCGCCACGGCCTGGCCGCTGCGGTTCATGTAGGTGGTGGGAATCAGCAGACGAACATCCTGACCCTGATGCGAAAAACGCCCGGTCAGGCCGAAATACTTGCGATCGGCCACGAGATTCACGTTCTGTGCGTGGGCGATGCGCTCAACAAAAAGGGCCCCTGCGTTATGCCGGGTCTGCTCGTATTCAGCGCCTGGATTTCCCAGGCCAACGATCAGTTTGATGGCAGTCACGATAGGGGCCCTTCCTTTGAGTGGTGGATAACATCGCCGCGATCAGGGAAGGCGGCGAAAGTGGACGAAAAATGCTCATTTACCATGAATGTAAACTCCGCGTTCCCGCCCGCTTTCTCGCTACGTTCCAGTCCGCGATGTTACCTGCTCACTCAGGCATGACAGAGTGAATTACTCTGCTGCGCCTTCTTCGGTAGCTTCTGGAGCAACACGTGGAGCGTGGACGTTGGCAACAGCCTTGTCATCGCCGTGTGCCAGAGCAACGAACTCGACACCTTTAGGAGCTTTGAGGTCCGACAGGTGAACGATGGTGCCGATTTCAGCGTTAGCCAGGTCGACTTCGATGAACTCAGGCAGATCTTTTGGCAGGCAGGAAACTTCGATCTCGGCAACAACGTGCGAGATTTCGCCGCCTTTCTTCACTGGAGCAGCTTCGTTGATGAAGTGCACAGGAACGATAGCGGTCAGTTTCTGGCCAGCTACAACGCGTACGAAGTCAGCGTGCATCACGTGGCCTTTGGCCGGGTGACGTTGCAGAGCCTTGATGATCACGTTTTGCTTGGTGCCACCAACGTTCAGTTCGATAACGTGGCTGTAGGCAGCTTCGTTTTCGAGCAGTTTGGCGACTTCTTTGGCCAGCATGCTGATGGATTCAGGGGCTTTGTCGCCACCGTAAACAACAGCTGGAACCAGGGCGGCGAGACGACGCAGGCGGCGGCTCGCACCTTTCCCCAGGTCGGAACGCGCTTCAGCATTCAGAGTAAAATCGTTCATTTTGTATCTCCAAAATAGCCATGACCGAGTGGCGTTTGCGACCAGCGCCGAACACGGTATGGGCAAAAAAGCCCCGCCCCGGCAGGAATGCCGGGGCGGGGCGCTTTTCGTCAACGAGACATTTCGAGAAGGGCAGGGCCCTTAACGGAACATCGCGCTGATCGATTCTTCATTGCTGATGCGGCGAACCGCTTCGGCAACAACCGGTGCGATATCCAGTTGACGGATACGTGCACAGGCTTGTGCTGCAGCGGACAGCGGGATGGTGTTAGTGACCACCAGCTCGTCCAGCACGGAATTTTCGATATTCTCGATGGCCCGACCCGACAGCACAGGGTGTGTGCAGTAGGCAAAGACCTTGGCTGCGCCATGCTCTTTCAGGGCCTTGGCCGCGTGGCACAGAGTGCCGGCGGTATCGACCATGTCATCGACCAGAATGCAGGTACGCCCTTCGACATCACCGATGATATGCATCACTTCAGAGTGATTGGCTTTCTCACGGCGTTTGTCGATGATCCCGAGATCCACGCCCAGGGATTTGGCAACGGCACGTGCACGCACGACGCCACCAATGTCCGGGGACACGATCATCAGGTTCTCGAAGCGCTGATCTTCAATGTCATCCACCAGAACCGGGGAGCCGTAGATGTTATCTACCGGAATATCGAAGAAACCCTGAATCTGGTCAGCATGCAGATCAACCGTGAGAACACGGTCGATGCCGACTACGGTGAGCATGTCAGCAACGACTTTCGCGCTGATAGCCACACGTGCGGAACGCGGACGGCGATCCTGACGGGCATAACCAAAATAAGGAATAACAGCAGTGATACGAGTAGCCGAGGAGCGGCGGAAGGCATCAGCCATCACAACCAGTTCCATCAGGTTATCGTTGGTCGGAGCGCAAGTCGGCTGAATAATGAAGACGTCTTTACCGCGAACGTTTTCATTGATCTCGGCTGTAATTTCGCCGTCGGAAAATTTACCGACAGAGATGTCACCGAGAGGGATATGCAGCTGACGTACGACACGCCGAGCCAGATCGGGGTTAGCGTTCCCCGTAAAGACCATCATCTTGGACACGCGCAGTACCTGAAGGCTGAGGGTATACCTGGATGAGTATAGGAAAATGGCAGGGGCGGCTGGATTCGAACCAACGCATGGCAGGATCAAAACCTGCTGCCTTACCGCTTGGCGACGCCCCTGTATCTGTTGCTTGCAAGTGCCGGGCACTTGGTTCCTTTAGAGCAGACTTTGCAGCTTGCGATGCAACATCGAAACGTTGCTTCCTTTCGCTACAAACCCTGTAAGGGTCTCTGTCAGAAGGGCCGAGACTTTATCAGCTTCAGCTTTGCTTGGGAAGCCCCCAAACACACAACTTCCAGTTCCGGTAAGTTTTGCTTCGGTAAAATTACCTAACAAATTCAATGCGTTACGTACTTCTGGATAACGCCTCGATACCACCGGCAAGCAGTCATTTCGACTGTTTCCCTCGGGAACGGGGCGCACTTTAATGGGCGGCGTGTTACGTGTCAACAATGGATCTGAAAAAATTTCTGCCGTACTAACAGCGACTTGCGGAACGAGCACGACATACCACGGTTCGTCGGGCTCGACTGGGGTCAGTTTCTCGCCGACACCTTCGGCGAAAGCCGCATGGCCACGCACGAACACCGGCACGTCGGCGCCCAGTGTCAGGCCCAGTGCAGCCAGGCGATCTTCGTCCCAACCCAGTTGCCACAAATGATTGAGGCCGAGCAGGGTGGTGGCCGCGTTCGAACTGCCGCCCCCGATGCCGCCGCCCATCGGCAGGATCTTGTCGATCCAGATGTCGATGCCGAGCGAGCAGCCGGATTGTTCCTGCAGTTTCTTCGCCGCGCGCACGATCAGGTTGCTGTCGTGGGGCACGCCGTCGAATTCGGTGTGCAGGCGGATCACGCCATCGTCACGCACGGCGAAAGTGATTTCGTCGCCGTAGTCGAGGAACTGAAACAGCGTCTGCAACTCGTGATAACCGTCTTCACGGCGACCGAGAATATGCAGCATCAAATTGAGTTTGGCCGGCGAGGGCAGAGTGAGGCGTGGAGCGGTCATGCGTTATTGCCCCAACTTGCGCGGTTGCCAGTTCTTGATGACCAGCGTCACGTCGAGATCGGTGCCGTGCAGTTTGATCCGCTCGGGCAGCCAGTAACCGTTCTGTTCGGCGTAGCTGAGGTATTCGACCTGCCAGCCATCCTGATCCAGATTGGCCAGACGGCTGTTGCCGTCCAGGGTCAGACGGCTTTTACTGTCCGGTGCCGGGAGGCCGCGAACCCACCAGGCCAGATGCGAGACCGGCAGTTTCCAGCCCAGTTGTTCTTCGACCAGTGCTTCCGGAGTCGGCGCTTCATAACGGCCCTGATTCGCCACTTCCAGCGACACCGCGCCCGGGCGGCCGGTCAGTCGCGCCGCGCCACGACCCAGCGGGCCGGACAGACGGATGTCGTAGTAGTCCTGACGTTGCAGCCAGAACAGTGTGCCGCTGCCCGAATCTTTCGGGGCGCGAATGCCGATCTTGCCGTCGATCTGCCAGCCGTCGAGGCCGGTCAGGTGTTGTTTGTTCGCGGCCCACTGTGCCGGATTGCCGTGGCCTTCGACGGATTCACGGGCGCCGAAGCCCGCGCAACCGGCGAGCAGGGCGATGAAGCTGAAAACTATGACGTGGCGCAAAAACATGAGTTAAAGAGTCTCGGATCCGGTCAGGCGCTTGATGGTGCTGCGCAGGATGGTGCTGTCAGGCTGGTCCTTGAGGAACTTGCCCCAGATTTGTTTCGCTTCGCGCTGCTTGCCCTTTGCCCACAGCACTTCGCCCAGATGCGCGGCGACTTCGTGATCGGGGAAGCGCTCGAGGGCCTGACGCAGGTATTTCTCGGCGTCTTCCAGATTGCCCATGCGGAAATTCACCCAGCCGAGGCTGTCGAGAACCGCCGGGTCTTCCGGGTTGATCTGGTGCGCCTGCTCGATCAGCGCCTTGGCTTCAGCGTAGCGGGTAGTGCGGTCGGACAGGGTGTAGCCGAGGGCGTTGAGGGCCATGGCGTTGTCCGGATCGCGCTTGATGATCAGGCGCAGGTCTTTTTCCATCTGCGCCAGATCATTGCGTTTTTCCGCCTGCATCGCGCGGGTGTAAAGCAGGTTCAGATCGTCCGGGTACTGCTGTAACGCTTGTTGCAGGACTTTCCAGGCCTTGTCGCCCTGATTGTTGGCTGACAGGGTTTCGGCTTCGATCAGGTAAAGCTGGATCGCGTAATCCGGTTGTTCGTCACGCTCGGCGGCCAGTTTGCTCTGGGCTTCGGCGGTCTTGCCGTTGTTCATCAGAATATCGGCCTGACGCAGTTGCGCCGGCAGATAGTCGTTGCCGGGGCCGACCTGGGCGTACTCGATCAGCGCGCCTTGCGGGTCGTTGCGTTCTTCGGCAATGCGGCCCAGGTTCAGGTGTGCCGAATCGACGTGGCTTTCCCGGGCGATCAGGTCTTCCAGGTAACCCTTGGCCTCGTCCCAGGCCTTGGCTTCCAGGCACACCAGCGCCAGCGAGTAGCGCAGTTCGTCGTCTTCCGGGTATTGCTGGACCAGGGTGGAGAACTCGACCTTGGCGTCGTCCATCCGGTCCTGCTCTACCAGCATCCGCGCGTAAGTCAGGCGCAGTCGCTTGTCGTCCGGGTATTTTTTGATGCTTTTCTGCAGCAGCGGCAGCGCTTCGTCGCCGCGATTCAGCCCTTGCAGCAGGCGTGCGCGCAGCAGAATCGGGGCGATCTCGCCGTCTTCCGGAGGATTGTCTTCGAGCAGGGTCAGCGCGCCTTTGGTGTCGCCGTCCTGCTGCATCAGCAGGGCCTTGCCGAAAATCAGCTGATTGTTGTTCGGGTGACGCTGCAACAGACGGTCGAAACTTTTCATCAGGCCGTTGCGGGTTTCCTGATCGGTGTCGGCGGCCGACAGCGCGAGGAAGTCGAAATGGGTGTCACCCTTGCCCTGCAGGACTTTCTCCATATAGACCATCGAGTCGTCATAGCGCCCGGCGCGAGCCAGTTGCACGGCGGCGGCGCGTTGCGCTTCGAGGTCGTCCGGGGCGTTTTTCGCCCAGATCAGCGCGGTATCGAGGGCCGGCTGGTCGGCACCCAGGTACTCGGCGATGCGGAACGCACGCTCGGAAACGCCCGGATCCTGGGTATTGATGGCCTGGGTCACGTAGTTGTCCAGGGCAATGTCGAAACGATTGCGCTGGCCGGCGAGTTCGGCACTCAGCAGGCTGAACACCGTTTCCTGGCTGAACGAGCTGTAAACCTTGGGCTTTTCAGGAGCCGGCGTGGTGTCTTCGACCGGTGAGGCACCGTCCTGCGAAACGGGGGCCAAGGCCTGGCAGCCGCTGAGGAAGACAAAAGCGAGGAGCAACGCGGAAGATCTATTCATATAGGAAGAGGACGACTAACCTGCGGTCGGATCATCATGACACAAGCCTTCGGCCAAACATAACCGAGTCTCGATTGTGGCCATTATAGGGGCCGACAATTGGGACAATAGTCAGCGGTAGTTGTTCTGAATCTGACGAAGTAGGACAATTGCCGGCTTCACGTCACCATCAGCGACCTTGAATGGCCTTCCTTGCACTCGGTATCAACCACAAGACTGCTTCAGTAGACGTCCGCGAGCGCGTGGCCTTTACCCCTGAGCAGCTGGTGGAGGCCTTGCAGCAGCTCTGCCGACTCACCGACAGCCGCGAAGCTGCGATCCTCTCCACCTGCAATCGCAGTGAGCTGTATATAGAACAGGATCAGCTTTCGGCCGATATCGTGCTGCGCTGGCTGGCCGACTATCACCATTTAAGCCTCGATGAGCTGCGCGCGAGTGCTTATGTGCATGAAGATGATGCGGCAGTTCGTCACATGATGCGCGTCGCCTCCGGGCTCGACTCGCTGGTGCTGGGCGAACCGCAGATTCTCGGCCAGATGAAATCGGCCTACGCCGTGGCCCGCGAGGCCGGCACTATCGGGCCGCTGCTCGGGCGACTGTTCCAGGCGACCTTCAATGCCGCCAAGCAAGTGCGTACCGACACCGCCATCGGCGAGAACCCGGTGTCCGTGGCGTTTGCCGCCGTCAGCCTGGCGAAACAGATTTTCAGCGACCTGCAACGCAGCCAGGCCCTGTTGATCGGCGCCGGTGAGACCATCACCCTGGTCGCCCGCCATCTGCATGAGCTGGGGGTCAAGCGCATCGTGGTGGCCAACCGGACCCTGGAGCGCGCCAGCCTGCTGGCCGAACAGTTCGGTGCCCACGCGGTGTTGCTCTCGGATATTCCGGCCGAACTGGTACGCAGCGACATCGTCATCAGTTCTACCGCCAGTCAGTTGCCGATCCTCGGTAAAGGCGCGGTGGAAAGCGCGCTGAAGCTGCGCAAGCACAAGCCGATCTTCATGGTCGACATCGCCGTTCCCCGTGACATCGAACCAGAAGTCGGCGAACTCGACGACGTTTACCTCTATAGCGTCGACGATCTGCACGAAGTGGTCGCCGAAAACCTCAAGAGCCGTCAGGGTGCAGCGCAAGCGGCCGAAGAGATGGTTTCGGTCGGCGCCGACGATTTCATGGTGCGCCTGCGCGAGCTGGCGGCGGTCGATGTGCTCAAGGCCTATCGTCAGCAGAGCGAACGCCTGCGAGACGAAGAACTGCAAAAGGCCCTGCGCCTGCTGGCCAACGGCGGCAACGCCGAAGACGTGCTCGGGCAACTGGCCCGTGGCCTGACCAACAAACTCCTGCACGCCCCGAGCGTGCAGTTGAAAAAGCTTTCTGCCGAAGGCCGCCTCGATGCGCTGGCCATGGCTCAGGAACTCTTTGCCCTTGAGGGCTCACCGGATAGCTTTTCGGATAAAAAACCGCAATGAAAGCGTCACTGCTCAATAAGCTGGACATTCTCCAGGACCGTTTCGAGGAACTGACCGCGCTGCTCGGCGACGGCGAAGTCATTTCCGACCAGACCAAATTCCGCGCCTATTCCAAGGAATACGCTGAACTTGAGCCGGTGGTACAAGGCTATAAAAAGCTGCTCGGTGTACAAAGCGATCTTGAAGGCGCGCAGGCGCTGCTCAAGGACAGCGACCCGGACATGCGTGAAATGGCCGTGGAAGAAGTCCGCGAAGCCAAGGAATTGCTGATCACGCTGGAATCCGACCTGCAGCGCATGCTGCTGCCCAAGGATCCCAACGACGGGCGCAACGTGTTTCTCGAAATCCGCGCCGGCACCGGTGGCGACGAGGCGGCGATCTTCTCCGGCGACCTGTTCCGCATGTACTCGCGTTACGCCGAACGCCGTGGCTGGCGCGTGGAGATCCTTTCGGAGAACGAAGGCGAACACGGTGGCTATAAAGAAGTCATTGCCCGCATCGAAGGCGACAACGTTTACGGCAAGCTGAAATTCGAATCCGGCGCGCACCGCGTACAGCGTGTACCTGCCACCGAATCCCAGGGTCGTATCCACACCTCGGCCTGCACCGTGGCGGTATTGCCCGAGCCGGACGAGCGTGAAGCCATCGAGATCAACCCGGCGGATTTGCGCGTCGACACTTACCGCTCCTCCGGGGCCGGTGGTCAGCACGTCAACACCACCGATTCGGCGATCCGCATCACCCACATACCGACCGGCACCGTTGTCGAGTGCCAGGAAGAACGTTCCCAGCACAAGAACCGTGCCCGTGCGATGGCCTGGCTGGCGGCCAAGCTCAACGACCAGCAGACGGCTGCTGCGGCCAACGCCATCGCCAGCGAACGTAAATTGCTGGTGGGTTCCGGTGACCGCTCCGAGCGTATCCGCACCTACAACTTTGCCCAGGGCCGGGTCACCGACCACCGCGTCAACCTGACCCTGTATTCCCTCGATGAAATCCTCGCCGGTGGCGTCGAAGCGGTAATTGAGCCGTTGCTGGCCGAATACCAGGCCGACCAGCTCGCAGCGATAGGTGAGTAAATGACCATCATCGCCAGCCTGTTGCGCGCCGCCGAACTGCCGGATTCGCCCACCGCGCGTCTGGATGCCGAATTGCTTCTGGCCGCCGCGCTGGGCAAGTCGCGCAGTTTTCTCCACACCTGGCCCGAGCGCATCGTGCCCAGCGAAGCCGCACTGGTCTTCGCCGAGTACTTGCAACGCCGTCGCAGCGGCGAGCCGGTCGCCTACATTCTGGGTCAGCAGGGTTTCTGGAAGCTGGATCTGGAAGTCGCGCCGCACACGCTGATCCCGCGCCCGGACACCGAACTGCTGGTGGAAGCCGCATTGGAATTGTTGCCGGCGACCCCGGCCAAAGTGCTCGACCTCGGCACCGGCAGCGGGGCGATTGCCCTGGCTCTGGCCAGCGAACGCCCGGCGTGGAAAGTCACCGCCGTGGATCGCGTGCTGGAAGCCGTGGCCCTGGCGGAACGCAATCGCCAGCGCCTGCACTTGAACAACGCCACGGTGCTGAGCAGTCACTGGTTCAGCGCCCTCGAAGGCAAGCGTTTCGAACTGATCATCAGCAACCCGCCGTACATTCGCGCCGCCGATCCGCATCTGGTGGAAGGCGATGTGCGCTTCGAGCCGGAAAGCGCCTTGGTGGCCGGCATCGACGGGCTCGACGATCTGCGTCTGATCATTGCCCAGGCGCCGGGGCATCTGGAAGCCGGCGGCTGGCTGATGCTCGAACACGGCTATGATCAAGCCGAAGCCGTGCGCGATCTGTTGCTGACGCAAGGTTTCGAAGAAGTTCACAGCCGCACCGATCTGGGCGGCCATCAACGGATCAGCCTGGGGCGCCTGCCGTGCTGAATGATCAGGAATTGTTGCGCTACAGTCGGCAGATCCTGCTGCAACACATCGACATCGATGGCCAGTTGAAGCTCAAGGACAGCCGGGTATTGATCGTGGGCCTCGGTGGTCTCGGTGCGCCGGTTGCCTTGTATCTGGCGGCGGCGGGTGTCGGTGAATTGCATCTGGCGGATTTCGACACGGTCGACCTGACCAACCTGCAACGCCAGATCATCCACGACACCGACAGCGTCGGCATGACCAAGGTCGACTCGGCGCTCAAGCGCCTGAGCGCGATCAACCCTGAAATCAAACTGATTCCTCATCGTCAGGCACTGGACGAGGATTCCCTCGCCGCCGCCGTGGCGGCGGTGGATCTGGTGCTCGACTGCTCGGACAATTTCTCCACCCGCGAAGCGGTCAACGCCGCGTGCGTGGCGGCGCGCAAGCCCTTGGTCAGCGGCGCTGCGATCCGCCTTGAAGGCCAGCTTTCGGTGTTCGACCCGCGTCGCGCCGAGAGCCCGTGCTACCACTGCCTGTACGGTCACGGCAGCGAAGCCGAACTGACTTGCAGCGAAGCCGGCGTGGTCGGGCCGCTGGTCGGTCTGGTCGGCAGCCTGCAAGCGCTGGAAGCCCTGAAGTTATTGGCGGGTTTTGGCGAGCCACTGGTGGGTCGTCTGCTGTTGATCGATGCACTTGGCTCGCGTTTCCGTGAGCTGCGGGTCAAGCGCGACCCCGGTTGCAGCGTCTGTGGTTCGCAGCATGCGTGAAGCGCCGATTGCCGTCTTCGATTCCGGCGTCGGCGGTCTGTCGGTGCTGGCGGAAATCCAGCAACTGCTACCGAATGAATCGCTGCTGTACTTCGGCGATTGCGGCCACATTCCTTATGGCGAGAAAACCCCGGAATTCATCCGCCAGCGTTGCAGCGTGATGGCCGGTTTTTTCCGCGAGCAGGGCGCCAAGGCGCTGGTGATCGCGTGCAACACCGCGACCGTGGCCGGCGTCGCCGATCTGCGTCGGGACTTTCCCGAGTGGCCGATTGTCGGCATGGAGCCGGCGGTCAAGCCTGCCGCCGCCGCCACCCGCAGCGGCGTGGTGGGCGTACTCGCCACCACCGGCACCTTGCAGAGTGCGAAGTTTGCAGCGCTGCTCGATCGTTTTGCCACCGATGTGCGGGTCATCACTCAACCGTGCCCCGGACTGGTCGAGCGGATTGAAAGCGGCGATCTGCACAGCCCCGAGTTGCGTGCATTGCTCAAGCACTACGTCGATCCGCTACTGGCCAACGGTTGCGACACGATCATTCTGGGCTGCACCCACTATCCGTTTCTCAAGCCGATGCTCAAGTCGATGATCCCCGAGAGCATTAGCCTGATCGATACGGGCGCGGCGGTAGCGCGCCAATTGCAGCGGCTGCTGGCCGAGCGGGACCTGCTCGCCGAAGGGCCGAACCGACCGGTCAGATTCTGGACCAGCGCCGATCCCGCGTCTTTGCGCAAGACCTTGGTTCTGCTAGGCCAAGTCGATGGCGACGTCGAAAAATTCACCTTGTAAAAAAAATGTGAAATATCTAAAAAGTCAGCTGAACTTCTGACCAAGCGCAGACTTCTATAGCGCAGAGTGACCTAGAAAAACCAAACGATCGTTCCGGAAAAGGAAGTTTCAACGTGAAGCGACTATTCTGCTTGGCCGCGATTGCGGCTGCACTGATGGGGCAAAGTTTTACCGCACAAGCTGCTGGCGTCGAGTTTGCAGTGGGTGCCACCAGCGATTCGACGATGACTTATCGCCTGGGCATGAATTTCGATTGGGACAAAAGCTGGCTGCAAAGCGACGTCGGTCGCCTGACCGGTTACTGGAGCGGCGCCTACACCTATTGGGAAGGCGACAAGACCTCCAGCAACAACAGCCTGTCGTTCTCGCCAGTGTTTGTTTACGAGTTTGCCGGTCAGTCGGTCAAACCGTATGTCGAGGCGGGGATCGGCGTGGCGCTGTTCTCCAACACCGAATATGAAGACAACAAGCTTGGCGGCGCCTTCCAGTTTGAAGACCGCTTCGGTTTCGGCCTGCGCTTCAATGGCGGGCATGAAGTCGGGATCCGTGCGACGCACTATTCCAACGCCGGCCTGAGCAGCAACAATGACGGGGTCGAAAGCTACTCGCTGCATTACACGATGCCGCTGTAAGCAGACAAGAAAGGGAGCGCATCGCGCTCCCTTTTCACATTCAACGATACGCCGTGGCAATCCCCTGGCGTTCGTCGATGCATTCCGGTGCGCCCATTTCGAACTCGCGGCAGATCAGTGGACGCTTCTCGTAGATCGTGCACATCATCGTGTCGCGATCCAGCGCCGCACACCAGCCGTCGTCCAGACGCAGCATCACCTCACCACCCCAATCGTCGGTATCGATAAAACGCTCGGGTACGCCGGTGTCGGTGATCAGCATCACTTCGAGCTGGCAGCAGCAGGCTGCACAGGTCGAACACGTGACCACGGGTTCGGCGATTTGCCGATGGGGAATGGTTTTCATGGCGCCAGTGTACGGCAGTGGCCGATGAGCGTGTGAAAGGCCTGACAGGCGTTTAGCTCGCCAGGCGCCGGGACAATTGGTGCAGCAGCGGAAACAGCAACGCCCACAACAGCGCGATGCCGATCAGGGTAGGGAGCTCACCGAAAGGAAACTGCACACCGGCCAGTCGTCCGCCAGCGCCATAGGACAGCGCGCCACCCGCCGCGCCAAGCAGGCTGGCCAGCCACCACGGCCGTGCGCTCCAATGCAGGCAATGACGCAATGTCGTGGCAAACAATCCCCACAGCAACATCAGCCACAGTGGAATCAGCGGCGACAGATCCATGAACTCGAACACCCCGAGGCCGCGCAACACGCTGTCCACCGCCGTGCCGATAATCACCACGCTGAGGATCAACCGGCCTTCCTGCGCCCAACTGCTGATCCAGCGCAGATGAATCACCAGCACCGCCAGCGCCAGCAGCAACCACAAACTGTTACCGCCGAGTACGCAGGCCAGCCAGCCGATCTGGAACAGCACCGCGTTGGCCAACCGCTCAAGCATCGAACCGGCCCAGCAAAGGCGCGGTCATCGCTGCCGGTTTGGCCAGCAACAGTTGCGCGGTACCGATGGTGCGTTCGAGGAATCCGCCCTCGCAATAACACAGGTAGAACTCCCACAGCCTGAGGAAGTAATCGTCATAGCCCAACTCGGTCAGGCGACCCTGAGCATGCCGAAAGTTCTCGTGCCACAGACGCAGGGTACGAGCATAGTGCAGGCCGAAATCCTCCATGTGCAACAGGTTCATGTCGGTGTCGCGGCTGACGATCTCGAGCATTTTCTGCACGCAGGGCAGGGCGCCGCCGGGGAAAATGTAACGCTGGATAAAGTCCACCCCACGACGCGCCTGCTCGTAGCGTTGTTCGCGGATGGTGATCGCTTGCAGCAGCATCAGGCCGTTGCTCTTGAGCAGGTGCGCGCACTGTTTGAAGTAGGTCGGCAGGAAGCGGTGGCCGACCGCTTCGATCATCTCGATCGACACCAGTTTGTCGTACTGGCCGGTGAGGTCGCGGTAGTCCTTGAGCAGCAGCGTCACCTGATCCTGCAAGCCGAGGCGTTCGATGCGCGCGGCGGTGAAGGCGAACTGCTCCTTCGACAGCGTCGTGGTGGTGACTTTGCAGCCGTAGTGCTGCGCGGCGTAGAGCGCCATGCTGCCCCAGCCGGTGCCGATTTCCAGCAGATGGTCGCCGGGCTTGAGCGCGAGTTTCTGGCAAATCCGCTCCAGTTTGTTCAGTTGCGCCTGCTCCAGGCTGTCGTCGGGGCTGAGAAACTGCGCGGCGGAATACATCATGGTCGGGTCGAGAAACTGCTCGAACAGGTCATTGCCGAGGTCGTAATGCGCGGCGATGTTTTTCTGCGAACCCTTGCGCGTATTGCGGTTGAGCCAGTGCAGCCCGCGCACCAGCGGGCGACCGAGCCGGGCCAGGCCACCTTCCATTCCGTCGAGCACTTCAAGGTTGCTGACGAAGACCCGCACCACCGCCGTCAGGTCCGGCGAGCGCCAGTAACCATGAATGAAAGCCTCACCGGCACCGATCGAACCATTGCCGGCGACCAGCCCCCAGGCAGCCGGATCCATGACCTGAATCTCCCCCACCAATGCGCTGCCCGGCGTACCGAAGACGTGGCGTTCACCGTCCTCGATGACGATCAGTTGGCCTTGTTTGAGCTGCTCCAGCTGGCGCAGTACTCCCCGGCGCAGCAGCGAACCGCTCAGGCCGTGGGGGCTGAGCAGGCTGGCTTTGGCCGAGACGCTAGTGGATTTCATGGTGGCGTTCCTCGGGCGGTACGGTGGCGGTTCGAAAACGGTCGTCGGCGCGCTGGTGGGCAAACACCGGCGTACGCTTGAGCAACAGGCGTAGCGCCTGCCAATAGATCGCCAGCGCGGTCTTGGCGGTCATCCAGGGAAAACGCCACAGATGCCGATGCAAGTGGCGTCGATCAAGGGGTTCGCGTCGCAGGTCGAGGGTGGCGTCGAACAGTTTTTGCTCGCCTTGCCAGTCGGCCATGTGCACGCCAAGGTTTTGCGCGGCAGGGCTGAAACTCATGCGGTATTCCAGATCGGGTGGCAGAAACGGCGACACATGAAACGCCTTGGCCACGGCAAAGTGCTGGTGAAAGTCCTGCAGGTTGGTCGGCGCTCGGGCCGGCAACACGTAGTGAAAACGCTCGCGCCACGGGGTGTTGCTGACTTCGCAAAGAATCGCCGCCAGTTGGCCGTCGGCCTCGTGGCAATAGAAGAAACTCACCGGGTTGAACGACAGGCCCCAGCTGCGTGGCTGGGTCAGCAGGCAGATCGAACCTTGCGGCGCATGGCCCAGGGCTTCGCCCACCAACTGGCGAACCGCATCGCTCAGGCGCACGCCGCGGCCGGTGAAGGTTTTCAGGTAGTCGGTTTCGCGAAATGAAAACGGCGCAAAGCGTCTGGCGCCTGCCAGTCGGGACAGGCCCAGCACCGCCTCCTGTTCAGCCAGATCGAGGTACAGCATGCCGATCCGGTAACGGAATTCATGACGGCGCGGGGCGAATCGCCGATGGGCGATCCAGCCACTGTAGAGTGCGCTGTTCACAGGCTTTCTCCGAAGGACGCGGCCACGCGCAAAGCGCTGACCACGCCATCCTCATGAAAACCGTTGGCCCAATAGGCGCCGCAATAATGCGTGTGCTGCTCGCCGTCGATTTCGGCCCAGCGCTGCTGCGCCGCCACCGCAGCAAGGCTGAATTGCGGGTGGGCATAGGTAAAGCGTGCGAGCACTTTGGACGGGCTGATGCCGGCGCTCTGGTTGAGGCTGACGCAGAACGTGGTGTCGCTCTGGATCCCTTGCAGAATGTTCATGTCGTAGGTCACGGCGGCCTGGGTATGACCGGCGCCGCCGAGGCGATAATTCCAGCTGGCCCAGGCCCGCTTGCGTGCGGGCAGCAGGCGGGTGTCGGTGTGCAGCACCACTTCGTTGTCGGCGTAGGGCAGGGCGCCGAGGATTTCCCGTTCGGCATGACCGGGATTGCCCAGCAATCCCAGGGCCTGGTCGCTGTGACAGGCCAGCACCACTTTGTCGAAACGTTCGATGCCGGCGGGGCTGTGGATAACCACGCCGTGCGCGTCGCGATCGATCCGGCCCACCGGGCAGTTCAGGCGGATGCGCTCCTTGAACGACGCGGTCAACGGCGTGATGTAAGCACTGGAACCGCCCTCGATCACCTGCCACTGCGGGCGATTGCTGATCGACAGCAACCCGTGATTCTCGAAAAAACGCACGAAAAACTGCAACGGAAAATTGAGCATCTCGGCCATCGGCATCGACCAGATCGCCGCGCCCATCGGCACGATGTAATGCAGGATGAAACGCTCGCCGTAACCGCCGGCCTTGAGGTAATCGTCGAGGGTGGTGTCGGCGGTGATTCGCTGTTCGGCGAGGTCGCGCCGGGCCTCTTTATTGAACCGCAGGATGTCGCGCAACATGCCCCAGAACCCGGGCGACAACAGATTGCTGCGTTGGGCGAACAGGCTATTCAGGTTGTTGCCGTTGTATTCCAGGCCGGTGTCCGGATCGTTGACCGAAAAACTCATCTCGGTGGGTTTGAACGTCACGCCCAACTGGCCGAGCAAACGAATGAAGTTGGGATACGTCCAGTCGTTGAACACGATGAAGCCGGTGTCCACCGCGCAGTCGCGCCCGTCCACGGTGACCGGCACCGTGTGCGTATGGCCGCCGACCCGGGCGTCGGCTTCGAACACGGTGATTTCATGCTGGCGAGCGAGCAGATAAGCGCAGGTCAAACCTGCGATCCCGCTGCCGACAATGGCGATTTTCATGTGGGATCCCTGAGCGGCGGGGTGCTGCGTACCATGCGTTTGCCAATCGCCAGTTGTACGCGTGCGGGCATTTTCGACAGTGGCCACAGAACTGCCATGAACAGCGCCGGAAAGGCGATTTCCAGCGGCCGATCTTTCAGCTTGGCGAAGATATGCCGAGCGGCTTTTTCCACAGGCCAACTGAGCGGCATCGGAAAATCATTTTTGGCGGTCAGCGGCGTGTCGACGAAGCCGGGGCTGATTACCGTGACTTCAATGCCTTCGTCGGCCAGATCGATGCGCAGGGATTCGAACAGATAACGCAGCCCGGCCTTCGATGCGCCATAGGCCTCGGCCCGGGGCAACGGCACATAGGTCACCGAGCTGGCCATCCCCACCAGATGCGGTGCTGTGCCTTTGCGTAGCAAGGGCAGGGCGGCTTCGATGCAATAGCTGCTGGCGAGCAGGTTGGTGCGCACCACATGTTCGATGATCGAGGCGTCGAAATGGTGGGTGTCGACGTATTCGCAGGTGCCCGCATTAAGGATCACAGAATCCAGTGAGCCCCAGTCCGCCGCGATCTGTTCGCCGATTTCGCGCACGGTCTGACTGTTGGTCAGATCGCCGGGCACCACCAGTACTTGTCCCGGATAACGTTGCGACAGCACTTTGAGCGGCGCGACCTGGCGGGAACTGACCGCCAGATGTGCACCGGTCTTGAGGATTTCTTCCGCCAATGCCGCGCCAATGCCACTACTGGCACCGGTCAGCCAATAACGCCGTGGAGCTGTACGACTCATCCCAATCTCCCTTTCAGCCAGGCAATCACTCGGCCCAATACAGGTAAATGTTCATAAAGCAGCGCTCCGGCATCGAAGTAATCCCGGTGGCGGTAAACCTTGTCGCGCCAGAGCAGGTGCGAGCAGCCGGCGACGCGGATCAGTTGCCCACCGCTCAGACGCGGATGGCGATAGCTCATGACCCAACGCAGATAGCCTTCGCCGTCGCTGATCTGGTCGAAGCCGTGAAAATCGAAGCGCAGTTCGTTGACGTTGGCGTACAACTCACTGAAGTAAGCGCGCAGGTTCGTCAGCCCCTGCACTTCGTGCAGTGGATCGGTGAAATGAATGTCCTCGCTGTACAGTTCATCCAGGGTGCGCAGGTTGTCTTTGTTCAACTGTGCGAACCGATGGGCGAAACCGCGCAGAAATTCACTCATCGCTCACTCCTTGAGACGCGCGTGACGGCAGGTTCTTGAACGCTGTCAGCGCCCGTTCCCGTGATGCGCTCAGATTGACGATCGGCGCCGGATAGTCCGCGATGCCGAACAGCCCGCCGGCACTGGCCGGGTTGTGGACTTCGTTCTTGTTCAGCCCGGCGAGCTCTGGCAACCAGTGCTTGATGAACAGGCCTTCGCTGTCGAATTTTTCCGACTGGCTGAGCGGATTGAAGATACGGAAGTACGGCGCCGAATCAGTGCCGGTCGAGGAGCTCCACTGCCAGCCGCCATTGTTCGCAGCCAGGTCGCCGTCGATCAGGTGGCGCATGAAAAAGCGCTCGCCTTCGCGCCAGTCGATCAGCAGGTTCTTGGTCAGAAACATTGCCACCACCATCCGCAGGCGGTTGTGCATCCAGCCGGTTTCCAGCAATTGGCGCATGGCCGCGTCGATGATCGGCAAGCCGGTGCGGGCCTCTTGCCAAGCGGCCAGATCCGCAGGCGCATCGCGCCAGGCGAGGGCTTCGGTTTCCGGGCGGAATGCGCGATGGCGTGAAACCCGCGGATAACCGACGAGGATGTGTTTGTAGAACTCGCGCCACAGCAGTTCGTTGATCCAGGTGACGGCCCCGACCTTGCCGCTTTCGAACTCACCCTGATTGCATTGCAGGGCAGCGTGCAGGCATTGGCGCGGCGAGATCACGCCGGCGGCCAGATAGGCCGAGAGCTGGCTGGTGCCGGGTTTGGCCGGGAAGTCGCGTTCGCTCTTGTAGTAGTCGATCTGCGCATCGGCGAACGTGTTGAGGCGGCGCCGGGCCTCGGCTTCACCGGCGGGCCACAGGGCGCGCAGGGATTCGCCGGGTGTCGGGAACCCTTCGATGGTTGTTGGAACGGGGTCGCTGTCGATGTTCAGAGCCGATTGTTTGCCCGGCGCCTGTTTCAGCGAAGGCATCGAGCGATGCAGGCGCTCGTAGCAGACCTTGCGGAACTGGCTGAACACCTGAAAGTAAGTACCGGTTTTGGTCAGCACACTGCCGGGTTTGAACAGCAATTGGTCGAGGTAGCTGTGGAAGGTGATGCCTTCGGCTTGCAGCGTCTCGGCAACGGCGGCATCGCGACGGCTTTCGTTGATGCCGTATTCCTCGTTGACGTGCACTGCTTCGATCTTCAGTTGTCGACACAGTTCGAGCAGCACCGCAGGTGCCTGATCCCAGTGAGGCGCGGTACGAATCAGGAGCGGGATGTTCAGGGCACCCAGGCTTTTGCTCAACTCGCGCAGATTGCGCAGCCAGAAATCGATCTTGCACGGCGCGTCGTCATGTTCCTGCCATTGCTGGGGGCTCAACAGGTACACGGCCACGGTCGGGCCACGCTCGGCAGCGGCCGCGAGGGCGGTGTTGTCATGTTGGCGCAGGTCGCTGCGCAGCCAGATCAATTGCATGTCGGTCTCTGTCTGAATCATTAAATCAACCCACGCTGAACCAGCACCCGATGCGCCGAAAGAGGATCTTCGGCCAGGAGCAGGTCAGCAATCTCGGAAGTTCTGGCGGACAACTCGGCGTGGTGAATGCACACCGTTGGTCCGGCAATCAGTTTTGGGCAGCTGACGCCATTCAAAA
This sequence comes from Pseudomonas aphyarum, assembly GCF_028657055.1. Taxonomy (NCBI): domain Bacteria; kingdom Pseudomonadati; phylum Pseudomonadota; class Gammaproteobacteria; order Pseudomonadales; family Pseudomonadaceae; genus Pseudomonas; species Pseudomonas aphyarum. The sequence continues at coordinate 49,357 of NZ_JAMDGS010000022.1, forward strand.
GTTTCGGTAGCTGCGCAAGGCTCAGGGCTTTGCTGGAATACAGCAGGACGCCACGGGCTTGCAGGGTATCGGTTGCCAACGCCAGCTCTGCGGCCGGTAGCGGCCAGTCGAACACCTGCACCGGGCAATCGGCGCTGCTGATCAGCCAGGCGCAGAGCCACAGGTGCGGCTCCAGCGACAAATCCGACTGATTGACCAGCAGCAGCGGCGCGGTGCGCAACTGACGATTGTTATGGTAGATGCGTGCGCCGAATTTGCTGCGCAACCAGGCAAAAAAGAACACCCGCTCCATCTGCGCACCGAACTGGCCCTGCCAGCGCTGTTCGAGATCGCTCAGCAGCGGCAGCAGCAATTGCTCGCAGAGTGTGCGCGGCGGGTACAGCGCCATCGCCTGGTTGATGCTGTCGTCGAGGCTGCGCTCGTTCAGGTGAGTGACCGCCAGCAGGGCGGCCTGACGCAGCGGATGCCACTCGTCTTCCACCGGTTCGTTTAAAGCTTGCGCCGTGTCGAGCAGCGGTTTGACCTGGCTGACCGCAACGCCCCGATTGAGCCAGGTGAGGATGTTCTGGATGCGTTGCACATGGTCGGCGCTGTAAAGACGATGACCCTTGGGTGTGCGCTGCGGGACGATCAGCCCGTAGCGGCGTTCCCAGGCGCGCAGGGTCACGGCATTCACGCCAGTCTGGCGCGCGACTTCGCGAATCGGCAGCCAGCCTTCGTCGAGGGCTTTCCTGAAGTCGGCGCCGAGGTCTTCACGGGCGCTGGTGTCGGGTGAGTCGTTCATCAAATGGCGTTTCGCAGGCTGAGGTTTTCCGGATGCGGTTGCAGGTACACCTGCTGCGCAATGTAGGGATCCGGGTGGAGGCGAAAGTGATGCTTGAGCAGCGTCAGCGGCACCACCAGCGGCACGATGCCGTGCCGGTACTGGCCGATGATGTGCTGCACTTCCTGTTTGTCTTCGGGGGTGATGACCTGTTTCAGGTAGCCACTGATGTGCTGCAGGACATTGCTGTGGGTGCGGCGGGTGGCGCATTTTTTCAGTGCCGCCATCAGTTCGCTGAAATAGCGCGGGCCGAGTTCTTCGGGATCGAGCCGGCCCATGTTGCCCAGCAGATTGCCCAGCGCTTTGTATTGCACCGGGTTGTGGGCCATCAGCAGGTATTTGTAGCGCGAGTGGAAGTCGGTGAGGGCGCGGCGGCTCAGGCCTTTGCGCAGAACGTGCTGCCAGTCGCTGTAGGCGAACACCCGGGTGATGAAGTTTTCCCGCAGCACCGGATCGTTCAGGCGCCCGGCTTCTTCCACCGGCAATTCGGGGTGCGCCGCGCAGAACGCCTGGGCGTAGATCCCTCGACCGTTGCCCCATGGCGCGCCGTTGGAGTGATAGACCTTGACCCGTTCCAGCCCGCAGGACGGTGATTGCTGCATGAAGATGTAGCCGCAGATGTCATCCAGCTCGGCAGCCATTTTCTGGCCGTATTCCGCCAACGGCCCGGTGACGTTGATCTCCCGATCGACGGTGCCGAGGGCTTCGGGTTGTTCCGGGTCACCGACCAGACGGATCGGCTCGCGAGGAATGCCCAGGCCGATCGCGACTTCCGGGCACACCGGGACGAATTCGAAATGTTCGCTGAGGGAGCGGGTGCATAGCCGCGATTCTTTGTGCCCACCGTTGTAGCGCACTTCCGCGCCCATCAGGCAGGCGCTGATGGCGATTTTCGGTGGGGACGTCGATGAGTCGGACATGCAGTGACCTCGAATCTGAATCTGTACAGAGGAATAGATCTGTACAACATTCTTTCAGCATAGATTCAAAGGTGTACAAGTCAAATTGTTTGTACAAGTTTTTGAGTTATTCAGCGCCAGCCGATTTTCCAGCGTGAATCATCCTGCAGGGCTTGCCAGTCGCATTGCTCGGTCCGCCGGGTCAGCACTGCCTGCAACTCGATTTCCAGCACTGTGCCGTCTTCGTCGCGGAACAGTTCGGTCACCAGAAAATGCTTTTCACGGTTTTGCGGATGGGCTGCTGTCCACTTCGACAGCAGCAATTTGCGCGGGTTGATGCGGTTCACTGCAAGTGTTCGTGCAAGCGTCTTGCAGCCTCCTGACCACTGAGCCACGCCCCTTCGACCCGACCCGACAGGCACCAGTCGCCACAGGCGTACAGGCCCAGATCGGCGTCGGCCAGGGTGCCCCATTCATGACTGCTGGCCGGCCGGGCATAGAGCCAGCGGTGGGCGAGGCTGAAGGTCGGGGCCGGCATGGCGCTGTGCAGCAGTTCGGCGAAGGCGCCGTGCAATTGTTCGATCACCGCCTCCTTGGGCAGGTCGATGTGTTGCCGGCTCCAGGCACTGGTGGCGTGCAGGACCCAGGTGTCGCACGTGGTGTCGCGTCCCGGTTTGCTGCGGTTGCGGGCCAGCCAGTCGAGGGCGCTGTCCTGGACGAAGCAGCCTTCGATCGGCGTATCCAGCGGGGTGTCGAAGGCGAGGGCGACGGCCCAGGTCGGGTCCATTTTCACCCCGGCGGCGGCGCCGGCGAGTTTCGGTGCGGCGGCCAGCAAAGCAGTGGCCTGAGGCGCCGGCGTGGCGATCACCACATGGCTGAACGGCCCGTGGGTGAAGCCTTCGGCGTCCTGCAGGTGCCAGTGTTCTTCGCCGCGATAGACCTCGGTGATCCGGCAGGCGAAGTGTACTTCCAGGCCGTCAAGCAGACCTCGGGTGATGGCGCTCATGCGCGGCGTGCCGACCCAGCGGGTCTGTTCGTCCGGCGACAGGTTCAGTTGCCCGCCATGAAAGGTGTAAAGCTGCGGTGCCCATTCGGCGACCCAGCCTTTGCTTTGCCAGCGCTGGACTTCGGTGACGAAGCGTCGGTCACGGGCGGTGAAGTATTGCGCGCCCATGTCCAGCGAACCGGCGTCGCTGCGCTTGCTCGACATGCGCCCGCCGCTGCCGCGGCTTTTATCGAACAACTGAACGGTATGCCCGGCATCCGTCAGGGCCTGGGCGGCGGAGAGTCCGGCGATGCCGGTGCCAATGATTGCGATAGGTACAGTCATAGGGGCCTCGTTTACCTTTCTGTACAGACTACGCCGTGGATGAAACCTGTACAATTTTGTTTTTTGGTATAACTTCCAGCGTTCTCGTTCTGACAGCTTGGCCTATGGTTAAACAATAGAGCCTGCCCGATAGAAAAGATCCCTGTTTATAAAAATAGACTAGTGATCGGGGTAAAACGCCACGCGAGGTAGAAGTCATGCACATATTGCTGACCGGCGGTACTGGATTGATCGGACGTCAGCTTTGCCGGCACTGGTCCGGGCAGGGGCATCGCCTGACGGTCTGGAGTCGTCGTCCGGAAAAAGTCGCGAACATCTGTGGCGCCCAGGTGCGTGGAATCGCGCGTCTGGAGGACCTTGGCGACGAGCCGGTCGACGTGATCGTCAACCTCGCCGGCGCGCCGATTGCCGACCGGCCGTGGACCCATCGGCGCAAGGCGTTGTTGTGGAGCAGCCGGATCACGCTGACCGAGTCGTTGCTGGCGTGGCTGGAACATCGCGGGCAGAAACCGTCGCTGCTGATCTCGGGCTCGGCCGTGGGTTGGTACGGTGACGGCGGCGAGCGTGAGTTGACCGAAGACTCGCCGCCGGTGATCGACGATTTCGCCAGCCAGTTGTGCATCGCCTGGGAGGAAACCGCGCAACGCGCCGAAGCGATGGATATTCGCGTGGTGCTGGTGCGCACCGGGCTGGTGCTGTCGGCCGAGGGCGGCTTTTTGTCGCGGCTGCTGCTGCCGTTCAAGCTCGGGCTGGGCGGGCCTTTGGGCAATGGTCGGCAGTGGATGCCGTGGATTCATATCGATGACCAAATCGCCCTGATTGATTTTCTTCTGCACCGCAATCAGGCGAGCGGTCCTTATAATGCGTGCGCGCCGAAACCTGTGCGCAATCGCGAATTCGCCAAGACGCTGGGCAGCGTGCTGCACCGCCCGGCGTTCATGCCGATGCCGGCCCTGGCGTTGAAGGTCGGGCTCGGCGAGATGTCATTGCTGTTGCTGGGTGGCCAACGCGCCACGCCGAAACGCTTGCTGGAAGCGGGATTCACTTTCCGGTTCACGGATTTACGCGCGGCCCTGGACGATCTTTCCGGCCGCCTCTGAAATAGGACGTTGCATGACCGATCACGCCTTGCTTCTGGTCAACCTGGGTTCGCCGGCCTCCACTTCGGTGGCCGACGTGCGCAGCTACCTCAATCAATTCCTGATGGACCCGTACGTGATCGACCTGCCATGGCCGGTGCGGCGTCTGCTGGTGTCGCTGATCCTGATCAAGCGCCCGGAGCAGTCGGCCCATGCCTACGCCTCGATCTGGTGGGCCGAGGGTTCGCCGCTGGTGGTGCTCAGCCGTCGCCTGCAACAGCAGATGACGTCTCAGTGGACCCGTGGCCCGGTGGAACTGGCGATGCGTTACGGCGAGCCGTCGATTGAGAACAGCCTGATGAAACTGGTCGCGGCGGGGCACAAACGCATCACCCTTGCGCCGCTTTATCCACAGTTCGCCGACAGCACCACCACCACGGTGATTGAAGAAGCCAAACGGGTGCTGCGCGAGAAGAAGCTCGATGTGCAACTGTCGGTGTTGCAGCCGTTCTACGATCAGCCGGAATACCTCGACGCCTTGGTGGCGAGCGCCAAACCGCATTTGCAGCAGGATTACGATCACCTGTTGTTGAGCTTTCACGGTTTGCCGGAGCGGCACCTGAAAAAACTCAATCCGGGGCACAGTTTCGAGGGCGGCGGCGACTGCTGCGCCGGTGCGCCGCCGGAAGTCGTTGCGACCTGCTATCGCGGCCAGTGCCTGCGCACGGCGGCCGAGTTTGCCAAGCGCATGGGTATCCCGGATGGCAAATGGTCGGTGTCGTTTCAGTCGCGGCTGGGTCGGGCAAAGTGGATCGAACCCTACACCGAAGCGCGGCTGGATGAACTGGCCAAGAGCGGCGTGAAGAAGATTCTGGTGATGTGCCCGGCGTTTGTTGCCGATTGCATCGAGACCCTGGAAGAGATCGGTGATCGCGGCAAGGAACAGTTCCGCGAGGCAGGGGGAGAGGAGCTGGTGCTGGTGCCGTGCCTGAATGACGACCCGCAATGGGCGAAGGCGTTGGCAACCCTGTGTGAACGGGCGCCACTGGCCCTTTGATGATCATTCCCACGCTCCGCGTGGGAATGCAGCTCGTGACGCTCTGCGTCACTGGACGCGGAGCGTCCCCAGAGGCATTCCCACGCAGAGCGTGGGAACGATCAGTGTGGGGTGATCCGCGTGGGAACGATCTTGAAGCTAAGGCTTAGATCAGCGGCTCATCCGCCTTCTTGTGTTTCCAGCTGTCATTGCCCGGCAGGATCAGGTTCAGCGCAATCGCCACCACCGCGCACAGCGCGATGCCTTTGAGGCCGAAGTCGTCGGGACCTGTGCCAGTGCCGACCAGCACACCGCCGATACCGAACACCAGAGTCACCGAAACGATCACCAGATTGCGCGCTTCGCCCAGATCGATCTTGTGACGGATCAGGGTGTTCATCCCCACCGCCGCGATCGAACCGAACAACAGGCACAGAATCCCGCCCATCACCGGCACCGGAATGCTTTGCAGCAGGGCGCCGAACTTGCCGATGAACGCCAGGGTGATGGCGAAGATCGCCGCCCAGGTCATGATTTTCGGGTTGTAGTTCTTGGTCAGCATCACCGCACCGGTCACTTCGGCGTAGGTCGTGTTGGGCGGGCCGCCGAACAGGCCGGCTGCGGTGGTGGCGATGCCGTCACCGAGCAGGGTGCGATGCAGGCCTGGTTTCTTCAGGTAGTCGCGACCGGTCACGCTGCCAACGGCAATCACGCCGCCGATGTGCTCGATGGCCGGGGCCAGCGCCACCGGGACGATGAACAGGATCGCCTGCCAGTTGAACTCCGGCGCGGTGAAATGAGGAAGTGCAAACCATGGGGCTGCCGCAATCTTCGCGGTGTCGACGACACCGAAATAGAAGGACATGGCGAAACCCACCAGCACGCCGGAAATGATCGGCACCAGGCGGAAAATGCCTTTGCCGAATACCGCCACGATCAACGTGGTCAGTAGCGCCGGCATCGAGATCATCATCGCGGTCTGGTAATGGATCAGCTCCGAACCGTCGCCGGCCTTGCCCATCGCCATGTTCGCGGCAATCGGCGCCATGGCCAGGCCGATGGAGATGATCACCGGACCAATGACGACTGGCGGCAGCAGACGGTCAATGAAGCCGGTGCCTTTGATCTTCACGGCCAGGCCGAGGAAGGTGTAGACGAAACCGGCCGCCATCACGCCGCCCATGGTCGCGGCAAGGCCGAACTGGCCCTTGGCGAGAATGATCGGGGTGATGAAGGCGAAGCTCGATGCCAGGAACACCGGCACCTGACGCCCGGTGACGATCTGGAACAGAATCGTGCCCAGACCCGCGGTAAACAGTGCCACGTTCGGGTCCAGGCCCGTGATCAGTGGCATCAGCACCAGGGCGCCGAAAGCCACGAACAGCATCTGCGCGCCGGACAGCACCGTGCGCCAGAGCGGATCGTTGAACTCTTGCTGCATGCTTACGCGTCCTTCTGCTTGGTGCCGAAGATCTTGTCACCGGCATCGCCAAGCCCAGGAATGATGTAACCGTGCTCGTTGAGTTTCTGATCGATGGACGCGGTGTAGATGATCACGTCCGGGTGTGCTTTCTCGACAGCGGCAATGCCTTCCGGCGCGGCAACCAGCACCATCGCGCGGATGTCCTTGCAACCGGCCTTCTTCAGCAGGTCGATGGTCGCGACCATGGAGCTGCCGGTGGCGAGCATCGGGTCGATGATCATCGCCAGACGTTCGTCGATTTCCGGAACCAGTTTTTCCAGATAGGTGTGGGCCTGCAGGGTTTCTTCGTTACGGGCAACGCCGACGGCGCTGACTTTCGCACCCGGGATCAGGCTCAGGACGCCTTCGAGCATGCCGATGCCGGCACGCAGGATCGGCACGACGGTAATCTTCTTGCCGGCGATTTTCTCGACCGACACAGTGCCGCACCAACCTTCGATATCGTAGGTTTCCAGCGGCAGGTCTTTGGTAGCTTCATAGGTCAACAGGGCACCGACTTCCTGAGCGAGCTCGCGGAAATTCTTGGTGCTGATGTCTGCACGGCGCATAAGGCCAAGTTTGTGACGGATCAGCGGATGGCGGATCTCTTGGATGGACATGGGGAAAGGCTCCGGCGGCGGGCAAAAAAACCGGCCTAGATTAATCTATCCGAGGGTGATGTCCTATAGGACATACAGTACGTTAGTCCACAAATGCTTGATTCGGCCGTGCGGGATGCGTACCTTTGCCCGCTTTTCCGAAACAGACCCCCCTTGGAGAGCGCCATGTCCGCTGATCTCGAGCATATCCGTCAAATCATGCGAGAGGCTGACTGCCTGTACACCGAAGCTGAAGTCGAGGCTGCCATTGCCCGCGTCGGTGCACAAATCAACGAACAACTGGCCGACAGCAACCCGGTGGTGTTCTGCGTGATGAACGGCGGCCTGATCTTCTCCGGCAAACTGCTGACCCATCTGCAGTTCCCGCTGGAAGCGTCCTACCTGCACGCCACCCGTTATCGCAACGAAACCAGCGGCGGCGACCTGTTCTGGAAAGCCAAGCCGGAAGTCTCGTTCATCGACCGCGACGTGCTGATCATCGACGACATCCTCGACGAAGGTCACACCCTGGGCGCGATCATCGACTTCTGCCGTCACGCCGGCGCGCGCAAAGTGCACACCGCCGTGCTGATCGACAAGGATCACGACCGCAAGGCCCGTCCTGACCTGAAAGCCGATTTCGTCGGTCTGCCGTGCATTGACCGTTACATCTTCGGTTACGGCATGGACTACAAAGGCTACTGGCGCAACGCCAACGGGATCTTCGCCGTCAAAGGCATGTAAGAACCCCTGAAAGATCGCAGCCCCAGGCTGCGATCTTTTGCTTTTAAAGACTGCTAAAGTGCTCGGCCCCGCCCCCCCGGAGCCTGTCATGAGCCTCTTGATCCGCAGCTGCGCCGCCCTGTTGCTGACCCTCAGCCTGCCCCTGGCCGCCGCCCCGATGCACAGCCAATTCCTGCCGCCGGACGATCTGACCCTGCGTGATGCCGAACCCGAGCAGCAGCAACTGTTGCAGGTCACCGACTATTCAGTGGTCGTGGGGGCCCAGCGTCAGTCCAATCAGCAGCCGATCCCGGTGACCTCGCCTTTGATGATCCGCCTCAAGGGCAAATCCCTGAACAAGGGCGCGACGATCAATCAGGTGCTGGTCAACTTCGATGGCGAAAGCAAAAGCCTGAAAAAACCGGTGTATGACGACAAGAGCAAGACCCTGACGCTGTTCTACCCGCTGGCCCAGTACCGGGTGGTGATCGATCTGTTGCGCAATGACACCGTGTATTGCCAGTTCCTGACCTACGCCAACGGCCACATCTGGGCCGATTTGCACACCGGCAGCACGCGCTCGCGTTGAGCCTTGTGCCTGCGCAGGGGTAAACTGCCCGCCCCGTGAAATGTCTGCGAGCTGGAGTCGGCAATGCGTAAAGATAAGAAGCAAGTGATTGGTGACGAGATCGGCGATGAGCAGATCAAGCTGTTCCTCGATTTTGAGCCGGTCGACGCCACCTCGCCGTCGCTGCACAAACTGGTCAAGGCTTACCGTGGCCTGCGCATCGACGATTTCGAGCGTTTCCTGACGTTCTTCGTTGCAGCCGGTTATGACGTGGATGGCAAGGACGAGCACGGCAAGACCTTCGTCGACCAGATCCGCGATCAGCGCAACGCCCCGGAATACATCGAGCTGATCGAGAAAGCACGCGGCTGATCGCCCGAAGTTTTCCACAGGCATAAAAAAACGCCCCGCACTCATCGAGTGCGGGGCGTTTTTCATGGAGCCGAATCAGGCGTAGCTTTCGGTCTCGTTGCTGGCTTCAACCAGTTCCAGCGCGACGTTGTTCTGCGTGTTGATCTTGCGATACAGCGCAGCGTCGGTTTCCAGAACCTTTTCACGGGCCGGGAAGATTTCCGCCAGTTTGGCAGCCCACTCACCCTTGGCCTTGGCCGGGAAGCACTTCTCGATCAGTTCCAGCATGATCGAGACGGTCACGGAAGCGCCTGGCGAAGCGCCGAGCAGGGCGGCGAGGGAGCCGTCCTTCGCAGCCACCAGTTCGGTACCGAACTGCAGGATGCCGCCTTTTTTCGGGTCTTTCTTGATGATCTGCACCCGTTGGCCGGCCACTTCCAGGCGCCAGTCTTCGGCTTTCGCCTCCGGGTAGAAACGACGCAGGGATTCCAGACGCTGTTCCATCGACTGCATCACTTCGCTGACCAGGTACTTGGTCAGGTCCATGTTGTTTTTCGCCACGGCCAGCATCGGGCCGATGTTGCCGGCGCGAACCGACATCGGCAGGTCCATGAAGGAGCCGTGCTTGAGGAACTTGGTGGTGAAACCGGCGTATGGCCCGAACAGCAGGGATTTCTTGCCGTCGACCACGCGGGTGTCCAGGTGCGGCACGGACATCGGTGGCGAACCCACGGCGGCCTGGCTGTAAACCTTGGCCTGGTGATGCTTGACCACTTCCGGGTTGTCGCAACGCAGCCACTGGCCGCTGATCGGGAAGCCGCCGAAGCCTTTGCTTTCTTCGATGCCCGAGGCTTGCAGCAGCGGCAGGGCCGCGCCACCGGCGCCGAGGAATACGAACTTGGCGTCGACTTCACGGCTGCTGCCGCTGTTGACGTCCTTGATGCTGACGGTCCAGCCGTTGGCGTTGCGCTTGAGACCGGTCACGCGCTTGCAGTACTTGACCTGGGCATCGGGTGCGCTGGTCAGGTGCTTGAGCAGCTGATTGGTCAGGGCGCCGAAGTTGACGTCGGTGCCGTTGATCACGCGGGTGGCGGCGAGCACCTGGTCTTTTGGACGACCCGGCATCATCAGCGGCATCCACTCGGCCATCTTCGCCTTGTCTTCGGTGTATTCCATGTCGGCGAAGGCGTGGTGCTTGTGCAGCACGTTGAAGCGTTCCTTGAGGAACGAAACGCCTTTCTCACCCTCGACGTAACTCAGGTGTGGCACCGGGCTGATGAAGGATTTGCACGAGCCGAACGTGCCCTTCTTGGTCAGGTACGACCAGAACTGCTTCGACACCTCGAACTGGGTGTTGATGTGCACGGCTTTCTTGATGTCGACGGTGCCGTCGGCAGCCTGCGGTGTATAGTTCAGCTCGCACAGGCCGGCGTGGCCGGTACCGGCGTTGTTCCATGGGTTGGAACTCTCCGCGGCACCGGAATCCATCAGCTCGACGACTTCCAGCTTGATCGCCGGGTCGAGCTCTTTGAGCAGTACTGCGAGGGTGGCACTCATGATGCCGGCCCCAACCAGAACTACGTCGACTGCTTCGTTATGCGCCATTTAACGCGTCTCCAAAATCTGCAGCACCAAATTGTCGGCATGGCTGCCAGGCGTCCAGGGCAGGTCAGTTGAGCCCCGGGTATCCTTGGTCAGGTGTGCCATGTCCGAATCTTCGCAATTTTTCGCAACTTCGACGGATGCGTGCGGCCTGGCTTAAAGAGTCCCATGAACTCATTTCGGCACGGGGCTGGCAATTCGACTTATGGTCGAGACATCCGTTTGTGCAACCAAATCCGTAGCGGACAGGCTTCAGGCTCCGGTATTCGAGGCGTTCCCGTTCCTGTGTCGTTGGGCTGTTTCAGACGCTAATGGTGCATGTTCAGACGCAAAACTATTCATTTGCTCGCCACACTCTTGTGAAGTTGTGAAAACCCGTTTTTTTCACGCTCTTTTGAAGACGTGAACCTCAAAAAGGGCTGTCCGGGGCTGGCACCGTGCCCGAAGGGGCAAACAACTCAGTGGCCGAGCGTCATGACAGCTCTGCAGATTCGCGAAAAGCGGGATTTGCCAGGGAAACAGCAAGCACGCCAGCTTCACTCGATCTGTGTGGGCGGCTCTCTGTGGGCGATTTGGATGCCAATGCAAGCGCATTGACGCTGTTGCGGGGCCCGATCAGGAGACGTCCTTATAATCGGGGGGAGATTGTATCGAAGAAATGCAGGGAGTTGGTCGAGTTTAATGACTTTTATTAGGCATCCGGTCAGATGCTCAACATCGCCTGAGCACGTGCGCGTGGGCGCTGCTGCTCGACCCGGGCGCTGGCAGGCAAAGGCTGGTGCAACCAGTTGAGGCGGATTTCCTCGATTTCGACCCAACCGTCACCCATTGGCTGCAGGCTGCATTGCTTGAAGGCCTGGCAATGGCCGTTGCGGTCGAGCAGGGCGAAGCTGCGGTGCAGCGGGCGTGGGGCGAACAACGAGATCAGATAGCGCATGGCAGTGTTCCTTTTGGGGATCTGTGGCGAGATTGTCAAAGGAACGTGAAGCGAACGTGTATGGGGGGTGAAGAATGTGTGACAGGAACCGCTGGCGGCGGGGTTTGTCTGAGATTTCAGTGCTGGTGACCCACAGTGGCCCACCGCTATACTGCCGGCCTGTCTGTGCCTGATTCTGGAGAGAAGAGCATGTTGCAACGCCTGTTGTTCGGTTTGATCACTGTGACCAGTTTGACCCTGGTTGGCTGCGCCCACAGCCCGCAACAACTGAGCCCGGAACCGAAGCTGACCACTCAGCTGGCACCGGTCGGCCATGGCCAGCCTGTCGTGGTCCGCGTGGTCGACGGTCGTCCGTCGCCAACCCTCGGCACCCGTGGCGGCCTGTACCCGGAAACCAGCGCCATCACCGTGCAGCGCGAGCAGATCCTGCCGAAGTTGCAGGCCCAGGCCGAAGCGGCCGTGCGTCTGCTGGGCTTCACCCCGTCCAACGGCGCGATGAATGCTCCACAGCTGACCGTGACCCTGACTGAACTGAAATACCAGTCGCCGAAAGAAGGCATGTACGTGACCGAGGCTACCATCGGCGCGACCTTCCGTTCCGACGTACAGAGCGGCAACCGTCGCTACAGCGGCCGTTACGGTGCCTCGCTGGACCAGCGTTTCGGCATGGCGCCGAACCAGGAAACCAACACCAAGCTGGTCAGCGACGTGCTGAGCGATGCGCTGACCCGTCTGTTCAAGGATCCGACCGTGGGTCAGGTCCTCGCCGAGTAAGTATTCGGTTGATGTGAAAAAGCCCGGGGCCAGTGATGGCTCCGGGCTTTTTTCTGGGCGGTAGATTTATGTTGTCCGGGAGATCCTACCCCCTCACCCCAGCCCTCTCCCCCAAGGGGGCGAGGGGGAAAGGGAGCAGATTGGGGGCTACTCAAATTTTGAGTTCGACTCGATAGTTCAGGTCGGTGTAGCTCAAATATTCACCTCGGTCAGTCCCCTCTCCCTCCGGGAGAGGGCTAGGGTGAGGGTGCTTTTGCTTTTAGGCGGCTTGCGAATAGAAGTCGAGAACGCTGACACCAGTCAGCAGGTCGGTCTCGGGCAAGTCCGCATGCTGGTGCCCGCCGAGGGCGCAATACACCAGCCAGTGACGGTCCTGAACATTGAAGGCCAGGCTGCCGACGAGGGTCTGTTGTTCGTCGGACGGGGAGATGAGGTACAGGCGATCCTGGTTTTCAGCGTGAAGCATGTCGCGTTCCGTGTCGGTTTCGAGGCGCGCAGGGTGACTGAAACAAATGACGGTGCCGTGACACAGGACAGCCATCGGTCGATTGATGGGTTATTTGTCGCAAAGGCTAGGGCAGTCGGGGACGGTTTCGGTAGAATCCGCGCCGCGGTCGTCGGTCTGGCGTTCGCCATACCCGGTTTAGATTGAGGTCTGTGATGTCGCTGCACTTGATGACGCTGTTTACCGCCCATCCCGCCAAACTGATCAACCTGCTGGCCCTGCTGTTGGCCTTCCCCGGCAGTTGGCTGCTGCACGCGACCCGTCGCCGTGAACAACGGGCGATGGCCAGTATCGCGGCCCAGCGCCAGAGTCAGCCGAATCAGGAACCGGTGCTCGATTGGGCGACCCTGCGCATGAACCGCTTCTTCTACCGCTTCGGTTTTGCCTGCCTGGGCCTGGCGTTGCTGGTGTCCTGGATCAGTACCCGCTTCTGAACGAAAAACGGCGCCCGAAGGCGCCGTTCTTGTATCTGGCTGAAACCGCTTACAGCGGCAAACCAGCCTTGACCCGGTACTGATTGCGCACCGGCGTCGCATATTGCAGTACCAGATACGGACGATGCTCCTCGGGGCAGGCGTCCAGACGGTTCTGCCATTCTTCCTGGGCCTTGGCCAGCTCTTCGGCACCGAACACTTCGGCAGCCTTCGGCACGTTCAGTTGCGGATCGGCATCGGCCCACTGCGCGTACGCCAGGTAATGCACCGGGAACAACCGGTAGCCGCCGAGAATCTGCTTGTCCATCTCGACCGCCAACTGCTTGGTGTCCTCGAACAGCTCGGTGATCGGCGCGGCGAAGTTCACGTGCACCCGGCCCTTGTAGCCGGTGATGCCCTTGGCGATGCTCACGTCATCCTCGCCCGGTGCCTTGCTGTAGGTGCCGGTGGTGGCGCGGATGTACAGCTCGCGGGCCTTGGCCTGGTCGCACGGGTCGTATTCGTAGCTGATCGACACCGGGGTCAGGTTCAGCGACTGGATGACTTCGCCGAACGGCTCATCCTTGCGGCTCATGTGGAACATCTTGAGGATCGCCGACTCGGTACGGTCGTCGCCGTCCTTGGCGCGGCCTTCGGCCTGGGCGATCCAGATCGAGGCGCAGTCATTGCGGATCGAGTGGTTGATGTACGCCGACAGCAGTTGATAGGCGGCCATTTTCTCGCGACGCCCGGTGATCGAGCGATGAACGATGAAGCTCTTGTTCAGGCGCATCAGGTCGCTGACAAACGGCTTTTGCAGCAGGTTGTCGCCAATCGCGATACGCGGCGTCGGCAGGCCGGCGTGGTACACGGCGTAATTGACGAAGGCCGGGTCCATCACGATGTCGCGGTGGTTGGCGATGAAAAGATAAGCGCTGCCGGACTTGAATTGCTCGACCCCGGTGTAGGTCACGCCGTCGGTGGCGCGCTCGATGGTGTGGTCGACGTAGAACTCGACCTTGTCCTGCAAAGTGGCCACGGAGGTCACGTCGGCAAACTCACGACGCAGCCGATGGGCTATAAGTGGTTTGAGCATCCAGCCGAAGGCACCGGCAAAACGCGGGAAGCGGAAGTGGGTGAGGATATCTAGAAACGCCTTGTCGCCGAGCAGTCGCGCCAGTACCGCAGGTACTTCGCTGTCGTCGTAAGGTCGGATGGCATCGAATTCGCCCATCATGCTCTCTTGTTGGAAACGGCTAGGGTAAGTAAAGGTTTTGATCGAAAACCAACGGGGCACGGTCTGAAAAAGTAGCCAGACAAAAATAGCCCTGCAAATAGACCGGCGATTATACGCACAAGTCACCCGGGAGACCGCGATGCTGGAAAGCGCAGTATATGAATGTCCGTATTGTGGTGAAGAGGTCGAGACGACCGTGGATCTCTCCGCTGGCGACCAGACCTATATTGAAGACTGTCAGGTGTGCTGTCGGCCGATCACCTTTGTGTTGCAGGTCCATGGAGAGGACTGGTTTCTGGAAGTCTTCAGCGAAAACGAGTGAGGCGCGCCCATGCAGCGAATCTACGAACCGGAAAACCTGATGGAAGGCGAAATGCTCAAGGGCATGCTTGCCAGCGAGGGCATCGAGGCGCATCTGGTCGGGCGCGATCTGCTGGGCGGCACGGGGGAGTTGCCGATCTTCGGTCTGCTGGGCCTGTCGGTCGATAACGACCAGGCCGAATACGCCCGCGAGCTGATCAGTGCGTACAATGCCGCGCTGCCGCTGCCTGGCGATGAACCGGACAGCTATCCCGGGACGCTGGTCTGTTAGGCTGGCGTTCGTTTTATTTGTGAGTCGTGCTGCCCCATGTGTGGACGTTATGCCCTGTTTCGCTGGAACCGCGATTTCGCGAACCTGCCCGGTTTTCCTGCCGATCAGCAGGCGCAGTGGAACATTTCCCCCAGCGACTCGGTGTTGATGCTGCGCGCCGAACCCGACGGCCAGCGCACGCTGGCCCGTGCCCGCTGGGGGCTGACACCGCCGTGGCTGACCGACATGTCGCGCACGCCGGCCCATGCCCGGGCCGAAACCGTTGCCGAACAGCCTATGTTTCGCGAAGCCCTGCGCCTGCGTCGCTGTCTGCTGCCGGCCAACGGTTTCTACGAATGGCGCGGCAACGTGCGCAAGCGGCCGTACTGGCTGACACCGGGAGAAGGGGCGTCGTTGTTTTTTGCGGCGATCTGGGAAGCGTATCCGGTGCAGGAGCAGGTCTGGCTGAGCACGGCGGTGATTACCCAGCCTGCGGCCAGTCAGCGCCGGCCGTTGATTCTTGATGAGGCGGGGCAGGCGGCGTGGCTTGATCCTGAAACGCCGCTGCATGTTCTGCAAGGCCTGCTCGCCAGCGAACCTGCTGCTTTGCGCGAGCGGGTGCTGGCGAACCTGGTCAATGATCCGAAGCTCAACGGGCCGGAGTGTTTGACTCCGGCCTGATGCATCCAGATCAAAAGCCCCCTCACCCCAGCCCTCTCCCGGAGGGAGAGGGAGCCGACCGAGGTGTCTTGAGCGATCCAGCGACTTGATACACCGAGTTGATTATGGATTCAGCGAATATCTTTCAGGTCGGTGTCATTCTGAAATATCCCCCAATCAGTCCCCTCTCCCTCCGGGAGAGGGCTAGGGTGAGGGAGCTTTTGACTTTTAGCCTTCGACGTCACACCTTGAACTGATTGATCAACCGCCGCTGCTGCTCCGCCAGTTTGGTCAGATCCGCACTCGCCGAACTCGATTCATCCGCACCACCCGCCACCTCATTCGCCACCTGGCCGATGTTGATCACGTTGCGGTTGATGTCGTCGGCCACCGCGCTCTGTTCTTCGGCAGCGCTGGCGATCTGGGTGTTCATGTCGTTGATCACCGACACTGCCTGGGTGATGGTCTCCAGCGCCTCGGCTGCCTTGGCCGCGTGCTGCACGCTCTCGTCGGTGCGGTTCTGGCTGTCCTCCATGACCCGCACCACATCGCGGGTGCCCTGCTGCAGTTGCTGGATCATGCTCTGGATTTCTTCGGTGGCCTTCTGGGTTTTCTGCGCCAGGTTGCGCACTTCATCGGCCACCACCGCAAATCCGCGTCCCTGCTCACCGGCACGGGCCGCTTCAATCGCCGCGTTGAGGGCCAGCAGGTTGGTCTGCTCGGCGATCCCGCGAATGGCGATGAGGATCGCGTTGATGTTTTCACTGTCCTTGGCCAGAGTCTGAACAACGTCCACGGCCTTGCCGATTTCCACGGCCAGCACGCCGATCGAATTCGACGTATCGCGCACGATTTGCATGCCCTGACTGGCCGCCTGATCGGCGTGGCTGGCGGCTTGCGCGGCCTGGGTCGCGTTACGCGCCACGTCTTGCGCGGTCGCGGTCATTTCCTGCACGGCGGTGGCGACCTGATCAATCTCGGCCATCTGCTTCTGAATGCCGATATTGGTCCGGATCGCGATGTCCGCGGTGTGCTCCGAGGAATCGCTTACGCTCTGTACCGACGACACCACCTGCGTGATCATCCCCTGCAACTTGGCGAGGAAGGTATTGAAGCCTTTGGCGATTGAACCGAGTTCGTCTTTGCGATCACTGGTCAAACGACGGGTCAGATCACCTTCGCCCTGGGCAATGTCGTCGAGCATGGTCACCATCTGTTTGAGCGGGCGGGCGATGCCGTGGCCCACCAGCCAGATCACCAGCAAACCAAGACCGGCAATGATCAGACCGACCATGGCCATGCCGAAGGTGTCGGATTTGCGCTGGGCGTCGAGGTCGCCTTGGAGCTTTTGCAGATCTGCCATCACCGCGTCGAGCGGCAGTTGCAGCAACAGCGTCCAGCGCGCGTCGGTCTGGCCGATGCCGAACGGCAGGTACAACTCGATCCGGCCTTGCTCTTTATTGACGGTGTAGGTCACTTCGCCGCGCTTGAGATTGGCCATGTTGGCAATCTGCTGGGCGTCGAGGATGTCGCTGACCTTCTCGCCGAATTTGCTCGGATCCTTGGTGTAGGCAACGATTCGGCCGTTGCCGCCGATCAGGGCCATCTGTCCGGCGCCGCTGTACAGTTTCTGGTTGGCGCCCAGGAGCATTTCCTGGATGAAGTTCACCGACAGGTCGGCGCCGACGATGCCCTGGAAGGCGCCGTTGAGCATGATCGGTTCAATAAAGGAGGCGAGCATGACGATCTTGTCGCCGACCTTGTACGGGGCGGGATCGATCACGCAGGATTTTTTGGTTTCTTTCGAGCACAGGTAGTACTCGCTGGCGCGCACGCCGGTGGACAGGACTTTCTGGTCGTCGACGTCTACCAGTTTGTCCAGGCCCAGGGTGCCGTCGTCGTTGCGGAACCACCACGGCAGGAAACGTCCGTTGGCGGCGTCGATACCGACCACGCTGGTGCCGACGTAGGCCGCGTCATTGTGGTCCAGTGCGTTCTTTTCCCAACCGATGTAGGTGCCGAGAATCTTCGGGTTCTTCTCGACGTTTTCCTTGATCAGGCTGATCAGTTGCTCACGGCTGACGGTCAGTCGCGGCTGGCCATCGGCGCCCGGCGTGCCGAGCAGGGCGTTGACCCGTACCAGTCCGCCGGCGATCAACAGCGGCGCTTCCAGTTCGCGCTGGATCTGGCTGACCTGGGTCTGCGCCAGCGATGTCAGGCGCTGTTCGATGACTTGCTCGAACTGGGCCTGGGTCCGTTGCTGGACCATCTCCTGAGTGCGGGCACCGGAGAACAGCGCGTACAGCACCAGCGCGGCGACTACGCTGAGTACGATGGCGCCGGCCAGGGCGGCCACGGAAAACTGGATCGACTTGAACTTCATGTGAGCTCCGCACGCGAGAGGACGTCTGCGCTGCTGTATCGGCAGCCACTATTGAGCCATGAGGTATAGAGGGAGTAATTGCAGCGCAATGTCGCAAATGGATCAGTGCGCGACGCAGTTGCAGCGGGCCTGGTGGCGGATGTGAATTTTTTCCTACAGGGCTGGCGGGAGTTTTCTGAAAGTAGATGCAACACGTCCGTTGTATCTGGCGTCGATACAATTACCCGCCTAGGATACGCGGCAGGTTTTCAGGGAGCTTTTGAATGAACAAGACATTGGTTGTAAGTGCACTGAGCGCAGCGCTGTTGCTGGCCGGTTGTCAGTCGGTCAACACCACCAGCGGCGGTGCCGTGGGCGTGGAACGCAAGCAGTACATGTTCAGCATGCTGTCCTCGCAAGAGGTCGACCAGATGTATGCCCAGTCCTATCAGAAGACCGTGGGCGAGGCGTCCAGCAAAGGCGTGCTGGACAAGACCAGCAACGATGCCAAACGCATTCAGGCCATCGCCAACCGGCTGATCGCCCAGGCACCGAATTTCCGTCCGGATTCGGCGCAGTGGAAATGGGAAGTGAACCTGATCAAGAGCGACGAGCTCAACGCCAACTGCGGTCCTGGCGGCAAGATCATTTTCTACACCGGGCTGATCGACAGTCTGAAACTTACTGACGATGAAATCGCCGCGGTCATGGGCCATGAAATCGCCCACGCCCTGCGCGAGCATGGTCGTGAAGCAATGTCCAAGGCCTATGGCATCGAAATGGCCAAGCAGGGCGCCGGTGCGTTGCTCGGCCTGGGACAGGACAGCCTGGCGCTGGCCGACACCGTGGCCAACTACGGCATGACGCTGCCCAACAGCCGCGCCAACGAGAACGAAGCCGACCTGATCGGTCTGGAACTGGCGGCGCGTGCCGGGTACAACCCGAACGCTGCGATCACCTTGTGGAACAAGATGAGCAAGGCTTCCGAAGGGGCACCGCCAGAGTTCATGAGCACTCACCCGGCATCGTCCAGCCGGATCGCTTCGCTGGAAGCTGCCATTCCGAAGGTCATGCCGCTTTACGAGAAAGCGCCCAAGTCCTGAAGCCATGATCGCTCCCGCACTCGGTGCGGGAGCGATCTGCCGGATCAAACCCAGCCGCTGCTCTGCATCGCCTTGTACACCGCGACGATCGCCAGGATCAGGAACGCCGAGGCGGCCAGTCGACGGATCAGGGTCAGCGGCAGTTTTTCTGCTGCAAAATTCCCCGCCAATACCACTGGCACGTTGGCGATCAGCATGCCCGCCGTTGTACCGATGATCACCAGCCACAATTCCGGGTATTGCGCCGCCAGCATCACCGTGGCGATCTGGGTCTTGTCACCGATTTCCGCCAGGAAGAACGCAATCAGCGTGGTCAGGAATGGCCCGAACTTGCGGGCAGTGCTGGCTTCATCGTCATCCATCTTGTCCGGCACCAGCGTCCACAGGGCGGTGGCGGCGAAGCTCGCGGCGAGAATCCAGTGCAGGACCGAATCGGAGAAGAAGCTGCCGAACCAGGCGCCGACCGCGCCGGCTGCCGCGTGGTTGGCCAGGGTCGCAGCGACGATACCGGCGATGATCGGCCAGGGTTTGCGAAAGCGAGCGGCGAGAATCAGCGCGAGCAGTTGCGTCTTGTCGCCGATTTCGGCCAAGGCAACGATTGCGGTGGGAACGAGTAACGAGTCCAGCATCAGGATTTCCTAAGGGGCGGGTCGACACGGCTATGACACGTACAGCCTTCCCGCCCCGGGTAAGGTGTGCGTGTCATAGGTCTTGTCAAACCCTGCGATCCGTCTGGTGCGGACGCTTGGGTCGCATACGCCATGATCTGAGGATCAAGTATGTTGACGTATGCCGGACGAGCTTGGCGCTCGTGGGAGACTACTCCCCTAGGACGGAGCGGATTCTGCCTAGGCAGAATCCATTCGGCAAGTGCTAATTTTCAGCCGCGCTTGGCCCGGTAAATCCGGAAACCATTGCCTTCGGCCTTGATCGCGCAGACCCCGAGATGCTCTTCGATCAGCGGTTGATACTTCAGGAAGCTGTTGGCAACCAGGCGAAGTTCGCCGCCGTTTTTCAGATGTTTGGCTGCTTTTCGCAGCAAGTTCTCGGTGGCGAAATAGTCGGTATGAACGCCGACATGGAACGGCGGGTTGCTCAGAATCGCGTTCAACCCCATCGGCGCGGCATCGATGCCGTCACCGGTCAGCACCTCGGCTTCCAGACCGTTGGCGGCCAGGGTCAGACGGCTGCTGGCGGCAGCGAAGGCATCAACGTCGAGCAACGTGACCTGATTGTGCGGGTAACGACGCTTGACCGCCGCGCCGAGCACGCCGGCGCCGCAACCGAAGTCCAGCAAATGACCGCTCGGCAGTTTGTCCAGGTGTTCCAGCAGCAGGGCGCTGCCGCGATCCAGTCGGCCGTGGCTGAACACGCCCGGCAGGCTGATGACTTTCAACGGGCCTTCGGCCAGCGGCAGTTCATAGGTCTGCGCCAGGCTTTCCAGCGGTTTGGCTTCCGGGGCGTTGGCCACGGTCACTTGCCACAACTGGCAATGGCGCGCGCTGTCGAGCTTGCGCGGCTTGCCGAACGAGTTGAGCTGTTTGGAGGCGCCTTCAATGCCGCTGCGTTTTTCCCCGACCAGATACACCTCACGCCCGGCCAGACGCGAAGCCACGGCATTGAGGATGTAATCGGTCAGATCCTTGGCCTTGGGCAGAAACACCACGGCGTTGGTGAACTCGCGTTCCGGCACGTTCACGCCAAAATGGCTGCGGCCTTCGAAGCGCGCATCGAGTGCGGCCTGATCGCCGGCGTGCCAGCACCAGCCAAACGCATCGGGCAGGCGCCCCAGCAGATCATCGGCAGGCAAACCGGCCAGCAATACCGAACCCTGGAATAACTCGGCCTGACGAAGCAGTACTTCACTGCGCGGATCCATAACTGCTCCTGTGAAAAAAAGTGCCGCAGTTTATCAACTGACGACCCGCAGCGCCTTACCGCTGTAGAACGCCTGGGTGTTTTCGACCAGTTGGCCGACGATTCGCTGCCGCGCTTCGCGGCTGCCCCAGGCGTTGTGCGGGGTGACGATCAGGCGCGGGATGTCGGCGGCCAGCAGCGGATTGCCGTGAGTCGGCGGCTCGACGCTCAATACATCGGTGGCCGCGCCGCCCAGATGACCGCTGCGCAAGGCGTCGGCCAGGGCCTGTTCGTCAATCAGCCCGCCACGGGCGGTGTTGACCACGAACGCGCCGGGTTTCATCGAGGCGAGTTCGCGGGCGCCGATGAAATGTCGAGTGTGTTCGTTGAGCGGGCAGTGCAGGGTGAGGGCGTCGATCTGTGGCAACAGATCCTCCAGCGGCAGACGATCCGGGCGGGACGGGCGTCCTGGAATCTGCCCCAGCAGCACGCGCATGCCGAAGGCTTCGGCCAGTCGTGCGACCGCGCCGCCGAGTTCGCCGTGCCCGAGCAGGCCAAGGGTTTTGCCTTCCAGTTCGACAATCGGGTAATCCAGCAGGCAGAACTGTTTCGCCTGCTGCCAGCGACCTTCGCCGACGGCTTTTTGATAATCGGCCAGACGCGTGGCGAGATTGAGCAGCAGCATGATCGTGTGTTGCGCCACTGACGGCGTGCCGTAACCCTGACAGTTGCACACGGTGATGCCGTGGGCGCGGGCGGCGGACAGATCGACGTTGTTGGTGCCGGTGGCGGTGATCAGGATCAGCTTCAACTGTGGGTTGGCGGCCATGGCGGCGGCGTCGATCAGGATCTTGTTGCTGATCGCCACGGTCGCCCCTTGCAGGCGCTCGCTCACTTGCGCAGGCAGCGTCTGGGCGAACAGTTGCAGATCGCCGAAGCAGTCACGCAAAGGGCTCAGATCGAGATCGCCAAGATCCAGCGACGGGTGATCGAGGAATACGGCGCGGTGGGCGTTCGTCATCAACTGTACCTGTTGTGCTTTGAAGGGAAGGCGTAATCTGCCGAGCCTACCAGATGAAACAACTCGTTACGCTTGGCCGAAAGGAGCCCCCATGTACTGGACCGAATTCTTGACCGTTGCCCTGATTCACCTGCTGGCCGTCGCCAGCCCCGGTCCTGATTTCGCCGTGGTGGTGCGCGAAAGCGTGACCCATGGTCGACGTGCCGGAACCTGGACCGCGCTGGGCGTGGGCACGGCGATTTTCCTGCACGTCGGTTATTCGCTGTTGGGGATCGGCCTGATCGTTTCCCAATCGATCGTGCTGTTCAACGCCCTGAAGTGGGCGGCGGCCGCTTACCTGCTGTACATCGGCTTCAAGGCCCTGCGCGCGCAACCGGCGAAAACCGTGACCGATGATCTGCATAAAGAGGCCGGTGAGCGCACCGCACGTGGCGCCTTCACCTCGGGCTTCGTGACCAACGGCCTGAACCCGAAAGCCACGCTGTTCTTCCTGTCGCTGTTCACCGTGGTGATCAACCCGCACACCCCGCTGACCGTCCAGGCCGGTTACGGCATTTATCTCGCCGTTGCGACCGCCACCTGGTTCTGCCTGGTAGCCATGCTGTTCAGCCAGCAGCGCGTGCGCGCCGGTTTCGCCCGCATGGGCCACTGGTTCGACCGCACCATGGGCGCTGTACTGATCGCGATTGGCGTGAAACTCGCGTTCACCGAGATGCATTGATCGAGCGAAGCTGATTCAGGGCGTTGAGGTACTCCCGGGGATTGTCCCCGAGCAAACGGCGAAACATCGCGCTGAACGCCCGCGCGCTGCCGTAACCCAGATCCCGCGCCACGCTCTGCACGCTGTCCCCGGCGAGCAGGCGGGGCAGGGCTTCCATCAGACGCAGTTGCTGGCGCCAGGCATTGAAATTCATCTTCAGTTGTTGCTGGAACAGCCGCGCCAACGTGCGTGAGCTGGCGCCGACCTGCTGCGCCCAGTCTTCCAAAGTGTTGGGATGATCCGGCGTACGCAACAGCGCCAGGCAAATGCCTTGCAGGCGCCGGTCAGTGGGCATCGGGATGTGCAGCGGCAGATTTTCGAGGCTGGCGAGTTCCTCCAGCATCAGTTGCTGGATCAGCGGATTGTCGGCATGCGGCGGGCCCTGCACCGCACGCAGGATCAGTTCGCGCAGCAATGGCGTGACCGCCAGCACACAGCAGTTTCGCAGGCTGGCCGGCGCCAGTTCGGGGGCGATGAACAGTGAACGCATCTGCACATCGCCGGACATGAAAATCTCGTGGGCGACTTCGGGCGGAATCCACACCGCGCGACTCGGCGGAAGTACCCAGGCACCTTGCGCCGTCACCACCCGCATCACCCCGCTCACGGCGTAGAGCAATTGCGCCTCGCGGTGCAGGTGCAGCGGCTGGTGCGAGCCGTCCAGATAGTCCCGGGGATAGGCACTGACCGGTCCGTGTTCGAAATGGCTGATCAACATGTCGGATTCGATGACTTGGTTGGCAGGAATGCGCTTTCCGGCCAACTTAGCATGAGCGCTCACTACAACGTAAAGCGTGCCGTCATGAACCAGTCCAGAAACGTCATTCGCTACATCAACGCCGCCCATGTGATCGATCACATGTTCATGCTGATTTTCCCCGCCGCCGTGCTTGGCATGACCCAGGCCTTCGCCCTCGACTATGCCGCGCTGATCGGCCTGTCGCTGGGTGGCTTCATCGCGTTCGGCGCGTGTTCGCTACCGGCCGGCTGGCTGGGCGATCACTGGAGTCGGCGGCAGATGATGCTGGTGTTTTTCTTCGGCATCGGTGCCTCGGCGATTTTCACCGGCTTCAGTAACAGCCCGACGATGCTGGTCATCGGCCTGACCCTGATCGGCATTTTCGCCGCGATCTATCACCCGGTCGGCACGGCGATGCTGGTGGCCTATGCGCAGAATCGCGGGCGCGAGATCGGTATCAACGGCATGTGGGGCAACCTCGGTGTGGCGTTCTCCGCGCTGATTACCGGACTGCTGGTGGCGCAGTTCGGCTGGCGCTCGGCGTTTCTGATCCCGGGAGCGGTGGCGATCGTGCTGGGGATCGGTTTTGCCTTGCAGGTGCGCGAGGAGCCGATTCCCAAGCGCCCGCACACCGCGCTCAAAGGCGCAGGCGGCCAGCGCATTTCGATGGTCATGGTATTCGGCGTGTTGGCTCTGGCCACGGCCACCGGCGGGGTGGTGTTCAACGCCACCACCATGACCTACCCAAAACTGTTTCAGGACCGCTTGCATGACCTGTTCGCCTCGCCGCAAACCCTCGGTGTGGTGGTCAGTCTGGCCTATGCCTTCGGTGCGATTGCCCAGTTGAGCATCGGCCGGGTGTTGCACCGCGTCAGCCTGAAGTGGCCGTTTATCGCGCTGACGTTGTGCCAGGCGCCGTTGCTGTTTGCGTTGGCGTACGTCGACGGATGGGCGGTGATCGCCGTTGGTGCCGCGTTCATGTTCGTGGTGTTCGGCCAGGTGACGGTGAACGATTCGATGGTCGCCAACTTCGTGGCGCCGCAATGGCAGTCGCGGGTGTTTGCCTTGCGTTACTGTTTATCGTTCGGTGCCAGTGCGACGGCGATTCCGCTGATTTCTTATGTCGAACCGCGCCACGGTTTTGTGGGGCTTTATCTGATTCTGGCGGGTTTTGGCGCTTTGACTTTCCTCGCTGCGGTGGTTTTCCCACGCACACCTTCTGAAGCGGCCGTAGGGCAAACGGCCTAAGCGGTGACGAATACCGGAAAATGCTGGCGCAAAGCTAGCATTTGTACGGCTCTGCAAATCATTCCTTTGGCTGATTTGGCTGACGTATAAGGGTTCTAGAGTACGAAACTCCAAAGCCAACACCGTGCAGTCAGAAAAGGGATTCTTATGTTGCAGACTCGCGTTATTCCGCCCGCCGAAGGGGCGTACCAGTATCCACTGCTGATCAAACGGCTGCTGATGTCGGGCGCCCGTTACGAGAAAACCCGCGAGATCATCTACCGTGACCAGCTGCGCTACAGCTACCCGACCCTGATCGAGCGGGTCGCGCGGCTGGCCAACGTGCTGACGGCGGCCGGCGTGAAGGCCGGTGACACCGTGGCGGTGATGGACTGGGACAGCCATCGCTACCTGGAGTGCATGTTTGCGATTCCGATGATCGGCGCGGTGATTCACACCATCAACGTGCGCCTTTCGCCGGAACAGATTCTCTACACCATGAACCACGCCGAGGACCGCTTCGTGCTGGTCAACAGCGAGTTCGTCGGGCTGTACCAGGCCATCGCGCCGCACCTGACCACGGTGGAGAAAACCCTGCTGCTGACCGATCTGCCGGAAAAAACTGCCGATCTGCCGAATCTGGTCGGCGAGTACGAGCAACTGCTGGCGGCCGCGAGTCCGCAGTACGACTTCCAGGATTTCGACGAAAACTCGGTCGCCACTACGTTCTACACCACGGGCACCACTGGCAACCCGAAAGGCGTGTATTTCACCCATCGGCAACTGGTGCTGCACACCATGGGCGTGTCGACCATCATGGGCGCCATCGACAGCGTGCGGCTGCTGGGCACCAACGACGTGTACATGCCGATCACCCCGATGTTTCACGTGCATGCGTGGGGTCTGCCGTATGTGGCGACCATGCTTGGGCTCAAGCAGGTTTATCCGGGGCGTTACGACCCGGAATTCCTGGTCGAGCTGTGGCGCAAGGAAAAGGTCACGTTCTCCCACTGTGTGCCGACCATCCTGCAGATGGTGCTCAACGCCAAGGGCGCGCAAGGCACCGATTTTGGCGGCTGGAAAATCGTCATCGGCGGCAGTGCGCTCAATCGCACGCTGTATGAAACGGCCAAGAGCAAGGGCATTCAACTGACGGCCGCGTATGGCATGTCGGAAACCGGGCCACTGGTTTCGTGCGCGCATCTGAACGATGAATTGATGGCAGGCACCGAAGACGAACGCACCACCTACCGGATCAAGGCCGGCGTGCCGGGGCCATTGGTCGAAGCGGCGATCGTCGACACCGAGGGCAATTTCCTCCCGGCCGACGGCGAGACCCAGGGCGAACTGGTGCTGCGCGCACCGTGGCTGACCGAGGGTTATTTCAACGAGCCGCAGAAGGGCGCCGAGCTGTGGGCCGGCGGCTGGCTGCACACCGGCGACGTCGCCACGCTGGACAGCATGGGCGTGATCGACATCCGCGACCGGATCAAGGACGTGATCAAGACCGGCGGCGAGTGGATCTCTTCGCTGGACCTCGAAGACCTGATCAGCCGTCACGTCGCGGTACGTGAAGTAGCAGTGGTGGGCATCGCCGATCCACAGTGGGGCGAGCGCCCGTTTGCCTTGCTGGTGGTCCGTGAAGGGCACGCCATCGGGGCGCGCGAGCTCAAGGAACACCTCAAGCCGTTCGTTGAACTGGGGCACTTGAGCAAGTGGGCCATCCCGAGCCAGATCGCGCTTGTTACTGAAATTCCCAAGACCAGTGTCGGCAAGCTCGACAAGAAGCGCATCCGCCTCGACATCACCGAATGGCAGGCCAACAACAGCACCTTCCTCTCGACGCTCTGAGCGTCCTCTGGCGCGCCGAAAACGGCGCGCCAGACCCACCAAGCAAGCGCTTGGCTTGTGAAATCCGAATTTTCAGCCATCCTTGCCGTGCCGACATGTGTCGGACTGGCGAAAGGACTGTTCCAGAGTGGTCGGCAGCTGCAAATCACACTTTAGAGGGATCAAGCAGTACCACCTGCTGGCTATAGTCCGCTCAAGGATTTTTAAGAACGGGGCACACGCACAAACGGGGCGATGCAACATTGAAGCGATTTCGGGAAGCCTCTGGCGCCCGGTCCTTCAGGCGTTTTTAAAAGTACTCACTGCCATAACAATAATGCACATGGAGTAGCGTCGATGACCTCAGTAAACCAGTTCTGGCGCCGGGCAAAGCTGCCTCTGGCCGTCAGTCTTGCTTCTTCGCTCGCCGGGCCCGCATTCGGCGTCAGTTTCAACGTCGGTGAAATCGAAGGCCAGTTCGACTCCTCCCTGTCGATCGGTGCCAGCTGGTCCACCCAGAGCCCGAACAAGAACCTCATCGGCGTCAACAACGGCGGTCACGGTCTGTCCCAGACTTCCGACGACGGCCACGCCAACTTCAAGAGCGGCGAAACCTTCTCGAAGATCTTCAAGGGCATCCATGACCTTGAACTGAAATACGGCGACACCGGCGTGTTCGTCCGTGGCAAGTACTGGTACGACTTCGAACTGAAGGACGAGAGCCGCGAGTTCAAGGACATCAGCGACAACAACCGCAAGGAAGGCGCCAAGTCCGCCGGCGGTCAGATCCTCGACGCCTTCGTCTACCACAACTACTCGATCGCCGATCAGCCAGGCTCCGTGCGTCTGGGCAAACAGGTGGTGAGCTGGGGTGAAAGTACCTTCATCGGCGGCGGCATCAACTCGATCAACCCGATCGACGTGTCCGCGTTCCGTCGTCCGGGCGCCGAGATTAAGGAAGGCCTGATCCCGGTCAACATGTTCTACGTGTCCCAGAGCCTGACCGAAAACCTGTCCGCCGAAGCGTTCTACCAGCTTGAGTGGGACCAGACCGTCGTCGACAACTGCGGCACTTTCTTCTCCCAGCCGGACATCATTGCCGACGGTTGCGACAGCAACCTGCGGGTGCTGAACAAGCGTTCGACCATTCCTGCCATCGCCCTGGGCCCACTGGCTGCCAACGGTGTCGACATCAACCAGGAAGGCGTACTGGTGCGTCGCGGCGGCGATCGCGATGCACGGGACAGCGGCCAGTGGGGCGCGTCCTTCAAATACATGTTCGACCCACTCGACACCGAGTTCGGCGCGTACTTCATGAACTACCACAGCCGTGCGCCGATCTTCAGCGCTACGGGGGCGCCACAGTCGGTCTACAACACCGCCAGGGGATTGCCGGGGCCGTTCGCTGCGCTTGCACCACTGCTGGTGGCCGGCAATTCGGAGTACTTCGTTGAATACCCTGAAGACATTCGCCTGTATGGCCTGAGCTTCTCCACCACCCTGCCTACCGGTACCGCGTGGAGCGGTGAGATCAGCTACCGTCCGAACGCGCCGGTGCAACTGAACTCCACCGACATCCTGTTCGCCGGTGTGCGTCCGCTGGGCGGCGCATTGAGCAACGCATCGCTGCTGACCGGTGTGCCGGGCCAGGACCTGCACGGCTACCGCCGCAAGGAAATCACCCAGTTCCAGACCACCCTGACGCACTTCTTCGATCAGGTCATGGGCGCCAGCCGTCTGACCCTGGTGGGCGAAGTGGGCGTGACTCACGTCGGCGGCCTGGAAAGCACCTCCGACGTCCGTTACGGCCGTGATCCGGTCTACGGTCCGGGCGAGTTGCCGGCCACGGGCGGTGCCAACACCTGCGCCAACATCCTCAACGCCAGCACCATCAACGGTGCGGGGCCCGGCTCGCCGCAGAACAACCGTAGCCGCAACTGCACCGACGAAGGCTTTACCACTTCGACTTCGTGGGGTTATCGCGGTCGCGCCATCTGGGAATACAACGACGTGTTCGCCGGCGTGAACCTCAAGCCGAACGTGGCCTGGTCCCACGACGTCAGCGGTTACTCGCCAGGCCCTGGCGGCAACTTCGAGGAAGGTCGCAAGGCGGTGAGCCTGGGCGTCGATGCCGAGTACCAGAACACCTACACCGCGAGCCTGGCCTACACCAACTTCTTCGACGGCAAGTACACCACCGTGGATGACCGCGACTTCGTGGCGCTCAGCTTCGGCGTGAACTTCTAAGCACTGCATTTTCAGGACGAACGAATTTATGAAAATAACAAAAAGTCTGTTCCACGCCGGTGTTCTGGGCCTGTCGCTGCTGGCGACCGGTGTCATGGCGGCGGTGCCCGCCGCCGAAGCGGACAAGCTGGGCAAGAGCCTGACCCCGATGGGCGCCGAAATGGCCGGTAACGCCGACGGCTCGATCCCGGCCTGGAAACCGATGCCGAAAAATGCCGGCACCGCTGACAGCAAAGGCTTCCTGTCCGACCCGTACGCCAGCGAAAAACCGCTGTTCACTATTACCAAACAGAACGTCGATCAGTACAAGGCCAAGCTCGCGCCGGGTCAGTACGCGATGTTCCAGCGTTACCCTGAAACCTTCAAGATGCCGGTCTATCCGTCCCATCGCGGTGCCACCGTGCCGGATGCGGTGTTCGCCGCCATCAAGAAAAACGCCACCACCACTAATCTGGTGCAAGGCGGTAACGGCCTGGAAAACTTCGATACCGCCGTGCCGTTCCCGATTCCGAAAACCGGTGTGGAAGTCATCTGGAACCACATCACCCGCTATCGCGGCGGCAGCGTGACCCGTCTGGTGACCCAGGCCACGCCGCAACCGAACGGCTCGTTCAGCCTGGTGTACTTCCAGGATCAGTTCGTGTTCCGTGACCGGATGAAGGATTACGATCCGGCGAACCCGGGCAACATCCTGTTCTACTTCAAGCAGAAAGTGACCGCGCCGGCACGTCTGGCCGGTGGTGTGCTGCTGGTGCACGAAACCCTCGACCAAGTGAAGGAGCCGCGTTCGGCGTGGGTCTACAACGCCGGTCAGCGTCGTGTACGTCGCGCACCGCAAGTGTCCTATGACGGCCCGGGTACCGCGGCGGATGGTCTGCGGACTTCCGACAACCTGGACATGTTCAACGGCGCACCGGATCGCTACGACTGGAAACTGGTCGGCAAACAAGAGATGTACATCGCCTCCGACAGCTACAAGCTCGACGATCCGAAGCTCAAGTACGCCGACATCATCAAGGCCGGGCACATCAACCAGGATCTGGCGCGCTATGAGCTGCGCCGCGTCTGGCACGTGACCGCGACCCTGAAGGAAGGCCAGCGTCACATCTACGCCAAGCGTGACTTCTTCATCGACGAAGACACCTGGCAAGCGGCCGTGATCGATCACTACGACGGTCGCAACCAGCTGTGGCGCGTTGCGGAAGCTCACGCCCAGGACTACTACAACGTTCAGGTGCCGTGGTACACCCTGGAAACTCTCTACGATCTGCAGTCCGGCCGTTATCTGGCACTGGGCATGAAGAACGAAGAAAGCCGGGCCTATGACTTTGGTTTCACCGCCACCATCAGCGACTTCTCGCCGGCCGCCCTGCGCCAGGACGGTATTCGCTAAGCTGCTGTAAAACGAGGCCGCATCCTCGTGAAACGCCCCGACAGGTTCGGGGCGTTTTTTTGTCTGTCGCTTTTTCCGTAGCCTTTTTGTAGCCATTTGTAGCAACGACCTTCATAACCGTTCCGTTTAAGGCTAGTCTGCGGGCATCTGCTACGCCGCCAACAGCCCTACAAACAAGAGCCGGCCATGACTGATCTGTCCCCACTTCCGGGCCCTGCAAGCGTTGCCGTCGCGGCACTGGACGGACGTTTTTTCCGTCCGCCGCTACCCGACGGCTACGTGCTGCGACCCCGTTTGTGCGAGCGCCTGAGCGCCGGGCTCGGAGGGCGATTGTTGCTCGTCAGCGCCCCGGCCGGGTTCGGCAAGAGTTCGCTGGCGGTGGAGTTCTGTCAGAGTCTGCCGGCGCACTGGCAAAGCCTGTGGCTGGGGCTGAGCCCTCGGGACAACGATCCGGGGCGGTTTCTCGAGCGACTGCTCGAAGGTCTGCAGGATTACTTTCCGCAACTGGGCAGTCGGGCGCTCGGGCTGCTGAAAATGCGCCAGCGTCACCAGCCTTTTGCATTCGAAGAATGGCTCGATGGCCTGCTGGATGAATTGGCGCTGCATCTGCAACCGACGGCACCGCTGCTGTTGGTACTGGATGATTACCACCTCGCTCAAGGGCCGGTACTTGACCGCTGCCTGCAATTTTTCCTCAATCATTTACCCGACGGTCTGGTGGTCATGGTCACCAGCCGGCAGCGCCCGGACTGGCACCTGGCCCGTCTGCGCCTGTCGCGCCAGTTGCTGGAACTGCACGAACAGGACCTGCGACTGACCCACGATGAAGCCCTCGCACTGCTCGATCGTCACAGCAGTTCCCTGCGCGGCGAGGCGCTGGAAAACCTGATCCAGCGCAGCGAAGGCTGGGTGGCCGGGCTGCGTTTCTGGCTGCTGGCGATTGCTGAAGCCGGCACCGAATCGGCCCTGCCGCAAGCGTTGAATGGCGGGGAAGGGCTGATCCGCGAATATCTGCTGGAAGAAGTCATCGATTGCCTGCCCGCCGAGGTGCAGGCGTTTCTTTATGACACCGCACCGCAGGAGCGCTTTTGCAGCGAACTGTGCGATGCGGTGCGCGAAGCCCATGACAGCGCGGAAATCCTGCGTTTCCTGCTGGCGCATCAGGTGTTCCTGGTGCCGCTGGACGAGCACGGGCACTGGTATCGTTATCACCACCTGTTTTCCGACCTGTTGCGCAGCCGGCCCATTGCCCGGGCGCTGGTCCCCGCCGCGACGCTGCATCTGCGCGCCTGCCGCTGGTTCAATGCCCAGGGCCTGCTGGATGAAGCTGTGGAGCAGGCGTTGCGCGCAGGTCACCTGGACGTCGCGGCCAATCTGGTACAGAACCTGTCCGAGGAACAACTGCTGGCCGAGCAGAACGTCGGCATGCTGCTGCGCTGGAAAATGGACCTGCCCGACAGCCTGCTGATCAGCACGCCGCGCCTGATCGTGTTGTACAGCTGGGCGCTGGGCCTGGCCTGTCAGCTCGACGCGGCCGAAGAACTGGCCAGCCATTTGAGCCGGTTTCTGCCGGCGCCTTCGGCCACCGCACAGAAGTCGATGTTGGCCCAATGGCTGGCGCTCAAGGGCATCATCGCCCGCGGGCGGGGCCATCGCGAGCAGACCATCGAATATTGCAGCGAGGCACTGGAAAGCCTGCCGGCCAAACGCTACGGCCAACGCCTGATGTGCCTGTCGACCCTGTCCAACCTGGCGATCGCCGACGGTGATCTGTGGCGCGCACGGGGCCTGAACCGCGAGTCGCTTGAACTGGCGCAGCGGGTCGGCAATCCCTTGTTCGAGGCGCTGGCGCATTACGATCGTGCCCGTGTCCTGCAGGCCCGCGGCGAAATCCTGCGCGCGCTCGATGAAGTGCGCCAGGGGCTGGAGCGCTTGCGCGGATTGTCCGCACAGCGTTTGTACGCCGTGCGTGCGCGCCTGACGCTGTATGAGGGTTTTCTGCTGGCCATGCGATTGCAGCCGCAGGCGGCAAGGGTGCGATTGCAGGCGGGCTTGACGGAAGCGCGGGCCTGTCGTGACATCAGTGTGTTGATCGGCCACTGTGTGATTGCACGACTCGATGGCAGCAGCGGCGATTTTGCCAAGGCCTTCGCCGAGCTGGCCGAAGCCGAACGTCTGATGCACATCTGGGACGTTCCGCCGATCTACTATCTGGCGATGATCACTTTGGTCAAATGTGAGCTGTGGCTGGCTCAGGGGCGTATCGATCTGGCCGAAGCCTGGCTGGCGCGACTGGGCCAGACCTACACCGGTGAGCGTGCGGCGGCACCGCCGGAATTTCATCCGCAACTGCCCTTGCACGTCGAACTGCAACAGGCGTTGCTGGACGTCATCCAGGGACAACCGATGCTCGCCGAAGGGCGGTTGAACGTGTTGCTGGAGAACGGCCAGCAAACCGGGCGGCAACTGCTCAGCGTGATGGCATTGACGCAGAAAGTGGCGCTGCTGTTGGCGGGTGGGCGCGAGCCTGAAGCGCGCAAGGCGTTAGGTCAGGCGCTGGAAGCCGCGGCCGGCGGCGTCCTGCAGCCCTTTGATGTGCTGGTCAAGGAGCATGCGGATTGGTTGCGCGGGCAACTGTCACTGACTGCGCCGACAGTCGTCGGTCAGCAATTGCTCGAGCAATTCCCCCAGGTCCAGACTCGCCCCACCGTGGAATCTACCGCTACCGAACAGCTCAGCAGCCGCGAACTGGCGGTGCTGCGTCTGATCGCTCAGGGCTGTTCGAATCAGGAAATCAGTGATCAGCTATTCATCTCGCTGCACACCGTGAAAACCCACGCCAGTCATATCAACAGCAAGCTGGGTGTGGAGCGGCGCACGCAAGCGGTGGCGCGGGCCAAAGAGTTGGGGGTGTTGAACTGATTCTGCTGTTTTGCGCTGTGTCGGCATCCTGCGAGCCAACAACGTAAAATGGCGGAAATCAGCCTCTGCGCATTGTCTTCAATGTCTGTTCAGGATCTCCCATGACCGCTGCAAATCCCGCGCTCATCCGCGAAACCTTCCCCGTCGGCCCGCTCCAGTGCAACTGCACGATCATCGGCGATCCGATCACCAAAAAAGCCATCGTCGTCGATCCGGGTGGCAACCCTGACCTGATCATGGCCCGGCTCGATGCCCTCGGTCTGAAAGTGGTCAGCATCATCCACACCCATGCGCACCTCGATCACTTCCTGGCTTCCGGGCAAATGAAGGAAAAGACCGGCGCCACCTTGCATCTGCACAAGGAGGATCAGTTCCTGTGGGACAACCTCGAGATGCAATGCCAGATGTTCGGCGTGCCTTACACCCCGGTTCCCTCACCGGATCGCTGGTTGAGCGACGATGAAGAGCTGGCCTGCGGCTGTGGCGTGGCGTTGCACACGCCGGGGCATACGCCAGGTTCCATGAGCTTCTGGTTTTCCGAGGCTAAGCTGTTGATTGCCGGCGACACGTTGTTTCGTCGCGGAGTAGGGCGCACGGATTTGTGGGGCGGCGATCAGGCGACCATCGTGCGATCGATCAAGCAGCGGCTGTACACCCTGGATGAAGACGCGACCGTTGTGGCCGGGCATGGTCCGGATACGCGTCTGGGGGATGAAATGCGCGAGAACCCGTTTGTGCGTGCCTAAACATTTTGTCACGGGTGCCCGGCGGAATTTTTGTGCATTGTCATGATCCAACGCCCGCACGGGCCAGTTGCCAATGGCCGCTGCACCACAGAATGCAAAATGTAGGAGCACTCCATGTTCACCACGCGTCGTTTGATTATTGTCGCTACTGCCGTGGCCGTCTTGTCCGGCTGCGCCTCGCCCAATCCGTATGACAATCAGGGTCAGGCCGACGGTGGCTCCCAGGGCATGAGCAAAACCGCCAAGTACGGTGGCCTCGGTGCGCTGGCCGGCGCGCTGGCCGGTGCCGCCATCGATCACAACAACCGCGGCAAGGGTGCGCTGATCGGCGCAGCCGTCGTTGGTGCCTCGGCCGCCGGTTACGGCTACTACGCCGACCAGCAGGAGAAAAAACTGCGCGCCAGCATGGCCAACACCGGGGTTGAAGTGCAGCGTCAGGGCGACCAGATCAAGCTGATCATGCCGGGCAACATCACTTTCGCCACCGATTCGGCGAACATCGCTTCCAGCTTCTATCAGCCGCTGAACAATCTGGCTAACTCGCTCAAAGAGTTCAACCAGAACCAGATCGAAATCGTTGGCTACACCGACAGCACCGGCAGCCGTCAGCACAACATGGACCTGTCCCAGCGTCGTGCGCAGAGCGTGGCGACCTACCTGACTTCGCAAGGCGTCAGCGGTGCCAACCTGAGCGCCCGCGGTGCCGGCCCGGATAATCCGATCGCCAGCAACGGTGACGTCAACGGCCGGGCGCAGAACCGCCGCGTCGAGGTCAACCTCAAGGCGATCCCGGGCCAGCAGTACGGTGGTCAGCAGCAGCCGGGCACTGTTCAGCAGTACCCGTAACCGTCAGGTACAAAAAAGCCCCCGGACAAGTGATTGTCCGGGGGCTTTTTGTTGGCGCGAAGGCTGATTACTTCTTCAGGCCGTAATGCTCGTCGAGCATGCCCGGCGAGTTCGGGGTCTTCGGCGCGTAGTCACGCGGCGGTTCCTGATCCCGTGGTGGCGTCAGGCGTTCCCGTGGGGCCTGTGCCGCGTCGGCGTGCAGCGAGGCGAGCAAGCGTTGACGGGTCTGCTCGTCCAGGGCCAGACGGTTGGCACCCTCGGCGAGGTGGTCCTGCACTTCCTGATAGCTCTGGGTCAGTTTCTTGACCAGATTGGCGGTGCTGTTGAAGTGGGTCACCACTTCGTTCTGATAACTGTCGAAACGTTCCTGAATATCATCCAGTTGACGCTGCGTGCGGCTGGGCGCGGCGTTCGGCGCAACGCGAGCGATCAGGAAACCAATGGCGACACCCACAACCAGGGCAAGAGTCGGTAACAACCAAACTAAGAGCGAGTGTTCCACGAGTCCTTCCTCTATAAACGGCTTTGCTTTACGTTAACGGCTCGAACCTGCGCTGTATACCGCGATTCACTCGCAATAGACTGGCACAGACAATTTGCTAGACGAGTCGACCCGATTCGAGGTCACGGAGTTCCTTCCTTGCTGATGCGTGAAACCCCTGTAGTGATTGATGGCCCGGTGGGGCAACTTGAGTCTTTGTATCTGGACAACGAGCAGCCCCGCGGCATCGCGCTGATCTGCCACCCGAACCCGGTGCAGGGTGGCACCATGCTCAACAAGGTCGTCTCGACCCTGCAGCGCACCGCGCGCGACGCGGGCCTGATCACCTTGCGCTTCAACTACCGCGGCGTCGGTGCCAGCGAAGGCAGCCACGACATGGGCACCGGTGAAGTCGACGACGCCCAGGCCGCTGCCGCCTGGCTGCTGGAAAAACACCCGGATCTGCCGCTGACCCTGTTCGGTTTCTCCTTCGGTGGATTTGTTGCCGCAAGTCTCGGCGGCCGTCTCGAAGCCCAAGGCATCACGCTCAAGCACCTGTTCATGGTCGCGCCGGCGGTGATGCGCCTGGGCGATCAGGATCAACTGCCGCAGCAGGGCGAGCTGACCGTGATCCAGCCGGAAACCGACGAAGTGATCGAGCCGCAGCTGGTCTACGACTGGTCTGACAAACTCCAGCGCCCCCATGAGCTGCTGAAAGTGGCAGAATGCGGACACTTTTTTCATGGCAAGCTGACCGATCTCAAGGATCTGATCCTGCCGCGTCTCTCGAATTGATTGCAGTCTGACAAGCGATTACCCATGACGAACCGTACCCGCATCCTCACCGGCATCACCACCACCGGCACCCCGCACCTGGGCAACTACGCCGGCGCCATCCGCCCGGCGATTCTCGCCAGCCGCGACAGCAATGCCGACTCGTTCTACTTCCTGGCCGACTATCACGCCCTGATCAAGTGCGATGACCCGCTGCGCATCCAGCGCTCGCGTCTGGAAATCGCCGCGACCTGGCTGGCCGGTGGCCTGGATGTGGATCGCGTAACGTTCTACCGTCAGTCCGACATCCCGGAAATCCCCGAGCTGACCTGGCTGCTGACCTGCGTTGCCGCTAAGGGCCTGCTCAACCGCGCCCACGCCTACAAGGCTTCGGTGGACAAGAACGTCGAGACCGGCGAAGACCCGGATGCCGGCATCACCATGGGCCTGTACAGCTATCCGGTGCTGATGGCGGCGGACATTCTGATGTTCAACGCGCACAAGGTGCCGGTCGGTCGCGACCAGATTCAGCACGTGGAAATGGCCCGCGATATCGGCCAGCGTTTCAACCATCTGTTCGGCCAGGGCAAGGAGTTCTTCACCATGCCCGAAGCGCTGATCGAGGAGAGCGTGGCCACCTTGCCGGGCCTGGACGGTCGCAAGATGTCCAAGAGCTACGACAACACCATTCCGCTGTTCTCCAGCGCCAAGGAAATGAAGGACGCGATTTCGCGCATCGTTACCGACTCCCGCGCGCCGGGCGAAGCGAAAGATCCGGACAATTCGCACCTGTTCACCCTGTTCCAGGCCTTCTCCACGCCGACGCAGGCCGACGAATTCCGCAGCGAATTGCTGGGCGGTCTGGGTTGGGGCGAGGCGAAGAACCGTCTGTTCCAGTTGCTCGACAACGAGCTGGGCGAGTCCCGCGAGCGTTATCACCAGTTGATCGAGCGTCCGGCAGATCTGGAAGACATCCTGCAACACGGCGCCAAAAAGGCCCGTGCGGTGGCGACGCCGTTCCTCAACGAGTTGCGCGA
Organism: Pseudomonas aphyarum; assembly: GCF_028657055.1. Taxonomy (NCBI): domain Bacteria; kingdom Pseudomonadati; phylum Pseudomonadota; class Gammaproteobacteria; order Pseudomonadales; family Pseudomonadaceae; genus Pseudomonas; species Pseudomonas aphyarum. Next base: position 86,271 of record NZ_JAMDGS010000022.1, read on the forward strand.
AGCAGTCGGCCTGCGTTCCTTCGTCAATCAGGTTCAGGTGGCCGCGACCACCAAGAAGAAAGCCGCGAAAGCCGCGCGTTTCGTCAGCTTCCGTGAAGACGACGGCAGCTTCCGTTTCCGTCTGCTGGCGGCCGACGGCGAGCAACTGCTGCTGTCGCGTAACTTCGCCGACGGTAAAACCGCCGGTCAGGTGACCAAGCAGCTGCAATCGGGTCAGGCGCTGGATGTGCGCAGCGAAGACCTGAGCTTCAGCGTCTGGCTGGAAGGCGAGTGCGTCGGCGACAGCCCGGCGTTCGCCGACGTGGCTGCGCGAGATGCGGCCGTCGAGGCCTTGCGGATCGCTCTGACACCGGTTCAGGAATAATCAACGGGCCGGCCCGACCAAGGGCCGATTGCCATTCCCACGGGCCATCGCTACAGTGACGGCCCGTTTTTGTTGCCTTGCTAACGAATTATGACGCCCCTAGAACGATATCAAGCTGATCTGAAACGCCCGGACTTCTTCCATGATGCGGCGCAGGAAACTGCCGTGCGTCATCTGCAACGCCTGTACGACGATCTGATCGCGGCCGAGCAGAACAAGCCGGGTTTGCTGGGCAAGCTGTTTGGCAAAAAGGATCAGACGCCGGTCAAGGGCCTGTATTTCTGGGGCGGCGTGGGTCGCGGCAAGACTTACCTGGTGGACACCTTCTTCGAAGCGCTGCCATTCAAGGAAAAGACCCGTACTCACTTCCACCGCTTCATGAAGCGTGTGCACGAAGAGATGAAGACCCTCGGCGGCGAGAAAAACCCGCTGACCATCATCGCCAAGCGTTTCGCGACGGAATCGCGGGTCATCTGCTTCGATGAATTCTTCGTTTCCGACATCACCGACGCCATGATCCTCGGCACGCTGATGGAAGAGTTGTTCAAGAACGGCGTGACCCTGGTCGCCACGTCGAACATCGTGCCGGACGGCCTGTACAAGGACGGCCTGCAACGCGCGCGCTTCCTGCCGGCCATCGCGCTGATCAAGCAGAACACCGAGATCGTCAACGTCGACAGCGGCGTCGACTACCGTCTGCGCCACCTCGAACAAGCGGAACTGTTCCACTTCCCGCTCGACGAAGCCGCTCACGAAAGCCTGCGCAAGAGCTTCCGCGCGCTGACGCCGGAGTGCACGGCGGCGGTGGAAAACGATGTGTTGATCATCGAAAACCGCGAAATCCGTGCCCTGCGTACTTGCGATGACGTGGCCTGGTTCGACTTCCGCGAACTGTGCGACGGCCCGCGCAGCCAGAACGACTACATCGAGCTGGGCAAGATCTTCCACGCCGTGCTGCTCAGTGGCGTGGAGCAGATGAGCGTCACCACCGACGACATCGCCCGCCGTTTCATCAACATGGTCGACGAGTTCTACGATCGTAACGTCAAGCTGATCATTTCTGCCGAAGTCGAGTTGAAAGACCTGTACACCGGCGGACGCCTGACGTTCGAATTCCAGCGTACCCTCAGCCGTTTGCTGGAGATGCAATCCCACGAATTCCTGTCCCGGGCACACAAGCCTTAAGCGGATTCGGCAAACAAAAAGGGCCTGCAGATGCAGGCCCTTTTTTGTGTCTGGTCGAATCGTCAGGCAGCTTGCTGGAACTGCTGCCGGTACTGGTTCGGCGACAGTTCGGTGTGCTGGCGGAACAGCCGTGCGAAGAAGCTCGCATCGTCGTAGCCGACTTCGTAGCTGATGGTCTTGATGCTCTTGCGACTGCCGGAGAGCAAGCCCTTGGCGGTCTCGATGCGCAGCCGTTGCAGGTAGTGCAGCGGTTTGTCGCCGGTGGCGGTCTGGAAGCGGCGCATGAAGTTGCGGATGCTCATGCCGTGCTCGCGGGCCACGTCCTCGAAGCGGAACTTGTCGGCGAAATGCTCTTCGAGCCAGTGCTGGATCTGCAGGATGATCACGTCCTGGTGCAGTTTCTGGCCGCCGAAACCGATGCGTCCCGGGGCGTAGCTTCGCTGCACTTCATAGAGAATATCGCGGGCCACCGCCTGGGCCACATTGGCGCCGCAGAAGCGCTCGATCAGGTAAATGTAGAGATCGCAGGCGGAAGTGGTGCCGCCAGCGCAATACAGGTTGTCGGCGTCGGTCAGGTGCTTGTCCTGATTGAGATAGACCTGCGGGAAGCGCTCGGCGAAGGCATTGAAGAAGCGCCAGTAGGTGGTCGCTTCCTTGCCGTTGAGCAACCCGGCCTCGGCCAGCCAGAACACCCCGGTGGCCTCACCACAAAGCACGGCGCCCCGGGCATGCTGTTCGCGCAGCCACGGCAGGATCTGTGGATAACGTTGGCACAGCGTATCGAAATCGTCCCAGAACGCCGGGAGGATGATGACGTCGGCGTTTTCCAGGCCGCCGTCCACCGGCATGACCACGTCACTGAAGCTGTTCACCGGTTTGCCATCGGGGCTGACCAGCCGGGTTTCGAACGCCGGAGTCAGGCCGTGGCCCAGTTGTTTGCCGTAACGCAGGCTGGCCAGATGGAAGAAATCCTTGGCTTGCATGAGGGTGGAAGCGAAAACCCGGTCGATCGCCAGGATGCTGACGCGCCGCAAGGGCGTGGAGACTTGCTTGGACATAATTCAACTTTTGTTTTTATAAGGGAAAGTGGTCACCAGACGGCTGGATCGTCTTATTTTTTGTCGGATGTGTCCAGTGTCCTGTATCGGAAGCGCGGCTTAGTCTCTGAAGGTCTGATCCCTCCAACAATAAAGAAAAGGTGATGCATGATTCCCAGAACCCTGTTCAGCTCCGAGCACGAATTGTTCCGCGACAGCGTACGAACATTCCTCGAAAAAGAGGCCGTGCCGTTCCATGGGCAATGGGAAAAACAAGGCTACATCGACCGCAAACTGTGGAACAAGGCGGGGGAGGCGGGGATGCTTTGCTCACACCTGCCGGAGGAGTACGGCGGGTTGGGGGCGGACTTTCTCTACAGCGCGGTCGTGATCGAAGAAGTCGGGCGGCTGGGTCTGACCGGCATCGGTTTCTCGCTGCATTCGGACATCGTCGCGCCGTACATCCTGCATTACGGCAGCGAGGCGCTGAAGCAGAAGTACCTGCCGAAGCTGGTGTCCGGCGAGATGGTCACCGCGATCGCCATGACCGAACCGGGTGCCGGTTCCGACCTGCAAGGGGTCAAGACCACGGCGGTGCTGGATGGCGACGAATATGTGATCAACGGTTCGAAAACCTTTATCACCAATGGCTTCCTGGCGGATCTGGTGATCGTCGTCGCCAAGACCGATCCCAAGGCCGGCGCCAAGGGCACCAGCCTGTTTCTGGTGGAGGCGAACACCCCGGGCTTCGACAAAGGCAAGCGCCTGGAGAAGGTCGGAATGAAGGCTCAGGACACGTCGGAATTGTTCTTCCAGGACGTGCGCGTGCCGAAAGAAAACCTGCTGGGTCAGGCCGGGGCAGGGTTTGCCTATCTGATGCAGGAGCTGCCGCAGGAACGTCTGACCGTGGCGATTGGTGGTCTGGCTTCAGCCGAGGCGGCGCTGCAATGGACGCTGGATTACACCCGTGACCGCAAGGCGTTCGGCAAGTCGATTGCCGACTTCCAGAATACCCGTTTCAAACTGGCGGAAATGGCCACCGAGATTCAGATCGGCCGGGTGTTCGTCGACCGCTGCCTGGAGTTGCATCTGCAAGGCAAACTCGACGTGCCGACGGCAGCGATGGCCAAGTATTGGGGTACCGACCTGCAATGCAAGGTGCTCGACGAGTGCGTGCAGCTGCATGGCGGCTACGGTTTCATGTGGGAATACCCGGTGGCGCGAGCCTGGGCGGATGCGCGGGTGCAGCGGATCTATGCCGGGACCAATGAAATCATGAAAGAGATCATTGCCCGGTCACTGTAATGCAGCGTGATCGTTCCCGCGCAGACGGTTCGACGCCTCGACGTGGGAACGATCATCGTCTTGGATCAAGGCGCCGGGTTCGGATGATCCTTGTGAATCGCTTCGATCCCTTCCAGCACTTCCCTCGACAGTTTCAGCTCGTAGCTGGCGATGTTGCTGTCCAGTTGCTCCAGCGTCGTCGCCCCGATGATGTTGCTGGTGACGAACGGTTGCTGGTTCACAAAGGCCAGGGCCATTTGTGCCGGATCCAGACCGTGTTCACGGGCCAGTGCCACGTAACGGCTGCATGCCGCTTCCGATTGCGGGTTGAAATAGCGGCTGAAGCGGCTGTAGAGGCTCAGGCGGCCTTTCGGCGGGCGCGCCCCGCCTTCGTACTTGCCCGACAGGAAACCGAACGCCAGCGGCGAATAGGCGAGCAGACCGCATTGTTCACGGATGGCGATTTCCGCCAGGCCGATCTCGAAGCTGCGGTTGAGCAGGTTGTACGGGTTCTGGATCGACACGGCGCGCGGCCAGCCACGGGCTTCGGCCAGGGCGAGAAAACGCATGGTGCCCCACGGGGTCTCGTTGGACAGGCCGATGTGGCGGATCTTGCCGGCCTTCACTTGCTCATCGAGCGCTTCAAGGGTGTCTTCGAGCGGCGTCAGGTTGGCTTCGGTCTGGTGCTTGTAGCCCAGTTGTCCGAAAAAGTTGGTGCTGCGCTCCGGCCAGTGCAATTGATACAGATCGATGTAGTCGGTCTGCAGGCGCTTGAGGCTGGCGTCCACGGCTTCGGTGATGTGCTGGCGGTTGTGGCGCAGATTCTTGTCGCGGATGTAGTCGATGGTGTTGCCGGGGCCGGCGATCTTGCTGGCGAGGATCCAGTCGGCGCGGTCGCCGCGGCTCTTGAAATAATTGCCGATGTAGCGCTCGGTGGTGGCGTAGGTTTCGGCTTTCGGTGGCACCGGGTACATCTCGGCGGTGTCGAGGAAATTGATCCCGGCCTCTTTTGCCCGTTCGATCTGGGCGAAGGCTTCAGCTTCAGTGTTTTGCTCGCCCCAGGTCATGGTGCCGAGGCAGATTGCACTCACGTTCAGGTCGGTACGGCCTAGCTGGCGATAGTCCATCGGGTGCTCCTTGGGCAAAACAAGCATAAAAGCAGGTTGAAATTTTTTTCGCAATCTGCATAATTGCCGACCTCTTTCTGCAGTGGAAGTGATGCGCCGCCGCCGAAGAATCTTGCCGTTGAACGGACGCGCCGACCCGAGCCCCCGAAAGCGTCTGTATCCGGCTGCCTTTGACTTGTCAAAGTACGCACTATTCAGTAAGATCCGCCGTCTTATTTACAGGCGGCCCCTGAGGCTATAAAGAATGAAAACTTTTACTGCTAAACCGGAAACAGTAAAGCGCGACTGGCTTGTCGTCGACGCTGCTGGTCAGACCCTGGGTCGTCTGGCCACCGAAATCGCGAGCCGTCTGCGTGGCAAGCACAAGCCTGAGTACACTCCTCACGTTGACACCGGCGACTACATCGTCGTAATCAACGCTGAGCAGATCCGTGTTACCGGTGCTAAAACCACTGACAAAATGTACTACTCCCACTCCGGTTTCCCGGGCGGCATCAAGTCGATCAACTTTGAAAAGCTGATCGCCAAGGCCCCTGAGCGCGTGATCGAGACCGCGGTTAAAGGCATGCTGCCTAAAAACCCACTGGGTCGCGACATGTACCGTAAGCTGAAAGTCTATGCGGGCGCTGCACACCCTCATACTGCTCAGCAGCCCCAAGAACTGAAGATTTAACGGAATAGTTCATTATGTCGGCGACTCAAAATTACGGCACTGGCCGTCGCAAGACCGCAACCGCACGCGTTTTCCTGCGTCCGGGTACTGGTAACATCTCCATCAACAACCGCTCCCTGGACACGTTCTTCGGTCGCGAAACTGCCCGCATGGTAGTTCGTCAGCCGCTGGAACTGACTGAGACTGTCGAGAAGTTCGACATCTACGTCACCGTCATCGGTGGTGGTGTAAGTGGTCAAGCTGGCGCAATCCGCCACGGCATCACTCGCGCTCTGATGGACTACGACGAAACCCTGCGTAGCGCTCTGCGCAAAGCTGGCTTCGTTACCCGCGACGCCCGTGAAGTTGAACGTAAGAAAGTTGGTCTGCGTAAAGCGCGTAAGCGTCCGCAGTACTCGAAGCGTTAATTTCGCTTCCACGTTCAAAAAGAACGCCCGATTCCTCACGGAACCGGGCGTTTTTTTATGCGTGCGATTTCTTGAATAATTGCGCTGTGACAACTTGCCACATTCGTAGACCCCCTATACTACAAGGCTTGAGGGCCAGCCCTCCGGGTAATTACCTTGTCAGAATTGGGGGTTTTCATTACCATTCGGCAAAATTTTTATAAGTACATAGTTTCAATTTAGTAGATGCCTGATTTAACAGGCCACAAAGCTGATGGGAGAGGACTGAATGAGCAATGACGGCGTGAATGCAGGCCGGCGTCGCTTCTTGGTAGCAGCCACATCCGTGGTGGGTGCTGCAGGAGCGGTGGGGGCTGCGGTCCCGTTCGTGGGGTCATGGTTTCCCAGTGCCAAGGCGAAGGCTGCCGGAGCACCGGTGAAAGTGAATGTCAGCAAAATCGAGCCAGGGCAGCAGATGATTGCTGAATGGCGCGGCCAGCCGGTGTTCATTGTCCGCCGTACCGAGGAAATCCTGGGGAATCTCAAGAAGATCGAGGGCCAGCTCTCCGATCCGACCTCCAAAAACTCCACGCAACCCACTTATGTCGACCCTGAAGTGCGTTCGATCAAGCCGGAAATCCTCCTGCTGATCGGGATCTGCACTCACCTGGGTTGCTCACCGACCTTCCGTCCCGAAGTGGCACCCGCGGATCTGGGCAAAGACTGGGTAGGCGGCTATTTCTGCCCTTGCCACGGTTCCCACTACGATCTGGCTGGCCGCGTCTACAAGTCGCAACCTGCGCCTTTGAACCTGCCAGTACCCCCGCATTCCTATGAGACCGATGACCTGATTGTCATTGGCGTCGATACGGAGAAAGCGTGATGAGCAAGTTCATGGATTGGGTTGATGCGCGCTTTCCCGCCACCAAGATGTGGGAAGACCATCTCAGCAAGTATTACGCTCCAAAAAACTTCAACTTCTTCTACTTCTTCGGCTCACTGGCGCTGCTCGTTCTGGTCAACCAGATCGTCACCGGTGTCTGGCTGACCATGAGCTACACGCCGTCGGCGGAAGAAGCGTTCGCTTCTGTCGAATACATCATGCGCGACGTCGAGTACGGTTCGATCCTGCGCCTGCTGCACTCCACCGGCGCTTCCGCGTTCTTCATCGTGGTCTATCTGCACATGTTCCGTGGCCTGCTCTACGGTTCGTACCAGAAACCGCGCGAGCTGGTGTGGGTCTTCGGCATGCTGATCTACCTGGCGCTGATGGCCGAAGCCTTCATGGGTTACCTGCTGCCGTGGGGCCAGATGTCCTACTGGGGTGCCCAGGTGATCATCTCGCTGTTCGGTGCGATCCCGGTCATCGGCAACGACCTGACCCAGTGGATCCGTGGTGACTACCTGATTTCCGGGATCACCCTGAACCGCTTCTTCGCCCTGCACGTGGTTGCGCTGCCGATCGTGATTCTCGGTCTGGTGGTGCTGCACATCCTGGCGTTGCACGAAGTCGGTTCGAACAACCCGGACGGCGTGGACATCAAGAAGCACAAAGACGAAAACGGTATCCCGCTGGACGGCATCGCCTTCCACCCGTACTACACCGTGAAAGATATCGTCGGCGTCGTGGTGTTCCTGTTCATCTTCTGCTTCATTGTGTTCTTCTTCCCTGAAATGGGCGGTTACTTCCTCGAAAAGCCTAACTTCGAGCAAGCCAACCCGTTCAAGACGCCTGAGCACATTGCACCGGTCTGGTACTTCACACCGTTCTACGCAATCTTGCGTGCGGTCCCTGACAAGCTCATGGGTGTTATCGCCATGGGTGCGGCGATTGCGGTGCTGTTCGTCCTGCCGTGGCTCGACCGCAGCCCGGTCAAGTCGATGCGCTATAAAGGCTGGATGAGCAAGATCTGGCTGGTGGTGTTCTGCATTTCGTTCGTGATCCTCGGCATTCTCGGCGTTCTGGCCCCGACGCCAGGCCGTACGCTGCTGTCGCAGGTCTGCACCTTCCTGTACTTCGCCTACTTCATTCTGATGCCGTTCTACACCAGGCTCGAGAAGACCAAACCGGTTCCGGAAAGGGTGACTGGCTGATGAAAAAGTTATTTTTTGCTCTGATTTTTGCTGCTCTGCCAGTGCTGTCTTTCGCGGCCGAACACGGTGGTCCGGAACTGGAAAAGGTCGACATCGACGTTTCCGACAAGGCTGCCCTGCAGGATGGCGCGCGTACCTTTGCCAACTATTGCATGGGTTGCCACAGTGCCAAGTTCCAGCGTTACGAGCGTGTGGCCGACGACCTCGGCGTTCCGCACGAGCTGATGCTGGAAAAACTGGTGTTCACCGGCGCCAAGATCGGCGATCACATGAACATCGGCATGCAGCCGGCCGACGCCAAGACCTGGTTCGGCGCAGCGCCGCCGGACCTGACGCTGGTGGCTCGTGTTCGCGGCACCGACTGGCTTTACGGTTACCTCAAGTCGTTCTACGAAGATCCTGCGCGTCCATGGGGCGTGAACAACAAGGTCTTCCCGAATGTCGGCATGCCTAACGTGCTGGTCGGCCTGCAAGGTCGTCAGGTCGTGGGTTGCAAACAGGTACAGATCGTCGAAGACGGCAAGAAGCAATATGACCCGCTGACCGGTACGCCTCTGACTCATGAAGCGTGCGATCAGTTGACCATCGTGCCGAAAACCGGAACCCTCAACGAAGAGCAGTTCGATGAGAAGGTCAAGAATCTGGTAACCTTCCTGGCTTACTCGGCTAACCCGGTTAAGCTGCAACATCAGCGCATCGGTACTTACGTCTTGCTGTACCTGGCGTTCTTCTTTGTGTTCGCCTACCTGCTCAAGCGTGAATACTGGAAAGACGTGCACTGATAACGCTTCAAGCAATTGCTGTTAATCGCGCGCGCCCAAGGGCGCCTCTGAAAACGCAACGCCTGGTTCGCCAGCGGTTGCGGGAGGCGCCCTCTGGGCGCGCGCGTTTTTCCGGCTCCGACTATTTCAACAAGCGAGGAGGATCGCCATGGGCGTGACCAATCGGTTGGCCTGTTACTCCGACCCCGCCGACCACTATTCCCACCGAGTGCGCATCGTGCTTGCAGAGAAGGGTGTCAGCGCCGAAATCATTTTTGTGGAGGCTGGTCGTCAGCCGCCTAAACTGATTGAAGTGAACCCTTACGGCAGTCTGCCCACGCTGGTCGATCGTGACCTTGCGTTGTGGGAGTCGACCGTGGTGATGGAATACCTGGATGAGCGTTACCCGCATCCGCCATTGATGCCTGTGTACCCGGTGGCGCGTGCCAACAGCCGTCTGCTGATTCACCGCATTCAGCGCGACTGGTGTGGTCTGGTGGATCTGATTCTGGATTCGCGCACCAAGGAAGCGGCCCGAGCCGTGGCGCGCAAGGAATTGCGCGAAAGCCTGACGGGCGTGTCGCCGCTGTTTGCCGACAAGCCGTTTTTCCTCAGTGAGGAACAAAGTCTGGTGGATTGCTGCCTATTGCCAATACTCTGGCGTTTGCCGATTCTGGGTATAGAACTGCCGCGGCCCGCCAAGCCGCTGCTTGATTATATGGAGCGTCAGTTTGCGCGTGAGGCTTTCCAGGCGAGTCTGTCTGGTGTCGAACGCGACATGCGCTAAGGCTTAAGGAGCCGCTATGAACTCCAGTCGACCTTATCTGGTCCGCGCGCTCTACGAGTGGATTGTGGATAACGATTGCACCCCGCACATGCTGGTCAATTCCGAATACCCGGCGGTGCAGGTGCCACAGGGATTTGCCAGTGACGGGCAGATTGTCCTGAACATTTCGCCAAGTGCCGTGCGGCACTTGCACATGGACAACGACGTTGTGACCTTCGAAGGTCGCTTCGGTGGCGTCCCGCACAGTCTGTACGTGCCGATTGCTGCAATCCTGGGGATCTACGCCCGGGAAAACGGTCAGGGCATGGTGTTCGATCTGGAGTCGCCGATGGACGACGAAGACGAGATCGAACAGGATGACGATGTTCCGCCACCGGACAGCGAGCCGCCGCGCCCAAGCGGCCGGCCAAGCCTGAAAGTGGTGAAGTAATAAAAAAGGCGATCCGGTTGGATCGCCTTTTTTTGTGCCTGCGTTTTGCGGGTCAGTCGATGTATTCGAACAGCTTCACAATCTTCTGTACACCGGAGACGCCCTGAACCAGGTTGGTCGCCTGGGCGGCTTCCTGTTTGGTCAGCAGGCCCAGCAGGTAAACGATGCCGTTCTCGGTCACGACCTTGATGCGCGAGCCGGGAATGCTGGCATCGGCGAGCATCTGGGTCTTGATCTTGGTGGTCAGCCAGGAGTCGTTCTGGCGGGCAACAAAGCCAGAAGGTGCAATCACTTGCAACTCGTTGTGAACCTTCTTCACGCGCTGAACGTTGGCGGCGGCCTGCTCGGCCTTTTCCTTGAGGTCTGCGCGCGGGGTCTGGCCAGCCAGCAAAACGACGCCGTTGAAGCTGGTGACGACGATGTGCGAGTCGTTGTCCAGGGCCGGATCGGCCTTGGCCACGTTGACGCCGACTTTGGTTTCGATCAGCGAGTCATCGATCTTGCTGCCGAAAGTGCGGGTGCCACGATCGTCTTCGATCGGCGCTTCACGGCTGGCATTCACCACCGACGTGCAGCCGCTGATGCCGAGGCACAGGGTCAAGGCCAGAAGGCCAAGGCGATTAGGGGTCATTCTTCACTCCCGAACAGTTGGCTGTCGATCAGATCGCAAAGGCAATGGATCGCCAGCAAGTGGACTTCCTGAATACGTGCAGTGACGTTGGCCGGTACGCGAATCTCGACGTCTTCGGGCAGCAGCAGCGAAGCCATGCCGCCACCATCGCGTCCGGTCAATGCTACGACAATCATTTCGCGATCATGTGCGGCCTGGATCGCCTGAATAATGTTCGCCGAGTTGCCACTGGTCGAAATGGCCAGCAATACGTCACCCGGCTGGCCGAGTGCGCGGATCTGCTTGGAGAACACTTCGTTGTAGCTGTAGTCGTTGGCGATCGAGGTGATGGTCGAGCTGTCGGTGGTCAGCGCGATCGCCGGCAGGCTAGGGCGCTCACGCTCGAAGCGGTTGAGCAGTTCCGAGGAGAAGTGCTGGGCATCGCCGGCCGAGCCGCCGTTACCGCACGAGAGCATTTTCCCTTCGTTGAGCAGGGCGTTGACCATCACCTGGCTGGCTTGCTCGATGTGCGGTGCAAGTACGTCCATCGCCTGTTGCTTGGTGTCGATACTGGCCTGGAAAAGCTGGCGAATTCGGGATTGCATGTCCATCTGTGTGACCTTAATTAGCGCGGCTGTCCGGCACGTGAATGTGCAGCCCGCAAAGCAAAGAGCAAAAGTGTTGAGTGAAAGTGTCCGGGTCGGAGCAGGCGGTCAACTGTCGAACGCATTCTGCAACCAGTTCAGCTGACCCTGATGGCTGTCGATGGCCACCACGTCGAAGCGGCAGGGGGAATTGGCCCAACGCGACTCGCGCTGAAGAAAATACTGTGCGGCGAAAATCAGTTTCTGCCGTTTGCGCCCATCGATGCTGTCGAGTGCGCCACCCCATTGAGTGTTCTTTCGGTAACGGACTTCGACGAATACTACTGTATCGCCATCAAGCATGACCAGATCAAGCTCACCGCGTTTGCATAACCAGTTCTGCGCCAGCAGGCGCAGACCCTGGTGTTGCAGATGCTCGAGCGCCTGGCGCTCGGCATCCTTGCCGCTTTGCAGGTGTGACCTGTCGGGCATCAGCGAGGAGTGTCCGGCAGGCGCTGGATCTGGCCGCTGACGAACTGCGCCCATGGTAACTGACGGACGACGCGCTGGGACTGGGTCATGCCCAGGCTGCCCGACTGACCTTCGATGCGGCTGTCCGGCAGTGCCTTGAGCTGATCCAGGCGTGGCGCCAGACGATAGGCGTCGACGCCCATCGCATACAGACGACCGAGGCTGCCGGCGGCTTGTGGCCATTGCGCGGTGACCTGCTGACGCAGCGGATCGCTGGTTTCCAGCAGCCACGGGGTTTCGCAGAAGCGCACGCCGTTCATGTCGTTGTACTGATTCACGTCGCCGCTGGCGCTGAATACGTGGGAGGTCGCGTACACCGGCACGTCACCGGCGTACTGGAAGTTCAGGGTTGGCTTGATCTGCTGCGCCTGCTGCGGGGTGGCGGCAAGGAAGATGAATTCGATGTCCTGGCGACGCGAAGGCTGGGCGGCAACGTTGGTGCCGGCGGCGTTCTGCAGGCTCTTGGCGCGAGCTTCGCTCTGACGCAGCTGGAACATGTCGGCGATCTGCTGGGCCAGTTGCACTGGCTGATCGACACGTTCGGTGGCGACAATGCTGCCGCCGTTGGCTTGCCAGTCCTGGCTGAACGCGCGCAGCACGCGGTCGCCCCATTCGCCTTTCGGCACCATGATGGCGGCGCGATGCAGGCCGTCGGCACGGGCGCGGCGGGAGACTTCGCGGGCCTCGTCTTCAGCGGCCAGACCGAACTGGAACAGCTGCGCCGGGCCTTGATTGCCTTCGCTGTAGTTCAGGGCGAGGGTGGTGATCGGAAGTTGCGGACGGGTGCTCAGCTGTTTGACCAGCGGCTTCTCCAGCGGGCCGACAACCAGTTGCACGCCATCGGCCTGGGCCTTGCGGTAGAACTCGTCGAGGTTGGTCAGTTTCGAGCTGTCGTAGAACTCGATGGCCGGCGGTTTTTGGCCGGCTTGCTGAGCCTGATAGTGCGCGGCCATGAAGCCGTCACGCAGGGCCTTGCCGACCGAGGCCAGTTGGCCTTCCTGTGGCAACAGCAGGGCGATCTTGCTCAGAGGCTGGCTGGCCAGTTCCTTGAGTTTGGTCAGGGGCAGCGGCAGGTTGATTGCGGCCGGATGCTTCGGATGCTGGTTGCGCCAGTTGTCGATGGCGGCTTGCTGCTGTTCCAGGGTGCCGGCGGTTTTCACGGCCAGGGCCAGGCTCATCCAGCCGCCGAGGTCATCGGTGGTGTTCGCTTGCAGTTGATCGGCGGGCAGCGACGCAATCAGGGTCCAGATCGCTTCGTGGTTCTTGCTGGCGGCTTCGCCTTCCAGCATCGGCGCGATGAAGATGCGCTCGCGTGCGGCAGCCAGGGTCTGGCCGTCGGCTTCAAGGGCGCGGGCGTGAACGGTGCCGGCGCGAACTTGCAGTGGTACCGACATTTCACTCAGGCGTTGCAGGCTTGGATGGCTCAGGGCAGTCAGCGCGGCTTTCGGCTGGTTGCGGGTCATGGCCAGTTCGGCAGACAGGGTGCTGGCAAATGCCTGCTGGCCCGGCTGGAGTTGTTCCATCGGCACTTGCTGCAGGATTTGCGCGGACTGTCCGGCATTGCCCTGGCGGTACGCCATGTCTGCCGCACTCAGGCGCAGCAGCGCAGCCTTGTCCGGCGATTTGGCCTGGGCAGCCTGTTCGAGCAGTTGCTCGATGGTGGCATCCGGGGTCCGTGGAAGTTCGCCAAGGCTGGAGGAAGGGGAGCTGGCGCAAGCCGCCAGCAAGGCAGCGAGGCAGAGGGCAGTGAACAGCCGCAGGCAAGCGATCATGTAAGTGTTCCTGATACTCGATCAAATTAGCGTCGAATTGTACCCAAGCACTGGCCGGGGCGCGATGTTACTGGCGTGAAACCGTCAATTTAGCTGATACAAAGAGTGCGCAGCCTCACAATGGTGCGACAAACCGTGTCCGACCCGGACGCATCGACCGGCGCGCGACGCGCTACAATGGTGGTTTTTACCGATCATGAGGTGTGCGCTTTGACTGCTCCAGGTCCTTTGAATTCCGCTGCGGGCTCGCTTTATGTGGTGGCGACGCCCATCGGCAACCTGGATGACATCAGCGCCCGCGCGTTGAAGGTCCTGCGCGAGGTGGCGCTGATCGCCGCCGAAGATACGCGTCACTCCCAGCGCCTGATGCAGCACTTCGGCATCTCCACACCGCTGGCCGCCTGTCACGAACACAACGAGCGGGACGAAGGCAGTCGCTTCATTACCCGTCTGTTGGCGGGCGACAACGTCGCACTGATTTCCGATGCCGGTACACCGCTGATTTCCGATCCGGGTTATCACCTGGTGCGTCAGGCCCGTGCCGCCGGGATCAATGTGGTGCCGGTGCCGGGTGCATGCGCGTTGATCGCAGCGTTGTCGGCTGCCGGTCTGCCGTCCGACCGTTTTATCTTCGAAGGCTTTCTGCCGGCCAAGGCTGTGGGGCGCAAGGCGCGCCTGGAAGCTATCAAGGAAGAACCGCGCACGCTGATTTTCTACGAGGCGCCGCATCGCATTCTGGAATGCTTGCAGGATATGGAGGCGGTGTTCGGCGCAGATCGTCCGGCATTGCTCGCTCGTGAAATCACCAAGACCTTTGAAACACTCAAGGGATTGCCGCTGAGCGAGTTGCGGGCCTTCGTCGAGGCCGACAGCAATCAGCAGCGTGGCGAGTGCGTTGTGGTGGTGGCGGGCTGGACCGCGCCGGAGTCCGAAGACGCTGTCAGCAGCGAGGCGATGCGCATCCTTAACCTGTTGCTGGAAGAGATGCCGCTCAAGCGTGCGGCGGCTCTGGCGGCGCAAATCACCGGTGAGCGCAAAAACGTGCTGTATCAGGTGGCGCTGGATCAGCAAAAAGACGCGTAACCCGTCGCGCAGACCGGTTTGCGGGCTATTAGCGCTTGTTCTTCGGCCGCTCTGCCGTTAACCTGCGCGGCGGAGAGTCGATCGGACAGTCGCTGCCCTCTATGAAAATTAGGGGGGGGAGGAAAGTCCGGGCTCCATAGGGCGAAGTGCCAGGTAATGCCTGGGAGGCGTGAGCCTACGGAAAGTGCCACAGAAAATAACCGCCTAAGCGCTTCGGCGCCGGTAAGGGTGAAAAGGTGCGGTAAGAGCGCACCGCACGTCTGGCAACAGTTCGTGGCTAGGTAAACCCCACTTGGAGCAAGACCAAATAGGGTCCCAAGGCGTGGCCCGCGCTGGGACCGGGTAGGTTGCTAAAGATGTCCAGTGATGGCCATCGTAGACGAATGACTGTTCAAGACAGAACCCGGCTTACAGATCGACTCTCCACCTTTTTCTTTTCCCTGCTTGAATTAAAGGCGACAGGGCTGTTTATTATCAGCAGGCCTGCGCTGGAAACCGGCAGCGGCAAACGCAGTAATAGCCATTTCCCACCTTGCTTCAATCAACAGCAGAAGCGCTTTTGTAATACCGAAAAAATCTTACTCTTAACAAATTACTTTAACTTTCGAGCGCAGCTTTCAGTGCTGCTTCAAGTTATTGGATAAAAGCATCCGCCAGATTCTCGTTGCTCCTCCTTTTATGCTCCTAAATCTCCGTTCTGTAAGGGTTTTCCTTTAATCCGCGCCTTGACGGTGTGGTGGGCGCATTCCTATAGTGTGCGCAAGTGGCGGAAAGTGGCATGAAGTGGGTTTTTTGAGCTCAAAACGATAAAAATTGGAGAAACGCAGACGTGTTTCGCGGAGCTAACGCTATCAGTCTCGACGCAAAGGGCCGTCTCGCCATGCCGAGCCGGTACCGTGACGAGCTCGATTCGCGCAGTTCCGGCCAGTTGATCGTGACCATTGATGCCGTTGATCCATGTTTGTGTGTCTACCCGCTCGATGAGTGGGAAATTATTGAAACCAAGTTGCGCGCGCTTCCTTCGCTTCGCGAAGAGAACCGTCGTCTGCAACGTTTATTGATTGGTAATGCCGTTGACCTCGAGCTCGACGGCAGTGGTCGTTTCCTGGTGCCGCCGCGCCTGCGCGAGTACGCGAAGCTCGACAAGCGCGCGATGCTGGTGGGCCAACTGAACAAGTTCCAACTGTGGGACGAAGATGCCTGGAACGCGGTTTCTGCCGCTGACCTGGCTGCCATACAACAACCGGGCGCCATGCCTGACGAACTGCGTGATCTGATCCTGTGACTATTGATAGCGGCTTTAACCACATCACCGTACTGCTTGACGAAGCCGTCGAGGCTCTCGCCGTACGTCCTGATGGCTGCTATCTGGACGGCACGTTCGGGCGCGGCGGGCACAGCCGGTTGATCCTGAGCAAGCTCGGGCCGGATGGTCGGCTCATCGGATTCGACAAGGATCCTCAAGCGATTGCCACCGGGCAAACGCTAGCGGCCGAAGACGGCCGCTTTGTCGTTGTGCAGCGCAGCTTTGCCGAGCTCGGTTCGGTCGTTGCCGAACAGGGTCTGGCCGGCAAGGTCAGCGGCATTCTGCTGGATCTGGGCGTGTCTTCGCCGCAGCTCGATGATGCCGAGCGCGGCTTCAGCTTCCTCAACGACGGCCCGCTGGACATGCGCATGGATCCGTCCCGTGGCATCAGCGCAGCCGAGTTCGTCAATACCGCGCCTGTGGAAGAAATCGCCCGTGTTTTCAAGGAATACGGCGAAGAACGTTTCTCCGGTCGCATGGCCCGTGCCGTGGCCGAGCGCCGTGACATCACGCCGTTCGAGCGCACCGCTGATCTGGCCGAAGTCCTGAAAGTCGCCAACCCGGCGTGGGAAAAGGGCAAAAACCCGGCAACCCGCGCTTTCCAGGGCCTGCGCATTCACGTCAACAACGAACTGGGCGATCTGGAAGCGGGTCTTGAAGCCGCGCTCGAATGCCTGGAAGTGGGCGGCCGTCTGGTCGTGATCAGCTTCCACTCGCTGGAAGACCGTATCGTCAAACTGTTCATGCGCAAGCTGGTGAAAGGCGAAGCCGACAACCTGCCACGCAACCTGCCGGTTCGCCACGTTGCGTTCGAACCGAAAATCAAAGTCCATGGCAAAGCGCAGACGGCCTCCGACGCCGAACTCAAAGCCAACCCACGTTCCCGTAGCGCCGTCATGCGCGTCGCGGAGAAGCTGCGGTGAGCAAGCTTTTCGCCAAGCCACTGCCCGGCGGCAGCTTTTTCATGCTGCTGCTGTTCATCGGCGTGCTCGTGTCGGCCATCGGCGTGTCTTACAGCGCCCACTGGAACCGGCAGTTGCTCAACACCCTGTACAACGAATTGAGCGTGCGCGACAAGGCGCAGGCCGAGTGGGGGCGCCTGATTCTGGAGCAAAGCACCTGGACCGCCCATAGCCGGATCGAAGTGCTGGCCACCGAACAATTGAAGATGCACATCCCAGGCGCGGCTGACGTGAAGATGGTGGCGCCATGATGAAACTCGAAGGCGCACTGTTCCCATGGCGCTTCCGTCTGATGGTGGCACTGCTCGGCGTGATGGTCGCGGCGATCTGCTGGCGCATCATCGACCTGCAAGTAGTTGACCGTGACTTCCTCAAAGGCCAGGGCGACGCGCGCAGTCTTCGGCACATTCCGATTCCGGCTCACCGTGGTCTGATCACCGACCGTAACGGCGAGCCTCTGGCCGTGAGTACCCCGGTGACCACGCTCTGGGCGAACGCCAAGGAAATGCAGACCGCCAAAGAGAAGTGGCCGGCACTGGCCGCCGCGCTGGGGCAGGATCCGAAAGCCCTGGCCGAACGTCTCGAAGCCCAGGCCAACAAAGAATTCATTTATCTGGTGCGCGGGTTGACCCCCGAGCAGGGCCAGGCCGTGCTCGACCTGAAAGTGCCGGGCGTCTACGGCATCGAAGAATTCCGCCGGTTCTATCCGGCCGGTGAAGTGACGGCGCACATGGTCGGGTTCACCGACATCGATGACCACGGTCGTGAAGGCGTCGAACTGGCCTACGATGAATGGCTGGCCGGCGTGCCCGGCAAGCGGCAAGTCATCAAGGATCGGCGCGGACGGCTGATCAAGGATGTCCAGGTCACCAAAAACGCCAAGGCCGGCAAGCCCTTGGCGTTGTCGATTGACCTGCGCCTGCAATATCTGGCCAACCGCGAGCTGCGTAACGCGATCATCGAGAACGGCGCCAAGGCCGGCAGTCTGGTGATCATGGACGTGAAGACCGGCGAGATTCTCGCCATGGTCAACCAGCCGACCTACAACCCGAACAACCGTCGCAACCTGCAACCGGCAATGATGCGTAACCGCGCGATGATCGACGTGTTCGAACCCGGTTCGACCATGAAAGCGATCTCGATGAGCGCCGCGATCGAAACCGGCCGCTGGAAACCGAGCGACACCGTCGAGGTGTATCCGGGCTCCCTGCAGATCGGCAAATATACGATCAAGGACGTATCGAAGACCGAAGGTCCGGTACTCGACCTGACCGGCATTCTGATCAATTCCAGTAACGTCGGCATGAGTAAGGTCGCGTTCGATATCGGCGGCGAAACCATTTTCCGCCTCGCACAGAAAGTCGGCCTCGGCCAGGACACCGGCCTCGGCTTCCCGGGCGAACGTGTCGGCAACCTGCCGAACTACCGCGAGTGGCGCAAGGCCGAGACCGCAACGCTGTCGTACGGCTACGGTATTTCGGTGACTGCGATCCAGCTGGTGCACGCGTTTTCGGCGCTGGCCAACAACGGTCGTCTCGCACCGCTGACCCTGATCAAAACCGACAAGGCGCCGCAGACCACCCAGGTGCTGCCGGAAGCCGTCGCCAAAACCATGCAGGGCATGCTGCAACAAGTGATCGAAGCCCCGCGCGGCGTATTCCGTGCGCAGGTGCCGGCGTATCACGTGGGCGGCAAGTCCGGTACCGCGCGTAAAACGTCGGTCGGCACCAAGGGCTACGCCGAAAACTCTTACCGCTCGCTGTTCGCCGGTTTCGGCCCGATGAGCGATCCACGTTATGCAATCGTCGTGGTGATCGATGAACCGACCAAGGCCGGTTACTTCGGTGGTCTGGTCTCGGCGCCGGTGTTCAGCCGTGTGATGTCGGGCACCCTGCGCCTGATGAACGTCACCCCGGACAACCTGCCGACCACACAACAGGCCAACGCCACCCCGGCCGTTCCGCTGAAAGCCAATGGAGGGCGCGGCTGATGTCTCTGAGTCTGAACAAGATTTTCCCCCACGCCGGCCACGATCTGTTGATCCGTGAACTGGCGCTCGACAGTCGCAACGTACGCGCGGGTGACCTGTTCCTCGCCGTGCCGGGCGGCAAGTTCGATGGTCGTGCGCACATTGCCGACGCCTTGCAGCGCGGTGCTGCTGCCGTGGCCTATGAAGTGGAAGGCGCCACCGTGCTGCCGATCACCGAAGTACCGCTGATTCCGGTCAAGGGCCTGGCAGCGCAGCTGTCGGACATCGCCGGGCGTTTTTACGGTGAGCCGAGTCATCACCTGAATCTGATCGGCGTGACCGGCACCAACGGCAAGACCAGCGTAACCCAACTGGTAGCGCAGGCGCTGGACCTGCTTGGCCAGCATTGCGGCATCGTCGGCACCCTCGGCTCCGGTTTCCATGGCGCGCTGCAAAGCGGCCTGCACACCACGCCGAATCCGATTGTCATGCAAGCGACCCTGGGCGACCTGAAAAAGGCCGGCGCAAAAGCCGTGGCCATGGAAGTTTCGTCCCACGGTCTGGATCAGGGCCGGGTTACCGCGCTGGCGTTCGACGTCGCTGTGATGACTAACCTGTCCCGCGATCACCTCGATTACCACGGCACCATGGAAGCGTACGCCGAGGCCAAGGCCCGGCTGTTCGCCTGGAATGACCTGAAGTGCCGCGTGGTCAACCTCGACGACGATTTCGGCCGGCAACTGGCCGCTGAAAAACGTGAGTCGCGTTTGATCACTTATAGCCTGCTCGACAGCAGCGCCTATCTCTATGTGCGTGAAGCGCAGTTCGATGACCATGGCGTGCGCGCCACGCTGGTGACGCCGCAGGGCGAGCACCATCTGCGCAGCACGCTGCTCGGTCGTTTCAACCTGAGCAACGTACTGGCCGCCGTCGGCGCCTTGCTCGGTCTCGACTACGCGCTCGACGAAATTCTCAAGGTGTTGCCGAAACTCGAAGGCCCGGCCGGGCGCATGCAGCGTCTAGGCGGTGGCACCCAGCCGCTGGTGGTGGTCGATTACGCCCACACCCCGGACGCGCTGGAAAAAGTGCTGACCGCGTTGCGCCCGCACGTCAAAGGCCAGTTGCTGTGCCTGTTCGGCTGCGGTGGTGATCGCGATCGCGGCAAGCGTCCGCTGATGGCCGAAGTGGTTGAGCGTCTGGCCGACCGCGTGCTGGTGACCGATGACAATCCGCGCACCGAAGACCCAGCGGTGATTTTCGATGACATCCGCGCCGGTTTCACGGTTGTGGACAAGGTGACGTTCGTGGCCGGTCGCGGCCAGGCGATCGCGCAAATGATTGCCGGTGCTTCGGCGGATGACGTGATCGTTCTGGCCGGCAAAGGTCACGAGGACTATCAGGAAATCAACGGCGAGCGCCATGCGTTTTCCGATCTGGTCGAGGCTGATCACGCCCTGACCGCGTGGGAGGTGGCCCATGCTTAAGGCCCTGAAACTCAGCCAACTGACCAACGCGCTCGACGCCCGTCTGATCAACGCCGACGCCAGTTTTGACGGCGTGAGCATCGACAGCCGCGCGATCAAGGCTGGCCAACTGTTTATCGCCCTGACCGGCCCGCGTTTCGACGGTCATGACTATCTGAATGAAGTCGCTGCCAAAGGCGCCGTTGCGGCATTGGTCGAGCGCGAAGTCGCCGACAGCACGCTGCCGCAATTGCTGGTCAAGGACACCCGCCAGGCCCTGGGCCAGCTGGGTGCGTTGAACCGTGCCGCGTTCACCAAACCGATCGCGGCCGTTACCGGCTCCAGCGGCAAGACCACGGTCAAGGAAATGCTCGCGAGCATTCTGCGCACGCGCGGCTCGGTGCACGCGACCCGTGGCAACCTGAACAACGACCTCGGCGTACCGTTGACCCTGCTCGAACTCGCCCCGGAACACAGCGCGGCAGTGATCGAACTGGGCGCCTCGCGTCTGGGTGAAATCGCTTACACCGTCGGGCTGACCAAGCCGCACGTAGCGATCCTCAACAACGCTGGAACCGCCCACGTCGGTGAGTTCGGCGGGCCGGAGAAAATCGTCGAAGCCAAGGGCGAAATCATCGAAGGGCTGGCGGCCGACGGCGTCGCCGTGCTGAACCTCGATGACAAGGCGTTTGGCATCTGGAAGACCCGCGCCGGCGCCCGCAAGGTGCTGACGTTTGCCCTGAGCAACACTCAGGCGGATTTTTACGCCAGCGACCTGGCCACCGATGCCCGTGGCTGCCCGGCGTTTAACCTGCACAGTCCTGAAGGTGCGGAACGGGTGCAACTGAACCTGCTCGGCACCCACAACGTCGCCAACGCCATGGCTGCCGCCGCTGCCGCTCACGCTTTGGGCGTGTCGCTGTTCGGCATCGCCACCGGGCTTGGCGCAGTACAACCGGTCAAGGGTCGCACCGTCGCACAACTGGCGAAAAACGGCATGCGCGTGATCGATGACACTTACAACGCGAACCCCACCTCGATGTGCGCGGCCGTTGATATACTCGCCGGCTTTTCCGGCCGCACCGTCCTGGTGCTCGGAGATATCGGCGAGTTGGGCGACTGGGCGGAGCAGGGGCACCGCGACGTGGGCGAATACGCCCGGGGCAAGGTTTCCGCGCTTTACGCCGTCGGGCCGAACATGGTCCACGCCGTGAACGCATTCGGTGAAGAGGCGCATCACTTCGGCACACAAGCCGAACTGATCCAGGCCCTCGGCGCCGAGCAGGACACAAACACCACCATTTTGATCAAGGGTTCGCGCAGCGCAGCGATGGAAAACATCGTTGCGGCCCTGTGCGGGTCCAGTCTGGAGAAACATTAATGCTGCTGCTGCTAGCGGAGTATCTGCAACAGTTCTACAAAGGCTTCGCGGTCTTCCAGTACCTGACCCTGCGCGGGATCCTCGGTGTGCTGACCGCGCTGGTCCTGTCGCTGTGCTACGGCCCGTGGATGATCCGCACCCTGCAGAACCGTCAGATCGGTCAGTCCGTTCGTAACGACGGCCCGCAATCGCACCTGTCCAAATCCGGTACGCCGACCATGGGCGGCGCACTGATCCTGTCTTCGATCGGTGTCAGCACTTTGCTGTGGGCTGACCTGAGCAATCGTTATGTGTGGGTTGTGTTGCTGGTGACCCTGCTGTTCGGCGCCATCGGCTGGGTCGACGACTACCGCAAGGTGATCGAGAAGAACTCCCGTGGTCTGCCAAGCCGCTGGAAATATTTCTGGCAGTCGGTGTTCGGCCTCGGTGCGGCGATCTTCCTTTATATGACTGCCAGCACTCCGGTGGAAACCACCCTGATCCTGCCGATGCTCAAGGACTACAGCATTCCGCTGGGCGCCGGTTTCATCGTGCTGACTTACTTTGTGATCGTCGGTTCGAGCAACGCGGTCAACCTCACCGACGGCCTCGACGGTCTGGCGATCATGCCGACGGTGATGGTCGGCGGTGGCCTGGGCATCTTCTGCTACCTGTCGGGTAACGTGAAATTCGCTGAGTACCTGCTGATCCCTTACGTACCGGGCGCAGGCGAGCTGATCGTGTTCTGCGGCGCATTGATCGGTGCCGGCCTGGGCTTCCTGTGGTTCAACACCTACCCGGCGCAAGTCTTCATGGGTGACGTCGGCGCACTGGCGCTGGGCGCGGCCCTGGGCACCATCGCGGTGATCGTCCGTCAGGAAATCGTCCTGTTCATCATGGGCGGCGTGTTCGTGATGGAAACCCTGTCAGTCGTCATTCAGGTTGCGTCCTTTAAGCTGACCGGTCGCCGTGTGTTCCGCATGGCACCGATTCACCACCACTTTGAACTCAAGGGCTGGCCCGAGCCGCGCGTGATCGTCCGTTTCTGGATCATCACCGTGATTCTCGTGCTGATCGGCCTTGCCACCCTGAAGCTGAGGTAGAACGAGTGTCTCTGATCGCTTCTGACCACTTCCGCATCGTTGTCGGCCTCGGCAAGAGCGGCATGTCCCTGGTTCGCTTCCTGGCGAACCGGGGCGTGGCGTTTGCCGTGGCCGATACGCGGGAAAATCCACCGGAACTGGCCACGCTCCAGCGTGACTATCCGCACGTGGAAGTGCGTTGTGGCGAGCTGGACGTCGAATTCCTGTGCCGTGCCGACGAGCTCTACGTGAGCCCCGGCCTGGCGCTGGCGACCCCGGCCCTGCAAGCCGCGGCGGCCCGTGGCGTGAAGCTGTCCGGCGACATCGAGCTGTTCGCGCGTAACGCGAAGGCGCCGATCGTGGCCATCAGCGGTTCCAACGCAAAAAGCACCGTCACCACCCTGGTCGGCGAGATGGCGGCTGCGGCCGGCAAACGCGTGGCCGTGGGCGGCAACCTCGGTACGCCGGCGCTGGATCTGCTCAGCGATGACGTCGAGCTGTACGTGATGGAGCTGTCGAGCTTCCAGCTGGAAACCACCGACCAGCTCAACGCCGAAGTGGCGACCGTGCTCAACATCAGCGAAGACCACATGGACCGCTACAGCGGTCTGCCGGCCTATCACCTGGCCAAGCACCGGATCTTCCGTGGCGCCAGGCAGTTCGTGGTCAACCGTCAGGATGCGTTGACCCGTCCGCTGATGGGCGAGGGCCAGCCGTGCTGGACCTTCGGCCTGACCAAACCCGATTTCAAGGCATTTGGCCTGCGCGAAGAGAATGGCGAGAAATACTTGGCCTTCGAATTCCAGAACCTGATGCCGGTGCGTGAACTGAAGATTCGCGGTGCCCACAACCAGTCCAACGCCCTGGCGGCGCTGGCGCTCGGCCACGCGGTCGGGCTGCCGTTCGACGCCATGCTGGCAGCGCTGCGCACCTTCGCCGGTCTCGAACACCGTTGCCAGTGGGTGCGTGATCTGGACGGCGTCGGTTACTACAACGATTCCAAAGCCACCAACGTCGGCGCCGCACTGGCTGCCATCGAAGGCCTGGGCGCGGATATCGACGGCAAGGTCGTGCTGATCGCCGGTGGCGACGGCAAGGGTGCCGAATTCAAGGACCTGCGCGATCCTGCGGCGGCCCATTGCCGCGCCGTGATCCTGATGGGTCGCGACTCCGACAAGATCGGCGAAGCGATCGGCGATGCCGTTCCGCTGATTCGCGCGACCACGCTGGTCGATGCGGTCGCACAATGCCGCGCCGCCGCCCAACCGGGTGACGTGGTGCTGCTGTCGCCGGCCTGCGCCAGTTTCGACATGTTCAAGAACTACGAAGACCGTGGTCACCAGTTCGTCCGCGCCGTGGAGGATCTGGCATGAGCTTGAGAAACATCATCAAGCCATACCCGTCGCCGCTGATCACCGGACGCGGGATCGACCTCGACTTCCCGATGCTCGCCGGTTGCCTGGCGTTGCTCGGTCTGGGCCTGATCATGATCGCCTCGGCATCGACAGAAGTCGGCGCGGCGCAGTCGGGCAGTGCTCTGTATTACATGACCCGTCACCTGATCTACGTGGTGCTGGGCCTGGGCGCGTGCGTCGTCACCATGATGATTCCGATCGCCACCTGGCAGCGGCTGGGCTGGCTGATGCTGATCGGTGCGTTCGGTCTGCTGGTGATGGTGATCATCCCGGGGATCGGCCGTGAGGTGAACGGTTCGATGCGCTGGATCGGTTTCAGTTTCTTCAACGTTCAGCCGTCCGAGATCGCCAAGGTATTCGTGGTGATTTACCTGGCCGGTTATCTGGTGCGTCGCCAGAAAGAAGTGCGCGAGAGCTGGATGGGCTTCTTCAAGCCGTTCATCGTGCTGCTGCCGATGGCGGGCCTGTTGCTGATGGAGCCGGACTTCGGTGCCACCGTGGTAATGATGGGCGCGGCGGCGGCGATGCTGTTCCTCGGCGGAGTCGGGCTGTTCCGCTTCTCGCTGATGGTGGTGCTGGCCGTCGGTGCGGTGGTGTTGCTGATTCAAATGCAGCCGTACCGGATGGCGCGTCTGACCAACTTCGCCGACCCGTGGGCCGACCAGTTCGGCGCCGGTTATCAGTTGTCGCAAGCCTTGATCGCATTCGGTCGCGGTGAATGGCTGGGCGTTGGCCTGGGCAACAGCGTGCAGAAGCAGTTCTACCTGCCGGAAGCGCACACCGACTTCGTGTTCTCGGTCTTGGCCGAAGAGCTCGGCGCGGTGGGCTCGCTGTGCACCGTGGCACTGTTCGTGTTCGTGTGTATTCGCGGGATGTACATCGGTCTGTGGGCCGAGAAAGCCAAACAGTTTTTTGCCGCTTATGTTGCCTACGGGCTGTCGTTCCTGTGGATCGGCCAGTTCCTGATCAACATCGGCGTGAACGTCGGCCTGCTGCCGACCAAGGGCCTGACCTTGCCGTTCCTCAGTTATGGCGGCAGTTCCCTGGTGATCTGCTGCGCCTGCCTTGGCTTGTTGCTGAGGATCGAGTGGGAGAGCCGGACCCACCTGGGCAGTGAAGAGATGGAATTCCATGAGAGCGACTTCGCCGAGGAGCCGAACCATGGGCGCTAACGTATTGATCATGGCCGGCGGCACCGGTGGCCACGTGTTCCCGGCGCTGGCCTGTGCCCGCGAATTCCAGGCGCGCGGCTACACCGTGCACTGGCTCGGCACGCCGCGCGGGATCGAAAACGATCTGGTGCCGGCGGCGGGTCTTGAATTGCACCGCATCAACGCCACCGGCCTGCGCGGCAAGGGCAAGCTGTCGTTGCTCAAGGCACCGTTCATGCTGCTGAAATCGGTCTGGCAGGCGCGGGCGATCATTCGCCGCTTGCGTCCGGTGTGCGTGGTCGGATTCGGCGGCTATGTGACCGGTCCCGGTGGTCTTGCCGCCAAACTGGCCGGCGTGCCGGTGATCGTTCATGAGCAGAACGCTGTGGCCGGCACCGCCAATCGGTTGCTGGTGCCGTTCGCCGCCCGGGTGTGTGAAGCCTTCCCCGACACCTTTACCCTGTCGGACAGCCGCCGTACCACCGGTAACCCGGTGCGCAGCGAGCTGTTCCTCGAAACACCGCGCCCGGCCCTGGCCGGACGCAAGGCGCGTTTGCTGATCCTGGGCGGAAGCCTGGGTGCAGAGCCGTTGAACAAGTTGCTGCCTGAAGCCCTGGCACAAGTCGCTGCCGACTTGCGTCCGGAAGTGTTCCATCAGGCTGGCAGAAACCACGATGAAGTGACTGCAGAGCGCTACCGCGCCGCCGGCGTGGATGCGCAGGTGCAGCCGTTCATCAAAGACATGGCCCAGGCCTATGGCTGGGCTGACCTGGTGGTGTGCCGCGCCGGCGCATTGACCATCAGCGAACTGGCCGCCGCCGGTCTGCCCTCGATGCTGGTGCCCTTGCCCCACGCGATCGACGATCACCAGACCCGCAACGCCGATTATTTGGCCCGCGAAGGCGCTGCCTTCCTGATGCCGCAAAGAACGACTGGCGCCGCGGACCTTGCCGCGCGCCTGACAGAGGTCTTGATGCAACCGCAACGACTCGAACAAATGGCCCAAGCGGCCCGCCGTCTGGCAAAACCCGAAGCCACCCGTAGCGTGGTCGATACCTGTCTGGAGGTGGCCCATGGTTGAGAATCAGAAAGCCATGCCGCAACCGGAAATGCGCCGCATCCGTCGCATCCACTTCGTCGGGATCGGCGGCGTGGGCATGTGCGGTATTGCCGAAGTGCTGCTGAACCTGGGCTATGAAGTGTCCGGTTCCGACCTGAAAGCTTCGCCGGTGACCGAGCGCCTGGAATCCTTCGGTGCGCAGATCTTCATCGGCCACCGTGCCGAGAACGCCGCTGCCGCCGATGTGCTGGTGGTGTCGAGCGCCGTCAATACTTCCAACCCGGAAGTGGCGACCGCGCTGGAACGCCGCATCCCGGTGGTGCCGCGTGCCGAAATGCTCGCCGAACTGATGCGCTACCGCCACGGCATCGCCGTCGCCGGTACCCACGGCAAGACCACCACTACCAGCCTGATCGCTTCGGTGTTCGCGGCCGGTGGCCTGGATCCGACCTTCGTCATCGGTGGCCGTCTGAACGCCGCGGGTACCAATGCCCAGCTCGGCACCAGCCGTTACCTGATCGCCGAAGCCGATGAAAGCGACGCAAGCTTCCTGCACCTGCAACCGCTGGTGGCCGTGGTCACCAACATCGACGCCGACCACATGGCGACCTACGACGGCGACTTCAACAAACTGAAGAAAACCTTCGTCGAGTTCCTGCACAACCTGCCGTTCTACGGTCTGGCAGTGGTGTGCCTGGACGACCCGGTGGTGCGTGAAATCCTGCCGCAGGTCAAACGTCCGGTCGTCACCTACGGCTTCAGCGAAGAAGCCGACGTGCGCGCGATCAATGTTCGTCAGCAAGGCATGCAGACCTTCTTCACCGTGCTGCGCCCTGAGCGGGAGCCGCTGGATGTGTCCGTGAACATGCCGGGCAACCACAACGTGCTCAACGCGTTGGCAACCATCTGCATCGCCACCGACGAAGGCGTCAGCGATGAAGCCATCGTCCAGGGCTTGTCCGGGTTCCAGGGTGTCGGCCGACGCTTCCAGGTCTACGGCGAACTGCCGGTGGACGGCGGCAGCGTGATGCTGGTCGACGACTACGGTCACCACCCGACTGAAGTCGCAGCCGTGATCAAAGCCGTGCGCGGTGGCTGGCCGGAGCGCCGTCTGGTGATGGTCTACCAGCCGCACCGTTACAGCCGCACCCGCGACCTGTACGACGATTTCGTCAATGTACTGGCCGACGCCAACGTGCTGTTGCTGATGGAAGTCTATCCGGCCGGCGAAGAGCCGATCCCGGGTGCCGACAGCCGCAAGCTGTGCAACAGCATCCGTCAGCGCGGTCAGCTCGACCCGATCTACATCGAGCGCGGCGTCGACCTGGCGCCGGTGGTCAAGCCGCTGCTGCGTGCCGGCGACATTCTGCTGTGCCAGGGCGCCGGTGATATCGGCGGTCTCGCACCGAAATTGTTGAAAAGCGAGTTGTTCGCCGGTGCCGTGGCGGCATCGGTCGAGGGGAAGTTGAAATGACTGCTGCCTACGCCAATCTGTTCTCCACCATCGCCCCGAAGGATTTCGGCCGTGTGGCCGTGCTGTTCGGTGGCCTGAGTGCCGAGCGTGAAGTTTCGCTGAAGTCCGGCAACGCCGTGCTCACTGCGCTGCAGAGCGCGGGTGTGGACGCGTTCGGCATCGACGTCGGCGCCGACATTCTGCAGCGCCTGCTGAGCGAGAAGATCGACCGCGCGTTCATCATCCTCCACGGTCGCGGCGGTGAAGACGGCAGCATGCAGGGCCTGCTCGAAGTGGCCGGCATTCCGTACACCGGCAGCGGCATCCTGGCTTCGGCACTGGCGATGGACAAACTGCGAACCAAGCAGGTCTGGCACACGCTCGGGATTCCGACGCCGCGTCACGCCGTGCTGCGCAGCGAGGCCGATTGTATTTGCGCAGCGACGGAACTGGGCTTCCCTTTGATCGTCAAACCGGCGCATGAAGGTTCAAGTATCGGGATGGCCAAAGTGAGTTCTGCGTCCGAGTTGATCGACGCATGGAAAGCGGCCAGTACCTACGATTCGCAAGTGTTGGTCGAGCAATGGATCCACGGTCCGGAGTTCACCATCGCCACCCTGCGTGACCAGGTGTTGCCTCCTATCGCCCTGGGTACGCCACACACGTTCTACGACTACGACGCCAAGTACATCGCCAACGATACCCAGTATCGGATTCCGTGCGGGCTCGATGCCGCCAAGGAAAAAGAACTCATGGACCTCACGGCGCAAGCCTGCGAGGCGCTGGGGATCGCCGGTTGGGGCAGGGCGGACGTTATGCAGGACGCCGACGGCAAGTTCTGGTTCCTGGAAGTCAACACCGCTCCCGGCATGACCGATCACAGCCTGGTACCGATGGCGGCGAAAGCGGCCGGTCTGGATTTCCAGCAGCTGGTCCTGGCCATTCTGGCCGCCAGTGTCGATGCCGATGGCAAGAAAGAGGCGCGAGGTTAAGACCATGCAAGGCGCACAGCTCAGACATCAGCCACCCGCACCCGGCCGCAAGCCGGTGCCGCGGGGTGCCAGCCGAATGGTGGCCAAAGAGCCGATGTCCGCGCGCCTGCCAAAAGCCAACTTCGGCTTTTTGAAAGGTCTGTTCTGGCCGGTGCTGCTGGTGGCCCTGGGGTTCGGCACTTACGAAGGCGCACAGCGTTTGCTGCCGTACGCCGACCGGCCGATCACCAAGATCGCGGTGCAGGGCGACCTGAGTTACATCAGCCAGCAAGCAGTGCAGCAGCGGATCGCCCCGTACGTGGCGTCGAGCTTCTTCACCATCGACCTGGCGAGCATGCGCACCGAGCTGGAACAGATGCCATGGATCGCCCACGCCGAAGTACGTCGGGTGTGGCCGGACCAGGTGGTGATCCGCCTCGAAGAGCAACTGCCGGTGGCCCGCTGGGGCGACGAGTCGTTGCTCAACAACCAGGGCCAGGCGTTCACGCCCAAGGAACTGGCGAACTACGAACACCTGCCGCAGCTGTTCGGTCCTCAGCGGGCCCAGCAGCAAGTGATGCAGCAATACCAGGTGCTGAGCCAGATGCTCCGGCCATTGGGCTTCTCGATTGCGCGGCTCGAGCTGCGTGAACGCGGCAGCTGGTTCCTGACCACCGGTGCCGGCAGTTCCGGCCCCGGGATCGAGCTGCTGCTGGGACGCGGCAACCTGGTGGAAAAGATGCGCCGCTTCATTGCCATCTATGACAAGACGCTCAAAGAACAGATTACGAACATTGCGCGCATCGATCTGCGCTACGCCAACGGCCTTGCTGTTGGCTGGCGGGAACCAGTAGCGCCGACGACAGCCCAACCCGCTGTCGCAAAGAATTAAGAAGAGGCAGGACCCATGGCAAACGTGCAAAGCGGCAAAATGATCGTCGGTCTCGATATCGGCACCTCCAAGGTGGTGGCGCTGGTCGGCGAGGTTGCGGACGACGGCACGCTCGATATCGTCGGGATCGGCACTCATCCGTCCCGCGGCCTGAAAAAAGGCGTGGTGGTCAACATCGAGTCCACCGTGCAGTCGATCCAGCGCGCGATCGAGGAAGCCCAGTTGATGGCGGGCTGCCGCATTCACTCGGCGTTCGTCGGCGTGGCGGGCAATCACATCCGCAGCCTGAACTCCCACGGCATCGTCGCGATCCGTGATCGCGAAGTCAGCGCGGCGGACCTGGAGCGCGTACTCGACGCCGCCCAGGCCGTGGCGATCCCGGCCGACCAGCGTGTGCTGCACACCCTGCCGCAGGATTACGTGATCGATAACCAGGAAGGCGTGCGCGAGCCGCTGGGCATGTCCGGCGTACGTCTGGAAGCCAAGGTTCACGTGGTCACCTGCGCCGTCAACGCCGCACAGAACATTGAAAAATGCGTGCGCCGCTGCGGTCTGGAAATCGACGACATCATTCTCGAGCAACTGGCTTCGGCCTACTCGGTCCTGACCGACGACGAAAAAGAGCTGGGCGTGTGCCTGGTCGACATCGGCGGCGGCACCACCGACATCGCGATCTTCACCGAAGGCGCGATCCGCCACACGGCCGTGATCCCGATCGCGGGCGATCAGGTGACCAACGACATCGCCATGGCGTTGCGCACCCCGACCCAGTACGCCGAAGAGATCAAGATCCGCTACGCCTGCGCCCTGGCCAAACTGGCCGGTGCCGGCGAGACCATCAAGGTGCCGAGCGTCGGCGACCGTCCGCCGCGCGAACTGTCGCGTCAGGCCCTGGCCGAAGTGGTCGAGCCGCGTTACGACGAACTGTTCACCCTGATCCAGGCCGAGCTGCGTCGCAGCGGCTACGAAGACCTGATCCCGGCCGGCATCGTGCTGACCGGTGGTACGTCGAAGATGGAAGGCGCCACGGAACTTGCCGAAGAAATCTTCCACATGCCGGTCCGCCTGGGCGTGCCGCATGGCGTGAAAGGTCTGGATGACGTGGTACGCAACCCGATTTATTCCACTGGCGTTGGCTTGTTGATGTACGGCCTGCAGAAGCAGTCCGACGGGATCTCGTTCTCGGGCATCGGCAGCCGCGACAGCTACAGCAACGATGAGCCGCAGGCGCCGTTGCTGGACCGTTTGAAGAAGTGGGTTCAAGGCAACTTCTAACGCTTTACCGCAGCACCGCAACAAACAGCAGTAGGCGAAAAAACTAGAGAATGTAAGGAGAGGGAAAATGTTCGAACTCGTAGACAACATCCCCGCAAGCCCGGTAATCAAAGTTATCGGTGTTGGCGGTGGCGGCGGCAACGCTGTCAACCACATGGTCAAGAGCAACATCGAAGGCGTGGAATTCATCTGCGCCAACACCGATGCTCAAGCGCTGAAAAACATCGGCGCGCGCACCATTCTGCAACTGGGCACCGGCGTGACCAAAGGCCTGGGCGCCGGCGCCAACCCTGAAGTCGGCCGTCAGGCTGCGCTGGAAGATCGCGAGCGCATCGCTGAAGTGCTGGCCGGCACCAACATGGTGTTCATCACCACCGGCATGGGCGGCGGTACCGGTACCGGTGCTGCGCCGATCATCGCCGAAGTGGCCAAGGAAATGGGCATCCTGACCGTTGCGGTCGTGACCCGTCCGTTCCCGTTCGAAGGCCGCAAGCGTATGCAGATCGCCGACGAAGGCATCCGCATGCTCTCGGAAAGCGTCGACTCGCTGATCACCATTCCGAACGAAAAACTGCTGACCATCCTCGGTAAAGACGCCAGCCTGCTGTCGGCTTTCGCCAAGGCTGACGATGTACTGGCCGGTGCCGTTCGCGGTATCTCCGACATCATCAAGCGTCCGGGCATGATCAACGTCGACTTCGCCGACGTACGCACCGTGATGAGCGAAATGGGCATGGCGATGATGGGCACTGGCTGCGCCAGCGGTCCGAACCGTGCACGTGAAGCGACCGAAGCGGCCATCCGCAACCCGCTGCTGGAAGACGTGAACCTGCAAGGCGCACGCGGCATCCTGGTGAACATCACTGCCGGTCCTGACCTGTCCCTGGGTGAGTACTCCGACGTGGGTTCGATCATCGAAGCCTTCGCTTCCGAGCACGCGATGGTCAAGGTCGGTACCGTAATCGATCCGGACATGCGTGACGAACTGCACGTGACCGTGGTTGCCACCGGTCTGGGCGCGAAAATCGAAAAGCCTGTGAAGGTCATCGACAACACCGTTCACACCTCGATGGCGGCTGCCCAAGTGCAGCAACCGGCACCCGCTCGTCAGGAACAGCCCGCGGTGAACTACCGTGACCTGGACCGTCCGACCGTCATGCGCAACCAGGCTCAGGCCGGTGCTGCGACTGCCGCGAAGATGAATCCGCAAGATGACCTGGACTACCTGGACATCCCGGCTTTCCTGCGTCGTCAGGCCGATTGATGAAATGTATCAGGGGTATTCAGGTGATTGGTGTTCAGCAAAGGCTCGGTCTGCTATCATCGCCAGCCTTTGTTGATACCAGTTCGCAATTTGCGCTGAAGCGGCCCATGCCATGATTAAACAACGCACACTGAAAAATATTATCCGTGCCACCGGTGTAGGTCTGCACTCCGGGGAGAAGGTTTACCTGACCCTCAAGCCTGCACCTGTCGACACCGGGATCGTCTTTCGTCGTGCCGATCTCGATCCGGTTGTCGAGATACCGGCTCGCGCGGCCAACGTCGGCGAGACAACCATGTCGACGACGCTGGTCAACGGTGACGTGAAGGTAGACACGGTGGAGCACCTGCTCTCGGCCATGGCTGGCCTGGGCATCGATAACGCCTACGTCGAGCTCTCCGCGTCTGAAGTCCCGATCATGGATGGCAGCGCAGGACCTTTCGTATTCCTGATTCAATCGGCTGGCCTGGAAGAACAGGACGCCGCCAAGAAATTCATCCGCATCCTGCGTGAAGTGACAGTGGAAGACGGCGACAAGCGCGCCACTTTCGTCCCTTTCGAAGGGTTCAAGGTGAGCTTCGAGATCGATTTCGATCACCCGGTTTTCCGGGACCGCACCCAAAGTGCAAGCGTGGATTTTTCCAGCACTTCGTTCGTAAAAGAAGTCAGCCGCGCCCGTACTTTCGGTTTCATGAGTGACATCGAGTACCTGCGCAAGCACAACCTCGCACTCGGCGGCAGCGTGGAAAACGCGATCGTGGTCGATGCCGATGGCGTACTGAACGAAGACGGTCTTCGCTATGAAGACGAATTCGTGAAGCACAAGATCCTCGATGCAATTGGCGACCTGTACCTGCTGGGCAACAGCCTGATTGGTGAGTTCAAGGGCTTCAAGTCCGGCCACGCACTGAACAACCAGCTGCTGCGCAAGTTGATTGAGCAGAAAGATGCCTGGGAAGTCGTGACGTTCGAAGACGCCAGCACTGCACCAATCTCTTACATGCGCCCGGTTGCGGCGGTGTAAGTAAAAAACCTCTCTAGTTTTTTGAAGGCCACCTTTGGGTGGCCTTTTTTTATGCCTGTTCTCAGGCCACGACGACCCGGTTTCGCCCACCTTCCTTGGCCTGATACAACGCCCTGTCCGCCGCGAACAACAGCTGCTCCAGGCTGATCTCGCTCGTCGCCGTCCAGGTGCTGATGCCGATGCTCACGGTCATCGGTGACTGGTCTTCATTGACGCTTGGCAGTTGTTCCACTGCTGCGCGAATGTGCTCGGCGATCTGCTGCGCCCCGACGCTGTCGGTCTCCGCGAGGATCACCGAAAACTCCTCACCACCATAACGCGCCACCAGATCCGCCGGACGCCGCACGTTGGCGGTAATCACCCTCGCCAGCTCACGCAACGCCTGATCCCCGCCCTGATGCCCGTGGCGATCGTTGAAGGCCTTGAAGTGGTCGGCGTCGATCATCAGCAATGACAGCGGCTTGCCCGAACGCTGAGCGCGGAACCACTCGTGGCGCAGCGACTGATCGAGCATCCGTCGGTTGGCGACCCCGGTCAGGGCATCGGTCGCCGCGAGCTGCGCAAGTTCGCGCTCGGCCCGCTGGCGCAGGCGCAGCTCCCGGGCCAACAGCCAGGTCAGCCACAGCAGGCCGGCACACAGCACACCGGTGGCGCCACTGATCAGGATCGCCGTGCGTCGCCACGCGCCAAACACTTCCTCGCTGGACAGGGCAACGATCACCGTCAGCGGCAGATTGCCAACCCGCGAATAGGTGTACAGCCGTTGCTGATAATCCATGCTCGAAATGCTGTTGAAACTGCCATTGCCGTTGCTGTCGCGCAGGATCCGCACCACATTGGGCCGGGCGGCAAAGCTCTTGCCGATCGAATCGCTCTGCAGATAAGGCTTCTGTGCCAGCAGGATGCCGTCGTTGTTGATGATGTTGAGGGTGCTGTCGATGCCGATGTCGAGGCTGTTGAACAGTTGATCGAAGTAATCGAGTTTCATCGACGCCACGGCCACGCCCAGAAACTCGCCGGTGTCCGAAGAGATGCGCCGGCTGAAACTGATCCGCCACTGGTTCGCGTCATCGCAGTCGCAGCGGGGTTTGAACGGACGGCTGATGAACATGCCGGTGTCGCGGTTGAAGGCGTGGGCGAGGAAGTAGTCGCGGTCGGCGAAATTGCCTGGCAGCGGATCGACCCGCGAGGAGTCGGCAATCACGTCGCCATACTTGTCGAGCAACAGGATGTCGCCCTTGAAACGCGCGGTGGTAGAACGATCGAATAGCGCCAGATGGCGGATCTGCGGAGACACGTCTTTCAGGTCGGCACGCTGGGCGGCGGCGATCAGCCCTTGCAGCGTCAGATCATACAGCTCGACGGTACGCAGCACGTCGGCGTCGATCAACTGGGCGATGGTGGTGGCGCCGCGGGTGGCCGATTCCTGAGCGTTGGCGTGTTCGCGGATCAGCAGGAACGTGACGATGCACACAATCGCGATCACGCTCAGCAGGCTGCCGAGGATCAGCAGCAGCTCGGAGCGTCCGGTCGTGCCGGGAACGGTAGGGGTGCGGCTCGCGATCATGGTTCGGTTTCGGTAAGGGATTCTTGTAAGCGTAGTTGTACCCGCTTCGCTGCCACAGGCAAGAAAAAGGCCAGCACATCAGGCTGGCCTTTTACTGTAGCGCCGATCTTAGAAGACGTTGATCGGGTAGTCGATGATCACACGGTATTCATCTGTGTCCGTATCCAGCGCGCCGTAACCGTTGCCGCCACGGTTGGTCGCCCATTGCAGACGCACCGCCAGGTCTTTGGCCTGGCCGCTCTGCACCACGTACTTGAGGTCGATGTCGCGCTCCCAATGCTTGGCGTTGCGGCCTTCGGCGCTGTACCACGAGGCGTAACCCTTGCTGTCCGGATCGGCCTTGGTCAGATCCAGCGTGCCGCGCGAGTAGGACACCGCCGAGGTCAGGCCCGGCAGGCCGACGCCGGCGAAGTCGTAGGCGTACTTGAGTTTCCACGAGCGTTCGTTCGGGCCGTTGAAGTCCGAGTACTGCTGCGAGTTGTCGAGGTAAACGCTGTCACCCTGGCTGATGTAATCGAACGGCGTGTTGCCGTTGACCCGCTGATACGCGGCGGTGACACTGTGGCTGCCGATGCCGACGGTGAAATGCAGGCTGTAGGTGTTGTTGTCGATGTTGCCCAGCAGCGCGTCGCCAGTGTCCTGCGTGTGATAGAAGTGCAGGCCCGGGTTGAGGGTTACCCGATCGTTCAGCGCCCAGGTGTAGTCGAGGTCGTAGTAGTACTGGTTCCAGATGTCCTTCAGTTCGGAGGCATACAGGCTGCTGGTCAGGCCTTCGATGCCGCTCCAGGCCACGCCGGCCCAGTTCAGGTGCTGACTCTTGTCGCCGTCGGCGAGGGTGCCGTAAGAGGTGCCGATGCGTTTGTGGCCGCTCTGGTTGTAGGGCTTGGTGAAACTGGCCTGGCCGCCTTCGATCATCCAGCCGTCGAAACTGTGGTTGGTCAGGCTGAGGCCGCGAAAGGTCTGCGGCAGCATGCGCGTTTCGCCACCGGCGATCACCGGGTTGGCGAGGAACAGGTCGCCGGCCTTCAGCTCGGTATCGAACGCACGCATTTTCAGGGTGCCGCCCGCCGTGGAGAACGAGCCCGGCGCTTTGCCGCTGCCGTCACTGACCGGCAGGATGCTGGAGTTGTCGGTGCCGCCACCGCCGTCGAGTTTCAGACCGAGCATGGCGTGGGCATCAATGCCGAAACCGACCGTGCCTTCGGTGTAGCCCGACTCGAATTTGCCGAGGAAACCCTGGCCCCACTCGATGTTGTCATCCGTCTGCTGCAGACGGTTGCGGTTCATGTAGTAGTTGCGGGCGTTGAGGTTGAGGCTCGAGCCTTCGACGAAACCTTGTTTCTCGGCTTCGGCAGAGTGGGCGGCGGGGGCAATCGTTGCGGCAATTGCAATGAACAGCGGGGTGAAGCGAACTGGGTAACGCACGTGCGGTAAAGCTCCTTGGGGTCAACTGACACTTCAATGTCTTGAGGTGCGGGATGTTTCTAATTGTTAAAGACGAACCGGACAGCTTACAGACCACAACGAAAAAAGGCCGCTGAAAATCAGCGGCCTGCAAGGACGACGGTTGAACGGGAAGAGCCAAACAACCGCGTCGAGGGAAACGTTGCGCGGTGCGCGACTCAGCTGTCTTTCTCTGAAGCTTGAGTCCGGGAAGTTGCGGCCTGAGGGGCTTGCGTGGCGTCTTGAGCCTTGGCCATCACTTCTGCCTGATGCTGTTCGAATGCCTGGGCGCGAGCGGAATTCTGCGCTACGAACGACTGCGATTCTTCAGCCATCGCCATTGGCGACAGGATCAATGAGGACAAAACGAAAGCGCTGGCAATACCCATACTGTTGGACATCTTGAAAACCTTCTTGCTTGGCAAGTGCTGTTTGGTGCGGGCAAAGATAAGGTTGCCGGGCGTTGGGAAACAGCGTGATTTTCATAAATGACTGTTGCGTATCGGGTAAGAGTCGGGATTTGCGGTGTAGCTAAGGGCCTACCCCCTCACCCCAACCCTCTCCCCCAAGGGGGCGAGGGGGAAGGGGAGCCGATCTCCATGCTTTTCAACGCCTGAGTTCGGCTCGGTAATTCAGGTCGATGTAATTCGAAACAACAACTCGGTCAGTCCCCTCTCCCTCCGGGAGAGGGTTAGGGTGAGGGGCTTTTCAGACCGGGAGGTGGATCCCGAAAGTGTTCATCCCGCGATCACTGCGTACAAACACATCGCCGCCATGCATCAGTGCAATCGCCTTGACGATCGCCAGCCCCAACCCGTGGTTGTTGCCGCTGTTGCTGCGCGAAGCATCGACCCGGTAGAAGCGCTCGAACAAGCGCGGCAAATGCTCGCTGGCAATCGGCGAACCGGGGTTGGCCACGCCGATGCTGACTTGATGTTCCTCGACCGCAATCTGCACTTCGATCACCTGTCCGGGCGCAGTGTGTTGCACCGCGTTGCTCAGCAGATTGATCAGTGCCCGGCGCAGATGAGCGATCTCGATCTGCACCTGCGCATCGCCGCTTACCCGAACCTGGACTTGCGCATCTTCGAGGATGAAATCGAGGTATTCGAGGGTGGTTGCCACTTCATCGGCCAGCGAGGTCGAGGTCAGTTTGGTGGCCTTGCTGCCCTGATCGGCGCTGGCCAGGAACAGCATGTCGTTGATGATCGAGCGCAGGCGTTCCAGTTCTTCGAGGTTGGATTGCAGCACTTCGAAATAGTGCTCGGCAGAGCGCCCGCGAGTCAGTGCGACCTGGGTCTGGCCGATCAGGTTGGTCAACGGCGAGCGCAGCTCATGGGCGACGTCGGCGTTGAAGGATTCCAGGCGCGAATAGGCCTGCTCGACTCGCTCCAGTGTCGAATTGAACGAGTCGACAAACTGCTCGAGCTCCGGCGGCAACGGCGACAGACGCAGGCGCCCGGCCCGCAACGGCGGCGCCAGACGCTGGGCTTCGTGGGACAGTTTGATCAGCGGCTTGAGGCCGATCCGCGCCACCCAGTAACCCAATGCCGAGGCCAGCAGCACGCCGATCACCGCCAGACTGACCAGCGCGATCAGCAACTGATGCTGGGTCTGGTGAAAGGTTTCGGTGTCGATGCCAATCATGAAGCGCAGCGGCGGGCGCTGATCCTTGGCCGGCAGTTCGGTGAGCAGCACTTTCAGCGGATAGGGATGATCGGGCAGTTGCAGGTCGCGCATGCCTAAGGGGCCTTGGGCAAACGCGCGGATCAAGGCATCTGGCTCGCCAAACTCGTAGCCCGGATTGCCGCTGACCACCCAGAAACGGATGCGCTTGTCTTCTTCACCGAGCAGCTTGAGCTTGGCGTTGATCTTCACCCAATGCTCCGGCGTGCCATAGCGATTGAGCGCGGATTCGAGCACGCTGTAACGCGCATCGAGTTCCGCTTCCGGCAACAGGCCGAGGCCTTTGTCCACTTGTTGATACAGCGCGCCGCCGATCAACAGGAACACCAGCAGCGCAACCAGCGTGAACATCCCGCTCAGGCGCAGGGCGATGGAATTACTGGACACCACGGCTCTCCAGCACATAACCCATGCCCCGGATGGTGTGCAGCAGTTTCTCGTCGAACGGCCCGTCGAGCTTGGCCCGCAGACGCTTGATCGCGACTTCGACCACGTTGGCGTCGCTGTCGAAATTGATGTCCCAGACCATCTCGGCAATCGCGGTTTTCGAGAGGATTTCGCCCTGACGCCGGGCCAGCACGCTGAGCAGCGAAAACTCCTTCGCCGTCAGATCCAGACGGGTGCCGGCGCGGGTGGCCTTGCGGCTGATCAGATCGATCCACAGATCGGCGATGCTCACTTGCACCGGTTCGTGGCCGCCACTGCGCCGGGTCAGCGCTTGCAGGCGCGCCACCAGTTCGAGGAAGGAAAACGGTTTGCCGAGGTAATCGTCGGCGCCGTCGCGCAGCCCCCGGATCCGGTCTTCGACCCGCTCGCGGGCGGTGAGCATGATCACCGGCGTCTGCTTGCGCGCACGCAATGCGCGCAATACGCCGAAGCCGTCGAGGCCCGGCAGCATCACGTCGAGGACGATCACCGCGTAGTCGCTTTCCAGCGCCAGGTGCAGGCCCTCGACGCCGTCGCGAGCCAGATCCACGGTGTAACCCTGTTCCGTCAGGCCGCGGTGCAGGTAGTCCGCGGTTTTCTCTTCGTCTTCGATAATCAGAACGCGCATGACCCGCCTCAGTCTGTCGTTGCCAGCGCCGCGATGGGCGCAGGTTTGGGCTTGTGGAACAGCCGCTCAAGCCACAAGTATATGACCGGCGTGGTGAACAGCGTCAGCATCTGGCTGACCAGCAGGCCACCCACGACCGCGATCCCCAGTGGCTGGCGCAGTTCGGCGCCGGTGCCGTAGCCGAGCATCAGCGGCAGGGCGCCGAGCAGCGCGGCGAGGGTGGTCATGATGATCGGCCGGAACCGCGTGATACACGCCTCGAAGATTGCGTCCTGCGGCGACAGCCCGCGATGACGCTGCGCTTCCAGGGCGAAGTCGATCATCAGGATGCCGTTCTTCTTCACGATACCGATCAGCAGCACCAGCCCGATCAGCGCCATGATCGAAAAGTCCTGCCCGCAGATCCACAGCATGATCACCGCACCCAGACCCGCCGCCGGCAAGGTCGAAATGATCGTCAGCGGATGGACGAAGCTCTCGTAGAGCACGCCAAGGATGATGTACACCGCCACCAGCGCCGCGAGAATCAGCCACGGCTGACTTTTCAGCGAGCTCTGGAACGCCTGGGCCGCGCCCTGGAAGTTGCCGCTGATGGCGGTCGGCATGCCGATCTCGGCCTTGGCCTGATTCAGCAGAATCACCGCGTCGCCCAGTGCCACACCGGGCGCCAGGTTGAACGACAGGTTGGCGGCCGGGAACATGCCGTCGTGGGCGATGGACAGCGGGCCGATGGTCGGCGCGTCGAATCGGGCCAGCGCCGACAACGGCACCATTTCTCCGCTCAGCGGTGAGCGCAGGTAGAAATAGTTGAGGCTTTCGGCCTTGCCGCGCTGTTTGGTGTCCAGCTCCAGGATCACGTTGTACTGGTTGACCTGGGTCTGGAATTCGTTGATCTGCCGCTGGCCGAAGGCGTCGTACAGCGCCTCGTCGACATCACTCGCGGTCAGGCCGAAACGCGCAGCGGCGCTGCGGTCGATGCTGATGTGAGTGATGCTGCCGCCCAGTTGCAGGTCGTTGGAGATATCACGGAACGCCGGGATGCTGCGCAGTTTCTCGGTGAGTTTCTGGGTCCAGGTGGCGAGGGTCGGCCCGTCGTTGCTCTTGAGCACGTATTGATACTGCGCACGGCTCGGGCCGGAGCTGAGGTTGATGTCCTGGCCGGCGCGCAGATAAAGCACGATGCCCGGGACTTTCATCAGTTGCGGACGAATGCGGTCGATGAACTGGCTGGCCGAGACATCGCGGTCACCGCGTTTTTTCAGGGCGATCCAGAAGCGGCCGTTGGCGATGGTCTGGTTGCTGCCGGATACGCCGACCGAATGGGAAAACGCTTGGACAGCCGGGTCGGCGGCGACGATTTCGGCCATTGCCAGGTGTTTTTTCACCATGTCGCTGTAGGAAATATCGGCGGCGGCTTCGGTGGTGCCAAGGACGAATCCGGTGTCCTGAACCGGGAAGAAACCCTTGGGGATAAACACGTAGCCGCCAATCGCCAGTGCGACGGAAATGCCGAACACGCCGATCATCAGTTTCTGATGGGCGAGGGCGCGGCGCAGGCCTTTTTCGTACCAGCCGAGCAGGCGTTCGCTGAAGCCCGGTTTGTCATGGGCGTGATGCACCGGTTTGCGCATGAACAGCGCTGCCAGCGTTGGCGCCAACGTCAGCGACACCACCACGGAAATCATGATGGTCGAGGTGGCCGTCAGGGCGAATTCCTTGAACAAACGCCCGACCACGCCGCCCATGAACAGCAGCGGAATGAATGCCGCCACCAGCGAGAAACTGATCGAGACCACGGTGAAACCGATCTCGCCGGCGCCCTTGATCGCGGCGTCGCGCATGCTGTCGCCGGCCTCAAGATGTCGGTGAATGTTTTCCACCACCACGATCGCATCGTCGACCACGAAACCTACCGCCACGACGATGGCCACCAGCGTCAGGTTATTCAGGCTGAAGCCGAGTAAATACATCAAGGCGAAACTGGCGGTCAGCGACACGCCGAGCACCGCCGAAACAATCATCGTCGCTGACAACTGGCGCAGGAACAGCGCCATCACCGCCACCACCAGCAAGATCGCGATCAGCAGGGTGATTTCCACTTCATGCAGCGAGGCGCGGATGGTCTGGGTGCGGTCGATCAGGGTTTTGACCTGCACCGAGGCCGGCAGCATGGCTTCGAGGCCGGGCAGGGCGGCCTGAATCCGGTCAACGGTTTCGACGATGTTGGCGCCAGGCTGGCGGGAGATCACCAGGTTCACGCCCGGCCGATCGCCGGCCCAGGCCTGCACGTAGGCATCTTCCGAACCGTTGACGACTTTGGCGACATCCTTCAGGTGAACCGGGGCGCCATCCTTGTAGGAAACGATGAGCTGGCTGTATTCCTCGGGGTGGAACAACTGGTCGTTGGTCGACAGCGTGGAAATGCTCGACTCGCCGTACAAAGCACCCTTGGCGAGGTTGAGACTGGTCTGCTGGATCGCCACACGAATGTCGGCAAGGGTCAGGCCGATGGCCGCCAGTTTGTCCGCCGAAGCCTGAACGCGGATTGCCGGACGTTGCTGACCGGTGATGTTGATCTGGCCTACGCCGTCGATCTGACTGATCTGACGCGCGAGCAGGGTTTCCACCAGATCGCTGAGCTCGGTGCCGGGCATTTGCGTGGAGCTGACGCTGAGGATCAGCACCGGGCTGTCGGCCGGGTTGACCTTCTTCCAGGTCGGCAGGGTCGGCATGTCTTTCGGCAGTTTGCCGGCGGCGGTGTTGATCGCGGCCTGCACTTCCTGGGCGGCGGTGTCGATGCTCTTGTCGAGGGTGAATTGCAGGGTCAGCAGGCTGGAGCCCAGCGCACTGCTGGAGGTCATCTGGGTCATGCCGGGGATGGCGCTGAATTGCACCTCCAGCGGCGTGGCCACGGACGAAGCCATGGTGTCCGGGCTGGCGCCGGGTAACTGTGCTGAGACTTGAATCGTAGGAAATTCCGCTTCCGGCAGTGGGGCAATCGGCAGGCGCGGGAAGGCGATCACTCCGACCAGCACCAGCGCGATGGTCAGCAGAATCGTCGCTACCGGGTGATCGATGCACCAGGTCGAAACGCCTTTGTGCTGCTTCATGGCTTGGGCTCCGCTTGCACCACCTGCGGCGGTTCGCTCATGACCTGCACGGTCGAACCGGGCTTGAGCCGCGACTGGCCGTCACTGACCAATACGTCGCCGGGTTTCACGCCCTTGATGATGTCTTGGCCGCTGCCCTGATAAACCATCTGCACCTGCACCGCTTCAACCTTGTCGCCGTTGACCCGGTACACGAAGTGTTGATCGAGACCGCGTTGTACGACGGTGGGCGGAACCACCAGCGCATCTTTATCCAGCGCCGTCTGAATCTTTACCGTCACCAGCAGGCCGGGCCAGAGCTTCTGGTTCGGGTTGTCGAACTCGGCCTTGGCGCGGATGGTGCCGGTGTTGGCGTTGATCTGGTTGTCGATCAGGGTCAGGTGACCTTCGCCCAGCAGGTTGCCGGTTTCGCCGTCGGTGTCGGCGCCGATGTAGGCCTTGACCTGTGCGCGCTGCGGATCGCTGATCAGGCCTTGCAGGGTCGGCAGCATTTGCTGGGGCAGGGAAAACTCGACGGCGATCGGGTCGATCTGGGTCACGGTAAACAGACCCTGGGTGTCGGTCATGCGCAGGAAGTTGCCTTCGTCGACCGTGCGAATCCCGACGCGGCCGGTGACCGGGGAGCGAATCTGGGTGTAGGAAAGTTGTACCTGGGCCGCGTCAATCGAAGCCTGATTGCCCTGGGCGGTGGCCTTGAGCTGGTTGACCAGTGCCTGTTGCTGGTCGTAGGTCTGCTTGGAGACGCCGTCGTCGACGCTGAGCAGTTTGTAGCGCTTGAGGTTGACCAGCGCCACTTGCAGTTGTGCCTGGCTTTCGCCCAGTTGCGCCCGGGCCTGATCGAGGCTGGCGCGGATCGAGCGGTCGTCGATGGTGGCGAGCAGGTCGCCTTGTTTCACTAACTGACCTTCCTTCACCAGGAGCTTGGTGAGGATGCCGTCGATCTGTGGGCGTACCACGACGCTGTGCAGCGAGAGGACCGAGCCGATGCCGCTGGTGTAGCGGGGGACGTCTTTTTCGCTGACGGCGACGACCCTGACCGGGATGGCGGTGGGGGCTGCGAGTTTGGCCGGGGCCGGTTTCAGGGTGAACCACAGGGCCCCGGCTGCGACGGCGATCAGCAGGATAGCGAGCAGGGCTTTTTTCTTCTGGGTTTGCATGCTTTTGGGGCGCCAGGGGGACGGGGTTTGGGCAGGTTTTGTCTTTATAAACTTGTTTGGGGGTCAGGAGGGTGACGGCTAGCTGTCGCGGCTGTCAGTTTTCTTGTGTGTATATCCGTTGCTGCGGTAACGGCCGCTTATGGTTCCGCCCTTACGGCGGGTCACTTTGGCAAACGCCCCAAAGTAACCAAAGGTCTGGGCCCCTGCGTTCGGCGCCTCGCTGTGGCTCGGCGTTCCTTCGTTCCGGGATTCATCCGGGGGCATCGCCTACGGTTTGCTTCGCTGCACCTCCTCTCGATGCATGCGGCTTCGCCGCACGG
Source organism: Pseudomonas aphyarum (assembly GCF_028657055.1). Lineage (NCBI taxonomy): Bacteria > Pseudomonadati > Pseudomonadota > Gammaproteobacteria > Pseudomonadales > Pseudomonadaceae > Pseudomonas > Pseudomonas aphyarum. Next base: position 129,963 of record NZ_JAMDGS010000022.1, read on the forward strand.
TCGCTACGCT
>NZ_JAMDGS010000023.1:0-50603 GCF_028657055.1 Pseudomonas aphyarum
GCCGAACAGACCAACCTGCTGGCGCTCAATGCTGCCATCGAAGCGGCACGGGCCGGGGAGAGTGGACGCGGTTTTGCGGTGGTCGCCGATGAGGTGCGGGCTCTGGCTTATCGCACGCAGCAATCGACCCAGGAAATCGAGCAGATGGTGCAGGGCATGCGCAGCGGTTCGAGCCTGGCGCTGGAGTCGATGCAGGCCAGTGCCTCGCGGGCGGCTACCACGCTGGTGCTGGCCGAGCGGGCCGGTGAAGCGTTGCAGACGATCACGGCCTCGGTACACGAAATCCACGAACGCAATCTGGTGATCGCCAGCGCCGCCGAAGAACAGGCGCAGGTGGCGCGGGAAGTGGATCGCAATCTGGTGAACATTCGTGATCTGTCGGTGCGTTCAGCGGCGGGTGCCGATCAAACCAACGCGTCGAGCCATGAACTGTCGCAACTGGCCAACGCCCTGCAAGGCATGGTGCGACGCTTCCAGCTGTAATCATGCAGGCGTGAAAAAGCCGCGCTTCTCGTCAGAGAAAGCGCGGCTTTGTTTTGTCGGGCGTCTGAAAAATCAGGCACCGTCCTGGTCTTTCAGGTGTTCGAACAGGCCTTTCGGCATTTTCTTGCCATTGGCTTCGAAGTTGGCTTTGACGTTGTTGTACGCCTCTTGCTCGTCGATGAAGCCGTCGTGGTTGGTGTCGATCTTGTCGAAGTCGGACTTCGGCGCGACCTTCAGAAATTCAGCGCGCGAGACCTTACCGTCGCCATCGGTGTCGGTCTTGGCCATCGACGCATCGCCGCATTTGCCTTCACCGCATTTGCCTTCCGGGGTTTTCACTGAGGTATCGGCCGAGGCGACCATGTAGCCCTGGGCCAGCGGTTGCGCGGCGAATACCGAGCCGGACAACATCAGGCCGCCGGCCAGTACGGCACCGACCAGGCCAAGGGAGTTTTTGCCGATTTTCGAAGTACGGGACATTGCATTCTCCTTCGGTTGCACTGCGCAACCACACGTTAAGGGCGATCAAGCCGGAGCAGGTGTGCTCGGGTGTGGCCATTAAGCGGTGGCGGTGTATCGCGTCTGTGTCGAGGAGCGGGGCGTTTGTAAGCGAAGGTGGGGAAAGCAGGGGGCAGATACAGTAGAAAACAAAACACCGTGGGGGCCAGCCAGCCCCCACGGTGTTTTTTACATCAGTGCAGCTTCAGGCGAGGCTCGGTGCCGCGTCCGATCTTGCTGCCCAGCATCAGCATCGCCGTGCGGAACGGCCCGTACAGCGCCATCTGGTGCATGCGATACAGCGACACGTAAAACATCCGCGCCAGCCAGCCTTCGAGCATCACGCTGCCGGTCAGGTTGCCCATCAAGTTACCCACAGCCGAAAAACGCGACAGCGAAATCAGCGAGCCGTAGTCGGTGTACTTGTACTCCGGCAGGGTCTTGCCTTCGATCCGCAGTTTCAGCGACTTGGCCAGCAACGACGCCTGTTGGTGCGCTGCCTGAGCCCGTGGCGGAACGTTGCGATCCGAGCCCGGTTGCGGGCAGGCGGCGCAGTCACCGAAGGCGAAGATGTTTTCGTCGCGGGTGGTCTGCAGCGTCGGCAGCACTTGCAGCTGATTGATGCGGTTGGTTTCCAGACCGTCGATGTCCTTGAGGAAACCCGGTGCGCGGATCCCGGCAGCCCAGACTTTCAGACTCGCCTTGATCTCGTTGCCATCGGCGGTGATCAGGCTGTCGGCGGTGACCTGGCTGACTGAAGCGTTAGTCATCACGTTGACCCCGAGTTTCTCCAGGGTCTTGTGCACCGGCCCGCTGATGCGCTCCGGCAGGGCTGGCAGCACCCGTGGCCCGGCTTCGATCAGGGTGATGTGCATGTTTTCCGGTTTGATCCGGTCCAGACCGTAAGCCGCCAGTTCATGGGCGGCGTTGTGCAGCTCGGCCGCCAGTTCCACTCCCGTGGCGCCGGCGCCAACGATAGCCACGCTGATTTGCTGGACCACATCGGTTTGCCCGGCGTGAGCACGCAGATAGTGATTGAGCAGTTGTTGATGGAAACGCTCGGCCTGTTTGCGGGTGTCGAGGAACAGGCAGTGTTGCGCGGCGCCCTGGGTGCCGAAATCGTTGGTGGTGCTGCCGACCGCGATCACCAGCGAGTCGTAGGGCACTTCCCGCGCCGGAACCAGCTCGACGCCGTTTTCGTCGTAGGTGGCGGCCAGCTGGATCTTCTTCTGCTCACGATCGAGCCCGCTCATGCGCCCCAGCTGGAACTCGAAGTGGTTCCATTTGGCCTGGGCGACATAGTTGAGTTCGTCTTCGGAAGAGTTCAGCGATCCTGCAGCCACTTCGTGCAGCAGCGGTTTCCAGATGTGTGTGAGGTTCGCGTCGACCAGCATGATGCTGGCGGTGCCGCGTTTGCCCAGAGTCTTACCCAGACGGGTAGCCAACTCCAGACCGCCGGCGCCGCCGCCGACAATGACAATACGATGGGACATAGGGATAGCTCGCAAGGTTTTGAAAGGAAATCTTTGTCGTCGTAACCCGAGCGAGCGCGATGCAGCTCATAGCGTCAGGTAACTGATAAATCGGCTCAACAGGCCCAGACCAATGGTCACTGCCAGCACCAGCACCAGGAGCATCCACGGCCGGAATGGCCGGCGCTCGACACGGTGTTGGGACAATTGCAGGTACTCTTCGACATGCTTCTGGTCTTCGGGGTTCAGGCGGCTGGTCATAAAGGCCTCGTCAGGTAGACGTTACTGAATGAGAACACGCTACAGCGGTTTTCAACCGGGATTGAACGCAGCATAGCCACTGTCCGGGACCGGTTCGACAGACACACTGTCCCCGAGGCGAATGATCCCGCTTTGTAACACTCGCGCGGTGATTCCGCCATGCCCGCGCACGGCCTGGAACGTTCCGGGGCCAAGGTTGTTTTGCAGACGCGCACACGGCTGGCACCAGCCTGTGGTTTCGAAAATCGCCTGACCAATGCGAAAGCGCCGCCCCTTGAGGCTGAACAGGTTGATCCCGCTTATAACGAGATTGCGCCGCAGATCTTCAGGCGTGACCGGTTGTTCGGCCGACCGGCCCATCAGGGCGCTGATCACGGCCAGATGTTCCCACTGAATCAGCGTCACCTGCCGCGCATTGCGCACCCCGGGCCGAGCGTGATCGCCAGTGAGTCCGGCTTCAAGCCGCGCCTCCACGGCATCGAGTGCGAGCATCGGCCCCCGTGACTCGGGGCGCACACCAATCCAGCGTACGCATCCGGTCTGCGGGACATCGGCAATCAATTGTTGAAGTGGCGTCACAGGCTGATCCCGACATCGAACACGATGCTGCGCCCCAGATTGCCGCGCAGAAAATCCGGGGCATCGGGATGGGCGAACAGCACCCGCGCAAAGGTCGGCCCGACCAGCGACAGCGAACGCCAGCCCTGGCGCAAATATTCGGTGGGCGGCGGAAAGTGGCTGTTCAGATCGAGCACTTCGCGTTTGAGGCTGGCGAAGGCAATGATGTCCAGCTCGCCCAGATCCATGCCGCGTTCCTTGTAGTTGTGCGCTTTCTTGCGCAAGGTCGGCGCCAGTCTCAGCAAAAATTCATTGGCCGGAATCCGCCGCGGCTTGGCTTCACGGCGCACCAGTTGGCTGAGGGAAAACGCACTGCGCCGCCGTTGCAGCTCATCGCGCCATTCGTCGTTGAGCCGGCGGCCCTCGTCGAGGACGAAAAATACCTCGAAATTGGCGTCGCGAAACAGCACGTCCGGCGGTTCCCCGGCAGGCGCGAACTCGTCGACGCGATAAGGAATATTCAAGCCTTGCAGCAGGCGCTGGCAGACCCAACGCTCACGCTCCCATTTGCGGGCATTGGACAGGAAGGCGTTGGCTTGCTCGGCCGCGATGGTCAGCAGGCGTAAATAATCTGAGTCATCCATAGGCCCAAGCTTAGCGTTCAATTGCGACAAGCAGAAAGCTTTGCATCGGCAGATGTCCCGCCGTGCAGGTGTAGACTTCGGCGCAGGAGCGCCAATCAAAGGAGTCTGCGGTGCTAATGAAGGTGATGGGATCATGATCGGTGCAGAACTGCTGTCATCGACAAGTCTGACCCTAGGTTGGCTGATTTACCTGCCGGTGCTGCTCTGGGCGATTGTCCGCGCACCGTGGGTCGAGCTGTTCAGCGACAACCGCCGTCAGCACTTGCTGTTCGGCACGGTGTTCGCGTTGTTTCTGCTGTGGCTGGTGCGCAGGGATTTCGACACCGGCGTGTCCTACCACTTCATCGGCATGACAGCGGTGACGCTGCTGCTGGACTGGCCGCTGGCGATCGTCGGTGGACTGGTGGCGCAACTGGGACTGGTGCTGTTGGGACGTCAGGATCTGGTGGCTGTCGGGGTCAACGGCGCCTTGCTGATCCTGTTGCCGGTGCTGATCACCGAATGCGTGGCGATCCTGGTCGAGCGCGCTCAACCGCGCAATCCGTTCGTGTACATCTTCTGTTCCGGCTTTTTCGCCGCCGCGCTGTCAGCGTTGTTCTGTCTGACCCTGAGCCTGACGTTGCTCTGGTACGACGGCCTCTTTGCCATGCCCGAATGGCTGGAAGATTTCATCGGTTACCTGTGGCTGCTGATTTTTCCCGAAGCCTTCATCAACGGCATGGTGGTCAGTGCCTTGGTGGTGTTCTGCCCGGAATGGCTGGAGACCTTCAACCGCACACGCTACCTTTCGGCGCCGTGGAAGGACGACGATCCCAAGTCTTGATCCACATCAAATCCACCCAGCGCGCGGCATTTCATGCTCGGCCAAATCCCTTCAGGAGCAGCGGCATGAGCGTGTACGAATGGGCGAGGCAGGAAACCCGGCAGAGTCTGGAGATGGCGCAGGAGGTGGGGTTCGATCCGGGCCTGAGCCTGCGCGCCTTGCTCAGTGCGGTGGTGCAGCAGAGCAAGGCGGTGCGCAACGCCGAAGACCTGGCCGACGAGTTGCGTTTTCTGGCGGAAAACCTCGACGACGATCAGGACTACGGCTTCATGAGGCCCTGAACGGGATCAGTGACGCGGGTCGAAGTCGCCGGAAAACAGTTCGTCCTCGGCATCCGGGGCAACCGGAATCTTGTGCTCTTCCGACGCCCAGGCGCCGAGGTCGATCAGTTTGCAGCGGTCCGAGCAGAACGGACGGTATTTGTTTTCCGGGGTGAATTCCACGGGCGCGCCGCAAGTCGGGCAGTTGACGGTTGGGGTCTGGCTCATGATTGGCCTCCGGATAAAGTCAGGTAAAAGTGATGCAGGCGCTCGACCTCGCTGTGCAGCCAGGCGAGGTCGCGGTCGTTGACCACCACGTCGTCGGCACGGCTGACGCGGTCTTCGCGGCTGGACTGGGCCTTGAGGATCGCCTGGACCTGCTGTTCGCTGGTCTGGTCACGTTGCAAGGTGCGTTCGATCTGCAGTTGTTGCGGGGCGTCGATCACCAGGATTCGCTGGGTCATCGCGTATTGCCCGGATTCGATCAGCAGCGGCGAGACCAGAATCGCGTAAGGCGATTGTGCCAGCGCCAGGTGATGGGCGATTTCTTCGGCGATCAGCGGATGCAGCAGCGCTTCGAGCCAGCGCCGTTGCTCCGGCACCTCAAAGATCAGTTTGCGCAGGGCCGCACGGTCGAGCGTGCCGTCGGCCTGCAATACATCGGGGCCGAAGTGTTCGGCGATCTTCGCCAGCGCCGGGCGGCCCGGCTCCACCACCCAGCGCGCCGCGTGATCGGCGTCCACCACGTGGATACCAAGATCGATGAAGTGCTGGGCGGCAGCGCTTTTGCCGCTGCCGATGCCGCCGGTCAGGCCGAGAATCCAGGGTTTTTCCACAGGGGTATTCATTTCAAACCGACAAACTGCCAATAGAAGCCGGTTATTTGACCACCCCAGAGCAAGGCAATCCAGCCGGCAATTGCCAGATACGGGCCGAAGGGGATCGGCGTCGAGGTTTTCTGGTCACGCAGCTTGAGTAAAATCACCCCGAGCACGGCGCCCACCAGCGAAGACAACAGGATGGTCAGCGGCAGAATCTGCCAGCCGCCCCAGGCCCCGAGCAGCGCCAGCAGCTTGAAATCGCCGTGACCGATGCCGTCCTTGCCGGTGATCAGTTTGAACAGCCAGAACACCGACCACAGCGCCATGTAGCCCAGCACCGCGCCCCACAGGGCATCGTGCAGCGGCACGAACAGCTCGAAGCTGTTGACGATCAGCCCCAGCCACAGCAGCGGCAGCACCAGCACGTCGGGCAGCAATTGATGTTCGGTGTCGATCAGGCTCATGGCCAACAGGCCCCAGGTCAGCACGATCAGCAGGCACGCCGGCCAGCTGAAACCCAGGTGCCAGGCGATGAACGCCGAGAGCAGGCCGCAGGCCAGTTCGGTCAGCGGGTAACGCTTGCTGATCGGTGTGCTGCAACTTGAGCAGCGCCCGCGCAGGAGCACGTAACTCAACACCGGGATATTTTCCCACGCGCGGATCCGGTGGCCACAGTGCGGGCATTGCGAGTGCGGCAGCATCAGGTTGTAAGTGGGTGACGGCGCTTCACCGGGCAGTCCCAAAACATCGTGAGCCTGCTGGCGCCATTCGCGCTCGAGCATTTTCGGCAGGCGCCAGATCAACACATTGAGAAAACTGCCGACCACCAGCCCGAGCAGCAGGGCGGTGAAAACAAAGGCCAGTGGGTAGAGACTGAAGAGTTCGTCGATAGGCATGTCAGATCGCTGAGCCGAGTTGGAAGATCGGCAGGTACATCGCCACCACCAGACCGCCGACGATCACCCCGAGTACCACCATGATGAACGGCTCCATCAGGCTGGTGAGGTTGTCGACCATGTTGTCCACTTCGTCCTCATAGAAACCCGCGACCTTGTCGAGCATCTCGTCCAGTGCGCCGGACTCTTCGCCGATGGCGGTCATCTGCACCGCCATGTTCGGAAAGATGCCGGTGGAGCGCATCGAGAAATTCAGCTGCATGCCGGTGGAAACGTCCTGACGGATACGCAGCACGGCGCGCTTGAACACCACGTTGCCGGTGGCCCCGGCCACCGAGTCCAGCGCTTCCACCAGCGGCACGCCGGCCGCGAAGGTGGTCGACAGGGTCCGGGCAAAACGCGCCACAGCGGACTTGTACATCAATGTGCCCACCAGCGGCAGCTTGAGAAACCAGGCGTCGCGTCGGTCGCGCATGGCCTGGGATTTTTTCAGGGCATGGCGGATGCCGAAAAAACCGGCCACCAGCACCCCGAGAATTGCCCACCACCATTGCTGCATGAATTCGGACAGGCTGATCACCATCAAGGTGAAGGCCGGCAGTTCGGCACCGAAGCCGGAGAACACCGACTGGAACTGCGGCACCACCTTGATCAGCAGAATCCCGGTGACCACCGCCGCCACCAGCACCACGGCGGACGGGTAGGTCATGGCCTTCTTGATCTTGGCCTTGAGGCTTTCGCTCTTTTCCTTGTAGGTCGCGACCCGTTCCAACAAGGTGTCGAGGGCACCGGACTGTTCACCGGCATCCACCAGGTTGCAGTAAAGCTCGTCGAAATATTGCGGCTTCTTGCGCAGCGCGGCAGCGAAACTGTTACCGGCCGCGACCTCCTGCTTCACCTCGTCCACCAGCTTGCGCATGGCCGGGTTTTCGAAGCCTTCGCCAATGATGTCGAACGACTGCAACAGGGGTACGCCGGCCTTCATCATGGTCGCCATCTGTCGGGTGAACAGGGCAATGTCCTGGGCCTTGATGCGCTTGCCGAAGCTCAGCAACGAGGCGGATTTCTTGCGTACCTTGCCGGGGTTGATGCCCTGCTTGCGCAATTGGGCCTTGACCAGTGCGGGGTTCTGGCCGCTCAGCTCGCCGGTCACCTTGCTGCCTTTGCGGTCCGTGCCTTCCCAGGCGTAGACGCTGATTTTCGCTGCCTTGAGCGCCATGTTCAGTCCTTGGTGACCCGGTTGATTTCTTCAAGGCTGGTGATGCCTTGCATGGCCTTGATCAGGCCCGAGGTGCGCAGGTCGTTGAAGCCGTCCCGGCGCATCTGGGTATCGATTTCCAGTGAGTTGCCCTCGGCCATGATCAGCCGTTGCAGCTCGGGGGTGTTCTTCACCACTTCATAAATCCCCACGCGACCCTTGTACCCGCCGTTGCAGTGATCGCAACCGGAGGGCTCATAGATCGTGAAATGGCCGATGCGTTCCTCGGGGAAACCTTCCTTGATCAGGGTTTCGCGAGGGATTTCGATGGGTTTCTTGCAGTGGCTGCAGAGTTTGCGCGCCAGGCGCTGGGCAATGATCAGGCTCACCGAGGTCGCGATGTTGAAGCCGGGGATGCCCATGTTGTGCAGACGGGTGAGGGTTTCCGCCGCGCTGTTGGTGTGCAGGGTGGACAGAACAAGGTGCCCGGTCTGGGCGGCCTTGATCGCGATTTCGGCGGTTTCGATGTCGCGGATCTCACCGACCATGATCACGTCCGGGTCCTGACGCAGGAACGAGCGCAGCGCCTGGGCAAAGTCCATCCCCTGACGTGGATTGACGTTGACTTGGTTGATGCCTTCCATGTTGATTTCCACCGGGTCTTCGGCGGTGGAGATGTTGATGTCGACGGTATTGAGGATGTTCAGCCCGGTGTACAGCGACACGGTCTTGCCCGAGCCGGTGGGGCCGGTCACCAGAATCATGCCTTGTGGCTGCTTGAGGGCGGCCATGTACAGGTCTTTCTGCTCCGGCTCGTAGCCGAGGGCATCGATGCCGATCTGGGCGCTGGACGGGTCGAGGATCCGCATCACCACTTTCTCGCCCCAGAGCGTGGGCAGGGTGTTGACCCGGAAATCGATCGACTTGCTCTTCGACAGACGCATCTTGATCCGCCCATCCTGGGGTTTGCGCCGTTCTGAAATGTCGAGGCTGGCCATGACCTTCAGGCGTGCGGCAATGCGCCCGGCGAGCTGAATCGGCGGCTTGGCCACTTCCCGCAGAATGCCGTCGGTGCGCACCCGCACCCGGTAGTTCTTTTCGTAAGGCTCGAAGTGCAGGTCGGACGAGCCGCTCTTGATCGCGTCCAGCAGCATCTTGTGTACGAAGCGCACCACCGGGGCATCGTCGGCGTCGATTCCGCCGAGCGTGTCCTGCTTGCTGTCATCGGCCGACTCGATGTCCAGACCGTCGAGGTCGACATCGGCCATCTCCTCCAGGCCGGTGGCGTGGGTGTCGAAGAATTTTTCGATGGCGTCGGTGAGCTTGTCGTCCTCCACCAGAATGGCTTCGGTGCTCAGCCCGGTGCTGAACTGAATGTCATTGATCGCCTGATGATTGCTCGGGTCGGAAATCCCCACGAACAGTTTGTTGCCGCGCCGCCAGAGGGGCAGGGCGTGGTGCTGGCGCACCAGTTTTTCACTGACCAGGCCCTTGGGCTGGGTTTCCTTGTCGAGACAGTTGAGGTCGAGAAATGCCATGCCGAAATGCTCCGAGGCAATTTCGGCGACCTGCCAGCTCTTCACCAGTTTGTTCTGCACCAGGTAACTGACCAGCGACAGGCGATTGCGCTGCGCCTGTTGCCAGGCTTGCTGGGCACTCTTTTCCGTGAGCAATTCGGCCTGGACCAGTTGTTTGGCCAGACCGCTCAGAGCGATGTCATTCATGGGGTTTCCACGTGCTTGCCGTTCATGACTTATAGCCTAGTCAAGTGACAGCGCCAAACACGCGGGGTGCAGGTGACAAAAAGTGTCAGATAGTGCGGTTACGGGTTGTAGGAATCGGCGCGAAGTCCGGATCACGCCCAGCAGACCGGGGCTTCAAGCGCTTGGCACGGGCTGTGCTGAGTCCTGTTCAGATCATGAGATTCCGACTCATGCATGGAGCGTGTCTATGAAGAAACAACAAGGTTTCACTCTGATCGAGCTGCTGATCGTTGTGGCGATCATCGGGATTCTGGCGACGATTGCCTTGCCGCAGTACTCCAAATATCAGGCGCGGGCCAAGGTCACGGCGGGGATTGCCGAAGCGTCGGCGCTGAAGGTCAACTTCGAAGACGTCATCAATGCCGGCTCTACTGATCCGAGCATTACTAACGTCAATGCGGGTACGACTGCGACACAAAATTGCACGCTGGCGGCGAGCGGTAAAGTTGCCGACGGCACAGGGACCATCACCTGCACCTTGCTCAACGCTCCGGCGCCTGTGTTGGGGCAAACCGTCACCCTGACCCGTACGGCGGCAGCAGGTTGGTCGTGCAAGTTCTCGGGTTCGAAAGACTATTCGACCACCAGTTGCCCGGGCGTTTGATCCACAACGCTTAAAGCTGGCTGCTCTATAAAGAATGCCCCGCACTGCGGGGCATTTTTCATGACTGACGGTTTAATAAAAGCTTCAATAATTTCAGCGAGTTAGGAACTTTCAGAAAAGCCGCAACTTGCATGTCTTTTTGCACAAGGTCATGCAAATTGCATGATTCCGAAAATTTTCATAAATTATAAACTATTGATTTATAAGGATTTATTTGGTTTTTGAAAGTTGGCACAGCGTTCGCAATATCTCCGGTAACCCTGCTGACAAGACATGCAGCAGACTTTCCAGAAAAACAGGAGTTACTCGTATGAAGAAGTTCGCTATCACTGCCGCTGCTGCTACCGCGCTGACCCTGACCATGGCTTCCGGTGCATTTGCTCAATCGACTCAGACCACTCAGGCGCCAATGACCCTGGCTGCCGGTGAAGTCACCAAGGCTAAAGAAGCTACTTCCGATACCTGGATCACTACCAAAGTCAAAAGCGACCTGGTAACCGAAAAAGGCATTCCTGGTACCGACATCAAAGTCGAAACCAACAAAGGTGTGGTTTCCCTGTCCTCTGAGGTCGCCATCACCGAAGCCCAGAAAACCACCGCAGTGAACATCACCAAGAAAATCAAAGGCGTGAAAGCGGTCTCCGCTGACGGCCTGAAAGCCGAGTAAGGCAAGACTTCTCGCCTGGACCGGGAGAAGACGCGACAGGCGGGCCGAGCAATACGTCTGCCGCACTTTAGAGTTCATGCGAATGGCCACACGGATTGTGGCCATTACAGGCCCCGGCATTCATGTCGGGGCCTGTTCTATTTCAGGGGAGCAAAAAGCGGGGAGGTCAGTTGCCGCGCTTGCTGTTGATCTGCTTCAGGCGATTGCCTTCGAAGCGCAGGTATTGATACATGCCGTTGCTCGGGCCGTAGGTCCATTCCTCGACCTGAAACTCTTCACGACGGTTGGCGCTGCGCTTGTAACCGAGCAGATCGCGACTGACCGGCTCACCGCATTTTTGCAGCACTTCGCTGGCGCGGTCGCCAAGGCTCACCAGTTGGCTGCCGCAGCGCAGGGTATCGGATGCCGCAGCGTGGCTGGCGATCAATGCCAGCCCCAGTGCCGCCAGCCATTTGCAGTTCATCACTCGGCATCCAGATGCATTTGCGTCACCACGCGGCCGTCGCTCTCCGCTTCGCCGAGATTGGCGTCGATGAAGTACACGCGATCGTCGGCCAGTTGGCCCTTGTCCACCAGGTAATCCTTGATGCTGCTGGCCCGATCCTGACCGAGCTGGCGCAGCAGCACGTCGCTGGAGCTCCAGAACTTGATCACGTCGGCGCGCATTTTCGCCGTGCGTTCTTCCTTGCCCAGATCCTTCCATTCGGCCGGTGGCTGGGTTTTCAGGCGGGTGCGATAGATGCCTTCGAGCAAGGGACCTTTTTCGCCGTCCGGCACCTGAATCAGCGAGGCCTGAGCCGGCACCTTGTCGCCCCGGCGCTGGAGCATCTTGTAGTAGTTGTACTGGTATTCACGTTCCAGACGCTGCTCGGCGAGCAACGGACCGTCACTGCTTTTTGCCGCGGTGCCTTCGATTTCCAGGCGCAGGGCCGGACGCTCCTTCAGCGCTTGCGACAGTTTCACCAGCGCCGCTTCGGCGTCTTTGCTCAGGTCGCTCGAACCCGGTGCAAAAGACACGGTGCCGAGGTCTTCGGAACCACCACCACTGACCAGACCGCCAATCAGCTTGAATGGCGCGGCGGCGGCCTTGACGATCAGGTTGCGCAGGGTCTGCCAGACAATCGGCATCACGCTGAATTGCGGGTTGTTCAGGTCACCGGTGACCGGTAGCTCGATGGAGATCTTGCCGTCGACGTCCTTGAGCAGGGCGATCGCCAGTTTCAGCGGCAGGCTCACGGCGTCCGGGCTGTCGACTTTCTCACCCAGTTGCAGTTGCTCGACCACCACTTTGTTTTCGGCCTTGAGCTGGCCTTTGGTGATCAGGTAATGCAGGTCGAGGTTGAGCCGGCCCTTGCGGATCCGGTAGCCGGCGAACTTGCCGGAGTAGGGGGTCAGGGTGGTCAGTTCGACGCGTTTGAAACTGGTGGCGATGTCGAGGCTGGCCATCGGATCGAACGGGTTGACCGCGCCCTTGATGGTCACCGGCGCATAGCGGTCGACCTTGCCCTTGACGTCGACGCTGGCGGGCTTCGCCTGACGGCTGTCGATGGTGCCGATCTGGCCGTTGAGTTGCTGGATCGCGGTGGCAAAGTTCGGGGTCAGGCTGAAGTCGGCGAAGTTGGCCGAGCCGTCATTGATCGCGATGCCGCCGATGTGAATGCCCAGCGGTTTGTCATTGCTCGCCGGTTTCGCCGCGGCGGTCTTCGCCCCGGAATCCGCCGGTTGCGGGATCAGCAGGTCGTCGATGTTGGTGGTGCGGTCATCGTTGATCATGAACCGTGCATACGGCTGGAACAGGTTGACCTTGTCGATCGACAGGCTGTCGCCGTGCTGATAGTTCAGGCCTTCCACCACCACTTGCTGCCACTTGAGGAAGTCGCGGGTTTTCAGGGTGTCGAGGGTGTGCAACTGATCGACCTGAGCGCGACCGGTGACGCTGAGGGCCAGCGGGTCAGTGCTTTTCAGGTTCACTTTCAGGTCGCTGCCGAGCATGCCGCTGCGCAGTTCGAGGCGAATGAACGGGTTGATGTAGGACTGCGCGACCCGCAGGTCGATGTCCTGGGTTTTTACGTTGAGCTGCGCGGTGACCGGGGCCAGATTGACCACGCCGTCGGCGCTGATCTTGCCTTGCTTGCCCAGCCCGGTGTCGAGTTTGAGGTTGAAAGGCGAGCCGTTGAGGCTGTCGAAATTCTGCAGATCGACATTCAGCGGGGTGACATCCAGGGTGACTTCCGGCTTCGCCGAGCGGTCGGCAAGATGCACTTTGTAGTCACGCAGTTGCACGTCCTTGAGCAGCACTTGCCACGGCTTGCTCGGCGCGGTCGGCTCGGGTTTCGGCGAGTCGGCGGCGGCCGGAGTGCTTTTTGGTTCCGCCGCAGCTTTGGCGGCCGGTTTTGAGGGCTGGCTGGCGAACAGTTTTTGCCAGTCCAGTTGTCCGTCCGCTTCCAGGGCTGCCCAGGTTTCCAGTTTCTGGCTGCGGATCTTGCCGACCACCACTTGCTGTTTGGCCAGGTCCACGGTGGTGTCGCTGACGTCGAGACGCTCGAGTTTCGCCAGCTGACGTCCGTCCGGCGCCTTGATGGCGAACGGCGCGATGTTGACCGCCACGTTGCTCAGCAGCAGTTCGGTTTCCTTGGACAGGTTGAGCTTGTAGTCGGTGCTCAGGCTGATGACACCCTCTTCCAGCACCAGTGGCACGGCGTCGCGCACGTAAGGCCAGAAGGCTTTCATCTTGCCGTCGGTGATCTTGAGGGTGCCTTCGGAGGCGATCGGAACCAGGCTGAAGTTGCCTTTCCAGTCGATCTGCCCACCGGCCGGGCCGATCGCAACGAGGGTCATGTCGGCGTTGTCTTCAGGCAGGGTGCTGAGGTTTTTCAGCTCGAAATCGAGTTTGTCGTAAACGAATTCGATCGGTTCGCTGGGACGCGCATCCACGAAATGCAGGTTGCCGCCGGCCAGCTGGATGCGGTCGATGCGCAGCGGAAACGGTTTGGCGTCGGGATCGGCCGGGGTGGGCTCGCTGGCCGGGAGCTTGAACAGACCGAGAAGATTGAGCTGGCCGTCTTTGGCGAACAGGATCTCGGTCCTGGATTTTTCCAGTTCGATGTCGGACAGATGCAGGGCTTTGGTCCACAGGCTGTCGAGTTGCAGGTTGGCGTACAACCGTTCGAAGCCGACCTGTTCCTTGCCCGGCTCGCCGATCACCAGGCCCCACAGCGTGAGTTCAAGGCTGAACGGGTTGAGTTCGATGCGCTGCAGATGCGCCGGCACCGTGGCGTAGTCGGCCAGTTGCTGATTCACCACCCTGAGCGCAATGCCCGGCAAAATCAGGAACCCCAGCAGGCTGTAGAGGGCCAGGGCAGTCAACAGGGCGCCAATCGCGCGAATCAATCCTTTGGGCATGTGCGGCTTCATCTGTCTGAATCGGAGTGCCTTGGAGTATGGCACGCGATTCCGGTTCCGAAGTACATCGCGCGAGACAGGATTGTTCAGATTTGTCTGCAATTTCTGTAGGAGCTTCCGAAGGCTGCTCCTGCAGGGGTAAAGATCAGAGCTGCAGAATCAGTGTCTTCAACGGCGGTTGTTGATCCCGCGAAGGGAAGTCGGCACCTGGCGTCATCACGCTACATTCACGCACCGGCCGCCCGGCTTTTTCGGCGCAGCGCAGCACCTGTTCGCGCCAGTCATCCATGCTGACTTTCGCCAGATTGTTGCAGCAGATCAGCACGCCATTCTCGGCGGTGGTCAGCAGGGCGGGTTTGAGCAGGCTTTGATAATCGCGCAGCAGGTCGACGGTGCCGAACGCACTCTTGGCCCACGCGGGTGGGTCGAGCAGCACCAGATCGTACTGGCGCTGTTCGAGGCGTTGATAGCTCGGCAGTTTCTGCCCGCGACGCTGGCTGATCGGCAGGCCTGCCAGTTGGCGGATCGCCGGGAAGTAGTCGGACTGGATGAATTCCATGGTCGGCAGTTGCGGGTTGAGCTGACCGTTCTCGCGCCCCACCGCCAGATTGCCCTCGGCGAAATCCAGGTTGCACACTTCGCGCGCACCGCCGGCTGCTGCGCTGAGACCGACGCCGCAGGTGTAGGCAAACAGGTTGAGTACGCTTTTGCCCTTGGCGTGATCCTTGACCCAGCCACGGGTGTTGCGCAGGTCGAGGAACAGCAGCGGATCCTGCCCGGCATGGCGTCCCCGCACGCGATAATTCAGGCCCCATTCGTGGCCGACCAGATCGGCCAGCGCGGCGTCGTCGGCGCGGTAGACGCTGTCTTCACGATCGATCCGCGAGTTGCCACGGGAGCGGTCGTTGTAGACCAGCAGGGTTTCAAGGCCCAGGGTCTGGTTGACCATGATGTGCAGTTGCAGCAGGTCTTCGCGCGCCAGGGTCTGGTGGAAGCTTTGCACCATCAGTTGCGGACCGTAGCGGTCGATGGTCAGGCCGCCGGCGCCTTCCTGGCTGCCGTGGAACAGCCGATAGCAGTCGGTGCCCTGACGGTGCAGCTCGGCGAGCAGATCCTGGCGTTGGTCGAGGGCGGCGCGCAGCGCCAGGTTCAAGGAAGACATGCGGGCGCCTTGCTGGAGGGAATCGGGGCGCGGGAGTTTAGCAGCAACTCGGCTGCAAGCGGCGAGCTTCAAGCTTGAGGCTCGCCGCTTGCAGCAGCGCTTACTGGTTCAGGCGTTTATCGATCAAGCCCTGCACCACGCTCGGATCCGCCAGCGTCGAAGTGTCGCCAAGGCTGTCAAGTTCGTTGCAGGCGATCTTGCGCAGGATCCGCCGCATGATCTTGCCCGAGCGGGTTTTCGGCAGTGCCGGGGCCCACTGGATCAGGTCCGGTTTGGCGAAACTGCCGATTTCCTTGCTGACGTGGGCCAGCAGTTCTTTCTTCAGTTCATCGTTGGGCTCGGTGCCGTTCATCGGTGTGACGAACGCATAAATCCCCTGGCCTTTGACGTCGTGGGGATAACCGACCACGGCGGCCTCGGCAATGCTGTCGTGCAGCACCAGCGCACTTTCCACCTCGGCGGTGCCGATGCGATGGCCGGAGACATTGATCACGTCATCGATGCGCCCGGTGATCCAGTAATCGCCGTCCTCGTCGCGGCGGGCGCCGTCGCCGGTGAAGTAGTAACCGGGATAGGGCTTGAAGTAGGTGTCGACCATGCGCTGCGGATCGCCGTACACGCTGCGGATCTGCGCCGGCCAGCTCGACTTGATCGCCAGCACGCCGCTGCCGGCGCCCTTGATTTCCTTGCCGTGCTCATCGAGCAGCACCGGTTGCACGCCGAACATCGGCTGGGTGGCGCAACCCGGTTTGATCCGCTGGGCGCTGACCAGCGGGCTGAGCATGATGCCGCCGGTTTCGGTCTGCCACCACGTGTCGACTATCGGGCAGCGCTGTTCGCCGACGACGTTGAAATACCATTCCCACGCTTCCGGGTTGATTGGCTCACCGACACTACCGAGCAATCTGAGGCTTTGTCGCGAAGTTTCCTGCAAGGGCCCGGCGCCTTCACGCATCAACGCCCTCAATGCAGTCGGCGCGGTGTAGAAGATGTTGACCTTGTGTTTGTCGATCACCTGCCAGAACCGCGAAGTGCTCGGATAGCTCGGCACGCCTTCGAATATCAGGGTGGTCGCGCCGTTGGCCAGCGGGCCGTAGACGATGTAACTGTGGCCGGTGACCCAGCCGACGTCGGCGGTGCACCAGAACACTTCACCGTCGCGGTAGTCGAGCACGTACTTGAAGGTCATCGCCGCTTGCAGCAGGTAACCGCCGGTGGTGTGCAGCACGCCCTTGGGTTTGCCGGTGCTGCCGGAGGTGTAGAGGATGAACAGCAGGTCTTCGGCGTCCATCGGTTCCGGCGGGCAATCGTCGCTGACGTCGCGTACGGCCTGGTGATACCAGAGGTCGCGGCCTTCGACCCAATCGACGTTGTTCTGGGTGCGCTCGACCACCACGACCGTGCTGACATTCGGGCAACTCTGCAGGGCCTTGTCGACATTCTGTTTCAGTGGCACGAATTTGCCACCGCGCACGCCCTCGTCGGCGGTGATCACGGTGCGGCAGTCGGCGTCGAGAATGCGGTCGCGCAACGAGTCCGGGGAGAAACCGCCAAACACCACCGAATGAATCGCGCCGATCCGCGCGCAGGCGAGCATGGCGTAGGCGGCTTCGGGAATCATCGGCATGTAGATGCACACCCGGTCGCCTTTTTTCACGCCACGGCTTTTCAGCACGTTGGCCAGGCGGCAGACGTGGTGATGGAGTTTGCTGTAGGTGATTTGCGTCGATTCGGCAGGGTCGTCGCCTTCCCAGAGGATGGCGGTCTGATCGCCGCGCGTTTCCAGATGGCGGTCGATGCAGTTGTAGCTGACGTTCAGCTTGCCACCGGCAAACCAGGTGGCGTCGCCGGTCTTCAGGTCATAGCGCTGGACGGTCTGCCACGGCGTGCTCCAGTCGAGAAAGCGGGTGGCCTGTTCGGCCCAGAAGGTGCTGGGGTGTTCAATGGATTCGCGGTACAGGCGCTGGTAGTCGTCCTGACTCAACTGTGCAGCCCGGCGGACGGCATCGGCTTTGGGGAACGTGCTGATATCGAACATGACGGTTCCTTATTCTTGTTGTGCGACAAGGATAAAGATGCGCCGAGAGCGGAGAGGGTTCAATACCTGTAAACAAACACCCCCTCATGGCGAGGGGGTGTGTTCAGGGCGGGATCAGCCGCGGTGACGGCCGCGGAAGTAGTTGATCAGGCCTTGGGTGGACGGGTCTTCAGCGGCGGTTTCTTCGCTGCCGACCAGGCGGTTGTAGACGCCTTTGCCCAGTTCCTTGCCCAGTTCCACGCCCCACTGGTCGAAGGCGTTGATGCCCCAGACCACGCTTTGCACGAAGACTTTGTGTTCGTACATCGCCACCAGTGCGCCGAGACGACGCGGGCTGATGCGCTCGACCACCAGGGTGTTGCTCGGACGGTTGCCCGGGATCACCTTGTGCGGTGCCAGTTTCTGCACTTCGGCTTCGCTCATGCCCTTGTCGCGCAGTTCCGCTTCGGCTTCCGGCAGGGTCTTGCCGAGCATCAGCGCCTGGCTCTGCGAGAGGCAGTTGGCGTACAGCCACTGGTGGTGGTCGGAGACCGGGTTGAAGCTGACGATCGGCACAATGAAGTCGGCCGGAATCAGTTGGGTGCCTTGGTGCAGCAACTGGTGGTAAGCATGCTGACCGTTGCAGCCGACGCCGCCCCAGATCACCGGGCCAGTGTCGGTCGACACCGGGGTGCCGTCCTGACGCACGCTCTTGCCGTTGGATTCCATGTCCAGCTGTTGCAAGTGCTTGGTGATGTTACGCAGGTAGTGGTCGTACGGCAGGATCGCGTGGCTTTGCGCGCCCCAGAAGTTGCCGTACCACACGCCGAGGAGGGCCAGCAACACCGGCATGTTCTGTTCGAACGGCGCGCTCTGGAAATGCTGGTCCATGGTGTAGGCACCGGACAGCAGTTCCTTGAAGTTGGACATGCCGATGGCCAGCGCGATTGGCAGGCCGATGGCCGACCACAGCGAGTAACGACCGCCGACCCAGTCCCACATCGGGAAGATGTTTTCTTCGCGGATACCGAAGGCCACGGCTGCCGCGTTGTTGCTCGATACGGCGATGAAGTGGCGATACAGCTCGGCTTCCGAACCGCCCTGAGCCAGGTACCAGGCACGTGCAGCCTGGGCGTTCTTCAGGGTTTCGAGGGTGTTGAACGACTTCGACGAAACGATGAACAGCGTGGTCTCGGCGCGCAGTTTCTGCGTCAGCTCGTGGAATTCGCTGCCGTCGATGTTCGCCAGATAGTGGCAACGCACGCCTTTCTGGGCGTAAGACAGCAGGGCTTCGGAGACCAGCTCGGGGCCGAGGAAAGAGCCACCGATGCCGATGTTCACAACGTCAGTGATCGGCTTCTCGGTGTAACCGCGCCACAGACCGTCGTGGATGCGGCCCACGAGATCGGTGATCTGGTTCAGCACCTTGTGTACTTCAGGCATCACGTTGACGCCGTTGACCGACAGCTTGTCGCCAACCGGGCGACGCAGGGCGGTGTGCAGCGCCGGGCGGCCTTCGGAGGAGTTGACGATTTCGCCGTCGAACAGCGCCTTGATCGCGCCCTTGAGATCGACTTCATTGGCCAGACCCACCAGCAGGTTGCGGGTCTCGGCGTTGATCAGATTCTTCGAATAGTCGAGAAACAGTCCGCAGCTGCTGAGGGTGAACTGATTGAAGCGCTGCGGATCGGCGTTGAAGGCTTCGCGCATGCTGAAATCCTGCATGGCTTGGCGGTGATCTTTCAACGCTTGCCAGGCAGGCAGAGCGGTAACGTCATGAGGAGTGCGGTAGTACGCCATCGCTGCGGTTTTCCTTTTTACTTGAACGGCCTTTTGAACTCTGAAAAGACCTCCCCGCCATGTTTGGGCGAGGGGGCAACTGCGTCGACACGATTACTTTGGCGCAGGGCGAATACAGTAAACCCAGCGCCGCGATCTGTCTTGGCTTTGTCTGACCTGTTTTCGGTACTTTTTTAACATTGATAACAGACGGGGCCGACAGACGGCGAGTAATGCGAGCAAGTCCCTGCTTATCGCGTGGCGTCGAACGGCAGGAAGTTTGCCCGATGGGCAGGTGCTCAGCAATACGGTCTGGAAGGGCGTGCAGACGCTGTGGGAGCGGGGTTGCTCCCACAGCGTTTGCCGGTGTTCAGGCGGGGGTATCGAGATTCAGATGCAGGTTGTCGATCAACCGGGTGGTGCCGAGGAAGGCCGCGACCAGAATCACCAGATCACGATCCTCCGCCGTTGCCGGACGCAGGGTCAGGGCGTGGCGGATCTCCAGATAATCCGGACGCAGACCGGCGGCTTCCAGTTGCTGGCGTTGCGCCTGGATCAGGGCAGGGAAGTCGCGTTCACCTTGCTTGATCGACTCGGCAATGCTGCTCAGGGTGCGATAGACCACCGGCGCCACGGCGCGCTGTTCTTCACTGAGGAAACCGTTGCGCGAGGACAGCGCCAGTCCATCGGCGGCACGCACGGTCGGCTCGCCAATGATCTGGATCGGCATGTTCAGGTCGTGCACCAGCGCGCGGATTACCGCCAGTTGCTGGAAGTCTTTCTGGCCGAAGATCGCCAGGTCCGGCTGGACCATGTTGAACAGCTTGCTGACCACCGTCGCCACGCCTTCGAAGTGCCCCGGACGGCTGGCGCCGCACAGACCTTCGGAGAGTTGCGGCACGCTGACCCGGGTCTGCCCGGCCATGCCGTCGGGGTACATTTCTTCGACGGTCGGGGCGAACAGCAGATCGCATCCGGCTTCCAGCAGTTTTTCCTGATCCGCCGCCAGGGTGCGCGGGTACTTGTCGAGGTCTTCGCCGACGCCGAACTGCAGCGGGTTGACGAAAATGCTCGCGACCACGAAGTCCACGCGCTGGGTGGCTTTGGTGATCAGGGCAATGTGGCCGCTGTGCAGGTTGCCCATGGTCGGCACGAAGCCGATGCGCTTGCCTTCACTGCGGGCGCGCGCCACGGCGGCGCGCAGTTCACGTACGGTTTTGACGGTGTTCATGCAGAGAATCCGTGTTCGATCCCGGGGAAAGTGATGGCTTTGACTTCGCTGACGTAAGCCTTCAGCGCGGACTGGATGCTGTCCTGACCCTGCATGAAGTTCTTCACGAACTTCGGCACGCGACCGCTGATCGACAGGCCGAGCATGTCGTGCAGTACCAGCACCTGACCGTCGGTGTCGCTGCCGGCGCCAATGCCGATCACCGGAATCTTCACAGCCTGGCTGATTTCAGCCGCCAGTTCGCTCGGCACGCATTCGAGCAGCAGCATGGCCGCACCGGCCTGCTCCAGCGAGATCGCGTCGGCGCGCATCTGGCGTGCCTGGTTCTCGTTGCGCCCCTGCACTTTATAGCCACCGAGAATGTTCACGGCTTGCGGGGTCAGGCCCATGTGGGCGCAGACCGGCACGCCGCGTTCGGCCAGCAGGCGGATCGAGTCCGCCAGCCACAAGGCGCCTTCGACCTTGACCATGTGCGCGCCGGCCTGCATCAGCAGGGCGCTGTTGGTCATGGTTTGTTCGAGGGTGGCGTTGGCCATGAACGGCAGGTCGGCCAGGATCAGGGCATCAGAGTTGCCGCGTTTGACGCTGGCAACGTGGTAGGCCATTTCTGCGGTGGTCACCGGCAGGGTGCTGTCGTGACCCTGCAGGACCATGCCGAGGGAGTCGCCCACCAGCAGCACTTCGACACCGGCCTCGTTGCAGGCGTGGGCGAAGGTCGCGTCATAGCAGGTCAGCATGGTGATCTTTTCACCTTTCTGCTTGAGGCTCTGGAGCGTGGTCAGGGTGATGGCTGGCATGTAAGAAATCCTCGTTCAGGCGCTTTGGAAACTACTGCGAGTAACGCGCGTGATTCGTCATCTATTCAGGCGCACGCTCTTTTGTCGTGCTTATAAGGCCTGGATTGCGCCCTTGTATGCCGGGTTGGCGGCAGCGGGACGCCTATAGTCGTGATGAGGCCTCAGGAAGTCAATTGCATGTGTTACCGCATTGTTACGAGGGGAGTGTTACCGGCGTTACTGATGCGATTCAGCGGGCCGGCGGGCCTGATCTGCGGGGTTTTTGTCCTACAAGAACGCAAAATGCGGGAGCCGGTTGGCGCCCGCATCAGCGGTGTGTGTCAGGCGTGAGGGAGGCGTTCGAGGCCGACGAACGGGCAGGCTTTCAGAAGGTCGGCAAGGTTGCGGCCATCGGCCAGACGCAGATCTTCGGGCGCCAGTTCGGCCAGGGGGTAGAGAACGAACGCGCGTTCCTGCATGTGGTAATGCGGGACTTTGAGGCGCGGCTCATCGATCAGGCGATCACCGAACAGCAGAATGTCCAGATCCAGCGTGCGCGGGCCCCAGCGCTCCAGGCGTTCGCGGCCCTGGCCGTTTTCGATCGCCTGCAAGGCATCGAGCAGTTCCAGCGGGGCGAGTGTGCTGTCGAGCGCCGCGACCGCGTTGGTGTAACGCGGTTGGCCCGGCAGCAGCGAGTCGCTCTGGTAGAAGGCGGACACGCCGACCAGTTCGGTGTCGGGCAATTGCCCCAGCGCGTCGACCGCGCTGCGCAGTTGTTCGGCCGGGTCAGCCAGGTTGCTGCCCATGCCGATGTAGATGCGTTCCATGTCTTATTCGCCCGTGGCGCTCGGTGCGCCAGCACGTTTGCGCTTGGAACCGCTGCTGCGGCGACGCTTGCGCGGTGCGCCACTGGCGTCATCACCCTTGCCGCTGAGGTCGCGGATCATGTCGCGACGTTCGCTGTCGTTGGCGTCCTGATAATCGGTCCACCATTCACCCAGGCCATCGGTCTGCTCGCCGGCGCTTTCACGTAGCAGCAGGAAGTCGTAGCCGGCGCGGAAGCGCGGATTGTCCAGCAGCAGGTCGGCGCGTTTGCCGCTACGGCGTGGCAGGCGTTCCTGCATGTCCCAGATCTCGCGGATCGGCATGGTGAAACGTTTTGGAATCGCGATGCGCTGGCACTGTTCGGCGATCAGTTCGTGAGCGCCTTCCTGCATGGCCGGAATCGGCGGCATGCCGCGCTCTTGCAGACGCAACACGCGGGCCGGCAGGGCAGGCCACAGCAGCGCGGCGAACAGGAACGCCGGGGTTACCGGTTTGTTCTGCTTGATCCGCAGGTCGGTGTTGGTCAGTGCTTCGCTGATCAGCGTGTGGGTGTATTCCGGGTTGTGTTCCAGCGCATCGGCACTGGCCGGGAACAGCGGCGCGAACAGTTGCAGGTCGACCAGCATCTCGAAGGTGATGGCACCGTGACCGGAGAGGAACAGCTTGAGCACTTCCTCGAACAGGCGGGCCGACGGGATCTCGCGCAGCATCGGCGCCAGTTCGCGGATCGGCTGGACGGTGTGCTTCTCGATACCGAAATTGAGCTTGGCGGCGAAACGCACGGCCCGCAGCATCCGCACCGGGTCTTCCTGGTAACGCTGCTTCGGGTCGCCGATCAGACGGATCAGGTGATTGCGGATGTCGTGCACGCCGTTGGCGTAGTCGAGGATGCGCTCGCTGACCGGATCGTAATACAGGGCGTTGATGGTGAAGTCGCGGCGTTGCGCGTCTTCTTCCAGGGTGCCGTAGACGTTGTCGCGCAGAATGCGTCCGCTCTCGTTGCGCGAAGACTGGTTACTGTCTTCGTCGTCTTCGTTTTGCGGGTGATTGGCGCGGAAGGTCGCGACTTCGATGATTTCGCGACCGAAATGGATGTGTACCAGCTTGAAGCGGCGACCGATGATCCGCGCATTGCGGAATTCGGCACGAACCTGCTCGGGGGTGGCGCTGGTGGCGACGTCGAAGTCTTTGGGCGTGATGCCCAGCAGCATGTCTCGCACGCAACCGCCAACCAGGTAGGCCTGGTAGCCGGCGCCCTGCAGGCGTTCGACGATGTTGACCGCGTAACGGCTGAATTGCGCCTTCTGCAGCGAATGTTGGCCGCTGTTGAGGACTTCAGGCGTGCTACGGATGTGTTGCGTACGACGCAGGGGAGTTCGGAATGACTGGAACAGCTTCTTCAGCATGGGATGCACTGTTTGAAGGAATGTTCGGCCATACCAGAGAATGACCGCATGATGGGCCGGGATTCTAGCATTTAGTCGAGGGATGGTGTAGGACGCTGCCGTTTTGCGCTGCAAGCCGCAGGCTAGAGGGGATAAAGATGCGTCAGAAGGGGGGATTTGCCGTAAAGGAGAAACTACAAGGGGAGCCGAAGCTCCCCAAGAAGTAGTTGCGTGCTCTTTTTATTATTGATTCGGGCTTCTTGTTTTTGTTGAGTGCCCTCGCCATGAAGCTTTTCCTTCATGACCCTCCCAATCGGGAGCCAAGAGCAAACGGATTGCTTTGGTCGCTGTGTTGCAGTGATCTTGCGATCCAACCAGTACAGGCTCTGTCTTAAGACAGTTTTTGTTGTTCTCGGCCTGGTCGTGGGGCTAGCCCCAAATACAACGCCTCTCCAAAAGAATCAGTTAGCTGCGCCTCTCGCCGTCTTGTTTTTATTGTGCGTGAGTCGATTCGTCTTATTTTTATTGTCTTGTGCATTGCTTGTTATTGTTCTTGTACCAAACATATAGCAGGTGCCGTGCCAACTTTTTCGAACCCCAATAAAACAAGGGGTTAGGTCGATATAACCGTTTTCGCAGGGCGAAAAAAAGCCGGGGTTTCGTTACCGATAACCCCGGCTTCTGTTACGTGAAAGGACTGAGGTAACAGTTTTTTCACATCTTCAACGGTAACCCGCACACTCGACAGGTAACGTTCAGCTCTCGCTGGCGACCCCGGTCTTGCGCCGTGGAATGCCCAGACGCTGACGACGTTCCCACAAGCATTTGCGGCTGACGCCCAGTTTGCGCGCCAGTTCGGTCTCGGTCATGTGGTCCTGATGCTCGAGTACGAAATGCTGGAAGTAGTCTTCCAGTGACAGGTCTTCGGTCGGTTCGTGGCTGCTGTTGCTGGCGTTACCGGGCTGTTGAGCCGGCAGGCCGATGAATTCGTCGTCCTCCAGGTCGCCCAGTTCGATGTCGATGCCCAGCAGGTCGGCAGAGATTTCCGGGCTTTCGCTCAGAATCACCGCGCGCTCGACGGCGTTTTCCAGCTCCCGCACGTTACCCGGCCAGGAGTAGTGCCGGATCGCCTGTTCGGCATCGGCAGCAAATTTCAGGTCGGTGCGGTTGATGCGGGCGCTCTGACGAGCGAGGAACGCATTGGCGATTTCGTTGACGTCGGCGCCACGCTCACGCAGGGCCGGCAGTTTCAGCGCGATCACGTGGAGGCGGTAATACAAGTCTTCACGGAACTGGCCGATTTTCGCCAGGCTCTTGAGGTCCCGGTGGGTTGCAGCGATCAACCGGACATCGACCTTCTGCGACTGGACCGAGCCCACCCGGCGAATCTCGCCTTCCTGCAATACGCGCAGCAAACGAGCCTGAGCTTCGAGTGGCAACTCGCCGATCTCGTCGAGGAACAGCGTGCCGCCGTCCGCCGCTTCCACCAGACCGGCGCGACCGGCGCTGGCACCGGTGAACGCGCCTTTTTCGTGACCGAACAGTTCGGACTCGATCAGGCTTTCCGGAATGGCTGCGCAGTTCACCGAGATCATCGGCGCCTTGGCGCGCTTCGACAGGTTGTGCAGGGCACGGGCCACCAGTTCTTTACCGGTACCGGATTCACCCTGGATCAGCACATTGGAATCGGTCGGGGCGACTTTACGGATCTTGCCGTAAAGGTCCTGCATCGGCGGACACGAGCCGATGATGCCGATTTCGCCATTGCTGTTGTCGATGGCGGATTTGCCGCTGCCATTGGCTGATTTGGCGGGAGCTGCTTCGCCGGCGGCAGGCGCCGACTGGCGATCACGCAGGATCCGCGCGACAGCCTGAAGCATTTCATCGTGGTCGAAAGGCTTGGCGATGTAATCCACCGCGCCCATCTTCATCGAGTCGACCGCCGAGCGCAGGCTGGCGTAGCTGGTCATGATCAGCACCGGCGTGCCCTGGCCGAGCTTGATCAGCTCGGTGCCCGGAGCGCCCGGCAGTCGCAGGTCGCTGACGATCAGATCGAATGTGGGAATACTGAAGCGTTCTTGTGCTTCCTGCACTGAACCGGCTTCGCTGACCTGGTACTGGTTGCGTTCCAGCAGGCGGCGCAAGGCGGAGCGGATAATGGTTTCGTCTTCGACGATCAAAATGTGCGGCATTGATTCGATACTCTCGACGGTCTCAGTTCACAGCGGACGTCGCTTCGACATGGCGCGGCAATGTCACCCGGATACGGGTGCCGCGCTGGCTCTGAACATCAGCCGGGCTGTCGATGGTGATTTGTCCATAATGCTCTTCAACGATGGAATAGACCAGTGCAAGGCCCAGACCGGTGCCTTCGCCAGGATCCTTGGTGGTGAAGAAGGGTTCGAACAATCGGTCCATGATGCTCGACGGAATACCGCTGCCTTCGTCTTCGACGATCAGATCGACCGTGTGTTCGCCGGCCTCGCTCTTGACCCGCACCGCACTGCCGGCAGGCGAGGCATCGCGGGCGTTGGAGAGCAGATTGATCAGTACCTGGGCGAGCCGCTGCGGATCGCCTTCGACCCAGTGATCGGGATCGCACAGGTTGTAGAACTGGACTTCAAAATTGCGCCGGTTCAGGGCCAGCAGGCCGATGGCGTCCTGGGCGACTTCCGCCAGACAAACGGGCTCGTCGCTGTGCTGATGGCTGCCGGCGTGGGCGAAGCTCATCAACGACTGGACGATGCGTGACACGCGTTTGGTCTGCTCGAGGATCTGGCCGCTGATTTCTGTCAGCTCACCGTCCTCTTCGCGCTCTTCCCGCAGGTTTTGCGCGAGGCAGGCGATGCCGGTGATCGGGTTGCCGATTTCGTGAGCAACACCCGCCGCGAGTCGGCCGATGCTGGCCAGGCGCTCGGAATGCACCAGTTTGTCTTCGAGCATCTGGGTTTCGGTCAGGTCTTCCACCAGCAGCACCAGGCCGCTATTGCCCGGAGCCAGCGGTTCGTCGATGGCCGCTTTGTGCAGGTTCAGCCAGCGGGTCTGGCCGTCGAGGGCCAGGTGCTGTTTGTGCAAGTGCTCGTCGGGCAGGTGGATGAAGCCTTGCAGCAGATCTTTCCACGGATTGGCGATGGTGCTCAGGCGCGAGCCGACCACCCGTTGCGCGGCAATCCCGGTCAGTTCCTCCATGGCCTTGTTCCACATCAGGATCTCCTGATCCTTGGCCAGCGAGCAGACGCCCATCGGCAATTCCTGCAGGGTCTGGCGGTGGTAGCGGCGCAGGGCGTCGAGTTCGGCCGCCAGACCGGTCAGGCGCGAGTGGTAATCCTCGAGGCGGCTTTCGATGAAGTGGATGTCTTCAGTGACGTAGTTTTCACCGCCAGCCTTGTATGGCAAGAAGGTTTCCACCATGTCCTGGGCGACGCTCGGGCCCATCAGGCCGGAGAGGTTGGCTTCGATCCGGTCACGCAGGCGGCGCAAGGCATAAGGGCGGCGCTCGTCGAATGGCAGATAAAGGTCGCGCAGGGCCTGCTCAACTTCTTTCTGCGCAGCCTTGGCGCCCAGCGGTTTGGCCAGTTGCGTGGCGAATTCTTGCGGGGAGGCGGCGTGCAATTCGCGGCGTTGCGGGCGACGTACGTTGTCCACAGCGCAGGCTTCGGCGGCGCTGGCCTCTTCGGGGCTGGCATTGGTGAACAGCGAAATCAGCGTGAACATCAGGACGTTGGCCGCCAGCGAGGCGATGGCCGCCATGTGCCAACTGGTGTCGTCCAGCACGTAGATCATGTTCAGCAGCGGAATATAGAAACCCTGCAGATTGCCGACCAGCGGCAACAGCATGGTCACGACCCACACCACAATCCCCGCCAACAGACCGGCGATAAAGCCGCGGCGATTGGCGGTCGGCCAGTACAGCACCGACAGCACGCCCGGCAGGAATTGCAGAGTCGCAACGAAGGCGACGATGCCGAGGTTGGCCAGATCCTGCTCGGCGCCGAGCATCAGGTAGAAGCAGAAACCGGCCATGATGATCGCGACGATCAGCGCCCGACGAGTCCATTTCAACCAGCGATAGATATTGCCCTCGGCCGGTGGCTGATAGAGCGGCAGCACCAGATGGTTCAGCGCCATGCCCGACAGCGCCAGCGTGGTGACGATGATCAGGCCGCTGGCTGCCGACAGTCCGCCGACATAGGCCAGCAACGCCAGCGACTTGCTGTTGGCGGCGATGCCGATACCGAGGGTGAAGTATTCCGGATTGGTGGTTGCGCCGAGTTTCAGGCCGGCCCAGAGAATCAGCGGCACGGCCAGGCTCATCAACAGCAGGAACAGCGGCAGGCCCCAGCTCGCGCTGACCAGCGAGCGTGGGTTGAGGTTTTCGGTGAAGGTCATGTGATACATGTGCGGCATCACGATCGCCGAGGCGAAAAACACCAGCAGCAACGTGCGCCACGGGCCTTCCTGCAATGGCGTGTGCAGAGCGGCGAGGGCGGTCTGGTTCTGCAGCAGCCACAGTTCAAGCTGTTGCGGGCCGTCGAATACGCCGTACAGCGCGTAGAGGCCGACGCCGCCGAGGGCGGCCAGTTTGATCACCGATTCGAAGGCAATCGCGAACACCAGCCCTTCGTGCTTTTCACGGGTGGCGATGTGACGGGAGCCAAAGAAGATCGTGAACAGGATGATCAGCGCACAGAACGCCAGGGCCACGCGATTCTGCACCGGTTCGCCGGTGAGAATACCGATGGAATCGGCCACCGCCTGGATCTGCAACGCCAGCAACGGCAATACGCCGATCAGCATGAAGATCGTGGTCAGCGCACCGGCCCAGGTGCTGCGGAAGCGGAAGGCGAACAGGTCCGCCAGCGACGACAGTTGATAGGTGCGGGTGATCTTGAGGATCGGATACAACAGCACCGGCGCCAGCAGAAACGCGCCGGAGACCCCGAGATAGCTGGACAGAAAACCGTAGCCGTACTGATAGGCCAGACCGACCGTGCCATAGAACGCCCACGCACTGGCGTAAACCCCCAACGACAGGGTGTAGGTCAACGGATGGCGAATGATCGCCCGCGGGATCATGCCCCGTTCACTGATCCACGCCACACCGAACAACGCGGCCAGGTAGGCGGCGCTGATCAGCAGCATCTGGGTCAGGCTAAAGCTCATCGGCATCTTTTTGGCTCTGCAGGATGAAGGTCACGACAATCAGGATCAGCCAGAGCAGATAAGGGCGATACCAGGCGCCCGTAGCGTCGATCCACCAATCCATGATGGCGGGAGAAAACAGGTAGATCCCCACGACCAGAAGCAGGACCAAGCGATAGATGTACATCCCGGCCTCTCTTTTTTATGCGCGTGCCCGAAAACGTGCGGCGATGGTAACGGATGGGCGCGCCACTGCAAGTGTCGTCACAGCAGTTGCGCTTCGGGCAGGGTCAGTGTGCGCGGGATTTTCAAGGCATCCCAGTGGGCGCTGCCCCAGTTCAACAGTTCCTGCGGCGAGGCGTGGGCCAGTTCGGGCCCCGGGTTTTGCCCCAGTGCGCGCAGAGCCCGCAACAATAGTGGCGTGGCCTGATCGGCTTCCAGCGGTGGCGAGCGATAGGACTTGCCGAGCTTGTTGCCGTCCGGCTGGGTAATCAGTGGCAGATGCAGATAGCGCGGTTGGCGCAGGCCCAGCAATTCCTGCAGGTAGAGCTGACGCGGCGTGGAGTCGAGCAGATCGGCGCCGCGCACGATGTCGGTGATGCCCTGCCAGGCATCGTCCAGCACCACCGCCAGTTGGTAGGCGTAGAGGCCGTCGCGGCGGCGGATGACGAAATCTCCCACGTCACGGCCCAGATGCTGGCGGTATTCGCCCTGCACCCGGTCGATGAAGTGGTATTCCAGCTCCGGCACGCGCAGGCGAATCGCCGCGTCTTCCTGGCCATGGCCGGCATTGCGGCACAGACCCGGATAAATGCCGTGGTACGGCTCCAGTTGTTTTCGCGAGCAGGTGCAGGCATAGGCGAGGCCGTGATTGAACAGGCTGTCGAGCACTTGCGCATAGGCCTCGTGCCGATCGCTCTGGCGGACCATGTCGCCGTCCCATTCGAAGCCATAGCTTTCCAGCGCCTTGAGAATCGCCGCTTGCGCGCCCGGTTCCTCGCGAGGCGGATCGAGGTCTTCCATGCGCACCAGCCAGCGGCCATTCACCGAGCGGGCATCCAGATAAGAGGCGAGCGCCGCTACCAGCGAGCCAAAGTGCAGGTGTCCACTGGGGGTCGGGGCAAAGCGGCCAATATAGGCGGGGGAGGTGTTGGCAGTCATGAGGGCGATGTTACTTGAGAGTCAAAAAACAGCAGAAACAAAAACGGAGCGTTCGCACGCTCCGTTTTTCGTTCAGGCCGGGATTATTTGCCGACCTGCTTTTCCTTGATTTCCGCCAGGTTCTTGCAGTCGACGCACATGTCGGCAGTCGGACGGGCTTCAAGGCGCTTGACGCCGATCTCGATGCCGCAAGAGTCGCACCAGCCGTACTCTTCGTCTTCGATCAGTTGCAGGGTCTTGTCGATCTTCTTGATCAGTTTGCGCTCGCGGTCGCGGGCGCGCAGCTCGAGGGCGAACTCTTCTTCCTGGCTGGCACGGTCGGCCGGATCAGGAAAGTTGGCCGCTTCGTCTTTCATGTGATCAACAGTGCGGTCGACTTCCTGCATCAAGTCCAGTTTCCACTTGGTCAGGATCTTGGTGAAGTGCGCGCGCATTGGAGCGCCCATGTACTCTTCGCCCGCTTTCGGGACGTAGGGTTCGAAACCGCTGAGTGTCTGACTTGCCTGTTGCTTTGCTTGGGTGGGCATGAAATGGACCGCCTCTACTCTTGTAATCCATTGCGCAGGATTGCTCCATCACCGACACCTGCCGGCCCTGCGGCTGCAAGCGGGCGAACTTACCAGATCAATTCGGCCCGCGCTACTCCCGGATGTCGAGCGCGCGGCCGGTGGGGCTTGCAAATGTTTGCCAAGCCATGTCGGGCAATGTTGCAGACCTGCTCAATCACTGATTTTAGTCAATCCTGGAGCGTACGCTCGGGTCGTTACAGTCCAGTGTTCTTGAGGCTGTGACCGCTGCGGGTTCTCGCTCGTTCCGGCAGATGGGTAGAATCGTTTCTTTTCCCTCGTTGAAGGAAGGCCAATGGCTCAGCCCTACAGTGCGCGCAGTCGTGCGATCGAACCGTTCCATGTGATGGCGTTGCTGGCGCGGGCCAATGAATTGCAGGCCGCCGGCCACGACGTGATCCACCTGGAAATCGGCGAACCGGACTTCACCACCGCCGAGCCGATCATCCGCGCCGGCCAGCAAGCTTTGACAGACGGGAAAACCCGCTACACCGCGGCCCGTGGCATTCCCGAGCTGCGCGAGGCGATTTCCGGTTTCTATCAAACGCGCTACGGCCTGAACATCGATCCACGCCGGATTCTCATCACGCCCGGCGGTTCCGGTGCGTTGCTGCTGGCCAGTGCGTTGCTGGTGGATCCGGGTAAACACTGGCTGCTGGCCGACCCCGGCTATCCTTGCAACCGGCATTTTCTGCGGTTGGTCGAGGGCGCGGCGCAGCTTGTGCCGGTCGGCCCGGACGTTCGCTATCAACTGACGCCGGACCTGGTGGCGCGCCACTGGGATCACGACAGCGTCGGTGCGCTGGTCGCTTCGCCAGCCAACCCGACCGGTACGATTCTGACCCGCGATGAGCTGGCCGGTTTATCCACAGCCATCAAGGCGCGTCACGGGCATCTGGTGGTGGACGAGATCTATCACGGCCTGACTTATGGCACCGACGCGGCCAGTGTGCTGGAAGTCGATGACAGCGCATTTGTTCTTAACAGTTTCTCCAAATATTTCGGCATGACCGGATGGCGCCTCGGCTGGCTGGTGGCGCCGGATGCGGCGGTCAGTGAACTGGAAAAACTCGCGCAGAACCTCTACATCAGTGCGCCAAGCATGGCCCAGCATGCGGCGCTGGCCTGTTTCGAGCCGGACACCATCGCGATTCTCGAAGAGCGCCGCGCCGAATTTGGCCGTCGCCGTGACTTCCTGTTGCCGGCATTGCGTGAACTGGGCTTCAACATTGCCGTGGAGCCGGAAGGCGCGTTCTATTTGTATGCCGATATCAGCCAGTTCGGCGGTGATGCCTTCGCGTTCTGCCGGCATTTCCTCGAAACCGAACATGTGGCCTTCACTCCGGGGCTGGATTTCGGCCGCTATCAGGCCGGCCATCATGTGCGCTTTGCCTACACGCAAAACCTCCCTCGCTTACAGGAAGCGGTAGAACGCATCGCACGTGGCTTGAAGAGCTGGCAAGGCTGATGCGCTTTCATCCTCCTCTCGAAGAAGGCCGGTTGATCCGCCGTTACAAGCGTTTTCTCGCCGATATCGAAACCGTTGGCGGCGAGTTGCTGACCATTCATTGCCCGAACACCGGCTCGATGCTCAATTGTCAGGTCGAGGGCGGGCAGGTCTGGTTCAGCCGCTCCAATGACCCCAAGCGCAAACTGCCTGGCACCTGGGAAGTCGGCGAAACACCGCAGGGGCGGCTGTTTTGCGTGAACACCGGGCGCGCCAACACACTGGTCGAAGAAGCCTTGCAGTCCGGCGTCATCAGTGAATTGAATGGGTTTACCGGGCTCAAGCGCGAAGTGGCATACGGACAGGAAAAGAGCCGGATCGATTTCCGCCTCGACTACCCGACGGGCCCGGCGTACGTGGAAGTGAAAAGTGTCACGCTGGGTTTCGACGGCACGGCGGTCGCGGCATTTCCCGATGCAGTGACAGAGCGCGGCGCCAAGCATTTGCGTGAGCTGGCGCATTTGGCCAGGGACGGGATTCGCGCGGTGCAGTTGTACTGCGTCAATCTCACCGGCATCGAAGCGGTGCGTCCTGCCGAGGAAATCGACTCGGCCTACGCCGCCGCGCTGCGTGAGGCGGTGGCGTGCGGGGTCGAAGTCCTGGCGTACGGCGTGCGTTTGAGCCATGAAGAGATGGTGATCGACCAGCGCCTGGAGGTGCTGCTCAACGGTTAAACATCGACCCACAGCCCTTGCGCGTCTTCACGGCAAGGGATGGCCGTCAGCGATTGCCCGGCGCACGGGCCGGCGACGCATTCACCGTCTTCGATCAGAAACAGTGCGCCGTGGGTGGCGCACTGGATCAGGCTGTTGCTCGGGTCGAGAAACTGGTCGGGCTGCCATTCCAGGCCGACGCCCCGATGCGGGCAGCGATTGAGATAGACGTAAGCCTGCCCCGCGCGGCGCACGGCAAACAGTTTTTTCCCGTCGATATCGAAACCGCGACTGCCGCCCTCAACCAGATCGGCGCCCGCGCAAAGAAACTTCATGGCTATCCTCAAATGTCGGCTCGTGTCTGGATATGTCCGAGCTTGACGTTCAAATGCAAACAATTATCAAATGGCCGCCTTCGCCCGTGGCGAGGTGACCGCTGCCGAGGATACTTGGCCTGCCGTTCCGATGCCCGGGAAAACCTTTCAAGGAAGCTGTCTATGCGCCTGAGTACCCGCGTTGCCGTGCTGTGTGTCGGACTTTTGGTCAGCCACCAGGCTGCAGCGGCCGAGTTGCCGCAACGTTGGGTCAGCGCTGGCGGCGCGTTGTCGGAGTGGGTGAGTGCGCTGGGCGGTGAGGCGAAACTGGTGGGCGTCGACACCACCAGCCAGCATCCCGAGTCTCTCAAGTCGCTGCCGAGCATCGGCTATCAGCGCAGCCTGTCGGCCGAAGGTATTCTCAGCCTGCGCCCGGACATCCTCATCGGCACCGAAGAAATGGGCCCGCCGCCAGTGATTTCGCAGGTTCGCAGTGCCAAGGTGCAGGTGGAATTGTTCTCGGCTCAGCCGGATCTGCCGACATTGGAAAAAAACGTTACCCATCTGGGACAGTTGCTGGGCGCCGAAAGCCAGGCCGCGCAATTGCTGCAAAGTTATCAACAGCAACTCGATACGCAAAAGGTTCGTGTAGCTGAGGCCCAGACCCAGCAGAAAGCGCCGGGTGTGCTGTTGTTGCTCGGACATGCTGGCGGCAAACCGCTAATCGCCGGCAAAGACACCGCCGCCGATTGGCTGCTGCAACAGGCGGGTGGTCATAACCTTGCGACGCACACCGGTTACAAGCCGTTTTCTGTGGAATCCCTGGCCAGCCTCGATCCTGAAGTGCTGGTGTTCGCTGATCGTGCGCTGACCGGCGAGGCGGCGAAAGTGGCGCTGTTCAAGGAAAACCCGATCCTCAATTCCAGCCGTGCGGCCAAGACCGGACGCGTGCTGGAGCTGGACCCGACGCTGCTGGTGGGCGGGCTCGGGCCGCGTTTGCCGGCAGCGCTGAAGACCCTGTCTGACGGTTTCTACCCGGGCCAGAGCGGCCAATGACCACGCTGGTCAAACCCCGTGGCTTGTTTATCGGCCTGATCCTGCTGTGTCTGCTGGCGATCTGGTTGTCGCTGGCGTTGGGGCCGGTGAGTCTGCCGTTGTTCGATACCTTGTGCGCTGCGCTGCGCATGATTGGTGTGCCGCTGGCGCCGGACGGGCTGGAACAGGCTGAACTGATTCTCGGGCAGATTCGTCTGCCGCGTACGTTGCTCGGGCTGGCAGTCGGCGGTGTGCTGGCGCTGTCCGGGGTGGCGATGCAGGGGCTGTTTCGCAATCCTTTGGCCGATCCGGGGTTGGTTGGCGTGTCTAGTGGTGCTGCGTTGGGCGCGGCGGTGGCGATTGTCGGCGGTTCGTTTTTCGGCGGTCTGCCGGAGTGGTTCGGGCCTTACTTGTTGTCGGTGTGTGCGTTTCTCGGTGGTCTGGGTGTGACGGCGCTGGTTTATCGGCTCGGCCGCCGTAATGGGCAGACCAATGTGGCGACCATGCTGCTGGCGGGAATTGCCCTGACGGCGCTGGCCAGTTCGGCGGTGGGGCTGTTTACCTATCTGGCCGACGACGCGACATTGCGTACGTTGACGTTCTGGAACCTGGGCAGCCTCAACGGCGCGAGCTATGCGCGGTTGTGGCCGTTGCTGATCATTACCGCCGGTGTTGCACTGTGGCTTCCGCGTCGGGCGAAGGCGCTCAATGCGTTGCTGCTCGGCGAATCGGAAGCCGGGCATCTGGGGATCGATGTCGAGCGGCTCAAGCGCGAATTGGTGTTCTGCACGGCGTTGGGCGTCGGCGCGGCGGTGGCAGCGGCGGGCATGATCGGCTTTGTCGGGCTGGTGGTGCCGCATCTGGTGCGCTTGCTCGCGGGGCCGGATCATCGGGTATTGCTGCCGGCATCGGTGCTGGCCGGGGCGAGTCTGTTGCTGCTGGCGGATCTGGTGGCGAGGCTGGCGCTGGCGCCGGCGGAATTGCCGATCGGCATCGTCACCGCGTTCATCGGTGCGCCGTTCTTCCTTTATCTGCTGCTGCGAGGGCGTGCCTGATGTTGCGTGCGCACAATCTGCACATCCGACGTGGCCGCAAGACTGTTCTGGCCGATGTCAGCCTGCAACTCGAACCGGGCGAAGTGCTTGGCGTGTTGGGGCCGAATGGCGCCGGTAAAAGCACCTTGCTCGGCGCGTTGTGCGGTGAGTTGAGCGCGCACGACGGGGAAGTGCTGCTGGACGGAGAGGTCTTGAGCCATTGGAGCGGCACTCAGCGCGCCCAGCGGCTGGCGGTGTTGCCACAGGTGTCGACCCTGGATTTCGCCTTTCGTGTTGAAGAAGTGGTGGGCATGGGGCGTCTGCCTTATCAGAGCGGGCGGGTGCGCGATGACGAGATCGTCGCTGCCGCATTGCGGGCGGCCGATGCCGGGCATCTGAGTGGCCGCAGTTATCTGGCGCTGTCCGGCGGCGAGCGTCAGCGGGTGCATCTGGCGCGGGTGCTGGCGCAACTCTGGCCGGGTCAGGCGGGGCAGACGTTACTGCTCGATGAGCCGACTTCAATGCTCGATCC
The DNA here is from genome assembly GCF_028657055.1 of Pseudomonas aphyarum. NCBI lineage: Bacteria > Pseudomonadati > Pseudomonadota > Gammaproteobacteria > Pseudomonadales > Pseudomonadaceae > Pseudomonas > Pseudomonas aphyarum. The sequence goes on from NZ_JAMDGS010000023.1 coordinate 35,470, forward strand.
GTTGCATCAACACACGACACTGCAAGCGGTGCGCGAATTTGCCGATCGCGGCGCGGCGGTGCTGGTGATCCTGCATGATCTGAATCTGGCCGCGCGCTATTGTGATCGCATCCTGCTGCTGGAAGGCGGGTGCCCGGTGGCACTGGATACGCCGCAACAGGTGTTGCGTCCGGAATCGCTAAAGGCGGTTTTCGGTCTGGAAGTATTGGTGCAGCCGCACCCGGAGCGCGGGCATCCGCTGATCATCGCCCGCTGATTTCGTCATCGAGGTGAGGGTATGCGCGGGATTTTGCTGTTGGCGGTGTTGTGGCTTGCAGGTTGCCAGCATGTTGCGGCGCCGCCGGTCGTGGGCGAGATCCGTGATCTGCGCAGTGGCGAGAGTCTGACGGCGCAGCAATTACTGACGCAACTGAGCAGACCGTCACGGCTGATCATTGGCGAACAGCATGACAACGCCGATCACCACGCCCTTCAATTGTGGTTGTTGCAGAACCTCGAACAAACGCGACCCCAAGGCAGTCTCCTGTTGGAAATGCTGACGCCCGATCAACAGTCGCGCGTCGATGACGTGCGCCATGCCGCAACGCCACCGGCTGATCTTCCCGCTGCATTGGCCTGGCAGGATGGTTGGGACTGGAATCTCTACGGGCCGATTGTTCGGTTTGCCCTCGCGCAATCCTGGCCGTTGCTGGCGGCCAACCTCGATAACATCGAAATTCGCGCGTTCTATCGCGATCCTCCGGTTCTGAGCGGTGAGCGCAGCAACGCCAAATCCGTGAAGGAGACGCTGTTGGAGCAGATCGGCGATTCTCACTGCGGCCTGCTGCCGTCATCACAAATGCCGGCGATGCTGGCCGTTCAACAACAACGGGATCGGCGCATGGCCTCGCGTTTGTTGGCGGCGCCTGCGCCTGCCTTGTTATTGGCGGGTGCGTATCACGCGCGCAAAGATGTGGGTGTGCCGCTGCATGTGCTGGATCTGCGGGCGGCCGAAGCGCCGACGGTGCTGATGCTGGCGGAGCAGGGCAGTCGGATTACGGCGGCGATGGCTGATTATGTCTGGTACACACCCGCCACGCCGAAACCGGATTATTGCGCCGAGATGCGTAAACAGTTCAGTAAGAAATGACTTTTCCACAGGCAAAAAAAGACCCGGTAAAAACCGGGTCAAATAACCGTGATTAGCCTGATGAGGAGATAATCTGAGAGTCCGAACCAAGGGCTTTTCAGAATATCGACTGATCTCGCGACCAGTTGTGATAATCATAGCGATTCTCATTACCAAGTCAACTGCTGTTTTTTCATTTCTTTTGTTTTGTCCCGGCAATGGCGTAAACACCCCGTGAATACGGGCGTCAGGTCTGGCTGTTAAATCCCGTGAGCTGCTTGTTGAGCTGGTCGATACGCCGCGCCATGCTTTCGATCAGGCTGTGGGCGATTTTCGGATTGGTGCGGGTCATGCTCAGAAACTGATCGCCGGGAATCAGCATTACAGTGCTCGCCTCCCGGGCAATCACCGTGGCATTGCGCGGCTCGCCTGTGAACACCGCCATTGCGCCGAATATTTCATCCTTGGGCACGTCGCCTACCTTGTGCCCGTTAACAAACGCTTCGGCGTGTCCTTCGATAATCACGAACACATGATCGGCGACATCGCCCTCGCGGATCAGAACGTCCCCGGCTTCAACCCGCTTGAAACCATTGGTGCTGCGAAACTCGCGCGGCTTGAACTCGGCGACTGCGTGCGCCAGCAACGCCATCTGCCCGAGCAGGTAGCGCAAAAACTGCTCAGAGCGCGACGTTTCGCCATACACATGTTGAAACAAATCGCTTCGGCGATAGGGCAGTAATGTCAGCGGGTTGTCTGAGTACAGCGTGCAATCCGCCCATTCCGGCCCCTGTTGCAGGCCGATCAAATCTCCCTCGTGCCAGTAGAACAAGCCTCGACCACTAAGTCGGCCGGTGATGACACCTTGCGTGAGCAAGAACAACTGATCGTCCGGCAAACGTGCCAACAGATCATCCGTGGCTTCAAGTGCCAGCGCAGGCCCGCACGGCGGCAGGCCTTCGAGCCATTGCGCAGGCAAGCTCTGCAAGTGGTTGATCAATGCATCGGCCTGGGCCGATTGTTCCCCGAGCAGGTACATGGCGGTCAGTGCCCGTTAGTTCTTGTGGCGAGAGGAAATGGCTTCCAGCTGCTTGTTCAGTGCATCCTTGCGTTCGGCGGGAATGTCGTTCCAGTGCACATCCATCAGCGCCCCTTCGATCGCGTACAACAACACCTTCGACGCCCGAAACCCGCGAGTGCGCACGGCCCGGTAGGCATCCACCGCGCCCAGGCGACGCAGATCCGAAGCGCTATGGATGCCCACGGCATGCAGCCATTGCGCCGACGTCTTGCCAAGATTCTTCAGGTGTTGCAGTTCATCATTCATCAAGCCTCCTTGCGACGGCCGAATGGTGCGTGGGCGAGCTTCTCAGGAGTGTAGCCATCAGTAGGAAAAGCGTGGTTGTTTGGTCGGATTCAACGCAAACGCTTCTAAGAAACGTCAGTTTTCGCTGATGAGTCGGGATGGGGAGGGCGAGGGAGAATTACCAATAGCACGCAGTCCAGCGCAAAGCGGGGGCGCTGGACGAGTTTGGGTGTTCCGAGACTCAGCGAGTGCGATAACGCAGGCGCGTACCGAAATTCATCGACATCAGGATTTCGTCGGCACTCAGTTCCGGCGGGAAGTAGGCCCCGGAAATCTGCGCGTGGGCCAGGCTCGCGCCTTCCAGCGAGGCGTTGCGAAAGTCGATGCCGCGCAGGTCGGCGGAACGGAAGTAGGCGTCCCGGAAATCCACGCCATCGGCGTTCAGTTCGCGCAGGTCGAGACCACGAAAGTCACCGCCGACCATGTCGATCGGGCCGTCTTTCGGGCGTTCATTGTTGAAACCTGTGATGTCGTCTTTGTGCAGCAAGGCATAAAGCGGGGTGTCGAGAAGTTTCGGCTGGCTCATGTCAAATCACCTGTTGGTTTTATGACGCCAGTATAGTGCCACTATTTGACGGCCGTGAAGCGAGCGAGGGCTTCACGGCCGAAATAGTTTCTTACAGACCTGGCAGGCGCTGGCGGATCTGCGCCACGACGGTGTCCAGGGTGCCGGATTCATTGGTCTGCACGCGTTTGCTGCGCAGGATTTCTTCCGGCGTCAGGGCTTCGCGGTTGGCCTGTTGTGCTTCGATCACGGCGAGGGTCGCGTCGGACGGATCCTTCTTGTCCGCCTGACGAATCGCCAGCCAGCTCTCGATCACGGCCTGCGGAGCATTGCAGTCGAGGATCAGGAATGGCGCGCCAGTGGCTTCGGCAACCTTGGCGGCGTTGTCGCGTTGTTCGCGCTTGAGGTAAGTGGCGTCGATCACCACCGGAAAACCGGCGTGCAGGATCACTTCGGCGATTTCATGCAGACGAGCATAAGTCGCGGTGCTGGCATCGGTGCTGTAGATCCCGGCCTGAACATCATTGGCAACGGTTTGCTCGCCAAACAGACGTTTGCGCTCGACATCGGAACGCAGACGGATCGCGCCCAGCGCTTCGACCAGACGCATGGCCACATGGCTTTTGCCTACAGCGGACACGCCGTGGGTAATCGCCATGAAGCGCGAAGGAATGGTGCTGTAGCTTTCCGCCAGGTTGGCGTAGTTGCGGTACTGGCGCAGGGTGGTAGCGCGTTGCACCGGAGTGGCGTCGGCCGGCATGCTGAACAGTGCAACCTTTGCACGAACCAATGCGCGGTAAGCCTTGTAGAAGTTCAGCACTTCCAGGCCTTGGTAGTCGCCGGTCAGTTCCAGGTACTGGCTGATGAAACGACGGGCCAGGGATTTCAGGCCACGGTCTTCCAGGTCCATCGCCAGGAAGCCGGTGTCAGCCCAGACGTCGGTGAAACGGAACGGTTCGTTGAATTCGATGCAGTCGAAGATCACGACTTTGCCGTCGATCAGCGTGGCGTTGCCCAGGTGAATGTCACCGTGGCATTCGCGAGTGAAGCCGTCAGCCTTGCGTTGGGCGAACAGTGGCTTCAGGCGATCGAAGCTGCTTTCAGCCCACGCTTGCAGGGCATCGAGTTGCAGCAGGTCGTTCTTGTCGCTGAGGAACGGCAGGATCTGTTCGAAGTTCTGGCGCACTGGCGCCATTACGCTTTCAGGTGTGCCGGCGTCGTGCTCGGCCGGGACTTTCGGCGCGTTGAGGTGGAAGCGGGCGATCTGTTCGGCCATCGCGTCGACGTGGGCGGTGGTCAGCTCGCCATTGGCTTGCAGGGTGCTGAGCAGGCCGGTCTGCGGGAACTGGCGCATTTTCAGCAGGTATTCGATGGCCGGGCCATCGCCACCCAGTTGCGGAGCTTCGGCGCTGCCGGTCACTGGAATCACTTCCAGATACAAATCTTCGGTCAGGCGCTGGTTCAGGCGCAGCTCTTCGCCGCAGAAGTGCTCACGGGAGTCGAGGCCGGTGAAATCCAGGAAGCCGAAATTCACCGGCTTCTTCACTTTATAAGCGTAGGGGCCGGTGAGCAGCACCCACGAGATATGGGTTTCGATGACCTGGAACCCTTCGACGGGGTGCGGGTAGAGGGCCGGGTTTTGCAGGGCAGCGATCAGGGACTGGCTCACGGACGATCCTTCAGAGACTGGGGGAAATTCAAGGCGCTCATTATGGCCGCTCGCCAGCCCGACGCAAACCTCGGAGCGCTCCTGTTGAGTATGAATAAAGTGCGTATAATCCGCCGCCATGACTCGTACTCGATCCCCCCGTACCCCTAAAAAACCAGCTTCCCGGGGCCTGCGCCCATGGTTGGGCTGGGCCCTCAAACTCAGTCTGGTCGGCCTTGTGGTGCTGGCCGGCTTCGCCGTTTACCTCGATGCCGTGGTGCAGGAGAAGTTCTCCGGCAAGCGCTGGACCATTCCGGCCAAGGTGTACGCGCGCCCGCTCGAGCTGTTCGTCGGACAAAAGCTGAGCAAGGACGATTTCCTCACCGAACTCGATGCCCTGGGCTATCGCCGCGAAGCCGTGAGCAACGGTCCCGGCGCCGCGGCGGTCAATGGCAACACGGTTGATCTGAATACCCGTGGCTTCCAGTTCTACGAAGGCCTCGAGAAACCGCAGCCGGTGCGCGTGCGTTTCTCCGGCGATTACGTGGCCGAACTTTCGGCGACCAACGGTTCGAAACTCTCCGTGGTACGCCTGGAGCCGCTGATGATCGGCGGTATCTACCCGAAAAACCTTGAAGACCGGATTCTGATCAAGCTCGATCAGGTGCCGCCGTATCTGCTGGAAACTCTGGTTGCCGTGGAAGACCGGGATTTCTACAGCCACTGGGGCGTCTCGCCGAAATCGATTGCCCGCGCAGTCTGGGTCAACACCTCGGGCGGCAAGATGACCCAGGGCGGCAGCACGCTGACCCAGCAACTGGTCAAGAACTTCTACCTGACCAACGAACGCAGCCTGACCCGCAAGCTCACCGAAGCGATGATGGCGATGCTGCTCGAACTGCATTACGACAAAAAGGAAATCCTTGAGGCGTACCTCAACGAGGTCTTTGTCGGTCAGGACGGTCAGCGTGCGGTGCACGGTTTCGGTCTGGCCAGCCAGTTCTTCTTCGCCCAGCCCTTGTCCGAGTTGAAGCTGCATCAGGTCGCGTTGTTGGTCGGCATGGTCAAAGGTCCGTCCTATTACAACCCGCGTCGCAACCCGGAGCGGGCGCTGGAACGACGCAATCTGGTGCTCGACGTGCTTGAGCAGCAGGGCGTTGCTACCGCCGAGCAAGTGGCCGCCGCGAAAAAAATGCCACTGGGCGTGACCACGCGCGGCAAGCTGGCCGACAGTTCTTTCCCGGGCTTCATCGATCTGGTCAAACGCCAGTTGCGTGAAGACTACCGCGACGAAGACTTGACCGAAGAAGGCCTGCGGATTTTCACCAGTTTCGATCCGATCCTGCAGATGAAAGCCGAAGCCTCGGTCAACGACACCTTCAAGCGTCTGTCCGGTCGTAAAGGTTCCGACGACGTGGAAGCGGCGATGGTCGTGACCAACCCGGAAACCGGTGAAGTCCAGGCCATGATCGGCAGCCGTCAGGCGAGTTTTGCCGGTTTCAACCGGGCACTGGATGCGGTGCGGCCGATCGGTTCGCTGATCAAGCCGGCGGTTTATCTGACGGCACTGGAGAAACCAAGCCAGTACACGCTGACCAGTTGGCTGTCGGACGACCCGCTTTCGATCAAAGGCGCGGACGGTCAGGTCTGGAAACCGCAGAACTATGACCGTCGCTCCCACGGCACAGTGTTCCTGTATCAAGGGCTGGCGCATTCCTACAACCTGTCGACCTCGCGTCTCGGTCTGGCGGTCGGTGTTCCGAATGTCCTGAAGACATTGGCGCGCTTGGGTGTAACCCGCGAATTCCCTGCATTTCCATCGATGCTGCTCGGCGCTGGCGGCATGACCCCGATCGAAGTCGCGACCATGTATCAAACTCTGGCCAACGGTGGTTTCAACACGCCGATGCGCGGGATCCGCAGTGTGCTGACAGCCGATGGCGAGCCGCTCAAGCGCTATCCGTTCCAGATCGAGCAGCGCTTCGATCCGGCCTCGATCTACCTGATCCAGAACGCCATGCAGCGGGTCATGCGTGAAGGCACCGGCAGTTCGGTTTATAACGTGTTGCCAAGAACCCTGACACTGGCGGGCAAGACCGGTACCAGTAACGATTCGCGCGACAGCTGGTTCGCCGGTTTCAGCCAGGATCTGCTGGCGGTGGTCTGGCTCGGCCGTGACGACAACGGCAAGACGCCGTTCACCGGGGCCACCGGTGCGTTGCAGGTCTGGACCAGCTTCATGCGCAAGGCCGATCCGCTGCCGCTGGACATGCCGCAGCCGGATAACGTGGTGCAGGCCTGGGTCGATTCGCGTACCGGCCAGGGCTCCGATGCCAACTGTCCGGGCGCCGTGCAGATGCCGTATATTCGCGGCAGCGAACCGCCACCCGGCGCCTCCTGCGCAGGCGAAAGCCCTGCCTCGGGCGAGTCGGTGATGGATTGGGTCAAGGGCTGGATGAATTAAGCAAAGAGGGTTTCAAGTGAACAAGTGGTTGATTCCAGCGGTGACCGCCGTGGCTTTGCTCAGCGGCTGCTCCACCGTACAGCGTGGTTCGATTCCGGTTGTGGACTCCGGCACCGCCGTGTCCAACAGCGAGCGCATTTCGGCCAATGGCGGTTTCCGTCAAACGACGGTGAAACGTCCTGCACAGGCCCAGACCCAGGCGATCCCGCAAGGCGACACCGGTGTGGTGGTCATGGTGCCGGGCGGCGCAGCGGCTTCGGCACCGATCAGCACTTCGCCGATCGTTCCGGGCCCGGCGTCTGGCGGCATCACGCCGGGGCCGTATAACCCTTCGTCAGTCGAGTCGGCACCGATCAGCTCCGGCAGCTACAGCATGCCTTCGACGCCGAGCGGCATTCCTTCGGCCAGCAGCGGCGGCGGTCTGTCTGCCGATGAACAACTGGACGGTCCGGTTCTCGCGTTGTTGAGCACTGCGCAACAGCAGCAGGCAGGTGGCGACCTCAACGGCGCTTCCTCCAGCCTGGAGCGTGCACAGCGTGTAGCGCCGCGCGAGCCGCAAGTGCTTTACCGTCTGGCGCAGGTGCGCATGGCCCAGGGCGATGCGCCGCAGGCCGAGCAGACCGCTCGTCGCGCACTGACCATGGCCAATGGTCGTCCGGACTTGCAGGCCAGTCTGTGGGAATTGATCGCTCAGGCACGTGAGAAACAAGGTGATTCCGCCGGCGCCACTCTGGCCCGTCAGAAGGCCAAGGTTTCGCTGTGATGGACAGTCGTTTCTCCAAGGTCGCCGATCAATTGCTGTTGATCGAGCGTGAACTGCGCGCCCAGGGCTGGTGGGATGACGTCCAGCCCTCGGTCGAAGCCCTGAGCAGTGTCGAACCGTTTTCGGTCGACACCCTCGATTTCGAGCAGTGGCTGCAATGGATCTTCCTGCCGCGGATGAAGATGATCCTCGAACAGGATCTGCCATTACCCAATGCCTCGGGCATTCAGGAAATGGCCGAGATGGTTTTTGCCCAGCGCAATCTGCAGGGCAAGGATCGGCAGCTTCAGGTATTGCTCAAAGAGTTCGACCTGCTGATCACCGCTTCGCGCTGAACCGGAAACTGCCAGTGGTTACTGGCAGTTTTCCGTAATCTGTTTTTGTGCCTCCGCAGTACGTTGCTGGCGCTGGTCGTCGCTCAGCCGCCGCAATTCTCCCTCCACTTCCTCCCTCAAGCGCGGATTGTTCTGCAGTTGCGCGAGATTTGTGCGCGCCTGTTCGCAAAAGGCCTTGAGCTGATTCTGTTGCTCGGCTACTTGCTTCTTGACCTTGTCATCGATGGCTTTCTGATCGCCCAACGCGCCGTTGCCAGGTAATGCGGCAGGTATTGGAGTGGGAGAGGAGGGCGTCTTCACGGCGGTGGATGACTGCCCTTGTGGTGGCTGTTGATCGAAATGGGTGACGCCCTGGGCATCGACCCATTTGTAGATCTGACCGGCCATACACCAGGGGCTGGCGCCGATCAGCAGAGTTAAGAGAAGCGTTCGCATGCTGATTCCTTGGCAAAACTGCGCAATTGAAGCTAACAGAGTAGCGGTTTCCAGGTTTTTTCTTGCGTTCTCATGTGCTTACCCACAATTAAGCACATAGACGGCTTGACTTGCAGAGGGCGAAACAGAAGAATCCAAAGTCCGCTGTACAGGGACTGCCAGAAGCAGACCCTCTCGGCAGATCATGAGGCGCATATCCGCGTCGACCTGTTACACCCGCAACGCGTTACCTCGCGCTGGGTGGGAAAGGCCCGCAACACTTGGGACGATCCCAATACTTGCTCAGTCAGTGCTGACGTAGTCGGCGACCACCGTCGCTCATGCTCTGCCGAGAAGTAAACCTATTAAGACCCGTTCGCTTTTTTGTGGACGGTATTCTGGCGTTTTAGAGGTGAACAACGTGGAGCTTTTATCTGGCGGTGAGATGCTCGTCCGCTTTTTGCGTGACGAAGGCGTCAAATATATCTACGGGTACCCGGGTGGTGCTCTCCTTCATGTTTACGATGCCCTGTTCAAAGAACCGGAAGTGACCCACATCCTGGTTCGTCACGAACAAGCGGCTACCCATATGGCTGACGGCTACGCCCGTGCCACCGGTAAAGCCGGCGTGGTATTGGTGACTTCCGGTCCAGGCGCCACAAACGCCATCACCGGTATTGCCACTGCCTATATGGACTCGATTCCAATGGTGATCATTTCCGGTCAGGTGCCAAGCACCATGGTCGGCACCGACGCGTTCCAGGAAACCGACATGATCGGTATCTCCCGGCCGATCGTGAAGCACAGCTTCATGATCAAGCACGCTTCGGAAATCCCGGAAGTCATGAAGAAAGCCTTCTACCTGGCGCAATCCGGTCGTCCGGGTCCGGTCGTGGTCGATATCCCGAAAGACATGACCAACCCGGCCGAGAAGTTCGAATACATCTTCCCGAAGAAAGCCAAACTGCGTTCCTACAGCCCGGCCGTTCGCGGTCACTCCGGGCAAATCCGAAAGGCGGCAGAAATGCTCCTGGCGGCCAAGCGTCCCGTGCTGTACTCCGGCGGTGGCGTGATCCTCGGCAACGGCTCCGCGCCGCTGACCGAACTGGCGCAAATGCTCAACCTGCCGGTTACCAATACCTTGATGGGCCTGGGTGGCTACCCTGGCACTGACCGTCAGTTCATCGGCATGCTCGGCATGCACGGCAGCTACACCGCCAACCTGGCGATGCATCATGCCGACGTGATCCTGGCGGTCGGTGCGCGTTTCGACGATCGCGTGATCAACGGCGCGCCGAAGTTCTGCCCGAACGCCAAGATCATTCACATCGACATCGACCCGGCTTCGATTTCCAAGACCATCAAGGCCGACGTGCCAATCGTTGGTCCGGTGGAGAGCGTCCTGACCGAAATGGTCGCGATCCTCAAGGAAATCGGCGAAACCCCGAACAAGGAAGCCGTTGCCAGCTGGTGGAAGCAGGTTGATGAATGGCGCGGTGATCGCGGCCTGTTCCCTTACGACAAGGGCGACGGCAGCAAGATCAAGCCACAGACCGTGATCGAAACCCTGTGCGAAGTGACCAAGGGCGACGCCTTTGTGACCTCCGACGTGGGCCAGCACCAGATGTTTGCTGCGCAGTACTACAGGTTCAACAAGCCGAACCGCTGGATCAACTCCGGTGGCCTGGGCACGATGGGCTTCGGTCTGCCGGCTGCGATGGGTATCGCTCTGAGCTTCCCTGACACCGATGTTGCGTGCGTCACCGGTGAAGGCAGTATCCAGATGAACATCCAGGAACTGTCGACCTGCCTGCAATACGGTTTGCCGGTCAAGATCGTCATTCTGAACAACGGTGTTCTGGGTATGGTTCGTCAGTGGCAGGACATGAGTTACGGCAGCCGTCACTCGCACTCCTACATGGAATCCTTGCCTGATTTCGTCAAGCTGGCTGAAGCCTATGGCCACGTCGGCGTGCGCATCACCGAATCGAAAGATTTGAAGTCGAAGATGGAAGAAGCGTTCGCCCTGAAGGATCGCCTGGTCGTGATCGATATTTCGGTCGACACCAGCGAGCACGTCTACCCGATGCAGATCAAAGACGGCTCGATGCGCGATATGTGGCTGAGCAAGACGGAGCGTACCTAATCATGCGGCACATTATTTCCTTGCTTCTGGAAAACGAACCCGGTGCTTTGTCTCGCGTAGTCGGCCTGTTCTCGCAGCGCAACTACAACATCGAAAGCCTGACCGTGGCGCCGACCGAAGACCCGACCCTGTCGCGTCTGACGCTGACCACAGTTGGCCACGATGAAGTCATCGAGCAGATCACCAAAAACCTGAACAAGCTGATCGAAGTGGTCAAGCTGGTGGACCTGTCGGAAAGCGCTCACATCGAGCGCGAACTGATGCTGGTCAAGGTCAAGGCCACTGGCGCCCAGCGCGCCGAGATCAAACGCACCACCGATATTTACCGTGGACAGATCGTCGACGTCAGCGCCAGCGTGTATACCGTTCAACTGACCGGTACCAGCGACAAGCTCGACAGCTTCATTCAGTCCATCGGCACCGCATCGATTCTGGAGACCGTCCGCAGTGGCGTCACCGGTATTGCCCGCGGCGACAAAGTACTCAGCATCTAAACCAAATTAGCGAATGGCCTGAACGGCCTGGATATAAAGGGGAAATTCATGAAAGTTTTCTACGATAAAGACTGCGACCTGTCGATCATCCAGGGCAAGAAAGTTGCCATCATCGGTTACGGCTCCCAGGGCCACGCCCAGGCGTGCAACCTGAAAGATTCCGGTGTCGACGTTACCGTCGGTCTGCGTAAAGGTTCGGCTACCGTTGCCAAGGCTGAAGCCCACGGCCTGAAAGTGACCGACGTGGCTGCCGCTGTTGCCGGCGCCGATCTGGTCATGATCCTGACCCCGGACGAGTTCCAGTCCCAGCTGTACAAAAACGAAATCGAGCCGAACATCAAGAAAGGCGCCACCCTGGCCTTCTCCCACGGCTTCGCGATCCACTACAACCAGGTTGTTCCGCGTGCCGACCTCGACGTGATCATGATCGCGCCGAAAGCCCCGGGCCACACCGTACGTTCCGAGTTCGTGAAAGGCGGCGGTATCCCTGACCTGATCGCGATCTACCAGGACGCCTCGGGCAACGCCAAGAACGTTGCGCTGTCCTACGCCGCTGGCGTTGGTGGCGGTCGTACCGGCATCATCGAAACCACCTTCAAGGACGAGACCGAAACCGACCTGTTCGGCGAACAAGCCGTTCTGTGCGGCGGTACCGTCGAGCTGGTAAAAGCCGGTTTCGAAACCCTGGTTGAAGCTGGCTATGCACCGGAAATGGCCTACTTCGAGTGCCTGCACGAACTGAAACTGATCGTTGACCTCATGTACGAAGGCGGTATCGCCAACATGAACTACTCGATCTCCAACAACGCTGAATACGGCGAGTACGTGACCGGCCCGGAAGTGATCAACGCCGAATCCCGTCAGGCCATGCGCAACGCCCTGAAACGTATTCAGGACGGCGAATACGCCAAAATGTTCATCAGCGAAGGCGCAACCGGCTACCCTTCGATGACCGCCAAGCGTCGTAACAACGCCGCTCACGGTATCGAAATCATCGGCGAGCAACTGCGCTCCATGATGCCGTGGATCGGTGCCAACAAGATCGTCGACAAAGCCAAAAACTAAGTCGTCGACCCTTGTATGAAAAAACGCGGCCTAGGCCGCGTTTTTTCGTATGGGCGGGCGGTTCTGGTATAAAGCTGCATCGTTTGTGGCCGAACCGTCGTCCCAGACACCTGTCGAAAATGTCCAATCCGTTGCAAGGTACTGTCCATGAGCGAACGTCCCGAAGAGCCGAACCAGGCTTCCGACGCCGAAAGCCTGCTGCCCATCGATGAGCACATCGAAGAAGGGCATGACGCAGAAGGCCGTAAAGTCCGGCATCGTGGTATCTATCTTCTGCCGAATCTATTCACCACTGCGAACCTGTTCGCAGGGTTCTATTCCATCATCAACTCGATGAGTGCCCAGGCTGCGCTGAGCGCCGGGGACGCGGCGAATGCGAGCAAGTATTTCGCCTTTGCTGCCATCGCGATTTTCGTCGCCATGGTGCTCGACGGTCTTGATGGTCGCGTAGCGCGCATGACCAATACCCAAAGTGCCTTCGGCGCCGAGTACGACTCGCTGTCGGACATGGTAGCCTTTGGCGTCGCGCCGGCATTACTGGCATTCGGCTGGGCGCTGGGTGACATGGGCAAGGTCGGCTGGATGGTTGCCTTCATTTATGTGGCGGGTGCGGCATTGCGCCTGGCGCGCTTCAACACTCAGGTGGGTACCGCCGACAAGCGCTACTTCATCGGCCTGGCCAGCCCGGCTGCTGCCGGTGTGGTTGCGGGGATTGTCTGGGCGTTCAGCGATTACGGGATCCAGGGGTCGAAGATGTCATTCCTGGTCGCGCTGATGGTGGCGGCCGCCGGCATGCTGATGGTCAGCAACATCAAGTACAACAGCTTCAAGGAGCTGGATCTGAAGGGGCGGGTGCCTTTCGTGGCGATCCTTGCCGTGGTGCTGGTCTTTGCCGTGGTGTTCAGCGATCCGCCTCGCATTCTGCTGCTGGTGTTCCTCGCCTATGCCGCTTCGGGCCCGGTGCAGTATCTGTTGCATCTTCGTCGTCACAAACACGCCGAGTGATGTAATTTCCCTCATACTCCGCAGTCTATGGTGCATCTGTCCTCCAAAGCTGCGGAGTTGCCATGCTGATCAAAGTCCCCAAAGCGTCCGACTGCCATGAGTCGGACGTCACGCCTGAATCCATTTATCTTTCTCGCCGACAATTGCTCGGAGCGACCGCGGCCGGCCTGGCCGTGAGCACTTTGCCGCGCTGGGCCAGTGCCGAAGAGGCTGCCCGCTATGCCGATGTCGAAGCCGGAAAGGCACCCGCCTGGTTTGCCGAGAAGTTGCCCTCTGTCAAATGGGGCGCGGTGAACGTCAAGGATGAGGCGATCACACCTTTCAAAGACGCGACCCATTACAACAACTTCTATGAGTTCGGTACCGACAAGGGTGATCCGGCAGCCAATGCCGGTTCGTTGAAAACCGAACCGTGGAGTGTTGTCGTGGACGGGGAGGTGGGTAAGCCGGGGCGTTATGCTCTGGAGGACTTCATGAAGCCTTACCAGCTGGAAGAGCGTATTTATCGCCTGCGCTGTGTCGAGGCGTGGTCGATGGTGATTCCCTGGATCGGTTTTCCCATCTCGGCACTGTTGAAGCAGGTAGAGCCTACTTCGAATGCCAAATACATTCGCTTCGAAACCTTGCAGGATCCGAAGAGTATGCCCGGACAGCGTTCGGGATTTGCTCTGATCGACTGGCCTTATGTAGAAGGCTTGCGTCTGGATGAGGCGATGAATCCCTTGGCGATTCTGGCGGTGGGTATGTATGGCCGCGAATTGCCAAACCAGAACGGTGCGCCGTTGCGTCTGGTGGTGCCCTGGAAGTACGGCTTCAAGAGCGTCAAATCCATCGTGCGGATCAGTCTGGTCAGCGAACAGCCGAAGACAACCTGGCAGAGCATCGCGGCGGATGAGTACGGGTTCTATGCGAATGTGAACCCTACCGTAGACCATCCACGCTGGACTCAGGCCCGGGAGCGGCGACTGCCCAACAGTCTGTTCAAGCCGAATGTGCGTGATACGCAGATGTTCAACGGCTACTCGGATGAGGTCGCTTCTTTATATACAGGGCTCGATCTGCGGAAGAACTACTGATGCGATATCCGATCTGGCGCGTAGGCGTTTTCCTGGCTGCGGCGATCTGGCCGCTGTTCTGGTTCTATCAGGCTTTTGCGGATCTGCTTGGACCCGATCCGGGGAAGGTTCTGGTTGATCGGCTGGGGCTTGGGACATTGGTATTGCTGTTGATCACCCTGAGTATGACGCCGCTGCAGAAACTTACGGGGTGGGCCGGGTGGATTGCTGTGCGTCGGCAGTTGGGGCTCTGGTGTTTTGCCTATATGGTTCTGCACCTTTGCAGCTATATGGCGTTCATTCTTGGTTTCGACTGGTCGCAATTGGGTGTCGAGCTGCGCAAGCGTCCCTACATCATTGTGGGTGCTCTGGGTTTTCTGGGGTTGTTGGCATTGGCGGTTACCTCCAACCGATACAGTCAGCGCCGTTTAGGTGCCCGCTGGAAGAAGTTGCACCGGCTGGTGTATGTGATTCTCGGGTTGGGATTGCTGCATATGTTGTGGATTGTGCGTGCTGATCTTAAGGAGTGGGCAATCTATGCCTTTATAGGTGTTTTCCTTTTGGCGCTGCGTATTCCTCCCTTGACCCGCCGGATCCCGCGTTTGATGGGTAAAAAGCAGGTTTTTCAGGAAAAGCGAAATTAAGGGTTGACGGCAGATTCTGAGTCTCTATAATTCGCCCCACTTCCGGCGCAGTCGAAACGGAAAACTCCTTGAGATTCAATGAGTTAAGTAGGTTTCGAAAGCGGGTCGCTTCAGTTCATCGA
>NZ_JAMDGS010000024.1:0-31350 GCF_028657055.1 Pseudomonas aphyarum
CCCTCTCCCAGAGGGAGAGGGAACTGACCGTGTTGTACTTTAGAGGTACATCGACCTGAAATATCGAGTTGATCTCAAGAGTTGTAAGGCCTGAATCCATAATCGACTCGGTGGTGCAGGTCGATGTACCAAGCAGCACGACTCGGTCGGCTCCCTCTCCCTCCGGGAGAGGGCTGGGGTGAGGGGATGGATTTCAAAGATGTAGCAAATCCTCAGCCTTGAGAATGTCAAAAAGCGCCTGCGCCGCCGCCGACAGTTCATTCCCCGGATCCGTCAGCACGCCAATCGCCCGCTCCACTACCGGCTCGTGCAAGGTCAGGCAATGCGCGCCCAACTCGCGCATCTGCCCGGCACACAACGCCGGCACCGCACTGACGCCCAGCCCGCTCGCCACCATCCGGCCGACCGTCGCCAGTTGATGGCTTTCAAACTCCACTGGCAGTTTCATCCCTCGGGCCTGCAAGTGTTCCTCCAGCATCACCCGAACCGTGGACGGTCGTTGCAGGGTAATGAACGGTTCCTGCAGCAAAGTCTGCCAATCAATGTCGCTACGGTCGGCCAGCGACGAATCCTGCGGTACCACCGCAACGAAGCGATCCTTATAAAGAGGCGTGAAGGTCAGCGAAGTGCTCTGCATCGGCTCGAACGCCACGCCAAGTTCCACCTGGCGATCGCGGACCATTTCCAGCACTTGCTCATTGATCACGTCGTTGACCGTGACGTTGACGTTCGGATAACGCGCGCGGAAGGTCTTGAGGATCGGCGGCAGCAGGTTGCCGGCAAACGACGGCATCGCCGCCAGCGTCACTCGCCCGCGTTGCAGACTGAAGCGCTGGCGCATTTCGTCCTCGGCGTTGTCCCAGTCGGCGATCAGGCGTCGGGCCAGCGGCAGTAGCGATTCGCCCTCAGGGGTCAGCGCCACGTTGCGCGTGTTGCGGCTGAACAGGCGCCCGCCCAGGCCTTCTTCCAGCGCCTTGATGGTCAGGCTCAACGCCGATTGCGACAGGTGCAGGCGCTCGCAGGCCACGGCAAAGCTCAGGCTTTGGGCCACGGCGAGAAAGGCGCGGATCTGCTTGATGGTCATGGTCGTGTCACTTGAAGGGCTAAGCTGAATATCCGCCCGCCAGCCATGGCGGACATTTAATGAGCTTTATCAATCAATCAACCTTAAAAATCAACTTAACAAATATATCCTTCAGCGAGACACTCCAGTCATTCGGCTAGCCAGCCGCCCGACAAACAATAAAAGAGGTGCATATGGCAGGTTTCGACAAGCGCGTGTATTCCTACGAGGAAGCCATGGCAGGTCTTGAAGACGGCATGACCGTGATCGCCGGCGGCTTCGGCCTGTGCGGCATTCCGGAAAACCTGATCGCCGAGATCAAGCGCAAGGGCACCCGCGACCTCACCGTCGTCTCCAACAACTGCGGCGTTGATGGCTTCGGCCTCGGCGTGCTGCTGACCGACCGCCAGATCAGCAAGGTGGTCGCCTCCTACGTCGGCGAAAACAAACTGTTCGAAGAGCAACTGCTCAAAGGCGACATCGAAGTCGTCCTGACCCCGCAAGGCACCCTCGCCGAAAAAATGCGCGCAGGCGGTGCCGGCATCCCGGCCTTCTTCACTGCGACCGGCGTCGGCACTCCGGTTGCCGAAGGCAAGGAAGTGCGTGAATTCCACGGTCGCAAGTACCTGATGGAAGAGTCCATCACCGGCGACTTCGCCATCGTCAAAGGCTGGAAAGCCGACCACTTCGGCAACGTCATCTACCGCCACACCGCCCAGAACTTCAACCCGCTGGCCGCCACCGCCGGCAAGATCACCGTGGTCGAAGTCGAAGAAATCGTCGAACCCGGCGAGCTGGATCCGGCACACATCCACACGCCCGGCATCTACGTCGACCGGGTCATTTGCGGCACGTTCGAAAAACGCATCGAACAACGCACCATCCGCAAATAATCCAGGCTGACGGAGAACAAGAACATGGCACTTACCCGCGAACAAATGGCTCAACGCGTCGCCCGCGAAATGCAGGACGGCTACTACGTGAACCTCGGCATCGGCATCCCGACCCTGGTCGCCAACTACATCCCCGAAGGCATGGAAGTCATGCTGCAATCGGAAAACGGCCTGCTCGGCATGGGCCCTTTCCCGACTGAAGACACCATCGATGCCGACATGATCAACGCTGGCAAACAGACCGTAACCGCGCGTATTGGCGCATCGATCTTCAGCTCCGCCGAATCCTTCGCGATGATCCGCGGCGGCCACGTCGACCTGACCGTGCTCGGCGCCTTCGAAGTGGACGTGCAAGGCAACATCGCCTCGTGGATGATCCCAGGCAAACTGGTCAAGGGCATGGGCGGCGCGATGGATCTCGTAGCCGGTGCCGACAACATCATCGTCATCATGACCCACGCGTCCAAGGACGGTGAGTCCAAGTTGCTGAGCCAATGCAGCCTGCCGCTGACCGGCGCCGGTTGCATCAAGCGCGTCCTGACCGACCTCGCCTACCTGGAAATCGAAAATGGCGCTTTTGTCCTCAAGGAACGCGCACCTGGCGTCAGCGTCGAGGAAATCGTCGCCAAAACCGCTGGTAAACTGATCGTCCCGGATCACGTACCGGAAATGCAGTTCGCTGCCGAGTGAGGAATTCGAAAATGCAAGACGTCGTCATTGTTGCCGCCACGCGTACCGCGATCGGCAGTTTCCAGGGATCGCTGGCCACCGTCTCCGCCGTGGATCTGGGCGCAGCGGTCATCCGCCAGTTGCTTGAGCAGACCGGTCTGGACGGTGCTCAGGTCGATGAAGTGATCATGGGCCAGGTGCTGACCGCCGGCGCCGGCCAGAACCCGGCGCGCCAATCGGCGATCAAGGCCGGCCTGCCCCACGCCGTACCGGCCATGACCCTGAACAAGGTTTGCGGTTCGGGCCTCAAGGCCCTGCACCTCGGCGCCCAGGCGATCCGTTGCGGCGACGCGGACGTGATCATTGCCGGCGGCCAGGAAAACATGAGCCTGGCCAACTATGTGATGCCGGGCGCACGTACCGGTCTGCGCATGGGTCACGCACAAATCGTCGACACCATGATCAGCGATGGCCTGTGGGATGCGTTTAACGATTACCACATGGGCATCACCGCCGAGAACCTGGTCGAGAAATACGAGATCAGCCGCGAGCAGCAGGACGCCTTTGCTGCCGCGTCGCAACAGAAAGCCGCCGCTGCCATCGAGGCCGGTCGCTTTGTCGATGAAATCACCCCGATCCTGATCCCGCAGCGCAAAGGCGATCCGGTGGCGTTCAAGGTTGACGAGCAGCCACGCGGCGACACCACCGCCGAATCTCTGGCCAAACTGCGTCCGGCCTTCAAGAAGGACGGCAGCGTCACCGCCGGCAACGCTTCGTCGCTGAACGACGGCGCCGCAGCCGTGATCCTGATGAGCGCCGAAAAAGCCAAGGCCCTGGGCCTGCCGGTCCTGGCGAAAATCGCCGCCTACGCCAACGCGGGCGTTGACCCGGCGATCATGGGCATCGGTCCGGTGTCGGCCACTCGCCGCTGCCTGGACAAGGCTGGCTGGAGCATCGGCCAGTTGGATCTGATCGAAGCCAACGAAGCCTTCGCCGCGCAATCGCTGGCGGTGGCCAAGGATCTGCAATGGGATCTGGACAAGGTCAACGTCAACGGCGGCGCCATCGCCCTCGGTCACCCGATCGGTGCATCGGGCTGCCGTGTGCTGGTGACCCTGCTGCACGAAATGATCAAGCGTGATGCGAAAAAGGGTCTGGCGACCCTGTGCATCGGCGGCGGTCAAGGCGTGGCCCTGGCGCTGGAGCGCGCTTAAGCGCAAAAGAGGTTCAACAGCGGGCGGCGGATCCACGACATCCATTGCCCGTTGGCAACAAACCCGGTACGGCTCACGTCGCACCGGGTATTTTTTTGCCTGAAGGTCAGGCGAACTTCACCAGATTCAGCACCGGCAACGGCCCGCCCGGGAACTGCACCAGTCGCGCACCCACGCTCAACTCGCCCAGATCGATACCGAAGAAGCCAAGTTGATCGATCAGCGCGCCGACTTCAGCCTTGGCCTGCGCATCATCCCCGGACAGGAACAACACGCGCTTGCCACCCTCCGACGCCGGATCCGCTTCCAGCAAGCGCGCCAGCAAATGGTTGAACGCCTTGACCACCCGTGCACCCGGCACCCATTCGGCGAACACTTCGCTGGACGGCCGCCCCTGCAAATCCACCGGTTTGAACGATGGCGCTTCAATCGAGTTGTTGGCATCGATGACGATCCGTCCACCGAAGTCCAGCAACCCGGCCAGTGCCGTCGGCAGTTTCGACCAGTTCACCGCGACCAGCACGATGTCCTGGGCCGCCGCTTCTTCACGGCTAACGGCGCGGGCGGTTGGGCCGAGTTCTGCGACCAGTTCGGCCAGGGTGTCCGGCCCGCGACTGTTGGCGATGACCAACGGGATGCCCTGACGCGACAAGGCTTTGGCAAACGCTGAACCGATGGCGCCAGCGCCGATGATTCCGATAGTGCTCATGGTGTTTTCCTCAAAGTGGGGTAAGACTCGAAACGAATCTTGCGCTTGCCATTCCCGCTTGATTAGCCGGTAATGCCTTGAATGATCTTCAAGCATCGCTATCAGGTCGAACTCATGGAAACCCTCGCCAATCTTGAATCCTTCGTCCGCAGCGCCGAGACCGGCAGCTTCTCGGCCGCCGCTCGCTTGCTGGCGCTGACCCCGGCGGCGGTCAGCCGCAACGTGGCGATTCTTGAACGCAACCTCGGCGTGCGGCTGTTTCAGCGCTCGACCCGCAAGCTGTCGCTGACCGAGGCCGGTGAAGGTTTTTTGGCGAGTATCGGTGGCAACCTCGACGCCTTGCAGGCAGCGATTGCGACGGTGGCGACCGAGCGCGGCGAGCCGGCGGGCGTGCTCAAGATCAGCCTGCCGCCGACGTTCGGCATCGATCACATGCTGCCGCTGCTGCCGGCGTTTCTGGCGCGCTATCCACTGATTCGTCCGGAATGGCATTTCGAGAATCGTCAGGTGGATTTGATCGCCGAGGGGTATGACGTGGCGATTGGCGGCGGGTTCGAACTGACGCCCGGCGTGGTCGCCCGGCCATTGTCGTCCGCCGAAGTGCTGGCGGTGGCATCACCCACGTATCTGGCCGGACGTGCCCTGCCGCAACATCCGTCCGATCTCGCCGATCACCACGGCATCGTCATGCGCGGCCTGCGCACCGGGCGCCTGCGCCAATGGCAGATGCACAACGACGCCGGCGAACAGGCCAGCGCCCTGCTCAACCCGAACATCGTGCTCAACGACCCGATGGCCATGCGCACCGCTGCGCTGTTGGGTCTGGGCGTGACGATGCTGGTGCTGCCCGATGTCAGCGCGCAGATCGAACGCGGTGAACTGGTGCGGCTGCTGCCCGACTGGCAGTGCGATGCCGGGGCGATTTCGCTGTACTACCCGAGCCGCACTTTGCTGCCGGCCAAGACCCGGGTGTTCATTGATTTTGTGGTCGAGGCGTTTGGCCGTTAGGCCGCCAGCTGCAGAATCAGCCAGGCATTCGCCCCGCTGATCACCACAAACAATCCCCACGCGAGAACCTTGGTCGGCCAGCGATTCACAAACGGCCCCATCAGCTGTTTGTCGTTGGTCATGCGAATCAGCGGATACAGCGCAAACGGCAGTTGCAGGCTCAGTACTACCTGGCTCAGCACCAGCAACTTGCCCACCGCGCCGTCGCCCATCAGCCACACGCCGATGAATGCCGGAATCAGCGCCAGCCCACGGGTGATCAGGCGCCGCTGCCAGCAAGGGATTCGCAGGTTCAGATAGCCTTCCATGATCACCTGGCCAGCGATGGTACCGGTGAAGGTCGAACTCTGTCCCGACGCCAGCAACGCCACGCCGAACAGCACGCTGGCCAGCGCGCCGCCCACCAGTGGGTCGAGCAAGTGATAGGCATCCTGGATGTCGACCACGTCGGTGTGCCCGGACTGATGAAAGGCTGCCGCCGCAAGAATCAGGATCGCCGCGTTGACCAGCAACGCCAGCGCCAGCGAACCGATGGTGTCGATGCGCGCCAGTTTTACCGCGTCCTGCTTGCTGGCCAGATCCTTGCCGATCAGCCGTGTCTGCACGATCGACGTGTGCAGGTACAGGTTGTGCGGCATGACGGTGGCGCCGAGGATGCCGATAGCCAGATACAACGGCGCAGCATCGCTGATCGCCGACAGCGACGGTTTGAAGCCTTGGGCGACGTCCGGCCAGTACGGTTTGATCAACAGCAATTCAACAAAGAAACACGCGCCGATGGTGCCCACCAGCACCAGCATGATCGCTTCCAGCCGGCGGAAACCACGGTTTTGCAGGGCCAGCACCAACAATGTATCGAATGCGGTCAGGGCAATGCCGAATGTCAGGGAACACCCCAGCAGCAAGTGAAACGCCAGCGCACAGCCGAGCACTTCTGCCAGGTCTGTCGCAATGATCGAGATTTCCGCCAGCACCCATTGCAACCTTGCGGTCGGGGTGCTGTAGCGTTCGCGGGACAGCTGCGCCAGATCGCGCCCGGTAGCGATGCCCAGCCGCGAGCACAGGCATTGCACAACCATGCCTGCCAGACTCGCCAGCAACACCACGAACAACAGGCTGTAGCCGAAGCGCGAACCGGCCTCGATCGCTGTGGCCCAGTTGCCCGGATCCATGTAGCCGATCGACACCAGCAAACCGGGGCCGGCAAAACGCAACACGCGTTTGAAGAACGAGGCGTTGGGATCGACCGGGACACTGCCGGCCACTTCCGGCGGGCAGAACGGCGCCGTGGCGATTTTGGGCAAGCTGAATTTCACGCACACATCCAGAAACAAGTCGAAAGACGCAGCTTAGACGTTTCAGTCGACGTGCCCAAGCGCAGATGTGCTGCGCTCAGGGTTTGGCGTTGCCGAGCAATTGCTGGCGCAGCTCGGGACTGCGCGTGCGCGGGTCGAGCCAGATGTCGAAAAACGCCCGGGCAAACTGCGGATCATCGATTTCATGCTGCAACTGTTGGCCGACAAAGAACCGCGCGCCCTGCCCCGGCAGATACACCCCGGTGATCCGCGTGCCGGCCTGGACGTCGACGAACGATTGCTGCATCTGTGCCTGCCACATGGCAAGTTGCCCTGGACTGATCGAGGAACCGGCCAAGCGTTTGATCTCATCGACGCTGGCCTTCACCAGATCATCGCGGGAGACATTACGGCGGTAGATCAACTCCAGCGCAAAGGGCTGACCCTCGGCCAGTGGTCGCGCCGCGCTCCACAACCGGGCGTTGTAGACGTCGAAACCGAATACGCTGAAATCGCCGGTGCCGATGATCTGTGCGCCGGGCACTGCGTCCTGCCAACTGGCCCAGGTGGGTGTCAGCAACAAGGCCCACAAGCCGATCCCGCAGCATCCACGCAACACCTTCGGTGTACTGCTCATCGCGGCATCGACTCCGGTAAACCCTGATACTCAGAGCATAGTCCGCTATTGCACTCATCATTTTGTATACATGTTTTGCATGCATATGCAGCAATCCGCTAACGACAATGCTAACGTGGCCCTCATTGCCCCCACGGAGACACCTGCGTGCTGATCCTCAAACTGCTGCTGATTCCCGGTTTCCTGCTGCTGATTTCCCTCGCAGGCAAGCGCTGGGGCCCCAGCGTCGCCGGGTGGCTGTCGGGATTGCCGGTGGTGGTCGGGCCGATTCTGTTTTTCCTCGCCATCGAACAAGGCCCGGCGTTTGCCGCGCAATCGGCGGTCGCGGCGCTGTCGGCCATGTTTGCGATGATCGCGTTTTGCGTCACTTATGCGCAGGTGGCGCAGCGGGCGAACTGGCCGTTGGCATTGGTGGTTTCCTTATCGGTCTGGGCCGTGCTGGCGTTGATTCTGTCGCTGATTCCGGCCTCGCTGCCTTTCTCGATTGCCGCCGCTGCAACTGCCCTTCTTGCCGCGCCGTATCTGTTTCCCAAGGTGCAACCGGTGGTCAGCGGCTCGGCGCCGAAGTCGGACAAACTGGTGTGGCGGATGATCGCCGGGGCGGCGTTGACGCTGGTGGTGACCATGCTGGCCAGCACCGTCGGCGAGCGCTGGAGTGGATTGCTCGCGGTGTTCCCTGTTCTGGGCAGCGTGATGGCGGTGTTTTCCCAACAGACCCGTGGCCCGGCGTTTACTGCCGCGTTGTTGCGGGCGACAGCGACGGGGATGTATTCGTTTTCGGCGTTCTGCCTGGTGTTGGCGCTGACAGTCCCAAACCTCGGTTTCGGCGGCTTCGTGGTGGCCGTGGCCGTTTCGGTGGCGATGCTGGGCGTCACCCGGCAGTTGCTGGCCAAACCCGCGCCGGCACCGTCGCCGAACTGAACCCGACCGGACAAACCGCGCTGGAGTGCCATGCACGCTCCATGGGATGATCGCCGCCCAAGCGCGACCATCCCTCGGAGATTCGAATGTCATTGCTTAGCAAGAAAGCCGTCGTCCTGTTGCTGGCGGCGGTGGCCGGTTTCGGCGCCATCAATGCTCAGGCAGCCAAGGCCAAAGAAAAGGCTGTCACCGAGAAAGTCTCGATGCTCGACGGCAAATTCAGTTTTGCCCTGCCCAAAGGCTTCGTCGGCGACCCGCTGCCGGCCGGCCCGACCGGTGCCAAGGGCACCATGTACAGCAACGACGCCACCAAGACTGTGGTCATCGTCGCCGAAAACCAGATTCCCGAAGGCAACAACGTCAAGGACAACGACAGTGCGTTCCTCGACGGCACCGTCTCCGATTTCATCGACGCCCAGCGCAAGGCCCTGCCGGACTTCAACAAGCTCAGCGAAAAAAGCCTGACCCAGAAAGGCAACGGCCTGGGCCTGCGCCAGGTCGACAGCACCGCCACCCAGGGCGGCGGCCAGACTCTCAACACCACGTTGCTGGCCGGTTCCGGCACGCGCATGGCGCTGGTCCAGGTGATTTCCCGAGCCAGCGACAAGAGCGGTCACGAGGCATTGGTGAAGACCATCCTCAAGGAAAAGTGATGCTCAGGGATTGAGTTGCTGCAACCAGTCGTTCAAGTCCCGAAGCTCGGCCGCGCTGATGCTGTGGCCGACGCCGGGATAGGCATGAAATTGCGGTTTGTACGACAGCTTCTGCAACAACGCATCGGCCTCGGTGCCACCGCTGTAAGGCACCCGGTCATCCGCCGTGCCGTGGCCGATGAAGATTTCCAGCGGCGGATGCTGTTGCTCTGACTTCAGCTCGCTCTTGAGCACCGGCAACACCCGCCCGCTCAACGCTGCAATACCACCCACCGCCGCCGGCTGCCGCAGTCCGACCTCATAGGTCATCATCGCGCCCTGGCTGAAGCCGATCAGGTACACCTTGTCCGGTTGCGCGTGATATTTCTGCGCCGCAGCGGCGATAAAGGCCCGCAGTTTCTGGTTGCTGGCCTTCAGATCATCGGTCTCGCCGTTGTAGGCCCCTTCGCCTTTCTTGCGAAACCACTGGAAACGCCCTTCTCCCAACGCCATCGGTGCCTGCACCGACAGGTAGTTGTACTGCTTGGGCAGCTGAAATTTCATACCGATCAAGTCTGCTTCGTTGCTGCCATAGCCATGCAGGAAAATCACCAGCGGACGCGGTTCGGCGTCCGGGTGCACCTGGGCCAGGTAGTTGAGCGACAAATCATTTTGCAACGAGGTCTGAGCCTGAACGGCAGTGGACGCGAGCAGCGTCAACAGCGCAAACACCTTCAACATAAGCCTTCCTTCACACAGTGCAGGGTTCGGGGCAGAGCCTAACACTGTGATCCGGAGGATGGGGTGTCAGTCGTTGATCAGCTTTCCAACTCGAATCGGCTCGCGCCCCGCCACTTTCGCCTGCCAGATGCCCGGCTGGGTGTAGCGTCCGCGATCGATGGCGAACAACACGCCACTGGTGCCGGCGCGCACGGTGGTCACGCGATCACTCAACGGATCGACCACTTCGAACAGCGCATCGCCGCGCTCGACCCATTCACCGGCATCGCGCAGGAAACTCACCACGCCATGGTGCGGGGCGAACAGGTATTCGGTGCCTTCGAACGGCATGCCTTCGCAGCATTCGTCCGGCGCTTTCGGCCAATCGCCGCTGATGAAGCCCTGTTCGGCCAGGAAGCCCAGGATCGCCTCGCAATTGGCCTGGGCCTGATCGACGCGGGTGTCGCCCATGCTGCCCAGTTCCAGAGTGGTGGCGAGGTTGGCTGGTGGAATCGCTGCGTTCGGGAAGTCCCGGGCCAGGCGCAACCACGGCGAAGAGCAGGATTCATCGAACGAACTGCCGCCGGAATCTTCACACAGCAGCGCCACGCCAGCCTTCAGGCGTGCGGCGAGGGATTGCCACTGCGGCCAGTGTTGCGGCAGTGCGTAGATGTGAATCGCGGCGTCGAAGTCGCAATGCAGATCGAGGGTGATGTCGGCCTCGCAGGCGTGGCGCAGCAACAGGCGGTGCAGCGCTTCCAGTTGAGAGACCGGGGCTGGCAGTTCGTCGAGGACCTGGCTCATGGTCTGGCGGATCAACGCAATGTTGGCTTGGGCATCACCACCCAACTGACTCCCGATGCGCTCGGCCACCGGCGCACTGAGTTCGACGAAGGAGCGGTTGAAGTTCTTGCCGCTGCCCAGCTCGAAACGCCCCATGTGGCTGCCTTGCAGGTGCTGATCGAGGCCGATCGGGTTGGCCACCGGCACCAGTTCGATCACGCCTTGCAACTGACCGTTGCTTTCCAGTTCGGCCAGGCGCTTTTTCAGTTCCCACGCGGTGCGCATGCCCGGCAGTTCATCGGCGTGCAGGCTGGCCTGGATGTAGACCTTGCGCGGGCCGGCGCCGTAACGGAACACGCTCAGGGAACGTTCGCTGCCCAGGTGGCTCCAGGGCAGAAGATGATCGATGCGTTGCATGGGGAACTCCGGAAATTCTGTGGTCGCTGCCAACGCAGTGACCACATTGAAAATGTGCTGACAGGATAAATCACGGGCGAAAAAAAAGTGGCCACCGAATGAACGGGGCCACTTTTTTTACGGCGTATTAATGGCCGTACACGTCAAAGTCGAAGTACTTGTCCTGCACTTGCTTGTACTTGCCGTTGGCGCGGATTTCGTTGATGGCGGTGTTGAATTTCTCCGCCAGCTCGGTATCGCCTTTACGCACTGCGATACCGGCGCCGCCGCCGAAGTACTTGGCGTCTTCGTAGGTCGGGCCGACGAATTCGAAGCCTTTGCCGGCGTCGGTTTTCAGGAAGCCGTCGCTCAGGTTGACCGAGTCGGCCAGCATCGCGTCGATACGACCGGACACCATGTCCAGGTTGGCTTCCTGCTGCGAGCCGTAACGCACCAGTTCGATCCCGGCCGGCACCAGCACTTCGGTGGCGTAGCGGTCGTGGGTACTGGCACGCAGCACGCCGACTTTCTTGCCTTTGAGTTCGACCAGCGGGTCTTTCACGCCGGAGCCTGCCTTCATCACGAAGCGCGCCGGGGTGTGGTAGTACTTGATGGTGAAATCGACGTTTTTCTTGCGATCGTCAGTGATGGTCATCGAGGACAGGATCGCGTCGATCTTCTTCACTTTCAGCGCCGGGATCAGGCCGTCGAATTCTTGCTCGACCCAGGTGCATTTGACTTTCATCTGCTCACACAGCGCGTCGCCGATGTCCACGTCGAAACCGGCCAGTTTGCCGTCAGGGGTTTTCATCGAGAATGGCGGGTAACCGGCTTCGATACCGATACGGATCGGTTTGGCGTCTTCGGCCACGGCGGTCAGGGACAACATCGACAGTGCCAGGGCACCGAACATAACCAGCTTTTTCATTTATTACTCCCGTGTGCGGAGGCTTTTATTGGCAGCTTTCGATTGTCAGGTTCGGCCTTGGGCTGTGTAGCGCAAAGAAACCGAAGTGGCCGGCAGTCTATGGCGGCGCGCACGGGGCAAATTGTGTTTAAGCGACAAATACTTACAGAAAATCGGCGAGTGCCATCACGTGGGAAAAGTGTGCGCCAGAGCGGTGCAAGGGTTGTAGGACAAAGCCGACAAAAGGTGCCGCCGAAGCGGCAACCCTCCAGCTATCAGCAATCGCAGGCGATCGGCGCGGTGGCGACGCGCGGTGTCGCAACACTCAACTGGAAGCCTTCATCCAGCCACCCGGTCACCCCGCCGATCATCTCCTTGACCGGGTAACCCAACGCCGCCAGCTTCACCGCGGACTTGTTGGCGCCATTGCAGTGGGGACCGGCGCAATAAACCACGAAAAGTGTGTTTTTCGGGTAGTCCACCAACCCTTCCGCCGTCAGCAAACGCCCCGGAATATTGATCGCCCCCGGCACATGGCCGCGCTCGAAGGCCAGCGGCCCGCGCACGTCCACCAGCACAAAGTCGACTTCGCCGGCTTCCTGGCTGCTGAAGACGTCGGAACAATCGGTTTCGAAGGTCAGACGGTTGCTGAAATGCATCAGGGCAATGGCCGAAGGGGCGGCAGGAATTTCGCGAACCAGGCTGGGCATGTTGAATCACTCCTTTGTCTATGGGGGATGAACAGACTTTATCGAGCCGCCGCTTGCCGCTACAGTGGCGCACAAGACACTCACCGGGAGTTTTCCGCCAAATGCCTGATTCACCTGGATTGGTCGCGATTCTGGCCTACGACGGCCTCTGCACATTCGAGTTCGGCATCGCCGTGGAGATCTTCGGCCTGGCCCGGCCGGAGTTCGATTTTCCGTGGTACGAGCACTGCATTGCAGCGGTCGATCAAGGCCCGATGCGCGCCATGGGCGGGATTCAAGTGCTGGCGGACGGTGGTCTGGAATTATTGGCGGATGCGCGCACCATCATCATTCCCGGCTGGCGCGACCGCAGTGCGCCAGTGCCCGAGGCCTTGCTGGAAGCATTGCGTGCTGCCCATTCACGCGGCGCCCGGTTGCTGTCGATCTGCTCGGGCGTGTTTGTGCTGGCCGCCAGCGGCCTGCTCGACGGGCACGGCGCCACCACTCACTGGCGCTACACATCAGAGCTGGCCGAGCGCTTCCCGGCCATCGATGTCGATCCTGATGTGCTCTACGTCGATTCCGGCCAATTGATTACTTCGGCCGGCAGCGCGGCCGGGATCGATGCCTGCCTGCATCTGGTGGCGCGGGACTTCGGCACCCAGATCGCCAACTCGGTGGCGCGTCGGCTGGTGATGTCGCCGCAACGCACCGGCGGTCAGGCGCAATTCATTCCCACCCCGGTCAGCCCGACGCCACGCAGCGACCTGTCGCGCGTGATGCAGTGGGCCCGCGAGCGCCTGCACGAACCGCTGGAAGTGCGCGATCTGGCCAGCGAAGCGGCGATGAGCGAGCGCACATTCCTGCGCAAATTCAGCGAAGCCAGCGGCCAGTCACCCAAGGCCTGGCTGCAACACGAACGCCTGGCCCGGGCTCGGGAATTGCTGGAAAGCACACCGCAGAACACCGAGCAGATCGCCCTGCGCTGTGGTTATCGCTCGGTGGAAAGCTTTCGTGTGGCGTTTCGCAGCGTGGTCGGCGTGCCGCCTTCGGTGTATCGCGAGCGCTTTGGTCGTGAGATCAAGGCTTGCGCAGAAGATAAGTATCCATGATCCAGCCATGCTCGGCCCGGGCAGCCTTGCGCACCCGTTCGATCTCATCGGCAACGTCGCCGAGCTTGCCATGGATAAGGATTTCGTCCTGCGTGCCGAGGTAGGCGCCCCAGTAAATCTCAGTCTCCTGATCCGCCACGTGGTGGTAGGAATCTTCCGCGTCGAGCATCACCACCAGACTGTCCGTGTCACTCACCTGCCCCGCCGCCAGGCGTCGGCCAGTGGTGATTTCAATCGAGCGGCCGATGGTGTTCAGCGGCACCTTGTGTTGCGCCGCCAGTGCCTGAACGCTGGTGATGCCGGGAATGACTTCGAATTCAAACGCACATCGCCCCGAGGCCAGAATCGCCTGCAGGATGCGAATGGTGCTGTCGTACAACGCAGGATCGCCCCACACCAGAAAACCACCGCACTGCCCGTCAGCCAATTCGTCATTGATCAGCCGTTCGAAGGTTTGCTGCTTGGCGCGGTTCAGATAATCGACGCTGGCGCTGTAGTCCACGTCGCCGCGCTCACGCTCCGGGCTGTGGGCTTCGGCGAAACGGTACGTACGATCGGTGATGTAGCGTTCGCAGATTTCTCGCCGCAGGTCGATCAGCTTGTCCTTGCTCTGGCCCTTGTCCATCAGGAAAAACACGTCCACCTGATTCAGCGCCTTCACCGCCTGCATCGTGATGTAGTCCGGGTTGCCGGCACCGATGCCGATCACCAGCAATCGCTTCATTGCTCCGCTCCTTCGAGGTTGATGCCTGACAAGCGTAGCCGCCAGCGTCCGGTAAACCGCAGATCGACCGCCGCCAGCGGCTCGACATCGAGGCTGTGAAACGCCTCGCCCTGCACGACCTGCATCAACGCAGCACGAATTACAAACGGATGGGTGACCGCCACCACGTGGCCCGGCGTGGCCTGCATTGAAACCAGCCACGCCGCCACTCGCTCACGCAGTTGCGCCACCGACTCGCCACCATGGGGTGCGGCTTGCGGTTCTTCGAGCCAGGCTTGCAATGCCTCGGGTTCGTTTCGTTGCAAATCCTTGATCGACTGACCTTGCCAGCGTCCCCAGTCGCAATCACGCAGGGCTTCGTCAATGCATGCCTCAGGGCCTAACCACGCCGCTGTCTGGCAGGTGCGCAGCTCCGGGCCACAAAACAGACGCGATGCCTTGTCGAAACGCGAAGCCAGCGAGCAGGACACCAGAGCCGTCTCTTCAACAGGTTCGTTCGTAGGAAAACACGCCAATTTTTGTGCGACTGTTCTGGCATGGCAGATCAATGTCAAACGGGTGGTCTGCACGGGGAAGTCACTCGGTCGGAATAGGTGAAGGTCATCGGTGAAAGAGCTGATGTAGCGGCAATTGTGCCGTAAACCGGGAGGCTCCGGGCAAGTCGATTGGATGATCCGAGCGTGTGAAAGCGGCAATGTCTGACACTACTATGGGCAATGGACTACAAGACTGGTCGACATACGTGTAACCCTTGCGTTACGGGCATCCCGCCCCATTTTGGGGCTTGGTTTAAACACAGAAAAATTCGCTAGACATGTAGCGTCAGTTACATAAATACTGTTTTAACGGATTGTGAAGCGAATTCAACACCCCATCCAGCAGGAGCCCGGATGCCCCCTTTAAGAGACCTGATCACCGACCCCGGCCTTGACCTGACGCCGTCGGAGCGCAAAGTCGTTCGCGCCTTGCTCGATCAGTATCCACGCAACGGGCTTGGCCCGATGGCGCGCCTGGCCGAACATGCCGGTGTCAGCGATCCAACTATAGTGCGCCTGGTGAAAAAGCTCGGCTTCGGTGGTTACGCCGAATTCCAGGACGCCCTGCTCAGCGACATGGACCATCGCCTGCGCTCGCCGCGCACCCTGTTGCAACCGCGCTCGCATCAGAACAAGGACGATGTCTGGAGTCACTATCTGGCTCACAGCCACAATTTATTGGCCGAAACCCAGGCCCTGACTCAACCGGAGGACGTGCGAATTCTGGCCGACTGGCTGCTCGACACCCGCCATCAGGTCTACTGCTTCGGCGGGCGCTTCAGTAGCCTGATGGCGACTTACCTGCTCAATCATTTGCGCCTGCTGCGCCCCGGTTGCTTTGCGCTGGAAGACAACGCGCAACTGCCCGACCGCCTGTTCGACCTGCAACGTCAGGATGTGGTGTTGGTGTTCGACTACCGCCGCTACCAGACCCAGGCCTTGCGTGTGGCGAGCGCGGCGAAGAACAGCAACGCTCGCGTCGTGCTGTTCACCGACATTTACGCCTCGCCGCTGCGCGAACTGGCCGACATGATCATCAGCGCGCCGGTGGAGTCGGCCTCGCCGTTCGACACCATGGTCCCGGCGCTGGCCCAGGTCGAAGCATTGATTGCCTGCCTGACCCTGCGCTGCCCGGACCTGGCCGATCGCCTGGAAGGCATCGACGCTCTGCGCAACGACTTCGACACCCATTTGCTGGAGGATAAATAAGGATGTTCAGCCTTCCCCATCGCTCGCCACGGGACCTGCCGTTTGTCATCGACCAAACCGCCCTGTTGCTGGTGGACATGCAGCGCGCCTGGCTCGAGCCGCAGTTCGACCCGCACCTCGAAGGCCCGGACGCCGCGTATTTCCTCAACCGCACGCGCTCGCAAGTGGTACCCAATCAGGTTCGCCTGCTCAACGCCTTCCGCGAAGCACGGCAGAACGTGCTGCACACCCTGATCGAAAGCCTGACCGCCGATGGCCGTGACCGCTCGCTGGATCACAAGCTGTCGGACATGCACCTGCCCAAGGGCAGCCCGCAGGCACAGGTCATTGCCGAATTGGCCCCGGCGGAAAACGAAATCGTGCTGCCGAAGACCTCGTCGGGTGTCTTCAACTCGACCAACATCGACTACGTGCTGCGCAATCTCGAAACCCGTCACCTGATCATCGCCGGGATCGTCACCGACCAGTGCGTGGACATGGCCGTGCGCGATGCCGCCGACCGTGGCTACCTCGTCACTCTGGTGGCGGACGCCTGCGCGACCTACACCGAAGCACGCCACGACGCCTGCCTGAACGCGATCAAAGGCTACTGCTGGATCACCGACACCGACACCGTGCTCGGCCGGTTGCAGGAGATGCAGCCATGAGCGAACGCCTGTCGCCGTTGCCGATGACCACCATCGTCACCACCGACCTGATCGGCGTCACCCGTGGTCGCTCGTTTCCCACCGATGAGCTGGAGCACTATCAGGCCGCCGGTTGCGGCTGGGTGCCGGCCAACAGCGCGCTGACGCCGCAGGACATCATCGCTTCGACCAGCCCGTGGGGCGCTTATGGCGATCTGCGGCTGATTCCCGATCTGGCCAGTCGCGTCACCGTCGGCAACGGCCCGGACGCCGCAGCGCCATCGCTGGATTTCATCCACGGCGACATCCGCGAAACCGATGGCCGACCATGGGCCGCCTGCCCGCGCACGCTGTTGCGCAACGAGGTCGAGCGCTATAGTGATGAACTCGGCTTGCAGGTCAACGCCGCGTTCGAACACGAATTCAATCTGCACGCCGGGTTTGCCGAACATCTGGCGTTCTCGCTCGAAGCCCAGCGCCAGGGCGCCGAATTCGGTGGCTGGCTGCTCAGCGCGTTGCGCGCCGGGGGCGTCGAGCCGGAAATGTTTCTGCCCGAATACGGCAAGCACCAATACGAAATCACCTGCCGCCCGACCCTTGGCGTGGCGGCGGCGGATCGCGCGGTCAACGTGCGCGAGATCACCCGCGAAATCGCCCGGCAGATGGGCCTCGATCTGAGCTTCGCGCCGAAGACCGCCGCCGACGCGGTGTGCAACGGCGTGCACCTGCACGTCAGCCTGCTCGATCTGACCGGGCAGCCGATGCTCTATGACGCTGGCACCAGCAATGGACTGTCGACCCTCGGCCAGCACTGGGCGGCGGGCGTGCTGCACTATTTGCCGGCTCTGTGTGCATTCACCGCACCGACGCCGGTGTCGTATGAACGCTTGCAGCCACACCACTGGAGCGCGTCCTACGCCTGCCTCGGCCAGCAGAATCGCGAAGCGGCGCTGCGCATCTGCCCGACCGTGAGCCTGGGCAACAAGCCCGTGGCGAAGCAATACAACCTGGAATTCCGCGCCATGGACGCGACCGCTTCGCCGCATCTGGCAATGGCCGCACTGTTGATCGCCGGACGCCTGGGGATCGAGCAGCGTCTGGCGCTGAACGCGATCACCGATGAAATCCCCGATTCACTCAACGACGAACAACGCAAGGCCCGGGGCATCGTTGCCCTGCCCGCCTCCCTGGCCCAGGCACTGGATTGCCTGCGTCGCAGTGGACGGCTGATGACGGCGCTGCCTGCCCCGTTGCTAGACACTTATTTCGCCCTTAAAACCGAGGAACTGGCGCTGACGGAACAGCTCTCGCCCGCTGACCTTTGTGAGCACTATGCACGCCTGTACTGAATCCGCCGAGCTTGGGTTGTACACCCGACCGGTCTACAACCTGAGCCGTGAAGATTCGACGCACCCGCTGATTCTGGTGTGCGAACACGCCAGCCGCTACATCCCCGAGGCCCTGAACAATCTGGGCCTGGATGACACGGCGGCGCGCGAGCACATTGCCTGGGACATCGGTGCCCTGGCGCTGGCCGAGCAACTGTCGGAGCAACTGGGTGCGACGCTGCTGAGCGCCAACTATTCGCGCCTGCTGATCGACCTCAACCGCCCCCGGCATGCGCCCGACAGCATCCCGGCGCAGAGCGAGATCTATCAGGTGCCGGGCAACCGCGAGCTCGACGAAGCGACTCGCGAATACCGGCGCCAGTGCCTGTTCAAGCCGTTTCACACGCGGCTGCAACAACTGATCGATGCACGTCTGGCCGAAGGTCGGCCGGTGCGGGTGGTAGGGATTCACAGTTTCACCCCGATGTACTACGGCCAGCCGCGCGAGCTGGAAGTCGGCGTGCTGTACGGTCAGGCCCGGGCCTACGCCCAGCGGATGCTCGACGGTCTGGAACGACACCCGCTGAAAGTCGCCGGCAACCAGCCGTACAAGATTGACCCGCTGGGTGACATGACCGTGCCGGTGCACGGCGATGCCCGGGGCCTGGAGTCGGTGTTGATCGAAGTGCGCAACGACCTGCTGCGCAGCCCGGAAGCGGTGACCCGCTGGGCGAATTATCTGGCTCCATTGCTGTAAGGATTGTTGTAACCACTGCTGACGCTGTAAACGACGGACCGATATAACAACTAAAACGACCGATTGGCTGACAAGGAGTTGCGCTTCATGGAAATAGAAGAGTTCGGCTACAAACAGGAGTTGAAACGTAGCCTGACACTGACCGACCTGGTGGTGTACGGGATGATCTTCATGATCCCCATCGCCCCGTTCGGCGTGTATGGCTACGTCAACGCGGAGGCGCCGGGGATGGTGCCTCTGGCGTACATCATCGGCATGGTGGCGATGGTCTTCACCGCGCTGAGTTATGGCAGCATGGCCCGGGCCTTTCCGATTGCCGGATCGGTTTATTCCTACGCGCAACGGGGCCTGAATCAACACGTCGGCTTCATCGCCGGCTGGCTGATGCTGCTCGACTATCTGCTGATTCCGCCGCTGCTTTACGTCTATGCGGCGATGGCGCTCAACCATTTGTATCCGGACATCCCGAAGGTCGGCTTCATTCTGGCGTTCCTGGTCAGCGCGACCTTCGTCAACCTGCGTGGCATCACCTTCACCGCTCGCATGAACATTGTGTTCCTGCTGGCGCAGCTTGTTGTCCTGGGGATTTTCCTGTTCTACGCCTGGAATGCCCTGCACAACGGTGGCGGCAACGGCCAACTGACCTTGGCGCCGCTGTATCACCCGGAAACCTTCAACTTCGCCCTGCTGATGCAAGCGGTGTCGATTGCGGTGCTGTCGTTCCTCGGCTTCGATGCGATCTCCACCCTCGCCGAAGAAATCAAGGGCGATCCGGGCCGCAGCGTCGGCAAAGCGGCGTTGATCACGCTGGTGGTGATGGGTGTGATTTTTGTCGCGCAAACCTGGATCGCTACCGATCTGGCAGCCGGCATGGGCTTCAAGTCCGCCGACACCGCGTTCTATGAAATCGCCGAAATCGCTGCCGGCAGCTGGCTGGCGACCCTGACCGGCGTGGCCACGGCCCTGGCCTGGGGCGTGGCGGTGGCGATCACTTCGCAAGCAGCGGTCTCGCGCCTGCTGTTCGGCATGGCTCGCGACGGCAAGCTGCCAAAAGTGCTGGCCAAGGTGCATCCGAAACACAACACGCCGTACCTGAGCATTTATCTGGTGGCCGTGCTGTCGCTGGTGATCTGCTACCTGTTCATCAATTCGGTGGACACCCTGACTTCGCTGGTCAACTTCGGCGCCCTGAGCGGCTTCATGCTGCTGCACCTGACCGTGATCAATTACTACTGGCGCCGGCAGAAATCCGGCCAGGTGATCCGTCACCTGATCTGCCCGGTGATCGGCTTCATCATCGTCGCGGCCATCATGTACAACATGGGCGTCGATGCACAGAAACTCGGCCTGATCTGGATCGCACTGGGTCTGGTGTACCTGTTCTTCCTGAACAAGCTCGGCGCCAGTACCGCGCTGCCTGACCCGAGCAACGGCTGACAAGAAAAAGAGCGGCGTCTGACAACAAATCAGGCGACCGCCGCTTTAACGCGTGGAAACCGACAGTGATAGTCAGGTTCGGCGAATGGGCCGAACCTTTTGATACAGGAGTGCATCCATGCTGGTCTTACGTCCAGTCGAGCCAACCGACCTGCCTCAATTGCAAAATTTGGCGCGCGACAGCCTGGTGGGCGTCACATCCCTGCCCGACGACAGCGAGCATCTGGGTGAAAAAATCGCCGCGTCCTGTGCCTCGTTCGACAGCGATGCAGCAGCCCAGGGCCCGGAGAATTACTTCTTCGTGCTGGAAGACATCGACAGCCATCGATTGGTCGGCTGCTCGGAAATCCTCGCCACCGCAGGTTTCAACGAGCCTTTCTACAGCCTGCGCAACCGCCACTTCACCAGTGCCTCGCGGGAGCTGAACATCGAGCACGGCGTGCCGGCGCTGTCGCTGTGTCACGACCTGAGCGGGCATACGCTGCTGCGCGGTTTTCACATCGACGCAGCGCTGGTGCGCACGCCGTTTTCCGAATTGCTGTCGCGGGCACGCCTGCTGTTCATCGCCGCCCACACGCCGCGATTTGCCGAAGCGGTGATCACCGAAATCGTCGGCTACAGCGACGAGCAAGGGCATTCACCGTTCTGGGATGCGCTGGGCAAGCATTTCTTCGACCTGCCCTACGTCGAAGCCGAACGCCTGTGCGGTTTGCAGAGCCGTACGTTTCTCGCCGAACTGATGCCGCAATACCCGATCTACGTGCCGATGCTGCCGCAAGCCGCGCAGGACTGCATCGGCCGCATCCACCCGGACGGTCAGGAAGCCTTCGACATCCTCGAGCGCGAGGGTTTTGAAACCAACAGCTACATCGATCTGTTCGATGCCGGCCCGACCTTGTATGCACGCACCGCCAACATCCGTTCGATCGCGCAGGGCCAGACAGTCACGGTTCAGGAGGAACCCCTGATCGATGCTCGCGGTCGCTATCTGGTGAGCAACGATGCTCTGCATGGCTTTCGGGCGGTCGTCGCCGAGCTGGATTTCCAGCCCGGTCAGCCCCTGGCGCTCGATCCGGCTCTGTGCGCGGCGCTCAACGTCCGCGCTGGCGGCACGATCCGGGTCATCGCTCTGTGAACCGCGCCCCTACCCAACGACAGTGCCCGAGCAGGCGCGCAAAAGGAGTTGCAGCATGATTGTCCGTCCGGTCCAAGTCAGCGACCTGCCAGCGTTGATGACGCTGGTGCAACAGGCCGGGCCGGGGTTCACCACCCTGCCCGCCAATGAAGATCGCCTGGCCCACCGGGTACGCTGGGCGCAACGCGCCTTTGCCGAACAGGTCGAACGGGCCGATGCCGATTACCTGTTCGTGCTCGAAGACGACGAGCAGCGAGTGGTCGGGGTCAGCGCCCTGGCCGGGGCCGTCGGCCTGCGTGAGCCCTGGTACAACTATCGGGTCGGGCTGACCGTCAGCTCGGCGCCGGATCTGGGCATTCAGCGGCAGATCCCGACGCTGTTCCTCAACAACGAACT
This sequence comes from Pseudomonas aphyarum, assembly GCF_028657055.1. Classification (NCBI taxonomy): domain Bacteria; kingdom Pseudomonadati; phylum Pseudomonadota; class Gammaproteobacteria; order Pseudomonadales; family Pseudomonadaceae; genus Pseudomonas; species Pseudomonas aphyarum. Next base: position 21,797 of record NZ_JAMDGS010000024.1, read on the forward strand.
GACCGGCCAATCGGAGCTGTGCTCGCTGTTCCTGCGCCACGACCAGCGCCACGGCAGCAATGGACGTCTGCTATCGCTGGGGCGCTTGCTGTTTGTTGCCGAATTCCCGCACCTGTTCGGCGAGAAGATGATCGCCGAACTGCGCGGCAGTGCCGACGAACAAGGCTGTTCGCCGTTCTGGGACAGTCTGGGCCGGCACTTCTTCCAGATGGATTTCAGCCATGCCGATCACCTGTCCGGGCTGGGCAACAAGGCGTTCATCGCCGAACTGATGCCGCGTCAGCCGCTGTATACCTGCCTGCTCACCGAACAGGCTCAGGCCGTGATCGGTCAGGCTCACCCCAACACCGAGCCGGCACTGAAAATCCTCCAATCGGAAGGTTTCTCTCACAAAGGCTACATCGACATCTTCGACGGCGGCCCGGTGATCGAGGCGCCGATCCGCAGCATCCGCACGGTGCGCGACAGCCTGGAATTGACCCTGAGCATCGGCACGCCGGACGATCAGGCGCCGCTGTGGCTGATCCACAACCGTCGCCTGGAAAACTGCCGCATCACCGTCGCGCCGGGACGTCGGGTCGGCAGCAGTCTGGTGATCGACCGCCTTACCGCCAAACGCCTGCAATTGCAGCCGGGCAACTCGGTGCGGGCGGTGCCGCTGCCCAATCAACAGCAGCAGGCGGTGGCGGCCTGAGCGCCTCTGCCTGCAGCAAGAAAGCCTGAACAGGATTTTCCTGGTTAACTTCCTCGTTAATTCGTCATGATCCTTGACCCATTGGCGTGATAGCCTTTTCACCTTCGGCGTTGACACCTTTGCTCAAGCCTTTCCATTCCTTTGTATTGGTGGAACTCGTATGACCAGGCTTTCTCATCAAGATTTGCGCCGTAACTTCCGTCAGCTGCTGGCTTCCGACACCTGCTATCACACCGCCTCGGTGTTCGATCCGATGTCCGCCCGCATCGCTGCTGACCTGGGTTTTGAAGTAGGGATTCTTGGCGGCTCGGTCGCCTCGTTGCAGGTCCTGGGCGCTCCGGACTTTGCCTTGATCACCCTCAGCGAATTCGCTGAACAGGCCACCCGCATCGGCCGCGTCGCCCAATTGCCGGTGATCGCCGACGCCGACCACGGCTACGGCAACGCCCTCAATGTGATGCGCACCATCGTCGAACTGGAACGCGCCGGCGTCGCCGCGCTGACCATCGAAGACACCCTGCTGCCGGCACAATTCGGCCGCAAATCCACCGACCTGATCACCGTCGCCGAAGGCGTCGGCAAGATCCGCGCGGCACTGGAAGCCCGGGTCGACTCGGAAATGGCGATCATCGCCCGGACCAACGCCGGCATCCTGCCGAACCAGGAAATCATCAGCCGCACCAAGCAGTATCAAGCTGCTGGCGCTGACGGTATCTGCATGGTGGGTATCCAGGACTTCGACCAACTCGAGCAAATCGCCGAACACCTGACCGTCCCGCTGATGCTGGTGACCTACGGCAACCCGGCGCTGCGCGACGACAAACGCCTGGCCGAACTGGGTGTGCGCGTGACCATCGATGGCCACGGTGCCTACTTCGCAGCGATCAAGGCGACTTACGACAGCCTGCGCGAACAACGCCAGATCTTCACCCAAGCCTCTGACCTGAGCGCCACCGAACTGACCCACACCTACACCCAGCCTGAGGAATACATCCTCTGGGCCAAGGAATACATGAGCGTCAAAGAGTAACCCTGCACCACGCTACAAAGAGGCAGAGCGGCCCGACGCCATCACGAGTCCACTCGCATGGCGCCCGCCGCGAAACCGCTAGACCGCTGTCTTGAAGCCCTCCTCCCGCTGTAATGCCCGCGTCTGAATCACGTTCAGAATGGCGCAGCCTTCTCGCATCAGCAGATGCACCGCGCTGGTAATGCGCGTCAGATCACAATCGGAAATGCCCTTGAGGTCGAGACTGGAGAACGTGTCCGCCAGATCGCTCACGACCACAAAACGGTGCATTGCGCACGCAGCCATGTCGCTGAGTTCTTTTTGGGTATTGATGAAGAGCACCGGGGATTCGGCGTCGTAGGTGTCGATGGGGAGGTAGCGGGGGATTACTCGATCCGACATGGGTGTAACTCCAGGTAAGACAACCACCGTTCGCGGCCAAGCGAATAAAGGTGGCAGCTGTGAGCGGGTTGGCCGACCAGATACCTGAAAGATCCGGCACACCCTAAGGTGTCCCGCGCACAGCCGCCATAACACGTTGCCCAGAAACTGCTCTGAGCGATGGCGCTGTTACGTTTCAGGTTACCGACCGGCCAAGATCGTTCGCGGAGTTTTCCGCGAGCCCGAACTATAGGGGTCGATACTGAAACGCGGCAACAGGGTACGTTGTAGGAAAGGTCTTGGAAAGTTGTGCGCCGCTCACGCTTTCCTCATTTCCCACAAAAGCCCCCTCACCCTAGCCCTCCCGAAACGTCGGACCGCCCGGAGGGAGAGGGAACCGATTGGGGGATATTGATGAGATACACCGACTTGAACGATCGCCTCTGAATCCATAATCGACTGGGTGTTTCAGGTCGATGTATAGCGCAAGACACCTCGGTCGGCCCCCTCTCCCTCCGGGAGAGGGCTGGGGTGAGGGGATGCTGGAGAAGCACACCGACTTGAGCGTTATGCGTCGAATCCATAATCAACTCGGTATTTCAGGTCGATGTAATACGCAAGACACCTCGGTCGGCTCCCTCTCCCCCTGGGAGAGGGCTGGGGTGAGGGGAAAACCTGGCACCCCGCAGAATCCACTAAACCGAAGAACCACTCACCGCCCCTTCGCCAACTCCATAATCATCCGCGACAACAGATAAATCCGCGGCGCCACACTCTCCACCTCCGCGTATTCCTCCGGCGTATGAATATTGCCGCCAACAATCCCGAACCCATCCAGCGTCGGCGTCCCCACCCCGGCCGACAGGCTCGCATCCGCCGCCCCGCCGCTGCCTTCTTCGGTCAACTTGCGGCCAATTTCACCGTAAATCCCCTGGGCCATCGCCATCAAACGATCCGACTCTGCCGTCTGCGGCATCGGTGGCAAGCCGCGTTGCAATGAAGTCTTCACTTCGGTCTCGGGAATCAGTTTGTCCTGCGACACCCGCGCCAGATCCTTCTCGATCCGGTCGAACTCCTCCGGCACCGCCGCCCGCACGTCGGCCTTGGCCGTTGCCTGATCCGGGATCACGTTGGTGCGATCGCCAGCCTTGAGCACGGTGAAGTTGATGGTGGTTTTCTTCGCTTCATCGCCGAGTTTGCCCAGTTGCAGGATCTGGTGCGCCGCTTCCATCGCCGCGTTGCGCCCCAGTTCCGGCGCGACGCCGGCGTGGGCCGCCTTGCCTTTGACCTCAACCAGCGCGGTGGCGCTGCCCTTGCGCCACACCACCAGGCCATCCGCCGGGCGGCCCGGTTCGAGGTTGAGGGTGACGTCGTGGAGTTTGGCGGTTTTCTTGATCAGGTCGGTGGCAACGTCCGAGCCGGTTTCTTCGCTGGCATCGAGCAGGAAGGTGATTTGCGCGTAGTCCTTGAAGTCGAGATTCTTCAGAATTTTCAGCGCGTAGATGCCGGCGACGATCCCGCCCTTGTCATCCATCACCCCCGGCCCGTAGGCGCGGCCGTCCTTGATGTGGAACGGTCGCTCGGCGGCGGAGCCTTCCTTGAACACCGTGTCCATGTGCGCCATCAGCAGGATTTTCGCCTTGCCGGTGCCTTTGAGCGTAGCGAGCACGTGGTTGGTTTTTTCCGGGGTGTTGGGCACCAGTTCGATGGTGGCACCGAGTTTTTTCAGCTCATCGATGGCGATGTCGCTGACTTGCTTGAGCCCCGGTTCATAGCCGGAACCGGAGTCGATATTGACCAGGCGTTCGAGCAGTTTCAGGGCTTCGGGTTTGTACTGTTCTGCGTCGGCCAGCACTTGTTTATGCGGTTCGGCAAAGGCGCCAGCGGTGGCGAAAGAAAGGGTCAGGCCGAGACCGGCGGCCAGCAGGGAACGAGGGAAGTTGAACGTCATGAATCAATCCTTGTTTCGTGTCGGGTACTGAACCGTACCTGACATCGCGCCAAGGCTCTATCCCGAATGCGACACCCAATCCGTTCAAACCGAATCGAATACCTCGCGCCGTGGCTTGTCGTCACTGCAGCAGATCACCCGGTTCCGCCCGCCGGCCTTGGCTTCATACAGCGCCTGATCGGCTTCATCCAGCCAGCGTGTCGCGTCGCCGTGAACCGGATCGAGCGCCGCCAGGCCGATGCTCAGGCTGACTTTCAGCGCCGGGTTCTGTTCGTACACCAGAAAGGAAAAACGCTCACGCAACGCTTCCATCGCCTGCGCCGCGTTGAACAGCGGCAAGTCCGGCAGGATCACGCAAAACTCGTCGCCGCCGTAGCGCCCCGCCACATCGGCCATGCGCAGGTTCTGCTTGAGCATCTTGCTCAACTGGCGCAGGACGATATCGCCCGCCACATGCCCGTAGGTGTCGTTGATCGCCTTGAAGTGGTCGATGTCGATCAGCGCAATCGCCGCACCGGTCTGCTGACGTTTGCAGCGTTCGAATTCGATTTCCAGTTGATCCTTCCAGGCGCCGTGATTGAGCAGACCGGTGAGGCTGTCGGTGCGGCTCAGGGCCAGCAGTTCACGTTTATGCAGGCCGAGGGTGTAGGCCTGGCGAAAGCAGATCCAGCCCAACGCCAGCGGATACAGCATCAACAGCGGCAGACAGGCATAGAGTTGCGCCGGCGTGGTCGCGGGGACGAATGCGGGGGCAAATACCACCAGTCCAACGCCGACGCCGAGCAACTGTGCCGCCGCCCCGGCCAGCAGAAAACGCAGGCCGCCGATGGCGACGTTGTTCATCGCCATCATCGAAATGGTCGTGGCGCTGGGCAAGGGATTGAAGTGCATGGCGGCGACCCAGAAGCCACCGAGAAAGGCATCGATCAACAGGTTGCGGTGTTCGGCGTGGTACGGAACCTTCGCCCGGCGGGCCCATTGATACGCGAGGTGCGGCCAGACCAGGCCGTTGAACAGCATCAGCGCCCAGACCCAGGCCGGCGGGTCTAGCGGGTACATCGCGACGCTCACGCACAAAAGCCCCAGGACCAGTCCAAGGGTTCGCGATGTATAGAGCCTCCTGGCCAGTGAAAGTCCCTTTCCTCCCGTTCTTCCCATAGGGGCCTCGACCACTCGACGGCACTGCGCAGACCGCAGACCGGATGTGCTGGGAGTCTATCAGGGCGACGTTAAATAGCCATCACCGGCCAGCGGGCCGAATACCCCGTCATTACCGCCACACGGCAGGCAAATGATTGGCTATACATGAAAGGAAGAAAATGGAAAAAAGACTCTAAGAAGGACGCTCATGCAGACCTATCGAGTGTTGATCATCGGCAGCGGTTTTGGCGGCCAGTGCGCGGCGGTCAATCTGCTCAAGGCCGGTATCGACGACTTTCGCTTACTGGAACGCCGGGACTTTTTCGGCGGCACCTGGTGCCAGAACACCTACCCCGGCGCAGCGGTGGATGTGCCGTCGCCGCTCTATTCCCTCTCGTTTGCGCCTTACCGCTGGACCCAGATGTTCGCCGAACAGGCTGAACTGCACCGCTACACCGACCATGTGGTCGAACGCTTCGGCCTGCGCGACCGGGTGGAACTGCAGGCCAACGTCGAACGCGTCGAATGGGACGACACCGAAAAACGCTGGGTCGTACACACCGGCACCAAAGGCATTTTTTATGCGCAGTTCCTGATCAATGCCACCGGGCCACTGAGCCAACCGGTTATCCCACACTTCCCCGGCCAGGATCGCTTTCAGGGCAAGACCTTTCATACAAACAATTGGGATCACAGCTACGACTATCACGGTAAACGAGTAGCGATTGTCGGCAGCGGCGCCAGTGCGGCTCAGGTGATTCCGGCGATTGCACCGAAGGTTTCCCGATTGCACGTGTTTCAGCGCACCGCGCACTGGGTGCTGCCCCGCGCCGACCGTACGTTCGGGCGGTTCCAGCGTTGGCTGCTGGGTCTGAAACCAGCCTACAAACTGCTGCGCTGGATGATCTACTGGCAATTCGAAACCCGGGTCATCGCCTTCAAATACTCGAAACCGGCGATTCACATGGTGCAGAGCCAGGCCCTGAAGTTTCTCAAACGCCAGGTGACTGACCCCGAGTTGCGGAAAAAACTGACACCGGACTTCACCATCGGCTGCAAACGGGTGCTGCTCTCCAGCACGTATTACCCGGCGCTGACCCGGCCCAACGTCACGTTGCACAGCCGCGAACAGGGCATCGCCAGCCTCGATGAAACCGGCATCGTCACCACGGACGGCCAGCACATCGACGTCGATCTGATCGTCTGGTCGACCGGTTACGACGCCACCGACGGCGTGATTTCCTACCCGGTCAGTGGAAAAAACGCTGTGCAACTGCGCGACGTCTGGGCGCAATACCCGCGCGCCTACCTCGGCACCAGCCTGCCGGACTTTCCCAACCTGTTTATCGTCACCGGGCCGAACACCGGCATTGGCCACACCTCGGCGCTGTTCATCATCGAATCGCAGATGAACTACATCCTCGACTGCATCCGCACCTTGCAGGCCAAAGGTCTGCGCAGCATCGAAGTTCGCCCCGAAGCAGAACGTACCTACACTCAGATGATTCACCGGGAGATGGAACGCACGGTCTGGAAAACCGGCGGCTGCCACAGTTGGTATCAAAGCAGGAGCGGTCACGTGATCGCGATGTTCCCCGGCTTCAGTTTCAGCTACCACCGGTTGACCCGGGCGCTGAAACCGGCCGACCACATTCTGTCTTGAACAAGGAAGACCCACGATGCTTTTGCTGTTTGTCGCCCTCGCGGTTTTCGTGGCCTGGAGCTGGTTGAGTTACCCGGCGGTCGGCCACTGGCTCTACGATCTGAGCGCGGCCCTGGAGGCCAGGCTTTACCGGTTGCACAAGATTGAAGTGCCGATTGCCGAAATGACCGTGTCGACCTGGCAAGGCGGGCCTTATGAAGCGTCAAGCAGCATTTTGATGCTGCACGGCTACAGTGCCGAAAAGAACCTGTGGCTACGCTTCGCCCGGCATTTTGTCGGACAGTACCGGGTGATCATCCCGGACCTGGCCGGCCACGGCGAAACCGGCTTCAAGGCCGGCGGTGGCTACGACATTCCGGTGCAGGCCAAGCGCATGATCCAGTTGCTCGACGTCTGCGGCGTCGAGAAGGTCCACGTGATCGGCAACTCCATGGGCGGCTACATCGCCGCGTGGCTGGCGGCGACCTACCCCGACCGCATCGCTTCGGTAGCGCTGATCGACCCGGCCGGCGTCACTGCGCCCGAGGCCAGCGACATGGAGCGACATCTGGCCCGTGGGCACAATCCGTTTCTGATCAATTCCCGGGAAGAATTCCGACGTTTCTATGCCATGACCATGGCCTCGCCACCGTGGGTACCCGGTCTGGTGCTCGACGCGATCGCCCAGCGTTACGAGCAATGTCGCGATGAACTGGAAGAGATCTTCCGGGATTTTCGCGCCAGCCCGCCGATGGAGCCGAAACTGTCGGACATCAAATGTCCGGCGCTGTTGCTCTGGGGTCGCAAGGACCGGTTGATCGACGTCAGCAGCGTGCCGGTGTGGAGCAAAGGCATCAGCAATTTGCGGGTCGATGTCTGGGACGGCGTCGGCCATATGCCGATGGTTGAACAGCCGTCGAACACGGCACGTCTGTATCGGGAGTTTCTGGGGGAGAATTCGCGTCAGGACAGGTAAACGGTCAGTCGTTGGCAGAATGAAGTTCGTAGGATTCTTCGTTTGCCCGCGTCAGCGAAGGCTGCGATCTTTTCCGTCATCCTTTACGTGACCGTGCCAGGAATTGTTTTCATGACCGTGCAGCCTTTCGTCAGCCCCGACCTGATCCGCCAACGCTTCTCCAAAGCGATGTCCGACATGTACCGCGAAGAAGTGCCGCTGTACGGCGCGTTGATGGAACTGGTGGAACAGACCAACCGCGACGTGCTGGCACGCGAGCCGCAAATCGCCAGTCAACTGCACAGCACCGGTGAGATCGAACGGCTGGACATGGAGCGCCACGGCGCAATCCGCGTCGGCACCGCCGCTGAACTGGCCACCCTCGCCCGCCTGTTTGCGGTGATGGGGATGCAACCGGTGGGTTATTACGACCTGACACCTGCCGGGGTGCCGGTGCATTCCACGGCATTTCGCGCGGTGCATGAAGATGCGCTGCAGGTCAGCCCATTCCGGGTGTTCACTTCGTTGCTGCGATTGGAATTGATTGAAGACCCTGAGCTGCGGGCCTTTGCTGAATCGGTGCTGGATAAGCGTTCGATCTTTACACCTTCGGCGCTAAGACTGATCGAACAGGCCGAAGCCGCTGGCGGCCTGAATGAATCCGAGGCCGGGGAGTTTGTCCTGCAAGCGCTGGAGACTTTTCGCTGGCACCACAGCGCCACCGTCACCGCCGCGCAATACCAGACCCTCAGCGCTCAGCATCGCCTGATTGCCGATGTCGTGGCCTTCAAGGGCCCGCACATCAACCACCTGACCCCGCGCACGCTCGACATCGACATCGTCCAGGCGCAGATGCCGCTGCATGGCATCACGCCCAAAGCGGTGATCGAAGGTCCGCCGCGCCGGCAGCATCCGATCCTGTTGCGTCAGACCAGTTTCAAGGCGCTGGACGAGCCGATCGCCTTCACCGACCAGACGCAAACCCGAGGCAGCCACAGCGCCCGTTTCGGCGAAATCGAACAACGTGGCGCGGCGCTGACCCCCAAGGGCCGTGCGTTGTACGACCGACTGCTGAACGCGGCGCGCGATGAACTGGGCGACTTCCCCAACGAAGCCAATGCCTCGCGCTACAACGCGCTGATGGCTCAGCATTTCAGCGAATTCCCTGACAGCCTCAGTGGCATGCGCGAGCAGGAACTGGCGTACTTCCGTTATTTCCTGACAGACAAAGGGCTGGCGGCGGGTCGTCCGGCTGATGTTTCACTGCAAGGGTTGTTGCGCGATGGGTATGTGAAAGCTGAGCCACTGGTGTACGAAGATTTCCTGCCGGTCAGTGCAGCGGGGATTTTTCAGTCGAACCTGGGCGACGCGGCGCAGGCGCACTATGGCGAGCATTCCAACCGACAGGCGTTCGAGCTGGCTTTGGGGCGTTCGACCATTGATGAGTTGGGGTTGTATGCCGAAACCCAGCGACGCTCGATTGAGGAATGCCTCGCGGTGTTGACCCGATAACGCGGCGATTAGCCATACTGCGCAAGAAGTTGCGCAGTTCCCCGTAATAAAACCCCTATAAAACCTCTGAAACCCTTCTGCCACAAGGCCTCCAGCCAAGTGCGCAAGAAGTTGCGCAGTACTGCGCAACTTCTTGCGCACTTTTCACCTGAATCCCTGCCCGTTTTCGCAAAAACCAGGGTCGCTCAGCGCCAACCTGCTGGTTTATAAGGCTTCGAAAAAACTGGCACGCTCCTTGATAACAGTCAGGCACCCACCGGGCGATTTCGC
>NZ_JAMDGS010000025.1:0-1447 GCF_028657055.1 Pseudomonas aphyarum
TGGACTGCACCCCAAAGGTTGGACACAACCGATGGGGTGTTTTATGGCGAAGTACACAGTTCAAGTGAAGCTGTTGGCGGTGCAGGACTACTGCTCCGGCAAAGCGGGTCTTAGAGATGTTGCGGGGCGGCACGATGTAGATTTTTCTTCATTGCGCCAGTGGGTCGCGGCCTATCAGGTCCATGGCGCGGCCGCTCTAGAATCAAAAAAGGTGCAGCATTACAGCGCTGAATTCAGACTATCCGTCTTGAAACGCATGCGCGAAGAGCAACTTTCCTACCGCCAAGTGGCGGCATTGTTTGATATCCGAAAATTCAACATCATTGGTGACTGGGAGCGTCGCTATGATAAGGCCGGTAAAAATGCCTTGTCTCGGCAGCCCAACCGACCTGGATCTCAGAAAAAAATGCCGAAACCGACTTCATCTTCTCAACCCCAGTCACCCGATGATGATTCCCGTACTCGGGATGAGCTGATCGCGGAGCTGAATCAGCTTCGGTTGGAAAATGACTATCTAAAAAAGCTCGATGCCTTGGTTCAGAAGAAACGAGCAGCGCAGCAGAAAAAGCGCAAATCGTAATCGAGCTAAGGCAGCATTACCCTCTTGAGGACTTGCTGAAAGCAGCCGGGTTGGCGCGCAGCACGTTTTACTATCAGCACAAGGTGCTCCAGGCGGCCGACAAGTATGCGGATCTGAAAGCCAGGATCCGCACCATTTTCGACGAGCACAAAGGACGATATGGCTATCGCCGCATCACTTTGGCAGTTCGAGATGCTGGTCACCGGGTCAACCACAAGACGGTTCAACGTCTGATGACCGAGCTTCAGATCAAGAGCCTTGTGCGTGTGAAGAAATATCGCGCTTACAAAGGAGAAGCAGGCCAGGCTGCTCCTAATCTGCTGAAGCGCGAGTTTGAAGCACAACAGCCAAATCAGAAGTGGGTAACCGACGTCACAGAGTTCAAGGTTGGAGGGCAGAAACTTTATCTCTCGCCCATCCTGGATCTGTATAACGGCGAAATCATTTCTTACGACATAGCCAGACGACCCTTATTCAGCATGGTCGGGGCGATGCTGAAAAAGGCATTTGATCGCCTTCAGCCGCAGGAGAAGCCAATTTTGCACTCCGACCAAGGGTGGCAATATCGGATGCCGATCTATGGTCGACTTCTCAAAGAACGCTCGGTCACGCCTAGCATGTCGCGTAAAGGTAATTGCTACGACAATGCGGCGATGGAAAGCTTTTTTGGCACGCTGAAATCCGAATTTTTTTACCTGAACAAATTCAGTAGTCTGGACGAGCTTCACGCCGGCTTGGTGGACTACATCCACTACTACAATCACCGACGGATCAGGCTGAAGTTAAACGGACTGAGCCCTGTTGAATACAGGACTCAGTCTATTCAGGTATAGATTTACGATCGTCCAATTTGTCGGGGTCAGTCCA